>JAEINK010000028.1 GCA_016342585.1 Spirochaetales bacterium
CCTATCAGCTTGAGCCCCGCAGGCCGGAGAAAACCACTGGTAAACCGGCGGCCTTATAGGAATCGCTCAGTTTAGGTCTATATAACCGAAAATCCCGCCGAGTAGATTATTGAAATCATGGGCGATACCACCAGCCAATAGACCTATAGATTCCAGTTTCGTCGCCCTGTTGATTGCATTCTCAATTTTAAGTTTTTCAGTCATATCCCTGAAGACAAGCACAACTCCGATCGTCATACCGTATTTATCTTTGATCGGCGCTCCGCTATCGGCAATATTGTGTTTGATGCCATCGCGGGAGATCAGTACTGTGTGGTTTGCAGGTTCGATGATATTCCCCGATGAGAGGGCTTTTTCAACCGGACTTTCACAGGGGTTTCCTGTTGTTTCTCTGATTATATCAAAAACAGTGATAAGCGGCTTGCCTATGGCTTCTTGTTGAGACCAGCCTGAGAGCTTTTCGGCGACTCTATTCATGAGCACCACATTGCCCTCAATGTCCGTCGTTATCACGCCATCACCAATACTGCGTAAAGTAACGGCAAGACGTTCTTTTTCATCGGCTAATTGTTCTTCTGAATCTTTTCGCTCTGTGATGTCAGAACCGATGGCTGTTACCTGCCCATTCTCGTCAGCCTTGGTCCCATACCAGGATATCCATTTATAAGAACCATCTTTACACAGATAGCGATTTTCAAAGAAAGTAACCTCCTTACCTTTTATCTGTTCATTCTTTTCATCAGTTGATATTTGTTGATCATCTGGATGAATTAAATCAATAAATGGTATGGATGTAAACTCTTCAATGGAGTAACCCAGAATCCTTGTTACGGCTTTATTTGCTTCAACAAAATAACCAAGATTTAAATTTGCTTTACAAATAATGCTTGGAGATAGATCGAATGTGTTCTTTAGATTTTCTTCAACCGCACGTATTTTTTCTTCAGCCCTTTTACGTTCGGTAATGTCAATAACTCCGGCAATTGCTCCTTTGTAGTTGCCAGTCTCATCTAATATTGGTGCACTCACCATGGTACAGAAAATTCGATCACCATTTTTACGTATAAACTCGAAATCATGCTGATCTTTTAATCCTGCTTTTCGGCGTTCTATATTTTCATTGGCAAGCTTTATACCTGTCTCATCCATGAAATCGAAAAGAGATTTCCCATTCATTTCTTCATACGAATACCCCAATATTTTTGCCATACTGGGATTTGCAAAACTGGTTATGTGATCTTTGTCGATAACCCAAATCCCTTCCTGGGCCAGATTAACTAAGTCACGGTATTTTTTCTCGCTTTCGGAAATTTTTATCTCATTACTTTTACGTTCGGTAATATCGCGTGCTGCAACAACAGAACCAATAATATCACCTTCACTGTTTCGTATGGGTGAGTAATTGTAACTTCCTATCCAGGTCTCGCCTGTATCTTTGCGTTTCAGAATGTACTCTTTATTTAAACCAGTTTCACCGCCTAGTGCTCTTGGCACGACCCACATTTCAAGTGGAACAAATTCTCCATCTGAATCAAATACATCCAAAAAAACAGGATATTCTT
Source organism: Spirochaetales bacterium (assembly GCA_016342585.1). GTDB lineage: Bacteria > Spirochaetota > Spirochaetia > UBA9216 > UBA9216 > JAEINK01. Next base: position 1,563 of record JAEINK010000028.1, read on the forward strand.
TTAATGTTTTTGAACATTCTTCCGTATTATTAAATTTATGAAATGTTGCAAACGCTTTGTTGAAATCAATAAAATTTCCTTCCGAATCTGAAATAAAAATAGCGTCACTCATGCTTTCCAGTGCTGCTTTCAGTTTTTGCTCACTTTCACCCAATGCTTCTTTGGCTAATTTGCTGTCGGTTATGTCTTGAGCTACCCCATACATTTTTGCCGGTTGCCCGGAATCATTAAATATTATGTTACCTTTAGCCTGGATAGAGCGTATTCCACCATCATTTCGCCTGACAATACGATGTTCTAGATTATAGGGAGCCTTTCCCTTGAGTGCATCTTGAAAGGCCTTTTCGACTCTCGGGGTATCCTCAGGATAAGAAATTTTCATCAACTCTTCACGTGTGATACCAGATAATCGACAGCCATGAATACGAAGCCAGTTTTCAGAAAATGACCATTCATTCTGGATAATGTCCCATTCCCATGCCCCCTGATTGGAAATTTCTTCCGCCTGCTGTAATAAAAATTGGTTCTTTTTCAGTTCTTCCTCAGCCAGTTTGCGCTCGGAGAGCATCCGTGATTGTTGAATGGAGTTGAAGCTTAGTGTTGAGATCATCCCTGCGAGTTTGGAATAAAATTGCATGCCGGTGTCCACTTTATCCTTGCTAAAACGGGGTACGCGGTCGAGTGCTGCAAGGTATTCTTTTTCTTTAAAACCGTATTTTTTGGCCTGTTTACGGAAAAAATCAACATTCGGCTCGGTATTCTCAAGGAAATACTGTCCCATAAAAACATTCCCTACATGTCTCCCCCCGACAATAATAGGTGTAACAATGTCCCACATATGGTTTTTGCACTGGTAAGCCTTAAATTTTCCTTCCGGTACACCCCGGGTGAGGATGGTGTCACTTTCGATGCAGTTTTAAGGGTTTCGGGATTACACCTGTGGAATTGTGTACAGATATCCTGCCAGCCTACAGCAACGAGCACTTTTCCCGAGACATCGAGTACGGCGCCCAGCATTCCGGTAAGCTGATAAAAACTATCCATCATGGAATGTAGCAATTCAATATCAATAATATCGGAAAGTTCGAGGCTGCCAATGTCTACTTCCAGATCTGTAATCGCTTTAAGCTTGTTTTTAATGGTGAATTTGCTTTCTTTCAATGCTATTTCCTCCTGTTTACGGTTTGTAATAGCCATTGTCAAAATAAAAAGCTTTATTATTACGCTCTATAATGATCAATCTCTTTTTTAAAACTGATACCTTCGCCTGAAATTGAGTTTACCTATCAGGATAGGTACAGTTAAAGGTTTCTATATCAGCTGTGAGAATATCAAAGACCAAATCATATTTTTCACCTTGTTAACTATAAGACCTGGGGTTGAGTAAAGCAAATTTCTACACAATTCACTATCAATTTATATCATGATAAAGTTCCAGATATATACGGCTTCGGACCTGGACACAGCTTCATTTGGATGTGATATTTTAAATTTGAATGAACTCAAGGACCCCTGCGGCCGTTGTAGATTTATCCTATCCATGGTAGTTTGCCCTCATGAATTCATTCGCAGAACTCCCCTTAACGAAAGAGATGCTCAAGAACCTTGCGGCCCTTGAATATAATACCATGACCCCTATTCAGGAGGAGAGTATCCCCCTAATCCTTGAGGGAGGGGATATTTTTGCCCAGGCAAAGACAGGCAGCGGTAAGACCGCCGCTTTTGGAATCGGTCTACTCCACAGCCTTAATGTTGAACGTTTTCGTGTTCAATCTCTTGTTATATGTCCCACCAGGGAGCTTGCCGAGCAGGTTTCCGATGAGCTCCGCCGGATAGCCCGGTTTCAACATAATATTAAGATTCTCAAGATCACCGGCGGGATGCCCCAATATAAGCAGGAACATTCCCTTAAGCATCAAGCTCATATTGTCGTCGGTACGCCGGGCCGACTGGCACGGCTTTTGAAGCGCGGATCCCTGGATCTTGAAGAGGTCAAAACCATTGTCCTTGATGAGGCCGATAGGATGCTGGACATGGGTTTTATTGATCAGATAAATGAGATCTTCAGTTATGCCCCCGATGACAGGCAGACCCTCTGTTTTTCGGCGACGTTTCCGGAGGAGATAAAAGACCTGGGGCGTAAGATTCTGAATAATCCTATAGAGATTACAGTGGAGTCTCACCACTCTGCCGGCGTTATCGAGCAGCATTTTTACAAGTTGTCCCATGATGATAAATGTGCCGGGGTCATAACTCTACTAAAAGAACACAACCCTGCTTCAGCCCTGATTTTCTGTAATACAAAAGAGGGCTGCCGAAAGGTTTCCAATGAGTTATTTCGGGCCGGTGTTCCCTGCCTGGCCCTTCATGGGGATCTTGAACAAAAGGATCGGAATGAAGTCCTTGTTCGTTTCGCCAATGGTTCGAGCCGTGTTCTGGTTGCAACCGATGTGGCAGCCCGTGGCATCGATATCGATGAACTGGGTGCTGTCATAAATTATGACATGCCCTTTGAAACCGAAACCTATGTCCACCGTATCGGCCGGACTGCCCGGGCAGGGAAAGAGGGAATGGCCTTTTCCTTGATGAAACCCAGCGAGGGTTTTCGGCTTGAGGGGATAAATGAATTTACACACAATAGTTTTAAATCCGAAAAGCTTGAGATAGAGGGCGGCTCTTCAAATTCTGATCTTTATCTTGATCTGGAGTCGGCCATGGTGACCCTCTCAATAAACGGCGGCCGTAAAAACAAAGTGAGCCCCGGAGATATCCTCGGGGCATTGACAGTTCCTGATGGAATTCCCGGCTCCGATGTGGGAAAGATTGATCGACAGGATTTCATTACCTTTGTAGCGGTGAAGAGGGAGGCAGCTGATAAAGCCCTGTCACTCCTTTCTAAGGGGAATATCAAGGGCCGGCAGTTTAAAGCCATGCTTCATGATCGATAAAGCATGGTTCAGGGGAGCGTTTCTATCATTTTATTAGATCCTGAAAAAGCTTTCGCAATTTTCCTGAAACAGGACCTGCTGTTCCTTCACCGATTTTCCTCCCATCAATCTCGGTAACAGGGATGATCTCGGCACCGCTTCCGGTAAGGAATACCTCCTCGGCAAGATAGAGATCTGTCCTGTTGTAGACTCCCTCTTCGACGGGAATTCCCGCATCGGCCGCAAGTTCCATAATGGTCGCCCGGGTAATTCCTTCGAGGATTCCCAAGTGGGCGGCTGGTGTTTTAAGTACACCTTTTGAATATATAAAGATATTATCAGCCGTACATTCAGCTATGTATCCTTCCCTTGTAAGCATTACCGCTTCGGGGCAGCCTGCTCTGGTAGCCTCCATTTTGGCCATGATATTTGTCAGGTAGTTAAGGCTTTTTACTCGCGGATCGAATACGTCCCCGGGCAACCGTCTGGTGGCGGCGGTCACAATAGGTATACCTGCTGTATACAGCTCTTCAGGATATAGTTGAATACCGTCCACGATCACCACAACACTGGCTTTTGGGCATTTTGCGGGATCTATCCCGAGGGTACCTGCTCCTCTTGTAACCAGGAGCCTTATGTAACCATCCCTGCGATCATTGGCGGCTACCGTTTCAAGAACAATGGCGGCAAGTGCCTCTCGGCTGTAAGGAATTTCAAGGTTCAGGACATGGGCTCCCTGATAGAGTCTTTCCATGTGTTCTTCCAGTTTGAACACCTTCCCTGAGTAGATCCTCATGCCTTCAAAGAGACCGTCTCCATAGAGAAGACCATGATCCCATACGGAAATTTTGGCCTCCTCCTTGTTTACTAATTTTCCATCAAGCCATACTTTCATCTTATTTCCTCCTCATCGGTAAATATATCTCGCAGTTTTTTATACCCCGGGCCGAATGTGTCCAGGAGAAGCTTATCGAATCGTCGAACAATCTTCATTATGTAGATATCATGTTTGATATAATCCTCTGCCAGGAGGATGAACCCCGGATCCCTGCTGAAGGCCCCTGTTACATCCCTCCTGCCCCGGATCGTTCCTGTAATTGCTGTTTTACTGTCCACTACCAGGGCGAACCCCCGGCCGCCCCTTTCGTTATAGAGGGTGTCCTTTATGGGGTGGGGGAATACCTGGCCCGGACCATCCGCATCCCCTCCAAAAAGAACCACGGCTGTTTTAACACCTGAGGTCACCTTCTCCTGCAGGAAGGGTTTCACCATATCCAGCTCTTCCACCCAGAGAGAGATAAGGATAGAGCTTTCACCTTCGGCGATTAATCTTTCTGCCTTTTCAATGAATGACGCATATTCGTGGATATTCCAGATATAATTATCCTCTTCCTGCTTCTCTTTTTTGAGGTTCTCTGCCAGGGTGTCCAGGGTCTGATTTATATGGAACCGGTAATTTTCTACTAAATCCTTGGGATCAATGGGGGCGAATTTCTTCTTCGCTCCGTCAGGAACTTCCAATAGAATTTCCTGGGTCGATAGTTTATCTATCACCCCATACACTTTGGATGAGGGAATCCCCGCCCGTTTTGCGGCCTCGTAGGCTGTCAGGGGAGACTCTTTCAGGAGGGTCGTATAGATTTTTCCCTCATATTCGGAGAGGCCAAGCTCTTTCAATTGTTCAATTATATTAACTACCATGGTAGTTAATATAAAATAGAGGTGAAAAAATGTCAAGATTTTTTACAGAAAAGTAATTTTCATGAGTTTACGCTTTGGGGCACTCAGTGGATCCTATGATAATTTTGCTTCCCACTGACTATATAGTTTATCCAGGCGGGATCCTAATTTTTCAAGTTTTACTGTGAGTTTCAATCCTTCCTGTTCCCTGTTTTCAGCCAGGGCCTTTTTGATCAGCCGCTCAAGATCAAGTTTTTCGGTTTCGGCCTCTTCTATCCTTCTCTCGATAGCATGAGAGTCGGACTGGCTGATTCTCTCATCTGCCGCTTTCTTTTCTCTTCCTCTTGATGTGAGTGAACCCGAAAGGCGGGGTAGGCTGGGGTATCGTATTTTGAAATAGTCTGAAAAGTTCCCGTCAAAGGATTCGAATTTCATGTTCCGAATCTCTATAACCCGGGACACTAACTTGTCCAGAAAGAACCTGTCGTGGGATACGATGAGCAGAGTTCCTTTATAGTTCTTAAGGGCCTCTTCGATCACTTCCCTGCTGTATATATCCATGTGATTTGTCGGTTCATCCAAAATGAGGAAATTGGATTTATTATACATGATCCTGGCTAACTGAAGCCTGTTTGTTTCTCCTCCCGAGAGAACCTTAACAGGTTTTTCCATCTCTTCCCAGGTGAACCCGAAGTTGTCGGCTATCTTGAATGCACCATCCGCCGAAAGGGGGCCCCAGGTCCTGATCTCATCACCTATTGTGCCATCGGCAGTGTTGAACTGTGGCTGCTGGCTCAGATAGCCTATATGCTGGCTGGGACCGATTCGTATTCCCTTGTTGTTCCAGTCTCCTTCGGAGAGGAGTGTTTTTAGAAAGGTCGATTTCCCGCAGCCGTTGGGGCCGATAAGGGCGATCCTCTCTCCGCAGCTGATATCCATCTTTCCCTTTTCAAATAGTTTTTTTTCACCGAACCCAAAGCTGAACTCTCTGACTTCTATGGCAATTTTAGACTTTGAGAACTCGGTACCAAAATTGATTTTAAGTTTGGTCTCGGGTGCCCCGGGTTTTTCACTGAATTTGTCTTTTAGCTCTGTGAGTTTTCGCTCGGCGGCCCCTAACTGGTTCATCACAGTCGCTGGAGGGTTATATTGGGATTGGGCAATGCCCTGGAGTTCTTTCACCTTCCTTGTGAGTTCATCGATCTCCCTTCGTCCTGCCTTGTAGGCTGCCTGGGCAGTAAGGAGATCCCGCATTTTATTGCGCTTGTAATCCGAGTAATTCCCCGTATGGAGGGTGAGTTTTCCCTCCTCAAGTTCCATGATATTCGGGCAGGTCTTATCCAGGAGGTACCTGTTATGTGAGATAATGAGGACTGAATTCCGGTAAGATGCCAGAAAGGATTCAAGCCAGGCGAGACCCAGATAATCGAGGTGATTCCCCGGTTCATCAAGAATCAGGAGTTCAGGATCCGGCAGGATAGCCCGGGCGAAAAATACAAGGCTTCGCTCTCCTCCCGAAAGGCTCTCCATGGTCTGATCGAGGGGGTTGTCCATGCCCAGCCTTTGCAGGAGAGCCTCCCCCTTTTCAAGGGCTGAGTATCCACCACGTTCTTCAAACTTTTCCATCTCCTTCTGATAGGCGGCAAGGAGCCATTCCAGACACTCCCCTTTTTTTTTGCCCATCTCCTCTTCAAGGTGTGAAAGTGTTTTGGTGATGGGCGTGATGTCCGAGAGGAGAAAATCCTCTATTGTTTGATTCGCTTTGAACCTGGGCTGCTGGGGAAGATAACCGGTTGTAAGGGCAGGTTTTCGAAGGAGGATCCCTTTGTCAGACTGAAGTTCTCCCAGGAGTAGTCTGATCAGGGTCGTTTTCCCTGAACCGTTGGGACCAATTAAACCATAGCGTGTTGATTCCATCAGTCTGAATCGGGCGTCGATCAGTATATCCTTAAGCCCGTTATGCAGATTGAGATTTTCCGCTTTTATAAGATCCATCGAATTTCGTTCCTCACGAGCCTAATTTTAACATAGCTTAAAAAAAGTTAAAATGGAGGCTTAATTTAAAATTTGATTATTAATAGAAAAGGACGGTATATTGTTTTTATACGGAGTACTCAATGAAGATTTTTTTTATCCTGATGTTTACCTGTTTCCTCTTTTCCGGGCCATTATCTGCCCAGGAGCTCGATAGTTTTGAAGACTCCTTTCTGGAGAGTTCCGAAGAAGAAGAGAAGGGAGGGACGGAGGATGCTGAAAATGAAGACGGGTATGAAGATGATGAAGAGTCCGAGGGCTTAGCTGAACTCCTTCTTGAGTTGTTTGTACGTCTGACCTGGTATGCGGTTGCCTATGGCGGCAGCTATAGCAATGATCGGGTGGATCCTCCGAATTACAGTGATTACTACATCAGGCCGAGGAGGACCGGGGAACCCCTGATCCCGATTTTCAGGTCTGACACAAGTTTTGGAATTATCGATCCCGAACTTTATGCCGCGGATCAGAGGTTTGAGGTGGGGTATGGGGCGATTGGGTTCACCGGACGTTATACCCTCTTTTTTGAAACCGACAGGATTTCAAACCTTCACCTCTGGGAAACGTATATTCACTACAGGATGTCTTTGGGAAATGCTCTTGAGGTGAGTCCCGGATTTGGAGCCTTCGGCATGGAGGGGAAGGCTGAATATAAGGGTTTTTCCCTCTCTCTTCCTGTTAAAATGTATGTCCCCGATGCTTTTGCTCTGGAAGCGATTACCGCCTTCAATTTCTATCCAACAGAGGTTGTGGGAACAGATTTCGATATTTCACTGATGCTGGATCTTGGCCGAATCTACCCGAAAGCGGGATATCGGATATATGGTACGGGGACCTCTTTCCTTGAAACCTTCTATTTGGGATGCAGTTTTATCTATTAGATTTTCCCATGCAACATCTATTCAATAACATGAATATTTTCTGCCTGAAATCTTTCCGGTTTTGAAGGTTCCTGATCTGGATATCCAACAGGAATGAAGGAGTGGGGGATGATGTTTTCCGGGAGTGACAGGAGTTTTCTGAATTCCTCTTTTCTCTCTTCCATGGGATGGACTCCCGTCCATACGGCCCCCAGCCCCAAACTGTGGACGGCCAGGAGAATATTCTGAACTGCTGCGGAACAGTCTACCACCCAATAACCTTCAAACATCTCCTTGGACAGATCCCCGCAGACCAGTATCCCGAAAGCAGCCTCTTCAGCCATACCCGCATAGGGATTAATATTTTTAATTTCGGAAAGCATTTGTCTGCTTTTGATGATATAAAACTGCCAGGGTCTCGCATTCCCGGCACTGGGTGCATACATGGCGGCTTTAAGGATCTCTTGAATTTTCTTATCATCCACCGGTTTGTCTGTGAACTTTCTTATGCTTCTTCTGCTTTCGATCAATTCAAGAATATTCATTTTTTCTCCCTTATGAAAAATTAACGGCCTTTCTATCAATTTATCAAAAAGATATCTATGGATCTATCCTCTTTGATAGAATACTATGATCTTCAGGTATGAAAAAATACATTGTGCTTGCGGGAAACATAGGTGCCGGGAAATCGACCCTTGTCGGTGCCATCAGTGATAAACTCAACTGGAAACCCTACTATGAACCGGTCTCGGAGAATCCCTATCTGGAGGATTTTTATGCAGACATGGAACGGTGGGCCTTTCATTCTCAAATGTATTTCTTAACCGACAGGCTTAAAACCCATAAATCCCTCCAGACTTACGGTGGATCGGTAGTTCAGGACAGGTCTGTCTATGAGGACGCGGAAATATTCGCCCGCAATCTGTACAACCAGCGTTCATTTACGGAAAAGGATTTCACGACCTACTGGGAGATGTATAAGGTTATGACCTCATTTTTAGAGCCGCCGGATCTTGTGGTATACCTCCGCGCACCCCTGGCTACCTTAAAAAAACGGATCACCCTCCGGGGACGGGAGTTTGAGGCCGATATTCCCGACACCTATCTTTCCGACCTCAATGTTCTTTATGAAGAGTGGATTGAGAGTTTTGACATGGCCCCGAAACTCATCCTGAATGCCGATGAGATCGATATTGTCAGGAATCCGGTTGACCTGGATTTTATCATCCCAAGAATCAAAGAGGCGCTTCGGGGAGGGCAGACCGAGTTGTTCGAGGAGTAATATTCCTGAAATCGTTATATCTATTGCGGTTTTCCAACCTTTAATTTAAAATAGGTTGATTATCAAATTTTCATTTAATTATTTTCCAATTAATGTTCTGTGACTCTTGCCTGAAAATAAAGCGAAATTGGAGAATTTTATGAAAATACGTATTAATATCAGAGGGAAGTTAATGGTTTTTTCCTCTATAATTTTGATTGTTTCATTTTTGTTCATCCTTGTCTTAACCAGGATACAGGTTGCCAATGAATTGAATGGTGCCATTATTCTCTCTGTCATGAGTAAGCTTGAAGATTATGATAATCAGCTCTCTATAAGTGAAGCAAGCCTCGAGTATGAAAAAACTATTGAGTTGGATAATGTAAAAAACAAACTGGCTACTCTCGTCGAATCGGCGGTCAGTATTGCAGAACATTATAGACAACTCGAGCAACAGGGCGTACTCTCCCGCAGGGAAGCCCAGGATGTGGCCAAGTCTGCTATTCGAATAGCCCGGTTTGGTAAAGATGGGTATTTCTTTGCCTTCGATGATAATTATACGGCTCTTGTTATGAGTAATTCGGCGAGTGAAGGTTCAGATCTTAAGGAGCAAAAGGATAATAAGGGTAATCTCTATACTCAGGATATGCTGAATAATACCAATAATTCCGCTTCCGGGCTGGGATATACCACCTATTGGTTTCCTAAACCGGGTGCGACAGAACCTTCTCCCAAGCTTAGTGCAACTGCCTTTGTGGAGGGTTGGAACTGGTATATCGGGACGGGAGAGTACATCGATCACATCGAAGAAAATCTTAAATCTCATCAGCAGATGTCTTATGAAAGAATCAGGGAGAATATGTATGACTCTCGGGAAGCCAATAGTTTTGGAGACAAATTTCTTGATGACATCATTCGTGATGAGGAGTATACACGAATATTTAAGGAATCTTATCCTTTTGTTTTTAATGGAGACGGGACCTTTGCTTTTTATGTAAATGAAGATTTTGTCGGCGTCAGACCCGACTTGAGGGATAGTGTAACGGGTGAATCTCTAATCGATATTTTTCTTGAAAAAAAGAATGGGAGAATTGAATATAATTTCACCCGTGCTGGTGTTGAAGGTTCTCATAGAAAGATTGCCCTTCTTAAGTATAATGAAGCTACTGATATGATCACCTGTTTTTCCTATTATCAGGATGATGTAGAGAGCAAAATCGGGAGTATCTTGATGACAATAACCATATCAATGATAGCAGCCTTTGTATTTATATTTTTATTCCTTTTTATGGCTATTACATTGATTACCAAGAATATCAGCAGGGTCAGCAGTATGATGAAGGATGTCAGTGAGGGGGAAGGTGATCTTACAACTGGAATCAATATTAAAACCAAGGATGAGATAGGTGAGCTTGGTGATAATTTCAATAAATTTATCGATCGGTTGAAAAACCTGATTATTGATGTTAAATCCGCCGTTGAGAGTACCGACGGAATAAAGATGGATTTGGCGGCTTCTACCGAGGAGACCTCCACCGCTGTTGAGCAGATATCTGCCAATCTGAAATCGGTAGGTGGTCAGCTGGATTCTCTCGAATCAAATATTGCCAGTACGGCCAGCGCTGTCGAACAGATCACTTCGAATGTATCCTCTATTGATAATCAGATTGTTGATCAGGCTTCCATGGTTGAAGAATCTACGGCGGCGATTACCGAGATGATCGCTTCCCTGGAGAGTGTGGCGAATATTACGGCCAATAAAAAGGTTTCGGTGGAGAATCTGAATTCGGTCGCCGTTACGGGGAGGGATATGCTGGACAGCACCTCTCGATCATTCAAGGGGGTTGTTGACCAGATTCAGTCCATCCAGGAGATGACCAATACGATTAATAGTATTGCCGACCAGACAAATCTCTTATCCATGAATGCGGCAATTGAAGCGGCTCATGCGGGAGATTCTGGAAAGGGATTCGCTGTTGTTGCTGATGAAATCCGAAAGCTTGCCGAGTCTGCCGGAGAATCCTCAAGAAATATCGCTGATCTCATTTCTGGAATAATCACTTCTGTACAGGTGACAGATGATAATGTCTCTCAGACTGTAGAGATTTTCAGTTCGATCAGTTCTGAAATCCGGGATACGGTTAATGCTTTCGCCGAAATTGAATCTTCAGTTTCCGAGCTGAATATCGGGGGGCGTCAGGTGCAGGAGGCGTCGGAGCAGATCAGTGAGGTGACTGTCAGTATAAGAAATGGCTCAAATGAAATAAAGGATGGTACCAGATCGATCCTTTCCCTGACCGAAGATGTCAGCAGGATTTCGGCAAGTGTGAGTACGGGAATGACAGAATCCCTTTCCGGAGCAGGTGAGATTGTTCATGCCATGCAGGATGTCGTGGGCCTCGCCCAGAAACTTTCCGGTGTGGTGGATGATTTAAAAGATAAGGTTGGTCAGTTTAAGACCGAATAGAGGGGCTTATGAGAGGAGTGAGGGGCGTGGTTTTATCAATCTTCTTCCAAGATTTTGTTCCCTATGATATTATAACTTTCATATGAAAAAGGATGATGTGTCACCTAACCATGACCCCGGCAGAATAACCTCTGTCCTTAAAAGATTGATTCCACTGAATGAGCTTGAGCATATGGTTCAGGTTTTTAAAATTTTTGGTGATCCTTCCCGGTTGAGGATTATTAATGCTTTAATTGAGGAAGAACTATGTGTTCACGAGATTGCGGAATTAATGGAAATGACACAGCCGGCCGTCTCTCATCAGTTGCGGCAGTTGAAGCAGGCCCATGTTGTCCGGGCAAGGCGTGAGGGGAAGCATATCTATTACTCTCTGAAAGATGAGCATGTGATCCTTATTTTTAGAATTTGTCAGGAGCATCTCCAGGAGGAGTGAAAATCCATTGACAAGTTCTTTTTTTACTGTTAACATATGAATATATAAGCATATATCAACATATAGCCTTGAGGGGGAGTGTGTGGTGCAGAACGAACTGGTGTTAAAAGGGTTAAATTGTGCTCATTGTGCAACAGTGATCAGAGATTCGGTGGATAAATTACCCTGGGTTGCTGAAGTCCGGCTAAATTTGGCTACTCAGATTATGACCCTGGAAGTGAAAAATCAATCGGATAGCCCCCATGTGATCAATGAAATACAGAGACTTATTTCTACTATAGAAGACGGTGTTACGGTTGAACCCCTTAATCCAGATTCCAGATTGATATCACAGAGCCCTTTTTCAGAATCTTTAAGGAGAGTTGTTCCTGAGATTGTCGGTGGTTTGATCTTTTTTTTCCTTTTAATTGGCCGTGCCGTTTTTGATCTTTCCGGACCTCCTGTTATATCTTTATTCCTCATATCCTATTTGCTGGCCGGCAAGTCGGTCCTTCTGGCTGCCCTGAAAAATATTCGGCATGGAAGGGTTCTGGATGAAAACTTTCTTATGGTGATTGCGACAATCGGCGCTTTCGCCATTGGTGAATTCCCTGAAGCGGTTGCCGTTATGCTCTTTTATCAGCTGGGAGAATTTTTTCAAGGCCGGGCCGTCGACAGTTCCCGCCGGTCTATCCAGAATTTGCTCTATTCTCGGCCCGGACAGGTGCTTGTAAAAACGGGGGATGAGTTTCTGGGGACGGATCCGGAAAATGTGCTCCCGGGAACATTGTTTCTTGTGCGACCGGGAGACAGGATAGCTTTGGATGGCTTTGTTCATAAGGGATCTGGTCTTGTAGATACCTCGGCTTTGACCGGTGAATCCTATCCCCGCAGGCTTGAAGAGGGGGATGAAGTTTTAGGTGGTTATATTTGTCAGGATAGTGTTCTGGAGATACGATCCTCCAAAAATCTTGAAGAATCTGCGTATTCCAGGATAATTAAAATGGTAGAAGAGTCCAGTGGTCGGAAGGCCGGATCGGAACGGTTTATCACTAAATTTGCCCGCACGTATACACCCGTTGTTGTTGGCCTGGCTGTATTAATCGCACTTCTGCCTCCTCTGTTTGTAAGTGAGGCTTTATTTTCTGATTGGGTATATCGTGCCCTTGTATTTCTTGTGGTCTCCTGTCCCTGCGCCCTCGTGGTTTCTGTTCCTTTGAGCTTCTATGCGGGTATAGGGGCGGCATCCCGTTTAGGGATACTGGTGAAAGGTGGAAACTATCTTGAGGCTTTAAACCGGATCGATACCCTTGTGCTCGATAAGACCGGAACTCTTACGGTCGGTCGTTTTCAGGTGAACAGGTTTTTTCCATCGAAGGGGGTCCCGGAGACCCTCCTCCTTGAGTTGGCCGCTGCCGCAGAGGTCCATTCCACTCATCCCATCGCGGTCTCTATTCGGAAGGCGAGGGTTTTCCGCACTATCACGGGGACCCTTCCTGAGCCGGACTCTGTTGAGGAGGTCAGGGGAAACGGGGTCAGAGCATATTTCTCAGATTATCCAGAGGCGGATTCTAATAGCATAGACCTATCAGGGAAAACCATTTCTGCAGGTAAACTCTCCTGGATCATGGAGATATGTGGTTCGGAGAAATTACATCGGGAGCTTGAATCCCGGGAAGCGGGGAGTGGGGGATCAACCATCCACATTGCCTTAGATGAGGAGTATATGGGCGGGATTCTCTTGTCCGATGAACTCCGGGCTGGTTCAGTGAAGGCTCTGGAGCAGGTGAAGGGGTATGGAATTTCAAAAAGTCTGATGCTGACCGGGGATAGTGAGGCTGCCGCATGGGCAGTCTCCCTTCAGGCCGGAGGTCTCGAATATCTGGCTAATCTTCTCCCGGAAGATAAGGTGACCGCCCTTGAAGGCTTGATTACCGAAAAACGGAGAACTGCATTCATTGGCGACGGGATAAATGATGCCCCCGTTTTAGCCCGGGCGGATGTGGGGATTGCCATGGGTGGATTAGGATCCGATGCCGCCATAGAGGCGGCCGATATTGTCTTCATGTCTGATTCTATCTCCCTCTTTGTGACGGCAAAGAAAATTTCACAAAAGACCCACAGGATTGTCGGGCAAAATATAGTTCTGGCTTTGGGAATTAAATTTATGGTTCTCATCCTGGCCTCCTTCGGTATGGCGGGGATGGGATTGGCCATCTTTGCCGATGTAGGAGTGACTTTGCTCGCTGTATTAAATGCTATGAGGATTCAGGTGTTAAAGTCCTATAAATAGGTAGAGGGCTGTTTCAGGGGGTTTCCTTTCGCAGTCCTCCACTCTAATTAATTTGGCAATTTTAAAAATCGATTGTTTTCGAAATTGCTTCTGGTGTATTTATGAAAAAGCCTGGATTTATTACTCTTTTCCAGAGCGATATAGACTATTTCAGAATATCCTCTATGGGTGTGTAATCAATTCCAAAAGATTCGGCTACAGCCTTATAGGTGAGTTTCCCTTCCCAGGTGTTGATTCCGGTTCGAATGGCACGACTCTCCCTGGCGGCTGATTCAAGACCTTTTTCTGCTATCATAAGACCGAATTTCAGGGTAGTTGAGGTTAAAGCCAGTGTTGAAGTCAGGGCAACAGCACCCGGCATATTCGCAACACAGTAGTGAACAACCCCGTCAATCTCATAAACCGGATTGTCATGGGTTGTGGGTTTTGTGGTCTCTACACATCCTCCCTGATCAACGGCAACATCCACGATTACTGCACCCTTTTTCATCAGCTTAAGCTGATCGCGTCTTACCAGGTGGGGTGCCTTGGCACCGGGGATTAGCACGGCACCGATTACCAGATCACTCTCTCTCAAGGCGGCTTCGATATTATTTTCGGTGGAATAGAGGGTGGCGAGCCGGGGTCCGAATATATCATCCAGGTAAGCAAGCCTTTCTCCATTGATATCGAGGATCGTAACATCGGCTCCCAGGCCAACGGCCATTTTGGCTGCATTGGTCCCTACAATCCCGGCACCGATTATGGCAATCTTGCCCCTTTGTACACCGGGTACGCCGCCCAGGAGGACTCCGCGTCCACCAAAGGGTTTCTCAAGGTATTTTGCCCCCTCCTGAATGCTCAGGCGTCCGGCAATTTCACTCATGGGGATAAGACAGGGGAGTTTTCCGTCTACTTCGATTGTCTCATAGGCAACAGCCTTTACCTTTTTCTCGAGGAGTTTCTTCGTCTGATTCTCATCGGCTGCAAGGTGGAGATAGGTATAAAGGATCTGCCCCTCATGAAAGAGCTCCAGTTCGGAGGGCTGCGGTTCTTTAACCTTGATTATCATTTCGCAGTCATCAAAGAGTTTCTTCTTATCCCCCTGAATTTCGGCACCCGCCTTGATATACTCATTATCTTCAAAGCCTGCACCCATTCCCGCATCTTTCTCTATAAATACCTTATGACCTCGGGATACATAATTTTTTACATCGGAAGGTGTTAGTCCAACCCTGTACTCGTGGGTTTTAATCTCTTTTGCGCAGCCAATTATCATGAAACTGCCTCCTTAATTATTATCAATTTAGTATAAAACGAAAAACGGATAAAAATCAAGATAAATAACGATAAACGTAAATATTACTCTATTGTCGAAAATCGGGATATCTATTATACTTAATTTATGGAACCAGATGAACTCGATTGGAAGATAATAGATATACTCAGAAGTGGAAATGAATCAAACAATTCGCTTGCCAGAACGCTCGATATCTCTGAGGGAACGGTTCGCCAGCGGATCAAAAGGCTGAAAGAGGCGGGGATCCTCGAGATTAAGGGACTTATCAATCCCGAAATCCTCAACAATCAGCAGCTGGCCATGATCGCGATTACTCTGCACGATTCTGATCAGCTTGAAACCACTGGTGCTGAACTTGCGAAGCTTGAAAATGTGTTGAACGTATCAATAACTACAGGCCAGTATGATCTCTTTGCCGAGGTTCTGATCGACTCCAACCGGGGGCTCGTCGATTTTCTTACGAAAGAATTACCCAAAGTTAAAGGTATTTCAAAGACCGAAAGTTTTCTCATGCTGAAAAGTTATCATAAATTCGTATAAACCCTATAAAAATAATAATATTTATTGCAAATCCCATGCATCCTTAAATTAAGTTGTTTATACTTAGTTTCGGAGGATTTTATGTCGCAGAAAAAAATCATATTCCATCTTGTTGTCTCTAGTGCCGTAACCATATTTCTTATTCTGATAACACAAATTGTACTGCCCTTAATCGGAGTTGAAGGTATTTCTTCAATGATAATTATCCTTTTCGCAGCGACTGTTGGTCTTGCGGGTACAATCCTCATTGTTCTTTCCGATTTGAAAGATATGACAAACTGGTATGAACAGATCCTTGATTTTGTATATCTACCCATGTCGGTAACAGATATAGATATGAACTGGACATTCATAAATGCCCCAGTCAGGAATATCATCGGGTTTTCCCGGGAAGACGTTATGGGGCATCAGTGTTCCGAGTGGAATGCTGATATATGTGAAACCGAGAACTGTGGTGTGGCCATGTTGCGAAAAGGTTTATCCAAGTCATTTTTTACCAATGAGGGGGTAAATCGAAATTTTCAGGTGGATACAACCTATATTTATGATCGAAAAAAGAGGGACAGAAAAATCGGTCATATAGAACTTGTTTCGGATGTCACTGAGAAGTCACGACTTGAGTCGGCAGTTGCTCACTTGAAGAGTTCTTCCCAGTCACTGGCTGCCACAATTGAACAGGAAGCCGCTACCACAGCCGAGTTATCCGCTACTGCGGAAGAGTTTTCTCAGAACTTGAAGAGTATTACCGGGAATACGGATAAGCAGTATGGCATTATTGAAGAGACCGTCTCTTCGCTTGAAGAGATGTCGGCCAGTATCCAGTCTGTTGCTCTGCATGCCGGTGGCGTATCCGTGAAATCGAAAGAAAATGTGAATGAAGCGGCCAGAGGGCAGGAGTTTATCAAGACGACGATCGAAGGAATCGGTGGTGTTAATAAAAGCCTTACCCTGATATCCAATGAAATCGCAAAACTCAATGATAAGACCAACAGGGTTGATGAAATCCTTCAGGTCATTGATGGTATTGCTGCCCAGACAAATCTCCTCTCCATGAATGCCGCTATTGAGGCAGCACATGCAGGGGATGCCGGTAAGGGGTTTAGTGTTGTCTCCTCGGAGATTAGAAAATTAGCCGAGAGTGCCCAGGCCTCCTCCCGGGAAATCGAAAAGATTCTCGCTGAGATAAAGCAGGGGGTTCAGGGAACCATTACTATCACCGATGAAAGCAAAAAAATTGTGGGGAGTAATATGGGGAATATCGGGACTTCGTTGACTTCCCTGGATCAGATTATTTCCAATGTAAACCAGGTTGATAATATGATCGCCGAAATTGAGGGGATTACCCGGGAGCAGACCACCGCCACATCGGATATTCTGGAAAATGCCAGGGGACTCATGTCCATCTCTAATGAAATCAAGGATTCGGTGCAGGAGCAGTCTCTGGGGATAAGCCAGATCACAAATGCGCTTCAGACGCTTGTTGTCGGAACGAATGAAAATGTCGAATCGGCGGAAAGCTTGATGAATATGGCCAATGCCCTCTCGCTTGATGAAGATTAATCAATGAAATAAAAAAATCATTTCAAAAATATGGAATTCATATTTATCTTTTGAATAATACCTCACACTAATTGTAGTATAGGTACAGATAAAATCGGAGGAATATATGAATCGAAAATCACTCCGCTGGATTATTCCAGTTGTGATCCTTTTTCTTGTGGTTGGGTGTTATTCCAATTTCAAGGGAACTTATAATAAAATGGTTGGCCTGGATGAGTCGGTGGCTGCGTCCTGGAGTCAGGTGGAGAATGTATATCAGCGCAGGTTTGATCTGATCCCTAATCTTGTCGAGACGGTGAAGGGGTATGCCGCCCATGAAAGTGAAACCTTTACGGCTGTTACCGAAGCGCGATCCCGGGCCGGCGGGGTTATGAATATCTCGGACGAAGTCCTGAATAATCCCGAATCCTTTCAAAGATTCCAGCAGGCCCAGAGTGAGCTCTCCGGAGCTCTCCAGAGGCTTTTGGTCGTAACCGAGAACTATCCGGAGCTTAAGGCCAATCAGAATTTCCTGGCCCTGCAGGATCAGCTTGAAGGGACCGAAAACAGGATAACTGTGGAGCGTCAGAGGTTTAATGAGACCGCCCGGATCTATAATACCTATATCAAGCAATTTCCACGGATGTTCATCGCAAACCTTTCGGGCTTTGATCCCAGACCATATTTCGAAGCCGCGGCGGATGCACAGACAGCTCCCCAGGTTTCCTTCTAGGTGGCTGGTATGAAATTTAATTCTTCAGATCTTACAAGGATCCGGGATGCCGCCGGTAAAGCGGAAAAAACAACTTCCGGGGAGATTGCTTCGGCCATGATTTCCGAGAGCTCCGATTATGCCTACTATGAGCTCATGTTCTCCCTTCTTGTGGGGATTGTATACTTTGGTGTTATGATGTTTTTTCATCCTGCTGTTGAAACCTGGTTAAATGGCATCTTCTGGGGGGGCGTGACCTGGCAGGTCAGTGGTTTTTATGGTCTTTCGACCCTGATAGTCGTTGGACTTATCTATGTTCTGGCAAATATTCCCGGTTTTGACAGGTTAATTGTCCCCCGGTCGGTTATGGGGCGTACCGTTTATCGAAGAGCTCTGGTTCATTTCATGGCCTCCGGGCTCTATAACACCCGGGACAGAACGGGAATCCTGATCTTTTTATCCTTAAAGGAGCGTCGGGTTGAATTGATTGCCGATCAGGGGATAAACGATAAAGTGGATCAGTCCGCCTGGGATTCGATCCTGGGGGATCTTCTTGAGAGTCTGAAATCGGGTACTGAGGCAGATGGCCTTGTCAATGCAATCACCGCCTGCGGGAAGATCCTGACTGAATACTTTCCTGTCAAGCCCGATGATACAAACGAGTTGCCCGACGGCCTCGTTTTTCTGGAGGATTAAATGAAGAGAAATATATTTTTAACGGCCATTGCTGTTGTTATTTTATCTATTTTTTCAGGAACACTCCTTTCAGCCCTGGATGTCCCCCAATTAAAGGGGAGAGTCAACGATTATGCCAATGTTCTCTCCTCCCGGGAGGAGGGTGAGATAGAAGAGCTTTTGACAAACCTTGAAAGGACAACCTCCGCCCAGGCGGTTGTTTTAACCATCCCCTCCCTGGAGGATGATTCTCTAGAGGGTTTCTCCATAAGGACCGTGGATGCCTGGAAGTTGGGAGGGGCAGAGAAGGATAATGGTGTTCTCATCCTTCTGGCACTTGCTGAAAAGAAGGTTCGGATCGAGGTCGGCTATGGTCTTGAAGGTTCTCTTACCGATGCTAAATCGGGTTATATTGTTCGTGAGGTGATGATCCCGTACTTTAAGAATGGAGATTATGCCGGAGGGCTTCTTGCCGCCTCAAAGGCCGTTTCGGGTGTCATCACCGCTGAAGCGGATATAAGTCAGGAAGATCTTCGCCAGGCTTCTTCTACCTCTTCAACAAAACAACGCAGCGGTGGTTTTAACTTCTCCTTCATAGTAATCTTTATCTTCTTTTCCATCCTGCGCGGGCTCGGGAGGGCTTTTGGCAGGAACAGATACCACAGGCGTTCCGGTGCGGGCGGTCTCGGCCGAGCCCTCTTCTGGGGCTCTGTCCTCGGATCTGCCGGTCGCCGAGGGTCCTCCGGTGGGGGCGGTTTTGGCTCCGGCGGCTTCGGCGGAGGTGGTTTTTCCGGTGGGGGCGGTGGCTTCGGCGGCGGGGGGGCCTCCGGCGGCTGGTAAATGAGGCACGAACAGGTTTGAAGATGTCCATGCAAACCATTACAATAAAGAGACGACTTCCGGATTTGTCCGGGGGGCGTCTTTTTTTGTTCACCCCCAAATACGAAAAAAGCCAAAATTGTCGAAAACCTATATTATTACAAAAAAACTTGACAAATTCCTGATTCAATCTTAGTCTTATTGAACGTATTGGAAGCTTTGTCCTTCTCTTTAAGGAAGGGTATCTGACTTCTGGTTTTTCCCATTTCTTTTTCTCAGAATAAAAACAAAAAGAATGGACAGACGGCCTGGTGCTCGGCGGTGTTTGTTCATTTTTTCTACCGCCTCCCTGTCCTGATGTACTATAATTAATTGGCGTGTTTATTATCAGCCATTTGAAAAAATACAGGGGGATTCTAATGAGTGACAAAATGCGGTATTTAACCTTTTCGGACCTTATCGAAAGGGTACGCGATGAGTGGAGAGCCGAGAAAACCATCTTCGGCATACCCGAAAAGAATATCTTCAAAAAGACAAATGATAAAAGTATTTCCGTCTTCGGGAATGATTCGGCAAATGAACAGTGTGCGACTCCCATGGGACCTGCCGCCGGTCCTCATACTCAGCTTGTTCAGAATATTATGGCATCCTGGCTTACCGGCTGCCGGTTTATCGAACTTAAGACTGTTCAGAAACTGGATTCTCTTGAAATCGATAAACCCTGCATAGATGCAACCGACGAGGGGTATAATACCGAGTGGTCGACAGAACTCTCCCTTGAGCAGGCGTGGCAGGAGTATGCAAAAGCCTGGGTCCTTCTTCACCTTTTCCGGCAGGTGCTGGGTGGCGATGGAAAACCTGACGGTTTTGTCTTTAACATGAGTGTCGGTTATGATTTAGAGGGGATAAAAACACCGCCCATGCAGGAGTACCTTTCCAGGATGATGGATTCTTCGAATGAGTCCCTCTTCAAAGGTTGGGTTGCCGAAGCCGAAGCACTTCTGTCTGACGCCACCTTTATGAAGGAGTTCGGAAAGGTCCCCGACTCTTTTGCGGCTCCCATTTCCGGAAAAATCTGTAATTCGTTAACCCTGTCGACCATGCATGGCTGTCCTCCCCATGAGATTGAAGCCATTTGCCGTTATATGCTCACAGAAAAGGGGCTGAATACATTTGTCAAACTTAACCCCACCCTTCTGGGGTATGACTGGGTCAGGAAGACCATGGATGGTCTGGGCTTCACTTCCCTCACCCTCAAAAGGGAATCCTTCGAGCACGATCTTCAGTATGCGGATGCTCTGGGGATCCTTACGAGGCTTCGGGCAGATGCCAAGGAGGCCGGGCTTGCCTTTGGTGTAAAACTTACGAACACCCTTGGTTCTGTTAATGATAAGGGAATTCTCCCCGGGGATGAGATGTATATGTCCGGTCGTGCCCTTTTCCCTCTTTCAATAAACCTGGCTGCAAGACTGTCAAAGGAGTTTGACGGTACTCTCCCCATTTCCTACTCGGGTGGGATTACGGCCCACAATGTCGCCCGGGTTTTTCGAACAGGTATAAGGCCGGTTACCGCCGCTACGGAGATGCTGAAACCCGGCGGATACCTGCGAATCGGTGAGATGGCATCCCTCCTGGAAAATGAAACCGGCTGGGAGAGTGAAAAGATTGATGTGGCCGCCCTGGAGAAGCTGGCCTCCGATGCTCTGACGGATAAAGTACTCACAAAGGATTTCAGGGGAACGGATGAGGCGTCTGTGGCAGGCGTCCTGCCAGCCTTCGACTGTTACGTCGCCCCCTGTATCCAGGCTTGTGCGATTAATCAGCATATACCCGGATATATCAAACTGGCCGGCGAGGGGCGCTATGGGGAGGCTCTCACCCTGATTTATGAACAGAATGCGCTTCCCTCCATAACAGGGCATATCTGCGATCATCAGTGTCAGCTTCACTGTACCCGAATGGATTATGAAGGCTGTGTCGGTATCCGGGAGGTAAAACGTCAGGCTGTCTTAAACGGCTTTAATGACTTTAAGAAGAACTTTAAAAAGCGGGAGGATAACGGTAAAAAAGTGGCCGTTGTGGGTGCCGGACCTGCTGGTCTCTCTACCGCCTATTTTCTGGCTCGTGAAGGATTTTCTGTAACCGTCTTTGAGCGGGAACCCAATGCCGGTGGTGTTGTCCGGAATGTGGTTCCTCACTTCAGGATCTCCCGGGAGGCCATCGAATCCGATGTGGCGTTTATCCGTGAGCTGGGTGTTCAGTTCAGGTTTAACACCTCTCCCACCGGCGAAGAGATAAAAGCGCTTGGATTCCAGACGATCTGTCTGGCTACAGGAACCTATGTTTCTAGAGATTTCTCAATACCCGGTGGTGAGGGAAAGATGATGAGTTCTCTGGCGTTTTTAACGAAATTTAATAAGGACTCAAAAGGCATAACCCTCGGGAAGTCGGTTGCTGTCATGGGGGCCGGAGATACGGCTATGGATACGGCCCGATCGGCCCTTCGCTGTCCCGGGGTTGCGGATGTGACTATTGTCTATCGAAGAAGCTTTACCGAGATGCCTGCCAGCCGGGAGGAGTATGAGGATGCCGTTATCGATGGAATAAAATTTAAATTTCTGACAACTCCCGAAAAATTCACATCTCCCGGGGTATTAAGTTGTATGAAGATGGAGCTGGGAGAGCCGGATGAATCGGGCCGCCGCAGACCTGTGGCTACCGGAACAACCGAAGAGATCAAAGCCGATACACTCCTCTATGCCATCGGTGACGATCCCGAAAGCGAAACCTTTAAGGCCTTTGGACTTACCCCCGATAACCGGGGATATGTTCAGACCAATGAGGGGTGTGAAACCGAATCTGATGACATTTTTGTTGTGGGGGATGTGCGTACAGGCCCATCTACAATCGTACAGTGTATATCGGAAGGACGAAAGGCGGCCGATGCCATCTGCCGTAAAGCGGATCCGGAGTGGGATCGGCCTTTTACCAAACCTTTCTGGCAATTTAATCAGAGAAAAACCGATCTGTCACTCAGGAAGGGTTCGATTATTATGACAGAAAAGGCCGATGACAAGGCGCCGGATAGTTTTTTGAAGAACGAAGCCGCGCGTTGTCTTGAATGCAATTTTATCTGCCAGAAATGTGTGGATGTCTGTCCCAACAGGGCCAATATCTTTGTCTCTCTTCCCGAAGAGGCCGGCTTCATGCAGAAGAGTCAGATTATTCATATTGACGGATACTGTAATGAGTGCGGAAACTGCGGAACCTTCTGCCCCTGGGAGGGCAATCCTTATAAGGATAAGCCTACCGTTTTCTCAAGCCGGGCGGATTTTGATGATTCGGAAAATCCCGGGTGGTTCCTTGAGGGTGATTCCCTTGTGTACAGACTTCCTCCAAATACAGAGAGCCGTGACAGGACCGGAGAGACAGGGAGTACCCCTTTTAAGGATGGCAAGGTTGATTCTTCCTTAAAAAATTCCGATGAATTGACAAAGTTTTTTACCTTGATGGAAATATTACACACCCGAAGACCGGCCCTCTTTGGCCCGATGGAGGAATAAGATGATTTTAATAAAAAATGCATTGGCTTTAGAATTTGATCCGCCCAGAATCAGGGAGGGGATGAATATCCTCATTGAAAATGACAGGATTAAAGAGGTCAGTTCAACAGCGGCTCTTCCCGCCGGGGAAGCTGGAAAAACGATTGATGCCCGGGGTGGTCTTGTCTTCCCCGGTATCGTATGCAGCCACAACCACTACTACTCAGGTCTTGCCCGGGGGATTATGGCCGATATCGGACCCACCCCTGACTTTGTATCCACCCTTAAAAATCTCTGGTGGCGAATGGATAGAGCTCTGGATGAGGATAGCCTTTATTCTTCCGGTCTGATCTGCAGCCTTGATGCTGTCCGGGCGGGTACAACTTCGGTAATTGACCATCATGCGGGTCCTTCCTGCATTGAAGGTTCTCTTGCCACATTGAAGAGCGCTTTTGAGAAGGTCGGCCTCCGGGGAGCCAGTTGTTATGAGGTTACCGATCGTAATGGTCGGGATGAGATGCTCCGCGGGGTGAAAGAGAATATTGATTTTGCAAAAATGGTAGATAAAGAGAAGGCTGATGGAACCGGCCCCGGACTTTTTGAGGCTCACATCGGGGCCCATGCCCCCTGTACCGTACCCGAGGAGGGTCTGGAACTTCTGGCCGATGCTGTAAAACAGACTGGAAAGGGGCTGCATATCCATGTGGCCGAGGACCGATACGATGTCTCCCACTCCCATGTTAATTATGGAAAGGACCTTATCCGCAGGCTTGATGATTCAGGTATTATCAATGATAAAAGCCTGATTGTTCATGGGATTTTCCTGAGTCCCGAGGAGATCGAGATTATAAATGATCGGGATGCCTTCCTTGTTCACAACTCAAGATCGAATATGAATAATGGTGTGGGATACAATAAAAATCTTCCACTCTTAAAAAACCTGGCCCTGGGAACAGACGGGATAGGGAATGATATGTTTGAAGAGTTTAAATTTGCCTACTTCAAACATAAGGATGCGGGGGGGGCATGGTGGCCCGGGGATTTTCTCTCTGCCCTGCAGAATGGAAACAGGATCCTGGAACGGAATTTCGGAAAGCCCTTTGGAAGGCTCGAGGAGGGGTATACCGCGGATATTGTTATCGCCGATTATAATGCTCCGACCCCCCTGGTCCCCGAAAATATTGCAGGTCATATGGCCTTTGGAATGGGCTCTTCCATCGTAAGAACCGTAGTGATTGGGGGAAATATCGTACTTGAAGAGAGAAAATTTCCGGAAGAGCGTTTTCCCGAAGGAGTTGAGGCAATCTATGCCAAAGCCCGGAAAGACGGGAAGGCCATGTGGGAACGAATGAATACAATAGCACCATAGGAGATATAAATGGAGATAAGCAGGAAAATTAAAGCGATGGCTGAAGATTATCGGAATGATACAGCCAGAGTCTTGAGTGAGATGGTTAAAATTAAATCATACAGCAGTCAGGAAGAGAATGTCTGCCGGGCAATAGCAAAGATGTGCGAGGGGTACGGCTTTGACGAGGTTCGGTTTGACGGTTTGGGGTCAGTTGTCGCCCGGGTGGGATCAGGCCCGAAGATCCTGGCCTTTGATGCCCATATCGATACGGTCGAGACGGGGGACCTGGCCCAGTGGAAGAAGGACCCCTTCTCCGGCGATATCGAGGATGGCCTTGTCCACGGACGTGGATCTACCGACCAGAAGGGTGGCGCCGCCGCCATGGTGACCGCCGGGAGGATCCTGAAAGAGCTGGATTACAAGGGGGAATATTCGGTCTATTTTACATTCACCGTAATGGAAGAGGATTGTGACGGCATGTGCTGGAAGTACCTTATCGAAGAGGAGAATTTCAAGCCCGACTTCGTTGTCTCAACCGAACCCACAAGCTGCCGGCTTACCCGGGGGCACCGGGGTAGAATGGAGATTGTTGCTCGATTGAAGGGTGTTTCTTCCCATGGATCAGCTCCGGAACGGGGAGTCAGTGCCGCCTACAAGGCTGCCAAGGCCGTTCTTGCCATGGAGAAGCTGAATGATGAACTTCAACCCGATGAGGATAATTTCCTTGGCAAGGGAACCATCGTTGTTTCCCAGATCGATGTTAAAGGACCATCCCAGTGTGCGGTTCCCGATCAGGCCATGATCTATCTTGATAGAAGGCTCACCTGGGGTGAAGACGCCGAACTTGCCATGAATCAGGTTCGAAAAGCCATGTCCGAGGCAACCGGGGACCCCGAATCTGAGATCGAAGTTACCATGCCCGATTATGCCAAGAAGGGGTGGAAAGGCACAGATTACAGTCAGGAGCTTTACTTTCCCACCTGGAAAATTCCTGCGGATCACAAGATTGTTCAGAGCGGTGTAGAAGCCTATAAATCACTCTTTGATGAGGAGCCTGTTGTTGATAAATGGACCTTCTCTACAAACCTGGTGGCCACAACCGGCCGTCACCAGATCCCCGCCATCGGCTTTGGTCCGGGAGATGAGAATCAGGCCCATGCTCCCAACGAGGTGAACAGGGTTTCCGACCTTGAGATCTGCAGTGCCTTCTATGCGGCATTGCCCTACATGCTGGAGAAATGATGAAGGGGATACTGGTCTGCAGTCAGTGCGGCAGGGAACTGCCGCTTCTTCCCGAACATATGGTTTGTCCGGATTGTTCAGCCACTCAGAAAGGTGATGAACCCCTCAGGGGGGTTCTGGAAGTTCGGCTTTCCGGTGAGCTTCCGGAGAATTGGGAGAATGAAGATTTTCTTCCGGTCGAAAAAAAGTGGTTTCCGCCAATCCCCGTGGGGAATACCCCCCTCTGGGAGCCTTCGCGGTTGCGGGAGGAGACGGGATTCCCCCGCCTCTTCCTGAAAGATGATACGGCAAACCCCACAGGTTCTTTAAAGGATCGAGCCTCCTACCTGGTGGCCGCCTTTGCGAAAAAACATGGGGTTGAGCAGATCGTTCTTGCCTCCACAGGCAATGCCGGTTCATCCATGAGCGGAGTCGGGGCCGCGGCGGGGATAAATATCCGCCTCTATCTGCCCGCCTCGGCACCTCAGGCCAAGATGGTTCAGTCCCTCCAGTATGGGGCCGATCTTGTCAAAGTGGAGGGAACCTATGATGAGGCCTTCGATGAATCCCTGAAGTATACCAATGAGGTAGGGGGTCTCTCCAGGAACACGGCTTACAATCCTCTCACAGTAGAGGGAAAGAAAACGGCTGCTCTGGAGATTTTCAAACAACTGGGGAAGGTTCCCGATTATGTTTTCATTCCCACGGGAGACGGCGTTATAATCAGCGGCCTTTTTAAAGGTTTCGAGGATCTGAAAACATTTGGGCTCATTGATCGGATGCCTGTCCTGGTAGCTGTTCAGGCCGAGGGCAGTGCCGCTCTGGTGCGGGCCTTTGAGAATGATGGTTTTACACCCCCTGTCCCGAGTACCACTCTGGCCGACTCCATTTCGGTGGATGTTCCCCGGGGGGGATATCTGGCTCTGTCAAAGCTTAAAAAGCATGATGGCCGGGTCGTTACAGTCAGTGACGACCAGATCCTTGAGGCTCAGAAGCACCTGGCGTCTAAATCGGGTCTTTTTGCCGAACCGGCCTCTTCTGCCGCCTGGGCGGGATTCATGAAGATGAAGGGTGAACTGGAGAGCTCCGCCTCTGTGGTGGTCCTTTTAACCGGAAGTGGACTTAAGGATATTGAAGGGGCCCTGAAAGGGCTTCGATAAGTCGGTTTTTATACAAAAAGTCCTGAAAATTGCTTATATTTTTATGGAGGTAGAGTGATGATCCTCTTGAGGAACTGCTTTTATGTGATGACGGCCCCCGGAAAGGGGCTTTCTAATGTTGATATATTGATTAAAGATAATCTGATCGAAAAGGTTGGCCGGAATCTATCCGAAGATCCGCTTGTTAAGACAGGGAGAGATGTCATCGAGGTTATTGACGCCTCAAAACATGTTGTTATTCCCGGTATGGTCAACACTCACCACCATTTCTATCAAACCCTGACCCGCAATCTTCCCGCCGTTCAGAATGCCGAACTTTTTGACTGGCTTGTTTATCTCTACGATATCTGGAAGAAATTGGATGCGGAAGGGGTTTACTGGTCAACAGCCCTGGCTACGGCTGAACTTTTAAAGACCGGTTGTACGACTACCACGGATCACCACTACCTCTACCCCCGGGATATCCATGCGGACATCATGGCTTTGCAGTTTAAGGCTGCCGGGGACACGGGGATAAGGTTCTCGCCGACCCGGGGGTCCATGAGCCGATCGAAAAAAGATGGGGGGCTTCCCCCCGATTCGGTCGTCCAGACCGAGGATGAGATCCTTGCCGATTCCGAGCGGGTGATAAATGAGTTTCATGACGCCTCCGACTTCTCCATGCAGAAGATTGTCCTGGCACCCTGCAGTCCTTTTTCGGTCTCTGAAGAGTTAATGAAACAGTCGGCGGCTCTTGCCAGGCGTAAGGGGGTGCGGCTCCATACCCATCTTGCGGAAACCAGGGATGAGAATGAGTATTGCCTGGAGATGTATAAACGGCGGCCCGTTAAACTCATGGAAGATTGTGATTTCCTCGGTGAAGATGTTTTTTTTGCCCATGGTATCCACTTTAATGATGATGAGCTGAAAGTCCTGAAAGAGACAGGATCTCATATTGCCCACTGTCCCGCCTCCAATATGCGGCTGGGCTCCGGTATTTGCCGTGTCAGGGAGATGAATGATCTGGGGATCAATGTGGGGCTTGCGGTAGACGGCTCCGCCTCCAATGATGCTTCGGATATGCTGGGTGAGGCGAGGCTGGCCCTTCTCCTTCAGCGGGTAACCAAGGGGGCAGACGCCCTGACGGCTGAAGAAGTTTATCGGATGGCAGGGATTAATGGGGCACAGATGCTGGGGTATAATAAAATTGGAAAAATAGAGGAGGGCTGGGCAGCCGACCTGGCCCTTTTTGATGTTCATAAACTGGAATACTGCGGGGCTCTGAGTGATCCCGCGGCGGCCCTTCTTTTTTCAGGGTATAATCATGGTACCGATTATACCATTTGTAATGGTAAGATTGTCGTTGAGAAGGGGCAGCTTACCGGAATTGATGAGGAGATATTGATAGCCGAAGCCGGCAAGGCGGCCGGCAGGCTCTATGGGAGAGACTTATGATAAATCATTTTTACCGTCCAGGAAGTGTGGATGAGGCTTTATCGCTTCATTCCCGGGGGGGCGTTTTTTTAGCAGGGGGAACTGAAATTAATCGGGGAAGAAAAGGGGACGGATCTCTTCCCGGGATTCCCGACCGAGGTGGTGAAATTGATGCGATCTATCTTGCCGACCTGGGATTGTCCGGGATACGGAAAGAAGGTGGCGCTTTTTTCATAGGAGCCTGTACAAGCCTCCAGGATATAGCCGACTCACCTGAACTGCCGGCCTGGATCCGGACGGCTGCGGGGTTCATCCCCTCACGGAATATCCGGAATATGGCTACCATCGGCGGGAATATTGGTGCCGGCAGGTGGAACTCGGTGATTCTCCCGGGGCTTTTGGCTGCCGGTGGCGTTCTGCATATGGCGGGGGGTAAAACGCTGGCTCCTGGATCCTATCTTGAATCGCCTTCTGAAGCAGGACTGATCCTTGAGATTGAACTCCCGGATTTCCCCGGCGTCTGCCGTACCCTTAAGGAGGCCAGATCCCATCTGGCCGTTCCGGTTGTCACTGCCGGGGTATATCTGGAAATAGCAGACGGGAAAGTCTCCAAGGTTCGAATCGGAGCGGGCTGCGGTTGTACGGGATCTCTTCCCGGCCGGCTGACAGGGCTTGAGGATAAGCTGACAGGTGAACCTCTACCGCAACGGGAGGCTTTGATCAATCTTATAAAAAACGAGGTGAATCCATCCTCCGACCCTCAGGGATCTGCTGAATACAGGAAGCAGGTGAATGGGGTTAAAATTGCAGATCTTCTGATCGAATGCCGGGAGGCGCTGGTATGAATGGAACAACAATCAAGATAACATTCTGTTTGAATGGAAAAGATATTACCATCGAAACAGGGAGCGACGAGAGTGGGGTCTCCCTCCTGAAAAGGGCCGGGATCCCTTCGGTGCGGAATTCGGACAATGGTTTTGGCTTTGCCGGATCCGACACGATACTCCTGGATGGGAAGATCGTCGGAGCGGGACTGCTTGTGGGGCCTATGCTGGATGGCCGGGATGTAAAGACCATTGAATCCCTTTCGAAGGGAAGGGAACTTTCTGCTATACAAACAGCCATGATGGATGCCGGCTGTATACAGTCGGGGTACAATTCCCCCGCCGCCGCCCTGATGATTTTTGAGCTTCTGGAGCGAATCCCGGAACCGACCAGGGACGATATTGTTGATGCCCTTTCGGGGCTTTTTAACAGGGCCACGGGGTATATGCAGTTTTTTGATGCGGTGGATATTGTGGTCAAACGGAGGACGGACCCCTCCTATAAACCGGCAATTCCCGAGTTCAGGAAAAACCTGAAGGTCATCGGAAAGGCTGCGCCCAAGGCTGATGTCCGTCGGATGGCTGCCGGAGAGAAGGTTTATGTGGAGGACCGGGTGGAACAGGGTGCCTGTGTCTTGCGGGTTCTCCGGTCTCCCCACGCCCATGCTCTTATCAAGTCCATCGATACTCAGGCTGCCGAAAAGCTTCCGGGGGTCGTAAAGGTTTTCACCCATAAGAATGTCCCCGATACCTATTACAGTCAGGCGGGGCAGGGATTTCCCGAACCATCACCTTATGATCGAAAGTTGATTGGAAATAAAGTCCGCCATGTGGGGGACAGGGTGGCCGCGGTCGTGGCAGAAACAGAGGCGATTGCCATCCAGGCCCTTAAGCTGATTGAGGTTGAATATGAGGTTCTTCCACCTGTTCTTACCATTGATGCAGCTGCAGCGGCCGATGCTCCCCTGATTCAGGGCGGAATTCAGGTTTATGAGGCCGGGGCTCCGGATGATCTTGAGGCCATGAATAAGAGTGCAGACCCTTTGGAAGGGAAGGTTATCTACCAGTTCCCTGTGGGGGGGAACCCCCGGAAAAATATTGCCGCCTCAGTTTCCGGTGGTATCGGCGACATGGAAAAGGGTTTTGCCCAGGCTGATGAGATAATCGAGAAGGAGTATGAGACCAGTCAGATCCAGTGTACCCCCCTGGAGACCCATACGGTTTATACCCGGCTTGAGGGGGATCGAATCATCGTTCATGCCTCTACACAGGTGCCCTACCATTTGCGCAGGATTGTCGCCACGCTCCTCGATATTCCGGAAAACAGGGTTCGGGTTATAAAAGAGAGGGTCGGGGGCGGTTATGGTTCCAAGCAGGATATTCTCCTGGAAGAACTCTGTGCCTATGCCACCTGGATTACCGGTCGGCCCATTTTTCAGCAGTATAGCCGGGAAGAGGAGTTTATTGCCTGCTCTACCCGTAAGCCCATGAAGATTAAAATTAAAGCCGGGGCGACAAAGGATGGTAAACTTACGGCCTTGTCCATGTCTGTCCGGGCAAGTCAGGGCCCCTATGGGGCTCACGCTCTGACGGTTCCCATGAACGGAGTTTCCAAATCATTGCCCCTTTTCGAGTGTGAAAATTTTCACTTCGATGTGACTACCTATTATACGAATATACCACCCACCGGTGCCTACCAGGGGTATGGAGCACCCAAGGGGTCTTTTGCTGTTCAGACTGCCATGCGGGAACTCTCCGCGAAACTGGGAATCGACCACTTTGATTTCATTGAAAAGAACAGGATCGGCGAAGGTTCTGTTCTGGAGATTCTGAAATGTCTCGGAGAGGGCCGGGAAGGGGCTGTCGCCACGGTTGGCAGCTGCGGCCTTGAAGGGGCCCTTACACGGGGCCGAAAACTCATTGACTGGGACAGGCGGGAAGAATCCTCCGACCCGGATGTCAAAATTGGTAAGGGTGTCTGCATAATTCAGCAGGGATCCGGATTACCCGGTCTGGATCAGGGGAATGCCACCTTGAATATGCTGGGTGACGGAACCTTTGTCCTTCAGTCGGGCGGGGCGGATCTTGGAACCGGTCTTGATACGGTCTGTACAAAGATTGTGGCCGAAACCCTGAAGCT
This sequence comes from Spirochaetales bacterium, assembly GCA_016342585.1. Classification (GTDB taxonomy): domain Bacteria; phylum Spirochaetota; class Spirochaetia; order UBA9216; family UBA9216; genus JAEINK01. The sequence goes on from JAEINK010000028.1 coordinate 32,709, forward strand.
CGATCCGGAATTCATTCATGTTACCTCCGGGGATACGGATATTGCGCCCTTCGATAAGGGGGCCTATGCATCAAGCGGCACCTACTTCTCCGGCGGGGCGGCTCTGAGGGCCTCAGAGAAGATGCGGGAGAAGATCCTGAAAGAGGCGTCGGCAATTTTAGGTGAGCCGGTGGAAGATCTGGAACTCGTCTACCCGGCGACAGTTAAGGGAAAGAAGGAGAGCCTGACCTATGCAAAGCTTGCCTGGTACACCCAGGGCGGAGAGGGGACCGGCCAGATTGTGGCATCGGCCTCCTTCACAACCGGTGAATCATCCATCCCCTACGGGGCCCATTTCTGTCAGGTTTCCGTCAATGTTAAAACCGGAAGGATTAACATCGATAAATATTTTGCCCTGCAGGATTGCGGTACGCCTATCAATCCCGAGTATGCCCTGGGACAGATCTACGGGGGGGTCATGAAGTCTATCGGTCATACCCTTTATGAGGAGATGCTCTTTGATGATGAGGGGCATTGCCTTACCACTGACCTCCGCTCCTATGGGGTTCCAACCATCGGGGATCTTCCCGGTGAGTTCAAATGTGAACTCATTGATGTGGATGACCCCTTTGGTCCTTATGGTGCCAAGTCGGTTTCGGAGATCTCCGTAAATGGGGCCGCTCCCGTTATCGCTAATGCGGTCTATGATGCGGTGGGAATTTGGATGAGAAGCTGGCCCTTTTCCCCGGAGAAGGTCCTCAAAGAGTTGAAGAGTATTTAATTTTTCAGAATAATATTAGAAGAGATAAACAGGAGAATTGAGGGATTATGGAAAAACTTACAAGAATGATAAAAGAGCTTGCTGCTCTTGAAACCGGGAAGATGGAAAACAATGATTTTTTTCTGACCTGGGAAAGAAGTGATGATGAGATAAAGGCAACATTTCTGGTTGCCGAAATCCTGCGGGAAATGAGAGAGAAGAATATATCCCCCAAAGTGTTTGAGAGCGGTCTGGGCGTATCCATCTTCAGGGATAACTCCACAAGGACAAGGTTCAGCTTTGCCAGTGCGTGCAATATGCTCGGCCTTCAGGTTCAGGATCTGGATGAGGGGAAATCCCAGATAGCCCATGGCGAAACCGTCCGGGAAACGGCCAATATGGTCTCCTTCATGGCTGATGTCATAGGGATCCGGGATGATATGTATATCGGAAAGGGGCATACCTATATGAAAGAGGTAGCCGAATCGGTAGAACAGGGGTACAGGGACGGGATCCTTGAGCAGAGACCAACCCTTGTCAATCTTCAGTGTGATATTGACCACCCCACCCAGGCCATGGCCGATGCCCTCCATCTGGTAAACCACTTCGGTGGTGTGGAGAATCTAAAAGGTAAGAAAATTGCCATGTCATGGGCCTATTCACCCTCCTATGGTAAACCACTTTCGGTTCCCCAGGGTGTGGTTGGGCTCCTTTCAAGGTTTGGAATGGATGTGGTCCTTGCCCATCCTGAAGGTTATGAGATAATGCCCGAGGTTGAAGCCGTCGCCGCGAAACAGGCTGCGGCGTCCGGCGGCTCTTTTGTGCGAACCAACAATATGGCCGAAGCCTTTGAGGGAGCAGATATTGTATATCCTAAATCCTGGGCGCCCTTTGCCGCCATGGAGAAGAGAACTGACCTTTATGGTGCGGGTGACTGGGATGGAATCGACAAGCTTGAGAAGGAACTCCTTACCCAGAACGGGAACTATAAGGACTGGGAGTGTACTGAAGAGCTGATGAAGAAAACCAAAGACGGCAAGGGACTTTACCTCCATTGTCTGCCCGCCGATATTACGGGTGTCAGCTGTAAAGAGGGTGAGGTTGCCGCTTCGGTATTTGACAGGTACAGGGTTCCCCTTTATAAGGAAGCAGGATTTAAACCCTACATTATAAGTGCGATGATCTTCCTGGCCAAGTTTGGAGATCCTTCGGGGATGCTTGAGAAACTTGTGGGCAGGAATACTTCCCGGCAGGCTTTACTTTAGGTCGGCTGGACGTTTTTTAGCTGGCTGATTTTCATTGTTCGAATCGATTTCGGGTAAAATCGAAATAACCGGAGTAGTTTGGATGTTATCAGGGAAAGTCAGCCGGCAGTTTTTACAGCAAGCGGGAGGATAGGAATGGAATTCAATGAAATAGGAAAATCAGTCAATCGGTTTGACGCCGCTGCTAAGGTCACCGGGAAAGCAAAATATGCCTCGGATTTCCATCTGCGGGATATGCTTGTGGCCGGGGTTCTTCGGTCAACCATAGCCCATGGGCGGGTTGTGAAGATTGATACGAGCACCGCCCGGGCATTGAAGGGGGTTGAGGCTGTTATTACTTTTGAAGATGTTCCAGACCATAAATTCCCCACGGCGGGCCACCCCTGGTCCACCGAATCTTCCCATCAGGATATTGCCGATCGAAACTTACTGACCGGTCATATCCGCTATTATGGCGATGAGATTGCCGCCGTCATAGCCAGTGATGAGATAACCATGAGACGGGCCCTCCGGCTCATCGAAGTGGAGTATGAAGAGTATCCTGTTATCCTCACCGTGGAGGATGCCCTGGCTGAGGGGGCTCCAGAGATTCATGAAGGGACAGGAAATCTAGTCGGGCGGATGAATTATGAGTTCGGTGATGTCGAATCGGCTTTCGCCGGAGCGGATCTGATTGTCGAGGGTGAGTATGAAACCCGGACGGTCCAGCATTGTGCTATGGAGAATCACAACTCCTACGCCTATCTGGATGAGAACAACAGGCTAACCATAGTCTCCTCTACTCAGATCCCCCATATCGTCCGGCGGATAGTCGGACAGGCTCTTGAGAAACCGGTTCATGAGATCCGGGTGATCAAACCCTACATCGGCGGCGGATTTGGTTCCAAGCAGGATGCCTGTGTAGAGCCCCTCAACGCCTACCTCTCTCTGGCTGTCGGCGGCAGACCCGTCCGGCTGGAGATGACCCGGGAAGAGTCCATCATCGGGACCCGGGTGCGTCACGCCGTAAAATATAAGATGAAAACCGGTGTAATGAAGGATGGGCGGATTGTCGCGAGGCAGGCGATTCTGAAGGTGGCCAAAGGGGCTTATGCCTCTCATGGGATCTCTCCTACGGCAAAACAGGGCACCGCCTTTCTACAGCTTTATAAGACCGAAAATGTAAAGTTCGATCTCACTTCAGTTTACAGCAATGCCCCGGCCGCCGGGGCCATGCGTGCCTATGGGATCCCCCAGATAAACTTTGCCATGGAAACCCATATGGATGATGTTGCCCTGAAACTGGGACTGGAACCCCTTGAATTTCGAAAGTTGAACCAGGTAGATGTGGGGTACAGGGATCCCAAGGCAAAACTTGAGATCCTCACCTGCGGCCTTTCCGAATGTCAGGCCCGGGGGATGGAGCTCATCGGCTGGGATGAGAAGCGAAAGAAATATGCGAACCAGACAGGGGATATCCGTCGTGGGGTGGGAATGGCCCAGTTCTCCTATGGAACAGGGACCTATCCTGTTTGCCTCGAAATTGCCGGTGCCCGTTTAATCTTACGGCCCGACGGCTCTATTCACATGCAGGTGGGCGCTACAGAGATTGGTCAGGGATCGGATACAGTCCTGTCACAGATGGCGGCGGAGGTCCTTGGGATTCCAACCAGTATGGTTCTCCTCCAATCCACCACTGATTCGGATACCTCTCCTTTTGATACGGGGGCTTATGCCTCCAGGCAGACCTATGTTTCCGGTGCGGCTGTTAAAAAGGCGGCCATGGAATGTAGGGGAAAAATCCTCAAGGCTGTTGAGATAAGATGGGATATCCCCGTAGAACAACTGGATATTCGTGATGCTGTAATTGTAGAATCCGCAACAGGGAAGGCCATTGTGACTCTTCCTGATTTAGCCCTGGATACCTATTATAACAGGGAATTATCCGCACCCATTTCAGCGGAGACCTCTTTTCAGACAAAATCCAATGCCCTCTCATTCGGTGTAACCTTTACTGAGGTCGAGGTTGATATGAAAACCGGCCTGGTGACGGTGATAGAATTGTACAATGTTCACGATTCCGGGATAATCATTAACCGGCAACTGGCCGAAGGGCAGGTCCTGGGGGGGATCAGTATGGGGTTGGGATATGCCCTGACCGAAGAGTTGAAACTTCATCCGGAGACGGGGAAGCCCCTGAATAACAACCTTCTGGATTACAAACTCCCCACCATGATGGATACACCTCTGCTTGGGGTGGATTTTGTTGAGACCTTTGAGCCTACAGGCCCCTTCGGGAACAAATCTCTGGGGGAACCCCCCACAATCTCTCCCGCCCCGGCTATCAGAAATGCTGTTCTTCATGCAACAGGGATTGGTTTTAATTCAATCCCCATGGATCCTCAGAGGGTATTTGAAGGAGTGAAAAAGAATGTTTGATTTTAAAGGATATAAGGACGCCTCCTCCATTGAGGAGGCTGTAAAAATATTGAAAGATGCTCCCGAAGCCGAGGTGATTGCGGGAGGTTCGGATCTTCTCATCGAACTCCGGGATGAACCCCGGGCGGATCTGCTCCTTGTCAGTCTGCGGAAGATCGAAGCGGTTCATCAAATAACTATGGATGAGGGGGGTGAAATCGCCATCGGGTCCATGGTGACCTTCGACAGGATGGAGAAGGATGAGTTTATAATGACCCATCTCCCCGTCCTCGGGGAAGCCGGAGGAACCATTGGAGGGCCTCAGCTCAGGCGGGTTGCTACTCTGGGCGGTAATGTCTGCAATGGCGCCGTCAGTGGTGATTCAGCTACCCCCCTTTTCTGTTACAATGCAAGACTTGAAATCGCCGGTCCCGAAGGGTATCGAACGATCCCTGTTTCCGAGTTCTATCTGGGACCCGGGAAAACCGATCTTAAAAAAGGAGAGATCCTTGTCCGGATTTTGATCGCCAAAAAGGATTATGAAGGATTCGGAGGGAATTATATAAAGTTCAGCCGGAGAAAGGCTCTGGATATTGCCAACCTTGGCGCAACAGCCCTTTGTAAGGTAAAGGATGGCAGGTTTTCCGAGGTAAGGATTGCCCTTGGTGTTGCCGCCCCGGTACCTATTCGTTGTCCGGGAGCAGAAAATTTTGCTGAAGGGCTTGAGGTCACTGATGACAATATGAAGGCTATCGGGCAGAGGGCTGTAGACGATGCCCGGCCCCGGGACTCCTGGCGAGCGTCAAAGGCCTTCAGGCAACAGCTCATCGAAGTCTGTACTGAAAGGGCACTTAAGGCCGGAGCCGATTTGGCGGGGAAATGAGATGGTACAGAATCTTTTGATCGGAGCGGTAAGGTAATGCAAGGTAAGGAGCCAATAATGAGCAGCACTTTGAAAAAGATTAAATTTACAGTAAATGGAAGGGAACTGGAACTTGAAATTGATATAAGGGAATCCCTTCTCGATATATTGCGGGACAGGCTTGAACTGACCGGCGCGAAGAGGGGATGTGAAGTCGGCGAGTGTGGCGCCTGTACTGTCATGGTGAATGGTGAGCCTGTGGACTCCTGTATATATCTGGGTGTTTGGGCCGAAGGAAAAGAGATTATCACCGTGGAAGGCCTTTCTGCAAAAGGGGAGCTTACTGCCATGCAGCAATCCTTCATAGATGAAGGGGCCGTCCAATGCGGATTCTGTACCCCCGGCCTGGTTGTCAGTGCTACAGCGTTGGAGTCTGGACATAAAAAGATGAGTGGTGACGAGATAAAACGGGAACTTTCTGGCCACCTTTGCCGCTGCACGGGGTATAAACAGATTTCTACTGCTGTTGATAAGGTTATAAATAAAAAAGAACCCTGAAAAATCGAATTTTCATTTGAAATTGCAGTTATAATGAAATAGTCTTCTTATAGAGGAATTTATTGAATAAATAATTATCTAGAGATTTTTGTTCGATATCATCCTCTGGAGACTAAAATAATGAATAATAAAAAAAATCCAGTATTCGACAATCTTATTTTTGCTTTTCTCTATTGGGGTATATCTCATCTTAACTGGCTCCTTTTTTCCCGTGTGGGGATCCTCCCCATGCCTATATGGCCAGCCGCGGGACTCGCATTTGTGGGGGCTTTTTATAGAGGTTGGAAAATTGCTCCCGGAATTGCTCTTGGGACCTTTCTCTCCAATTATATCTCCCTTGGGGCCCCCCTTCTGTATGCTCTTTTGATTCCGGTTATGAATACCCTGGGACCTCTTGTGGGGGCTGCTCTTGCCCGCCGGAAAGTATCCCTGGAACTTAACTTAATCCACATTGAAGATGTCCTGGTAATTTTTATTTCCGGAATATTGATTGTGCCTCTGTTAACGGCCACGGGGGGAATCGGGTTCAAATGGATGCTGGGATTGCTTCCTGCCGAGGTGTTGGTTACATCCTGGTTAAAATGGTTTGTCGCTCATCTTTCAGGAACCCTGCTCATTGGGATTCCTCTTTTTGCATGGGTGAGGGTTGGTCGACAGAGGTGATGGTGAGGGGGAAAAATAATGAAAAGTAAGGCAGGGATTTTACCTATTGGTTTATGGATAGGGATTCTTCTCTCTGCTGCGATCTGGGTGACCGATTCTCTTTTTGGGTTCCTCTGGTTCAATGAGGAGGGAAAAGGATTTCTCTTTTACTTTTTTCCGATAAATCAGCCTCATGAAATGATTCAGAGATTTTTTTCTACAATGGTTCTCATTTTAAGTGGGTTGGTGGTTTCCAGGATATTTGAGCAGCTGATCATCGGACAGAAAGAGACAAAAAAGCTAAGAAAATATCTTCAGAATATTGTCGACTCTATGCCCTCTATGCTTATTGGGGTTAATCCCGAATGCCGGATTACCCTGTGGAATGCAGAGGCTGAGAAGATAATTGGAATATCTTCGGAAAATGTGATCGATAAGGAGCTTTCTGCTGTTTTTCCAGAATTAGGTGTAGAGAAGGAACGGATTATTGATTCTATTGAAAATAAATTGCCCTTTACCGAAAGAAAACGGCTATTCCAGACAGACCGTGGGCAGGTCTATCGTGATGTGACCCTTTTTCCATTAATTGCCAACGGAATACAGGGCGCTGCTCTCAGGATAACCGATGTGACTGAACAGGTTAAACTGGAAGAGATTATGGTCCAATCTGAACGGATGCTATCGGTTGGAGGCCTTGCGGCGGGTATGGCTCATGAAATCAATAATCCTCTGGCGGGAATCATGCAGACCGCCAATGTTATGAAGAACAGGCTGTGTTCAGATTCAATCATTCCTGCCAATATTAAGGCTGCCGGGGAGGTCGGGGTGGATATGAATAATATCTGCCTGTTCATGGAGAAGCGGGGAATCCCCAGGATGATCGATAATATTCTCGAGTCGGGAAGCAGACTGGCGGAAATAGTGACCAATATGCTCAGTTTCGCCCGGAAAGATGGAGAACGGAAATCTACTTACAGCCTTTCCAGTTTGATAGATAAAACAATTGATTTGGCTGCTACCGATTATGATCTTAAAAAAGAGTATGACTTTAAACTAATCGAAATCATAAAAGAGTATGACGATGGGGTTCCGCCTGTTCCTTGTGATAAAGGGAAAATCCAGCAGGTGCTGTTGAATATATTACGAAACGGGGCGGAGGCCATGCAGGAAGGGGGGACAAAGCAGCCCCGGTTTACCGTCAGGGTTAAGTATGAACCAGGTTGTCGATGTTCCTGTTTTGAGATTGAGAATAATGGTCCGGGATTAGATACAGAAGTAAGAAAACGGATATTTGAACCCTTCTTTACAACCAAGCCTGTGGGGATGGGGACAGGGCTCGGTATGAGTGTCTCCTATTTTATAATAAACAATGATCATGGCGGCGATATAAGTGTCATATCAGAACCTGAAGGCGGGGTGAAATTCATCATTCGTCTTCCCGTTGAAGGTAAGATTAATACATTGAAAACTTCTTAGACCATCGTTTTCCTTGTATTTCCTCTCCCTCGTGTTATATTAAGGATTATGATAGAAGTTAAGTCAATTCACAAAAACTATGAAAATATTAAGGCCGTAGAAAATCTTTCCATGTCTGTTAACCCCGGTGAAATCTATGGGATTATTGGGCCGAATGGTGCCGGAAAATCAACAACATTAAGAATGATTTTGAATATCATATCCTGTGATCAGGGTGAGATCCTTTTTGATGGTAAAACCATCAGTGAGGATGATAAAAATCGGATTGGTTATCTGCCCGAGGAACGGGGGTTATACAAGAAATCGGATGTAAAATCCTTGCTTCGACTTCTTGGAGAGTTAAAGGGGTGTGAGCGTAGTTTTCTTGATAAGCGGATTAACTATTGGCTTGAGAGGTTCGACCTCCTTAACTGGAAGGATCGGAAGGCTGAAGAGCTTTCCAAAGGGATGGCCCAGAAGATCCAGTTTATCTCTTCCATTATTCATGAGCCGGAAATCATTATTCTTGATGAACCTTTCTCCGGTTTGGATCCTGTGAGTTCCGATGAGCTTCGTGATATCGTGGCGGAACTAAAAAATGATAACCGGGTAATAATTTTCTGTACACATATCATGGAGCAGGCTGAAAAGATATGTGATAAAATTCTTCTCCTGAACAAAGGGAAAGTCGTGGTTCAGGGGCCTCTTGATCAAGTTAAAAGGGAACATGGCTCCAATTCTGTTTATCTGGAGTTTGACGGGGATGGTGATTTTTTGAAGAGTCTCCCCCAGGTTGTAAAGCTTATCCAGTATCCCCGGGCCTTTGAGATAGAATTGATCGATGAACCCGGGGCTTCGGATGAACTGCTTAAAAGGGCTGTAGAGAAATTATCCATTTCCAGATTTGAAATCAAAAGGCCTTCCCTCCATAAAATATTTATTGATATGGTTGGAAAGGGGGAGATCCTGTAATGAGAAAAACGCTCATAATGGCTAAGTTTAATTTTAAGAATACCGTTCAGTCCCGTGTCTTTATTATAATCACGCTCATCGGTCCCTTCTTAATTCTCGCCTTGACTGTTCTTCCGGGCCTGCTGACCGAGAAGAGTATGACTGTGAAAGAGGGAACCCGGATCGGGCTTGTTGATGTAAATCCTGCCCTTAAGAGGCAGCTTGATTCATCAATGAGGACGCTTTTCATTTTTCAGGATTTTAATACTGCCGAAGAAGTTAAAGTAGGGATTGATGCGGAGAATCTGTCAGGTGGAGTGGTGGCTTTTAACGGAGGGGAGAGTTTTCTCTATCTTTCCCGAACGGCAACCGATATTGTTACTTTTGAAACACTTAAGAGTGTGATAAACCGAATGGTGATAGGAACCCGTCTGGAAGAGGCGGGTTTGGATTCGGCATATATTGATGAATTAAGTCGGGAGCCTGCCTGGTCTCAGCAGAAGGCCTCCTCTGGAGAGGGGGAAGAGGAACAGGATTTTGTCAGTTATCTGTATACCTCTCTCGGATTTGTAATGCTTCTCTATATGACAACCCTCTTGTATGGTCAAATGATTGGCCGATCGGTGGTCGTCGAAAAAACTTCCAAGACTGTTGAGGTTATGCTCTCATCGGTTCGCCCTTCGGAGTTGATGTTCGGGAAAATCCTTGGTTTGGGTCTGGCTGGCCTGGTTCAGTATCTTTTCTGGATTGGGCTATCTTTACTGATTATCCTTGTCCTCGGCCCTGCTTTGAATATTTCACTGCCGGCATCAATTCGTCCGGCAAGTATGGGGTATCTCTTTCTCTTTTTCATTCTGGCATTTTTCCTTTACTCCTCCATTTATGCGGCCATCGGGGCCGCTTCGGAGGATGAGCAGCATATGGGCCAGTTAGGGTGGCCCCTCATCATATTCCTTGTTATCCCGATGGTCCTCGTTTCTACATTGGTAGCCAATCCGGAGGGGCTCCTTACAAAGATCCTCTCCTTCTTCCCTTTGACAGCACCGACTGTCATGCTGATCCGGGTTCTTGTTCAGATGCCGGCTCTATGGGAATTAGGATTATTCCTGATCATTATGATTGTATCCATTGTCCTGGCTGTTGTCGGGAGTGGTAAAATATTCAGGCTGGGAATTCTTCTGTCGGGAAAAAAGATGTCTATTCGTGAGGTCCTGAAGCTTCTTCGTCAGGCATAATTTATCAGGTTGAAAATGAGGTGCCGAAAAAAAATCAGCTCCTTAGTTGAGCTGATTTTTTATATTTAACGAGGTGAGTTCAAGAATGAAGGTTTTTGAAAGCGCCTCGTTGTATTGATTTTTTAGGAAAAGGTGAACCCTGTGTAAAGATTTAGTCTCTTTTTCTACTCGAGTTTCCCCCGTATTTCTTACCAGAAGACCTGCCACCATATTTACCAGCAGGTCTGCCACCCTGTCTTCCTCCGTCGCTTCCGCCTCTTCTGTAAGTGTTGGGTTGTCGAGCGTCTTCCTGGACTGAGATTTTCTTGCCCTGAAAGGATGCACTGTTTAATTTATTGGCTACTTCATCTGCTCTGTCAGATTCTATCTCAAACAATGACCATGATCTGTCGATGTCTATTTTTCCAAGCTGGATCTTTTCATCCCGGAATTCCTTGTTTACGATATTAATAATTTCGGGAGGAAGAACGTTGTCTTTTCTTCCCAGATTAATCTGGAAGGTCTTGTAACGACCGGATCCTCCACCACGACGTCCACCCTCATTTCGTTTGCCATATTGGCCCCGTTCGTTTCGACCTCTTCCTTCTGCATTAGACCTGCCTCGACCGTCTCTTTCTCCTTTTCGGATAGGACTTAAGTCAGGTGTATTTTTATAGTAGGTCAGGAACTGGTTGAACTCAAGGGATACAAAATGCTTAAGAAGTTCTTCCCTGTCGAGAGATGCAAGTTTTTCTTCAATTATACTAAGGTAGGGGGCGATCTGGCTCTCATCGACATTAACAGAATGGACCCTGTCGATCAGGTGCATAAGCTGTCTTTCACAGATATCGCTACCTTTTGGAACCTGGCCTTCGGTTATCTTCTGGCCGAGGGTTCTTTCAATCATTCTGATCTTATGCCCCTCTTTCATGTTGATAATCGCCAGGGACATCCCTTTTCTGCCCGCACGGCCCGTTCGTCCGCTTCGGTGCACATAGTTAGCTTTTTCATCGGGGAGATCATAGTGGATAATATGGGTGAGGTCATTAACATCGATTCCCCGGGCGGCCACATCGGTGGCCACCAGAATCTGAAACCCTTTTACCCTGAATTTACTCATGACACCATCTCTCTGATACTGAGAGAGGTCACTGTGTATTGCTTCGGCACTATATCCATCTTTAATAAGTTTATCGGCAATTTCCTGAGTACTTATTTTCGTTCGACAGAATACAATTCCATAAATAGAAGGGTGGATATCCAGGAGTCTCTTCAAAGCCGGGTATTTATCCCTGGAGTGAACCATGTAATATTTATGTTCAATATTTTCAGACCCTGCATTTTTCTTGCCGACAGTAAACCGCTCCGGTTCTGTCATGTACTCTGAGGCTATACGGGCAACATCCGACGGCATGGTGGCTGATAGAAGAAGAACGTTTTTATCTTCGGGAGTATTTTCAAGGATCGCATCAAGCTCTTCCTTGAACCCCATGTTGAGCATAATATCCGCTTCATCGAGTACAACTCTTTCAATTTCGGATATATTGATCTTTCCACGTTTGATCAAATCAACCAGTCGGCCGGGGGTTGCCACAACAATCTGAGACCCTCTTCGGAGCTCCTGTATTTGAGTAACGATATTTGCTCCTCCGTAAACGGGAGTAACATTTAAACCGTGGATATGCTTTGCAAATTGCTTGAGATCTGCGCTTATCTGAAGACAGAGTTCTCGGGTTGGTGAGAGAATAAGAGCCTTTGGTGCTTTCTTCGACGTATCTGCAAAGTTCACCAGTGGGAGTCCAAAAGCTGCTGTTTTTCCTGTACCCGTCTGGGCAAGGCCGACAAGATCCTTTTTCTCTGCGAGCATGAAGGGGATCACCTTCTCTTGTATTTCTGTTGGGGTTTCAAATCCCCACTCCTCAATTGCTGTCAGGATTTCCGGTTTCAAACCAAAAGAATTAAAATCCATATGTATACCTTCCTTTTTCCGAAGGCGGATGAGGTATCAAATCTGCAAGGATTCGGGAATCATCTCTGTAGAGAATAATAACAGTACCGTCGGCGGAATAAATTCTACCGTTCCAGTCAAAGGGGAGATTAATCGCCAGGGTTATAGGAACAGGACGCGCAGTGTACTCCATAGGGAAGGAAAGGTCAATGACCAAGCTGGTCTCTGTGAACTTGATGATTTCTATGTCGGTATTGTCTCTTTGATGGATATACTGATATACCGTCCCAAAGGGGGCTGCCCATATCTCCTTCCGGGAAATATAATTAAGGATCGATCTGAAATCTTTCTCTGGAATTGCTTCCCATCCCAGAGCCTCCTTTGGAATACCCTCTTTCTCTATTCCATGAAGGCAGAGGGAAAGCCAACCGCCCTTTGAATATACATCCGTCGCAAGACTCTCCCATTCGGAAATCTCCTGGTTGGAGAGGAGGGCATAAGAGGGAATGGCTCCGGGGTTTGGCGGGCTCACCAGGTTTGACGCAGGGATGTCTGTAATTTTTGAAGGATAGATAGAACCAGTTCTCGCGACCATATAGTGGTCGAGAATTTTTTCCTGGGAATACTCTGTATACCGGAAATAAGGCCAGGCAAATGCTGTTATCTTAGAATTTGTGTTTTTTTCAATCTCTTCGCGAGAACCGTAAAATTCATGATTGAGGATATCAATACCATCCTCTTTTTTTTCTGTCGCACGAAGATCAAGGTGATTAACGCTATGGCTTCCAATTTCATGGCCGGCCCGGCCCATCTGGCCTGCCTGTTTCCAGGACATGAGCTGTCTTTCACTTCCATAGTCGTTCCAAATGCCGCTTTCCCGCCCCTTTACCATCAGGAAGAAGGTCCCTTTTAAGTTGTATTCTTCCATAATAGGGAAGGCGGCCAAATAATGGTCCAGGGTTCCATCATCAAAAGTTAAAGAGCAGGCTGCCTTTGCATCTCCATACCATCGAGTGATCGACACTTCCGGTTTAGGATAGAGCGTTATATCTGCCCCGGGGTAAAGCCTTGAAGCTGTTTGGTCTTCGTTTTGCCCTGCTCTGTCATTCTTCCGGTTACCCATGGTTTCACATCCTGAAAGTATTAAAATAGAGATAAGAAAAAGTAGTTGGATTGATTTGCTTGTGAGGCCTTGCTCATGCCGGATCATCCTATATATTATGAGGGACAAAGCTTCACTTGTTAAGTATTTTTTGTAAAAATTTTGTGCTGAGAAGGTTCCCGCTTTATTCGAGCCGGATTGAACCCTCTGCTTGCTGCGGGTATAGTCATTCGGAACCTTTTTCCAGGAGTTTCCCCTTTTTTACCATGAGGACTGTTTTTGAAGTCGCTTTACCGGAAGATACCCATCGATGGGAACCAAAGAAGACCGACACATTCCCAAAAATCTGTTGTTCCACCGTAAGATGGGCGTTTTCATCGATTTTCTGCTCTCTTTTCATCTCATGCAAATCCTTTAAGCCCTCACTAACCTGAGTATTCAATTTTACAGATTTATCCTGCAGCTGAGTAAGGGCCGTTGAGAGTTTATCCTGGGGTATCTCAAGGGGCGTTTCTGCTGCCCCCCCCTTTTTTATAGCTGCTTTTATCTGCCGTATCTGCAGATCTGTTTTATCAATTTCGGAATTGGTGATTTTTATTTTCTCTTCCAGGGCTTCCTGTTTTTTATAATCCGCAAGGCTTAGTCCAAGATGAACCTCTGTCTGTGGTTCATTTATACTCCCGAGTTTTTTACATTTTAGACTCCCACCTGCGGCCATCTGCCCGCCAAATATCTCTGCCCGTTTTCCGGAGAGTATAATATCTTTCTCACCCATGACATTAGAGTGCATGATTGCCTCCTCTACATAGATATTTCCTTTACAGTAGATCGTTGCATTTTCAATATATTTTGCGTAGAGATCTCCCCCGCAGGTTATTATTCCCTCATCATTTCCTGAAATGCCGGCTTTTAGAACCATATCGCCCCCTGAGGTAATATTTATCTTACTCACCGATTTGCCGATCTGGATATCGCCGTCGGTTTTTACAGTGAAGCCATCCGCAATTCGGCCCTGAACATCGATGGCTCCCTTGAAATCCATGTTGCCATTGGAATAATCTATATTCTCTACCGTAACAAGAGGTTCGATTATCACACCCGTAGTAGTCAGTTTGACATTGCCCGTTACCTGTGCTGTAATCTCTCTTCCATCGGCAGAGAGGAGGGTCCCTTCTCCTGCTTTTAAGGCGGAGTCGGCTCCTCCCGTCCGGGCAGGGAGGGGATTTCCCCTGACATCCATCCCGTCTTCCGGGGTAATCGGGGCAAGGAGCCTTGCGAGAATATCACCTTCATCCCTGTTCTGTATGAAGTTCAGTTCCTTCAAATCAATCCTTTCATAATCCAGCTCCCTGAAAGGTTTCCCCCTGTCGGTTTCAAAGAGGTATTCAATTCTGGCTGTCTCTTCATCAACGGGAGGACGGCCATGAGCAATGAGTACGGGTTGCCCGTAGATTTTTCGCCTGAGGATTGATGCGAGGGCCTCCTCCTGGAGCCCGAATACGACGCCTGCTTCTTTGAGCGCTTTTATCAGCTTTTCTTCCGAAAGGGGCTCTCCCCCTTGTCTTTCGGATGTTATCGTTACTGAAGCCGACATATTATCTTCACTTATGCTGGTCGTTATTTCTGGGCCAAGTTTTTCACCATCGGGCCATTGGATGAGTTTAGACGGGAGGCCTTCCGCTTTTTCAATGATATCTCTGATTATCTGCTGTCTTACAGATGGGATCCCGAGGAGTTGAATCCTTCCACTGACATTTTCAACATATACGGGTCTTCCCCCTTTTTCCGGCGGGAAAACCGTAAGACAGGCCCATCCCTCTTTGTAAAATAATTGAAATGTACCATCGTGCTTTATGCTCAAAATCAGTTGCCCCCGGTGAACCCCTCTCCGTCACTCTGTCCCGTTTTATCAGATCTGTATGAGATCGCTTTAGAAAAATAGTTTACCATGAAATTGTATTTTTTTTAATTCGCTTTTTCCCGTTTGACAGAATCTTACGACCGGTTTACGATTAAAAATAATTGATGTTCAAGTTTAAAAAGGAGTAGTAGAATGACCCAAGCCTCTTTGGATGCCCTTAACGGTCTTCGTGATTTATCAATGATGAAGTGGTATGTGATACCGCTTCTTGCTATAGTATTCTATATTTATACGAAAGAGATAAAACTTGCCCGGGAGACGGGGGATTGGAATCCCATTTTTGCCGGGCTGGCTGTATTCGGTATTGATTTTTTTAATGAAACCTGGAACGGCTGGGTACTGAATATTACGGGATACTCGGCGTTCTGGACGGCCCCGGGGGATACAGCCCTGCGCACTATGGTCGGTTGGAACATTGAAATAATGTTTATGTTCTCCCTTCTGGGAATAATCTTCTATCACACCCTGACCGACAGTCGCCTTCACAGGATCTTCCGGATTCCGGAGCAGTGGTTCTGGGCAATCGGTTACTCGGTATTCTGTGTTTTTATTGAGACTTTTCTTAATAAGGGTGATCTCCTCGTTTGGGCATATCCATTCTGGGATAGAACATTTGCCGGGATTTGGCTGATATTCTTTATCGGATATTTCCACTTTTTTGTGGGAGCAATAATTGTTATTAACCTATCATCTATCCGCTCAAAGGTGATTGCTATCGGTGTGATCTATGCCATTCCTGTCGTTATGAACATCATCGGAATGGGAATTCTCGGGTGGAAATACTGATATAAGAGGTTCGCGAACTTGTAAGCGAATAATATCTATGCCATAATTGATTTACAGGAACCGGGGGAAGTGAGGTGAGATACCTCCGCGGACCCGCCGCTGTAAGCCTGAATCTTTTCAGGTTAAGCCAGAATGCCCGGAAACTGAACCTATTAACTGTTCGAACTTCGTGGAATAAGTTGGAATAGGCGACAATCCTTCTGTCCCTGTTACCATTTGATATCCTCAGATTTTCGGAAAATGAGGAATATAATGTTTAAACGAATAATTTTCATTCTTATCCTTCTCCCTCCTGTTGTCATTTATGCGGGTGGAAATCAGGAAGCCTCTTCTGGTGATCAGAAGGGGGGCGGAGCTGTTTCGGAGAGTATTGTTCTGGATGGTTCTTTCTCTCTTGAAGTAACTGATTCTGCAGGTAAGGTGATCAGCCTTGATTCTCCTCCTGTTCGTGTTGTCTCCCTTGGTCCCAATATAACCGAAACTGTTTATGCTCTCGGGAAAGGTCACCTCCTTGTGGGGCGTTCCGACTGGTGTAACTACCCTCCGGAAGTAGAATCTATTTCTCCTGTCGGTGATATTCAAAGTCCCAGTGTGGAAACGATTCTGTCGCTTGGTCCGGATCTGATCCTTGCCTCTTCACATGCTCCTATGGAGGAGCTTGATCTGCTGACCAATGCCGGTGTTGCTTCGGCTGTTTTTTATGGTCCTCAGGAATTTACCGGGGCCTATGAGGTTCTCCGGGGGGTGGCAGGACTTTTGGGGGCTCAGGAGAGGGGCGAGGAAATTATTTCTGAAATGAGCGGTAAGGCTGGCCGGGTGGAAGAAAAAGTGTCAGGCATGGTGCGAAAACCTTCAGTTTACTTCGTTGTCGGATTTGGAGAAGGGGGGGACTGGACTGCCGGTGGGGGAACCTTCATTAATGAGATGATTACCATGGCCGGTGGGCTTAATATTGCCGGAGACGTGGATGGATGGTCTTACTCACTTGAAAAGCTCATTGAGAAAGATCCTGAGATCATTCTAATCAATAATGGTCTTGGTGATATCTTCTCCTCGGCTCCCTTCTACTCTGATCTTACAGCCGTCAAGGAGGGGCATGTTTATGAGGTGGATGAAAATGTAATTGTTCGCCAGGGTCCCCGTCTGGCCGAAGGACTTGAAATTTTGAATAATGTCTTTACCTCCTATGTGGAATAAATAGTTTGAAAAGGATCCTCATAGGTGCCGCGGCTGTTTTGATTACTTTTATACTCATACTCTTTGCCGTAACCTTCGGTGCCGTCAGGATTTCACCCGATGCCATCCTATCGGTTTTCACCGGCCTTTTTACCGGGGAGACTGGAGCCGGCCTCCATAAGGCTCAGCTGATCCTTTTGAAATTACGATTACCCCGTGTCCTTCTCGCGGCCATTGCCGGTGCCGGACTGGGAATTTCAGGAGCTGTTTTTCAGGGCGTCTTTCGGAATCCTCTGGCCGAACCCTACCTTCTTGGTGTCTCTTCGGGGGCGGCACTTGGTGCAACCCTTGCCTTTGTTTTTACCTTTGATATGGTGACTAATGTTGCCATGGGTCTTGGCGGTGTTACGATCGCCGCCTTTGGAGGTGCTATCGGTTCAACCCTCCTTGTCTTTTTCCTTGCCGGAGGAGTGAACCGTGATTTTTCATTTCTGCTTTTGGCAGGAATTGCCATGAGTTATATTTTTCAGGCTGTTATCTCGTTTCTTATGATGATGAACCGGAATGAACTCGATCGAATCATTTTCTGGATGATGGGAAGTTTTTCTTCTGCCAGTTGGCCGAAGGTGATTACATCCGGCGTCTTTGTGTTCATTGCCTCACTCTTTTTAATTTTAAACGGACGGCGTCTGAATATACTCTCGCTGGGGAATCAGGAAGCCTTTTCTCTTGGACTGGATCCTAGAAAAACGGGACTCCTCCTCCTCTCTGTTGCTTCTCTTATAACCGCCTCTGTTATATCCGTTTCAGGTATCATCGGATTTGTGGGGCTTTTAGTCCCCCATATGGTCCGGTATGTTACAGGACCTGATCACCGGAAGGTTTTGCCCTATTCAGCTCTCGCCGGTGCTTTGCTGTTAGTTTATGCGGACCTTGCGGCAAGGACACTTATCCCTCCCAAGGAAATTCCAATCGGGGTGATTACAGCCTTGATCGGCGGGCCCTTTTTCCTTATTCAGCTTAAGTTTAAGAGTTGGAGGCGGGGCGTATGAGTCATAAAAATGAGATTAATCTTGAACTGAAGGAGGCGGAATTCAGTTACAAGGGAGGCTTCTGTCTGAAGCCTGTGAGTCATACTTTTCGCTCGGGGACATTTTCTGTCCTTCTTGGACCCAATGGTTCGGGAAAGACCACTCTATTCACCCTCCTGAACGGGATTCAGAAACCGGAGAGGGGCGGTGTGTTTATTGATGGCCAGCCTGTTCATCATATACCTCCCCGGGCCAGGGCTAAAATAATCGGGCTTATCCCCCAGATAAATGATCGTCCCTTCGGTTACACCGTGGAAGATATGGTGAAGATGGGTAGATATCCTCATCAGGGACTACTCGGAAGGGAGGGACCGGTTGATATTCGTATCGTCGAAGAGACCCTCGAGAGGCTCGATCTTATAAAATTACGGACTCGTTCAATCAAGGAGTTGAGTGGCGGGGAGTACCAGCGGGTTCTTCTCGGGAGAGTTCTTGTACAGCAGCCTTCAATCCTACTGCTCGATGAACCGGCCAATCACCTTGATCTTAAACACCAGCTTACCCTGCTTTCTCTCCTTAAAGAGGAGACCAGGCTGGGGGCAATTGTTATTACGGTTCTTCATGATATAAATCAGGCCCTTTTGTATGGTGATTGGGGTTTGCTTCTTGAAGAGGGGGTTTGTATCAGCTCCGGAAAACCGCAGGAACTCCTGACCCCGGATCTGATAAGTCGGGTGTATCAGGTTGAACTTGCTGAGTACAAAAATGAAGACGGCAGTCGAACACTTTTAGGACCTGGAGGCAAGATTTAAGTTTACAGGATTTGGACAAATCAGGTTTATCCTATCAACTCTAAACAAAGCCACCCTTATGTTCCTTTGCTTTGTATAAATGCTCATCTGCTTTTTTCATGATTTCATCGAAGGAGTATTCAAAATCATCATTTCCTGCAATTCCCATGGAGCAGGAGAACCCGGATGAGAGATTAGCACTATGTACAGCATGTCCTTTTATCTCTTCCAACAGCCTTTCTGCCAATGAACGTGCTTCGGGTTCATGACAGCCAGGCAGGATCAAGAGGAACTCATCGCCCCCCATTCTAATGATTATATCACCCTCCCTGATATGCCTTTGTACCAGGATAACCAGATCAATGAGGACCTGATCCCCGAAGGGGTGACCGTAGGTGTCGTTTAGAACTTTAAAATTATCCAAATCCAGGGTAATGAGGGAGTAACGACCGGATAATTTATTTTTCATGATGGATAACATTTTTCGGTTTGATGCCCCTGTAAGAGGATCTGTGATTGATTCATTGCGGAAATGCTCTACCTTTTGTTTATCAACATCCCATTTGGAGAAGTTTGCGACAAGCCTTGCGATTATATCCCAGGCAAGGGTGCAGAAGAAAACACTTGTACCTAAAAAGGTGAAATGAATATTGCCATTTCCCAGATTATTGGAAATAGAATCATAGATGCCGGTGATGAGGAGAACGATAAATCCATAAAAAATACCGCGAAGCTGTTTGTGTGCCTGAGATCTGGGTAAAGAGAGCCAGACTGAAGTTACTACAACAGGGAGTGAAAGTAAAATTGTTTTATTACTAAAAATCAATAAAGATATAATATCGAAGGGGTAAATCAATATAATCAATGCCAGGACTATCTCTATCCCCGCCAAAATAAGAATAATCAAATTGACCGATTTGATCTTTTTCAGGTTGACCTTTGAATAGAGCTCATCATCATAGAGCCACCTGACTGCGAGTAGAAGTGCCGCATAAGATACTCTACCTGCACTAAGAAATACTTTGTTGTATGTAAGGAATGATACGGGAAGAAAATCGGAATGAATAAACTCCATGGCTGAAATTATCATCAGGAGGAGGGTTATACCCATGGATATTCCAATCTTGCGTTGATGAAAAAGCCTGACTCCCGGAATAAGCAGAAAAATAGCCAGAGTAAAAAGGAGTCCAATCGTCAGTACGGGAAGGTAATCTCCCAGGAAAAACATGAGGGATATCCTGAAACCCGCTTTATCTTCAGGAATACAGTAGGGAACTTTTTGTATGCCAAATCCTGTGAGGCTGTAGAAATCAAGTATTATGCGGTTTTGATCTGATAGCAGTTCTACCGGGATAATTGCCTGGAAGGGGGTATCCTCCCGTGTGGCATTTCCGGAGGCAAGATCTCCCTGCACTGCAAGGCTGCGGCCGTTGACCGACAGTCTTACCCCATTTCCCTTCAGGGAGGGGAATACAATTCTTAAGGGGGTTGAAAGGGAAGGAACTACAAACCTTGTTGTTGCCCGATAAAATCCCGGTGCCATTCCTCCTTCACGCTCCCCCCCGAAGTAGAAGGGGACAGATAATGGTTCCTTCATCGCTTCCAGGCCATAAATATCCCAATCCTCCGTCAGGGGGAATGACTCCTCAGGAGGATCGTACAACCTTTGAAGTCCTGAAAGTATTACCAGTACAGTTGAAACAAGCACGATAAGTGAAATAAAAAAAAGGAGGTTTTTCTGCTGAGAGAATGTGCAATTTGCCTTCGTGTTCTACTCCTTGGTTGATCTAAAATAATTATATTCAAAAAATGAGACAATGACCAGTTTTATAGTGTAATTCATTGGTTTACGAGAATTAAAATCTGATTTATTCTGTTAGTCCATTATAAATCTGGAGGATGCAATGGCATATTATAAAAAAATCGATGGTGGTAAATGTTACCTTTCCCCTATTAATCTTGAAGATTCAGATCTGTATACAGGATGGTTGAACGATCCCGAGGTCTTCAGGTTTCTCAATCTGGCAACTGTCAATATCACTCCCGAGGGCGAACGGCAAGCCCTTTCATTAATTTCGCAGCAGCATAATTATGGCATTCTGGATTCTGTTGAAGATAAGCTGATAGGGATCTGCGGCTTTATTACTCTTGATCAATTAAATCAGTCCGGAGAATGCGGGATTTTTATTGGTGAGAAGGGGTATTGGAACAGGGGGTATGGATCCAGAGCCCTTGAATGTCTCCTCTATTATGGTTTTGAATACCTTAACCTTCATAATATCATGCTTCAAGTCTACGACTTTAATGAAAGGGGAATTGGCTGTTATAAAAAATGCGGATTCAAGGAGCAGGGGCACCGGCGGGAGGCCCTGCTGCGTGAAGGTAAACGATGGGATATTATACAAATGGATATAATCAGGGATGAGTTTAGCTGGCAGCCTGAAAAATAATCCCTTTGCCCCCTCTCGGGAGCGTTTTTATCACTCTTTCTTTAATTCAAAAGTGGCAGATCAGGTCTGATCGAATTATAAGTTTGCTTGTCAGCTGAACAAAATTTTGTGATACTTCTCGATTGTCTCTTTTAGCTCCATCGGATTATGTGCTCTGTCTTTACGATAAACCTCTTTTCCCATGGCATATATGAGGAGTGTGGGTAGATTTGTTATTGAATACTCTTTGATGGCATCCGGAATGAGATCAAGATCTACAGCTATGGCTTTTAGATCTGAAAAATCTGCCAGCAGGTGTTCAACCTTTGGTTTGAGGGTTTGGCATATTGCACAATCCTTTTTGGAAAGGCTCATAAATACCAATTTATGCTCATTAATAATGGTGTGAATATGTTCTAGTGTTTTCATAGGCTCTGCTATACCCTCCGTTAGCGAATTGATGCTGAAATTTAATCATAACTTGTCATATAATAATTCGCAAGTATACTCAGGTTCCTTTATGTTTCCTTTCTGCTTTCATGAGAGAATTTTAACTATAAACAATTAATTACGATTTTGTAATAAATTAACGAGTTACACAAAAAACAGGTGTAAATTTAAAGAAATGCCAAAAATAATTTGACTTGAATGAACTATTGCGTATAATGAGATAAGACACGCAAAATTTTTCAGGAGGAGATCATGGAAATAAAACAGGACTATAAATACTTAAAGACTCACGAATGGATCCGGGTAGAGACGGGTATCGCTTATGTTGGAATCTCAGCCCCTGCATGCGAGAAACTGGGGGAATTAGTCTACATTGATATTCCTGAAGTGGACACCGAAGTAAACAAGGGAGATGAAGTCTGTGTTGTCGAGTCTGTGAAGGCGGCTTCACCACTCTATGCTCCTGTTTCGGGTACCATCATTCAGGTTAATGAGGAGCTTGAGGATTCTCCTGAACAGATCCAGGAAGATCCATATGGTATTCATATTTTCGCCATCAGGATGTCCGATGAATCTGAGATTGAACAGCTCCTGGATGCTGAAGCTTATGCAAAGGTTGCCGAGGAATAAAGTCAAATGAGCACATATATCCCCCACACAGATGAAGACCGCCGGGAAATGTTGTCTTTTCTGGGTTTAAGCTCCGTAAAGGAGCTTTTTTTAGATATCCCTGTGGAAATCCTGGAAAAGGAACCCATGGGGATCCCTACAGGGATTTCCGAACATGAAGCCCTTGGGAAGATGAAAAAATATGCTGATAAAAACAAAACAGATTTAATTTCATTCATGGGGTGCGGATCCTATGATCATATAATTCCAGCAGCCATCGACGGTTTGATAAGCCGGGGGGAGTTTCTTACAGCCTATACACCTTATCAGGCGGAAATATCTCAAGGGATCCTCCAGGCTATCTTTGAGTTTCAATCCATGATCTGTGAGCTCAATGGTATGGATGTCTCCAATGCCTCACTCTATGATGGCCATACGGCTATTGCCGAGGCTGCTGTTATTGGATTAAATTCAGGGGCTAAGAAAGACACTATCCTCTACTCCTCGACTCTCCACCCGCATACCATACAGGTTTTACAAACATTCTTTGCTGATCTTCCTGTTTTTATTGAGGAGATACCTGAAGTTGATGGTGAAACGGATCTTGGTGGTCTTGAAAGTCAGCTTGGGCCAAATGTTGCCTGTGTTATTCTTCAGACCCCGAATGTCTATGGTATCTTAGAAGATTACACGGGGGTTGCTGAAAAACTGAATGAGTATAAATCACTTTTTATTGTAAGTTCCAATCCTGTGAGCCTTGGACTTATGAAGCCTCCGGGGGAGTGGGGGGCACACATCGGTGTTGGTGACCTTCAGCCCTTTGGCCTTTCACCATGCTATGGTGGTCCGTCAGTTGGTTACATGGCTGCAAGTAAGAAATATATGCGGAAGCTTCCGGGGCGGATCTCCGGGCAGACTCTGGACAAGGGGGGCCTGCGTTCCTATGTCCTGACTCTTCAGGCACGCGAACAGCATATAAAACGAGAGCGGGCGACCTCCAATATTTGTTCTAATCAAGCCTTAGCTGCTATTGCCTGCACGATTCATATGTCCCTGATTGGGAAAGAGGGGTTGAAGGAGGTCGCCAGTCAATGTACTGCCAAGGCTCACTATCTTCAGGATAAGATTACCAAAGACCTTTCGATAAGTCTTCTTCACAATAAACCTTTCTTTCATGAGTTTACCCTCGAACTTCCCTGTGAGGCCTCCAAGTTGGTCAAGGATATGACAGATAACGAATGTTTCCTTGCCGGGGTGGATCTTGGCGGGCTCAAAGAGAAGGCGGGTTGTTCTCCCTCCGGAACGCCCGGAGTTCAGAATATGAATCTTTTGACGATTGCTGTGACTGAAAAAAGATCCCGGCTTGAGATGGATGAGTATGTATCCGCCCTGGGGCGGTCTTTGAAGCGAATGACTACTTTTTCCAATGGGGTCGGAGGTGATAAATGAGCAGGCTGATATTTGAAAAAAGCAGACCTGGAACTGTTGGGTACAGGTATCCGAACTGCGATGTTCCTTATTGTGATAGCAAAGAGCTCTTTAAACAGAATCTTATACGGAGAGAACCTGCAAGACTTCCTGAAATGGGAGAGAATGAGGTAATCCGTCATTTTACTGAACTCTCACGCCGGAACTTCGGGATAGATCTGGGTTTTTATCCTCTTGGTTCATGTACCATGAAATACAATCCCCGGATTAACGAGAAATCGGCCGGGCTGGATGGATTTAATGCACTCCACCCTCTTCAGCCGGATGAACAAAGCCAGGGAACTCTGGAGATGATGTATGATCTTATTGCCTCTCTTTCGGAAGTTACCGGTATGAAATGGGGGACTCTCGCACCTTTTGCCGGGGCCCATGGAGAGTTTACCGGAATGAAGCTTTTTAAGGCTTATTTCAGGGCGCGGGGAGAGATGGGGCGAACTAAGATCCTCATGCCGGATTCGGCTCATGGGACAAATCCAGCGTCGGCACACATCGCTGGATTTGATATTGTAGAGATTAAATCGGATTCACGGGGGCATGTTGATCCCTCGGTGGTCAGAGAATATTGTGATGAGACTCTGGCTGGTATTATGATGACTAATCCGAATACCCTGGGAATTTTTGAGAAGGAGATCATGGAGATTGCCGGGATGATTCATGAGGCAGGCGGCCTTCTTTATTACGACGGGGCTAATATGAATGCTATCATGGGTAAGGTTATGCCGGGAAAGATGGGATTTGACTGTGTTCACCTGAATCTTCACAAAACCTTTTCTACTCCTCATGGCGGCGGCGGTCCTGGTGCTGGTCCTGTTTTTGTAAATGAAAAGCTTATTGAGTTCCTGCCTACCCCCGTTGTAGAAAAAGAGGGTGAATTATACATAAACTCATTCAACCACTCCCTCTCTATTGGTAGGGTCGGAGGTTTTCATGGAAATATAGGGGTTCTCATTCGTGCTATGACTTACATCCTTATAAATGGTGAAGATGGACTAACGGATGTGAGTGAATTTGCTGTTTTGAATGCAAATTATCTCCGGGAAAAGCTCAAAGATTTTTATGATCTTCCCTATGACGAAGTCTGTAAACATGAGTTTGTACTATCTGCTAAAAGCCTGAAAGAAAATTATGGAATATCAGCTCTTGATATTGCCAAAGGACTCCTTGATAAGAATATTCATCCTCCTACTATTTATTTCCCTTTGATCGTTGAAGAGGCCTTGATGATTGAACCTACCGAGACTGAAACAAGGGAAACTCTGGATGGTTTTGTTGAGGTTATGATATCTCTGGCCAAAATTGCGAGCTCTGACCCCGATTCTCTTCACATGGCTCCGGTGAATGCATTGGTCGGACGAGTGGATGAGGTTCTTGCGGCAAGAAAACCAGTTGTAAACTACTTTAATGCGGAGGAAGAGAGATGAGTGAACTGAAAAAAAGTGTCCTTTATAATCAACATATAAATGCCGGCGCAAAGATGACTGAATTCGGAGGATGGGAGATGCCTATCCAGTACTCTTCCGGGATTATTACAGAGCATTTGACGACCAGGAAGGCGGCCGGTATCTTTGATGTTTCACATATGGGCCGGTTTATCTTTGCGGGTAGTGATTCACTTGGTTTTTTACAGCATGTTTTGACTAATAATGCTGCCGGATTATCTGTAGGCGAGGCCCAATATACGATTATCCAGAATGAGACCGGTGGGGCCATTGATGATGCCTACCTCTATCGCTTTGAAGCTGACGAATGGGTCCTCGTTGTAAATGCGGCTAACCGAGAGAAGGATTGGAATCACTTCTATAATCATCTTGGTTCATTTCCCGATGTAAGTATACAGGATTATACCGATAGGATCGCCATGATAAGCCTCCAGGGGCCAAAATCCAGAGACATCCTGAATAAAATTATTACCAAAGGTGCTATTCCTGAACCAATAAGGAACTCCCTTTCCTGTGGTGAGCTTGCAAGTATACCTGTCAAGATGGCCCGGACCGGGTATACTGGTGAACCTATCTGCTTTGAGCTTTTTGTGGGGTCGGAGCAGGCTGTAAAACTTTGGAGACTCCTTGAAGAGGAGGGTGCCTTACCTATAGGTCTAGGTGCACGAGATACTTTGCGATTAGAAGCTGGGATGCCGCTTTATGGCCATGAATTGGGGGCAGATCCCGATGGAGATGAGATTCCTATCTATGCTATTGGTCTTGCGGGGTTTGCTGTTAGTCTTTCACCTTTCAAAGGTAATTTCATTGGAAGAGAAGCTCTGACCCTCCAGCAATCAGCTAAAAAGAAAATTATTCAACAAGATTTTAGTGAGATTCAAAATGTTCCAAAGAGGGTCAGACCCTTTGCCATTACTGGAAAGGGTTTAGCCAGGGAAGGCTCTCGGGTTTTTATCAATAATAAGGAGGTGGGTTGGGTTACCAGTGGAACCTCCATACCCTATTGGGTACCTAAAGGGCAGGGGATAGAAACTGTTCTGACCGAAGAGAGTTCAAAGCGGGCCATCGGTCTTGCTTATATCGATTCAAACATCCTTAAAGGGGCTAAGGTTGAGATCGAAGTAAGAAATAAGATGATCGAAGCTGAGATTGTACCTGTCCACATTCGAAGTGAGGCACCACCTTTTTGTTATCCTATCGTTGCAGAAGATGTCTTGGACGTAGACGGAGTTTTGGCGAAGAGTAAACCAGAAGATGGTGAAGAAATAAGTGGAAACTATAGAAGTTCTGCTTTAAACCTTATTAAATCTGCTATGGATAACACTATATGGCGTCAGCGTGAGTGTTTAAACTTGATACCTTCTGAAATGACCGCTTCAGTTTTCTCAAGGCTTCTATCAATAATGGATCCTGTTTCACGTTATGCTGAACACAAAAAAGTGAAAGCATTCGGAGAAGACGAAGTGTTTTATTATCAGGGAACAGAGTTTATTCACAAGGTTGAAACTCTCCTTAATGAGGAGATGGCTAAGTTTCTGGGTTGTTCTCGAATAGAATCTAGAGTTATATCTGGTCAGATGGCCAACACTGCTGTTTTCAGTGCAATGCTCGATTATATTAACAGAGGAAACAGGAAAAGTGAACCTGTGCGAATGTCTTCAGTTATGAATAATCATATTATTCGTGGAGGCCATTTGAGTGCTCAACCCATGGGAGCCCTTAAAGATTTTATTGCAAGAGATCCCAAGACTGAACAGCCCGCTGTTATTAATTTTCCCGTTCTTCCGGATAATCCATATAAAATGGATATTGAAGGATGCAAAACACTGTTGGAGGAGTATCGTCCAGAACTAATAATCCTTGGCAAATCCATGATAATTCATAAAGAACCTGTTACTGAGTTCAGAAAATATATCGATGAGTTGGAATTGGATTCTATCCTGATGTATGATATGGCTCATGTGTTAGGGCTTGTCGGTCCACATTTTCAGAATCCTTTTGATGAAGGCGCCGATCTTGTTACCGGATCTACTCATAAAACTTTCTTTGGGACTCAGCGCGGGATTATTGGAGGAAATTTTCAGGAGAATGATAAGGAGTGCCTCCTCTGGCAGGCAATAGAGAGGAGGGCATTCCCAGGAAGCGTATCAAACCATCATCTTGGAACTCTATTAGGGCTTCTAATGTCTACATATGAAATGAATGCTTTTAAGAATGATTATCAGGAACAGATTATAAAAAATGCAAAAGCCTTTGCTCGAGCACTCTCAGATACAGGTTTAACCGTTGCAGGAGATCCTTTAATCGATTTTACAGAAACCCATCAGGTAATTGTTGAAGTTGGTTGGACTAGGGGGGCTGAAATTGCCAAAAGACTAGAAGAGAACAACATTATAGTTAACTATCAGGCGACTCCTTTTGAGGAAGGATTTAGCGCTTCGGGTGCTATCCGACTGGGGGTTTCTGAGATGACCCGGTTTGGTATGGAAGAGGATGATTTCAGAATCGCTGCAGGATATATTGCAGAAATTATCCTGGGTAATAAAGTTGTTAAGGATGATGCTAAAGCTTTTCGGCAGAAGTTCTTGGATATGGGATATTGCTTCAAGGGGACGGAGTTCGATTCAGTCTTAGAAGACTTGGGCAAATTGTTGTAATTAGAGATTTTTTCGTTGATTTGGGAATCTTTATAAAAAAATGTGAAGCCTGGAATACCAATTGGATTATTCAGGCTTCTTGAAAATTCACGATCTGCTTTTCTCTGGTTTCTGCTATTATTTTCACCCTATTAAGATGCCAAGAGTCTAAATCTTCATGTGTTATATTAATCTGTTAACAAAATCCTACCAAAATCTGGAAAAAATATAGTAGTTATTAGATCGGGAGGTTCCATCAATCTTGAATTATTTAACTTTATATAATTTAAACCACAGTGTAAGCGTCAATTTAAGCCTGAAATCCAGCTTTCAGCTCCAGCAAATCAGTCTGGATATTCCAGGGAAGAAGATTCT
>JAEINK010000029.1 GCA_016342585.1 Spirochaetales bacterium
ATGTTCATGCAATGGAAGCGCTTTTAAGAGTCTTTGCCGGAAACCCATTCATGGTTGGTGCTGAGTAGTTACTATTTTTCCTTCAATTCGTCAATGAGATCCTCGATTCTTGAAGTGGAAACGGGATCCAGTGCCGATGTGGGTTCGTCCATAAGCAATACATCCGGTTCAACAGCGAGTACCCTTGCAATACAAAGTCGCTGCTGCTGCCCACCTGAAAGTCCCAGGGCAGGTTTATGAAGCCGATCCTTGACTTCATCCCAGAGAGCGGCCTGACGGAGACTTTTTTCAACAATATGTTCAATTTTACTCCTGTTTTTAACACCGTGAATTCTCGGGCCGTAGGCAGTATTCTCGAATATCGTCATGGCAAAGGGGTTGGGCTTCTGAAAAACCATCCCAACCTGCTTTCTAAGTTTGATAACATCATACTGGTTATAGATATTTCTACCATTGTAGAGGACTTCCCCTTCGACCTTTGAACCCTCAACCAGATCATTCATCCTGTTTAAGGTTTTTATAAAAGTTGACTTTCCACAGCCCGAAGGACCGATAAGGGCAGTAACTTTATGCTCTTCCATATCCATGGAAATTTTATGGAGTGCCTTGAAATCTCCATAATAGAAATCAAGGTCTTTGACGCTGATCTTGCTCATTTAATACCTCTTCCGAAAAATTCTGGAGTTCATCAAAAGATTTGTCCCCAGGATGATAATGATTAGAATTGTTGCTGTAGCAAAGGCACGATCGAAGGAGATCCCCTCTTTTACAAGCTGATATAGGTGGACGGAAAGAACACGTGAGGATGTGAACAGACTTTCCGCTCGGCGATAATCAAAACCCATGGTAAAAAGAAGGGCCGCCGTCTCTCCAATAGCGCGCCCGACGCCGAGAACTACGCCTGTCACGATTCCAGGGGCCGCGGCAGGAAGAACAACCCTATATATAGTCATCCATTTCCCGGCACCAAGAGCCAGAGACCCCTCTCTGAAAGATTTAGGAACAGACTTCAGGGCCTCCTCAGCGGTCCTCACAATTGTAGGAAGTATCATCAGGGTGATAGTTAAGGTACCGGAAAGCAAACCGATACCCAGCTTAAACAGCCCGACAAAGACTATGAACCCGAAAAGACCGAAAATGATAGAGGGGATACCCGCCAGCGTTTCCGTTCCAAGCCGGAGGACCTTTACCAGTCGTCCCTGATTGGCATATTCAACAAGGTATATAGCCGCCCCTACCCCGATTGGGGTTGAAAAGAGGATAGTCAGTATTACCATATAAATAGTGTTTACAATGATTGAGGAGATACCACCGACCCGTCCGGCCCGTTTCGGTGGTTCAAGGATAAAACTCATCTGGATATTTCTCCCTCGATGTCTGGACTGATAGGAGAGTATGGGAAGGTTTAACCCTTTGGCATTAAGGTAAGGATAGATACCAACAGCACCGGGTGTAGACTCAATCAGCTGCTGCTGCTCAGCAAGAGATGATACGGGGATGATATTTCCGCTCCCGGAGGGCATTTTGATATCTACCAGAAGAGTGTGTCCGGAGGAGCCCTCAGGAGGCAGGATGAAGACAATTGGAAGATCTACG
This sequence comes from Spirochaetales bacterium, assembly GCA_016342585.1. Classification (GTDB taxonomy): domain Bacteria; phylum Spirochaetota; class Spirochaetia; order UBA9216; family UBA9216; genus JAEINK01. The sequence goes on from JAEINK010000029.1 coordinate 1,597, forward strand.
CCACCGACCTCATTCCAGTTCTGAATGTCCCCGGAAATAATTCTGGAAATGAGTTCCTTATTCATGAACCGAATCTTTATATTATTCTCTACTGCGAGGACCGAAGGATTCACCGCAAGACTCATATCCCAGATATTTAAATTACTTACTTTTGAATCTTTCAGAAGTACCGCCTGAGAGGCAGGAAGGAACCCTACTGCTCCAGGAAGCTCTTCAACAGTTTTAATAAGTTCAGCCTCATCCTTTTTAAGGGTTATCTTCTTGCCGAATTTCCAAACCTCACCTTGAATAGGAACACTCTGAAGGCCGATCAGCTGAACAGAAATATCCTGCTCAGTAAGATTACCCCAATTTGAAGGAGAGCCGGCAAAAAGATCAATAAGGTCCTGTACCTGTAAATCGGTTAACTTCAATCCCTTATTGGCTATAATCAAAGCAGGCTCATCCATCCATGGAACCATCACGGTTTTACTGGTGGAAGGAATAACTTTCGTTTCTATCAGGTTATCCGAAACAAAACCGTGGTAAAGAATGAATCCCAGAATAAAAAGGAGAATACCAATAGTAAGCCCTGCAAATCCCCAAAGGAAGGCGGAGGCTATCCTGTCCGAAACCTTGGGAGAAATTATACTTCGATTAGTTGATTTGTCATCAACCGGGGGTACTTCGGCCGGGACACCGGACTTTATGCTATCCATGGTTGTTTTTATTTCCATCAGACTACTTCCATCCTGGTTTTATTGGAGATATAGTTAACCAGAAGGTTTAAGATAAGTATGAAAAGAAACAGAACCATACTTGTAGAAAAAAGGGCTGTCAGATGATCTCCTGATGCATAACCCATATCAGTTACAATGTTCATGGTAAGAGTACGAACCTTGGAAAGGGGGCCACCCGGCATAATGGGTGCATTTCCGGCAACCATGAGTACGGCCATGGTTTCACCGAGTGCCCGTCCCATTCCCAGGACAATTCCGGCAACAATTCCTGAACTGGCGGTGGGGATGAGAACTTTCCGGATTGTCTGCCAGCGAGTGGCTCCAAGAGCATAGGAACCGGCTTTCAACTCATCTGACAGACTGCGCAGAGAGACCTCACTGACGTTAACAATGGTGGGGAGTGTCATGATGGCAAGAATAATAGAAGCCGAAAGAACCGAATAACCGGTACCACCGAAGGCATTTCTCACAAAAGTAGAAATAACAATGACTCCGAAAAAGCCATAAATCACAGAAGGAATCCCGGCTAAAAGCTGAATTACCGTCCTGAGTATCTCTGCAACTTTGGGAGTCGCAATCTCGGCCATAAAAACAGCGGTCATAATTCCGATTGGAACAGAAAGGAGCAGGGCGCCAAAAGTGACATAGAGAGAACCTAGGATGAAAGGAAGGATCCCATACCGTGGGTTTGTCTCATTCCCCGGTAGCCAGTCAGTTCCAAAAAGAAAATCGAAAACCGATACTTTAGAGAAAAGCGGTGCTCCCCTCTGAAAAATAAATACAGAAATAAACAGTACACTCAAGACAGATATACTGGCACAGAAGAGAAGTATCAGCTCAACCGATTTTTCTGATTTTAGTTTTAGTTTCAAAAACAACCTCCGATTCAGGGAAAAACCCTGTGTCGTTCAATGTTCAATTAAGTTCAACTTGAAAATATCAGTATAGAGTTCCCCTAATGTTAGAGTTTGGTTAGGATTGTGTTAGGAAAATTGGTGTAACTGCCCTTAAGACCCTTTGACCTGCGAATTTTTTTCTAATTTTTAACAAAACAAATTGCCTGGGGGGTTTGACAATCCCGTTCAAGACCGGGATAATATTTTCACATGAAGAAATATATATTTGTCACAGGAGGTGTCTGCTCAAGCCTTGGAAAAGGGTTGGCATCGGCATCTATCGGGGCCCTGTTGGAAGGCCACGGGATAAAGGTTTGCATGGTCAAAATTGATCCATATCTTAATGTGGACGCAGGAACCATGAGCCCCTATCAGCATGGAGAGGTCTACGTCACCGACGACGGTGCGGAAACGGACCTCGATCTTGGTAACTACTACAGATTTACATCATCACCGGTCGGTTTAAAGAACACGATCACAACAGGTCAAATCTACCAGGAAGTCATTCGAAAAGAGCGTGAAGGAAAATATCTGGGACGAACTGTTCAGATGATTCCCCACATTACCGATGAAATCAAACGCAGAATTGTAGCCGCAACCAATGAAAACGAAGCCAAAGTTACGATCATTGAAGTCGGAGGAACAGTAGGAGACCTGGAATCGGTCCCCTTCCTCGAAGCGTCCCGGCAGTTCGTTAACGATATGGGCAAAGAGAATGTACTTTTCATTCACCTGACCCTCGTTCCCCTCGTTGCCGGGGAGGAGCTTAAAACCAAACCCACCCAGCATTCGGTAAAAGAACTCCGGGAAATCGGAATTCAGCCGGACATCCTCCTCTGCCGGGGACCGGAAGAGTTAACCGAAGAGATGAAGAAGAAGATCTCCCTCTTTACAAATGTAGAGAAGAGATCCGTCTTTTCAGCCTACGATGTGGACACAACAGTCTATGAAATCCCTCTCATCTACAGGGAACAGGGACTCCATCTGAATGTCATGGAAAAACTGGGGTTAACTCCGGAAAAGCCTCAGATGGCCGCCTGGGAGAAATTCATTAGGACCTTCCACAACTCCAAAACCACCGTTCGAATCGGTATGCTCGGAAAATATCTGAACCTGACAGACTCCTATAAATCGATCAATGAAGCCCTCTTTCATGGCGCCATAGCCAACGGTGCGAGGGTAGAAATTGTAAAAATTGATTCAGAAGAGATCGAAGAGGGAAAGAAACTGGAAGAAGCATTTAAAGATATTGACGGTATCCTGATCCCCGGAGGATTTGGAAAACGCGGTATTGAAGGGATGCTTACAGGTGCCAGGTATGCCAGAGAGAAGAGAATCCCCTGCCTGGGAATATGCCTTGGCATGCAAATCATGGTGATCGAATACGCCCGGAATGTGGCGGGGCTGAAGGGGGCCAACAGTACGGAGTTCAACCCCGAAACAGTAGCTCCGGTGGTCAGTCTGCTGGAAGAGCAGATGGACGTAAAAGAGTACGGCGGCACAATGCGGCTGGGAAGAAGCGAAAGTCACCTGAAAGACGGTACAAAGATAAGGGAAGCCTATGGCAGCCCCATGATTTTCGAACGCCACCGTCACAGATATGAGGTTTCTGTTCGGTATAGAGACGTTCTTGAAGAAGCGGGACTCATGGTATCCGGAGTGACTCCGGGTAACAGCCTCGTGGAATCGGTACAGTGGCCTGACCATCCCTGGAGCACGGGGGTTCAGTTTCACCCGGAGTTTACCTCAAAACCCACTGCCCCCAACCCCCTCTTTGCCGCTTTCATCAAGGCAAGCCTTGCCGGAAGAAAGAAAGAGAAATAGAATTTAATAAACGATAAGGTCCACTGTTTTCGCAGAGGGAATCGCCTTAAAAGATTAATATAAAGCCCTTTGAGCCGCAGCTTGAAGGGCTTTTTTATTTCTAAATCATCAGACAAAGGGGGGAACCCTCTCTTCAGTCAAAACGATAAATTTAATCCGGCACGATGCCTGCTTTGCAGGGCAAACAAAAAAGCCCCCGTCCGGGAAATCCGGTCGGGGACTGTTTCTATCAATCTAAAAATCTTTTTTATTGGATAATCAAAATTAAGGTAGAGCTATAAAACCTTCATCCTCCACAATAGCCTGCCCTTCATCACTCAAGAGGAAGTCAAGAAACACCTTTGCAAATGTTCCATTTTCAACTTCCCCATTGGAAATGATGTTAAGTCTTCTGGAGACAGCATAGTCACCGGAAAGAACATTGGAAACCGAAGGCTCAACACCATCAATAAGAAGGGTCTTACCTCCATTACTGATAGCCTTGTCAATGTATCCAAATCCACAGTATCCGATGGAATCGGGAGTAGCACCGGTTTTGGTAACCATGTCTCCGTTGGACTCAACAACGATTGTGTCTTTGTAGAACTCCTGCTCTTTACCAAATTCAGGTTTGATAACAAGTTCGTGAAAAGCAGCCCGGGTTCCTGATGCTTCATCCCTGTTGATGACAATAATGGCTTTATCGGGACCGCCGACCTGGCTCCAATTTGTGATTTCACCGGTGTAAATCCGGGCAATCTCAAGCCTGGAGAGAGAATCGACCATAACGCCACCATTTACTACGACAGCAATACCGTCAAGAGCAATCGGAGTGGCAACAGCACCGGCCTCTTCTTCAGCAGATTTGAGGTCCCTGGAAGCACCGCCAAGTACGTAGGTACCATCAAGAGCACCCTTAACACCAACGGAAGAACCCTGTCCTTCGTAGGAAATCCTGTAAGTGGTATTCTTCGCTTCAAAGGCTTCGATGGCGCTGATAGTAATAGGTTCAACCGTTGTTGATCCGCCAAGTGATATGGAAACAATCTCTTCCTGCTGACTTTCCTGAGCTCCCCCAGCGAAAGCAGTGAATGCAACAGCCATCACAAGGACGGCAACAATAATCTTCTTCATTTGTAAAAACTCCTTATTGGTTTGTTAAAATTACAAATGAAGAATAAGAAGGTCCTGTGACAACTTCATTAAGAAACCGTTAGATTTCTGTTAAGATGCCTCGTTTCTCAGAGATTTTATCGCCTCATCGGCAAGATAGGAGCTCCGAACCAGTGGAGAGGAGGAAACATGGAGGAATCCCTGACGTTTACCCTCTTCGCCATAATCATCAAACTGTTCGGGGGTGATATAGGAAATTACAGGATGATGTTCCCCCGAGGGAGCAAGATACTGCCCGATTGTCAGGAAATTACAATCCACTTTCCGCAGATCGGCCATCACTTGATGAATCTCCGGGACCTCTTCCCCAAGGCCCAGCATGAAACCGGACTTGGTATAAATTCCAGGGGCACGCTCCTTTACCCTTCGCAGGAGTTCCAGGGACTGTTCATAGTCAGCCTGGGGTCTTACAGTCGGGTAGAGCCGGGGCGCGGTCTCTACATTGTGGTTTATAATATCCGGACTGGCCTCAATGACCGTATCCAAAGCATCCGAATCCCCCTGAAAATCGGGGATGAGAACCTCAATAACAACCTTTTCGGAAGCCCTGCGAATTGCGGTGATGACTGCCGCAAAATGGCCGGCACCGCCATCCTCCAGATCATCCCTGGTCACCGATGTGATCACCACATGCCTGAGGCCGAGGCGTTTCACAGCCTCCGCAATATGGGCGGGTTCCTCAGGGTCCACCAGGTCGGGAGAACCATCGGAAACATTACAGAACCGGCAATTTCTTGTACAGACCCGCCCGAGGATCATGAAGGTGGCCGTCTTTCTGTTAAAACACTCCCCCTTATTGGGGCAGGCAGCCTCTTCACATACGGTATGCAGGTGTAAGGCGGTAAGGATCTCTTCAACTTCCTTGAAATCCTGTCCGGGTCTATACCTGACTTTAAGCCAGTCGGGTCTTTTAGATTTTGTCTTTGCCGTTCCCGCGAACGCTGTCGTCGCTGGCTTCAGTTTTGGCTTTTCGATATTCTCACCCATTAAAGTATCTCCTCCAGCGTCTTGAACACCGGCATAATTTCAAACCTTTCCGCAAAGAATTGGATAAACTGGGATTTGACCGTTTCAAAATCAACCGCCCTGCCGATTTCTCTCTCGAGGGAGGTTACCGTGCGGTCAGCCAGACCACAGGGAATTATCCAGTCAAAATGCTTCAGGTTGGTTTTAACATTAAAGGCGATCCCGTGATAGGAAACCCATTTTCGAACGGCGATTCCAATAGCGGTAATTTTTCTGGAGTCCATATAGACACCCGTATATTTTCCAGTCTCGGTAGCAGGTTCCAGATCGTACACTTTTTTAAGGAGGTTAATAATCGTCTCCTCAAGCATGGTGACATAAAGGTGAAGGTCCTTGCCAAACTCATCCAGCCGGAGGATGGGGTATGCCACAAGCTGTCCGGGACCATGATAAGTCACATCCCCACCCCGGCTTATATCAAAAAGTTCTACCCCTTCCTTTGCCAACTCTTCATCCGAAAGGAGGATATGCTCTCTTTTTGCCCGGCGCCCCAGGGTAATGACTGGAGGATGCTCAACCATAAAAAGGGTATTATCAATTTCACGGGCGAGTACCCTGGGAACGGTCTTCTCCTGTATCTCAAGAGCCTTTCCATATTCCATTTTTCCCAGATCAACTATATTTACATTCACAACAACGCCCCCTGCAGGATAGTACCCGAATTCCAGACCCTTTTCTACAATTTACCAGCCATACACGGGCAAGAAAGGAGAAGAGTCTATATTTTATGGATTAAAAATCAATATAAGATAATAAATAGAGTGAGGTAGTGTCAAATTTTAAGGTTCATAATTTACGGGGATTCACAGAAATACTTGCAATCCGTTCTCCTGCATGGTAGGATTTTTACTAGATGAAAAATTCACTTATTGCCGGGCTGTTCCTGTTATTCATATCCATAATCACCCTCACTATTTTCACAGGTGGATATGCTCTCTATATGGCAAGCGGTCTCTCCGAATCGGGAATTGTCATCAACGGCGGGAATTTTATAAGGATCCTGATAAGTTCCATCCCCCTTCTCCTGCCCCTCTCCCTGGCCATTGGGTTTTTCATAACCTTTTTAAGACTCAGACGGCGCCCGGGATTCAGGCCCCTGACAGCCCTTATTCTGTTTCTTGTTTCCACGGCACTCCTGTGGATGGCCGGAAGCTTTCTTGGCAACCTTCAGGGTTTTGAAGCCAGTTCGGAAACCAGGGATTATGCCGAATACTATCCGGAAACCTTCACCCGGCTTTCAGATGGTTCCATCCTGTACAGAGATGCCACAGATTCAACAGAGTTCACGGGTTTATTAGTCGAATCAAAAGAGGATGAGACACGATCCTTAAGATTGATAGAAGCGCCGCCGGTTATAAGCAGGCTCATAGAAGCTGATAAAATACCCTCGCTTACAGTAGAGGCCTTCTCATTCAGAGAGGGGTTTGATGCCTCTCTTTTCAACGACTTTGCCCTTGCGGGCGGGAAAATTCTTGAATTGAGAAGGAATTCGTCCCCCCTCATCTTTCTCCTCGCTGCAGCGGCCTTCAGCCTCTACCTCACATCCTGCTGGGGAGTTATTCAGATAAGCCGGTGGCCGCTTTTTAACACCCTGACCGCCCTGCTTCTCCTTTCAGGGGGAGGGTTTCTATTCAGACTCTTTACTTCCGATATATTCGAAGAGTTAGTTGATCTCCTGGAGGGAAAAACCTTTGGGATCCCCCTGATTATCCTGGTCATGGGCGGCATTGCCATTCTGTTAATCCTGGTAGACCTCCTCTTCATTCCATACAATAAACGGGTAGAGGAGCTTTAAATGGCAAGGATGACCATAAGGGTCCTTTGGGTAGCACTTACACTATGCGGTCTGGCATTTTTATTTTTCCTCACCCTCTCATTCAACCAGTTTTCAAGTCAAATGTTTGAGATCTCCTACCGGGGCAGGTGGGCGTTTGACAACAGTATAATCAAATTGATCAAATACTTCCCTGCACTCATGGGTTCAGCCATACTGATATGCTACTCCCTCTTTTATAAACCGGCCCTCAATGACAGTGAGGGGGAGACCCTCCCCTTCTACAGACTGGTCATGTACAGCCTCATCCTCTTTCTGATATCCACTTTAGCCGGATTTCTTCTGAATGAAGTCATCGACCCCGGAGCCGAAGCCCGGCAGTATAGAAGAATGGAAGAGACCATAATCAGCCGGGAAATCCGCCAGCTCGCCGAAGAGGCCGAGAAGAACGGAGACCCCCGGACAGCCCTGGAGTTCTATAAAAGGCTCTCAACCCTCCAGCCGGAAGAGACCGAGTCCCTGGAAATTAAACAGGAGAGCCTGGAACAGCAGCTGGCAAGAACCGGGGCAGGCGGAGAGTCCACAGAGACCTTTATGAGAATGGTAGACAAATCTCCTCAGGAACTCCTGAATGAGGCCAGAGGGTATGAAATCGAAGAGGATTATTTTTCAGCCTACTACTACAGCTCACTGGCCTACCAGATCGATAACCAGTATCCCGATGCCCGCCAGTTTGCCGCCAGAATGTGGTCAAAGATCGAAAGTACCGCCCCTATGAGGGAGGAACTTGAAAGGTCCTATATATTCAACAAGAAAAAAGAGGGAACCGCCCACCTCTCCGCGGGTCGGGGGATGGATGCCTACTATCTTTTTCTTACCCTTAGAGAGTACCTGTCAGAAAACGAGATAGCACCAGATCCGGATATTAATAAATACCTCGAAACAGCCCGGCAGCTCTGCCTTGAGAGTTCATACTTCACAGAAGATACCTATACAGCATTAACCAGCCCCGGGTACCGGAACCTGGTCTTCCGGAACAGGGATACGGTTAACGGCCGTGAACACACGGAAATTGTCAGTTTCGGGAGAGCAATATCGCATATACCTTCAAGAGGAATGTGGATGGTCAAGGATGTTCAGGTAATCCGGTACAATCAGACGGGGATCCAATACAAATTTACAGCCCCCTTCGGAAAGATCATCTTTGGATCGGCAGACGGATCCAGAGGGCGCCTGATAATGCATGGCATAAACCCACGGGATAAAGAGGCCAATTTCCATGTAACCTATCTTGAGGGCAGTTCAAGACTTGAACTGGAGAACATCCTCCCCCTCTATATCGGCAGCAGAGAACTTGAAGCACTGGCAGAGGAGAGCCTCGACTACACCATGACAAACCTTTTGTGGCTGTGGGAAGGCAGAGGAGTTCTGGATGAAGCCGGATTCCCCTCCGGGAAGATTCACTTGAAAATCCTGGAAAAAATCCTCTACCCCTTCTCATTTATCATACTCTGCCTGATTTCGGTTACCTTTGGCTGGAGAATGCGACAGAGGAGTGGCGGCCCCATACCCGCGACCTTCCTCCTTTTTCCCTTTCTACCCTCCCTGGTATTCAGCCTGTTCGAGCTCTACACAGCGGCCAATGTCTCACTCCTTTCGTTTATCAGGGATCTGGGCGGCTTTATCCCCGCCTTTACCATCCTGCTCGTAATTCAAGCAATAATCCTTACCTTCAGCTTCATTCTCATGGCGGGGCAGCGCTCCTAAGCATAAATGAAAAAGGTAATCGCCATCCTCCTCAGGGAATTGAGGCTTCATAAATTTCTATTGATCGGGGTCTCCACGGGATTACTCCCCGGCTCACACCCGGTAATCTCGGTTATCGGTGGTCTTGTGGGGTATTTTCTTGATACCATTTTGATAGAAGCACACCGGTCCCGTAAGATTAAAATTTTTATCGACGGACCGGATTTCGGGATCCTCGACCATCCGGAAACAAGATCCGCTGCAGAAATACTCCTCTTTCTGGAACTTCAGGAGATGGAAGGGTTCTCCCCGGTTTATATCCGAAGTCCGGGGAATAAAGCGCGTCTATCACCATTGTTCAGTACACTTCCCCTGGGAACAAGGATGATGGAGAGGATGAGTACATCCTATAAAATGGCGAATCATGATGAGGTGGAAAAACTGGGGCATATGCTGAAAACCCTCTTTCTGCCCGGGGAATCCTTAGCGTTTCTTCAGAATTTCTCAGATATCGTTCCAGGAGAGGGGATATCCTCAACGGCCTATGGTGCGATAAACCGGTTGATATCGGTATGGGGGATAGAAAGAGAAAAGCTTCCGCCTAAGTTAAAACCCCTTGAAGAGGATGAAACCCAGTGGAAAATCCTGGGACTCCCCCCGGGAAGCCCGCCCGAAGAAATTCGAAAAACCTACCGTTACCTCTCCGGCCAATTCCACCCCGATACGACAGGAGATCTGTCGCTTCTCCAACGCAGGAATGCAGAAGAAGCCTTTCTGAAAATCAAAAGGGCCTATGAACATTTGATGGCAAAGATGAAATAAGCCCCCCGGCCGAAAACCGGGGTACTCCAGTATTAAAGACCCCTTACACCTTTGAATCCGCAAGTCTCTTCATTTCAAAATCAATGACAGCCGGAACATCCGCATTTATGCAGATCTCAACCGCCTGCCGATCCTTCCAGAGCCCCATATGATCGAACTCATGTCTTCCGGGAAAGGTCTTCCCCCTGCCGACCCCATTACAGGTCGCGACAACCACCGGCCTTTTTATGACGGTAAAAAGCTCTGGCCGCAGAAGATAGGTGATGGCGGTGGAGTCATGGACGTGAATATCCGTATCTCCCAGGACAGTTTTATAAAAACTTCGGTAGAAAGGGAGTATCTTCGCCAGATGCTGAGCCCTGGGGTTATCAATCTCCCCAATGGAGTCCAGTACCGCCGCCTTCATAAGAACTTTTTCGGTAACATCCAGACCGCAGACCGTAATCGGACAGGCAGCACGAAATACGATATCGGCTGCTTCAGGATCCTTCACGATATTGGCTTCGGCCGCCGGGGTCGCATTACCGGCGCAGAAACAGTTCCCCCCCATGAGAACGATCCGCTTTATCTTCTTATCCAGCCCCGGTTCGGCAAGGAGGGCCAGGGCAATATTCGTCAAAGGCCCGATGGGGACAAGAGTTACCTCACCGGGAAACTCATTCACTTTCTGAATTATAAATTCGGAAGCTCTCTCATCTACGGGCTTACCAAGGGGGGCAGGCAGGTTTATGTTCCCCTGCCCATCATCACCATGGACAAAAGTGGCGGGATCTGTGAATTTCCCCTTAAAAGGGTGATCTGCCCCCCTGGAAACAGGAATATCCGTCCTTTCGGCAATCTCCAGAAGTTTTAGGGCATTGGCAGTGGTGACATCTGTAAATCCATTTCCAAAAATCGTGGTAAGCCCCAGAACTTCAAGTTCCGGTGATTCCAGGGCATAAAAGATCGCCATGGCATCGTCGATCCCGGGATCCGTATCAATAATTATCTTTTCAGCCATTTTATCTCCTTGTATATTCAGTCCATTTTACACTATTTTTACCTCATTTTTACATACTTAATAATCATTTCCTTCCCACAAGGTAACGAAATGATTATGATGGAACCAGAAAATAATGGAGAGGTTTATGTCCGATATAAAAACAAAAATAAAGCAGAGCATGCTTGAGAAACTTGAAAACGCTACCGTTAAAAAATTCATACTCCAAATGCTATTATATACCTTACTGATTTATCTTACCGCGGTGATTATAATCGCTGTAGGGGAGTTGATCATTTACAATATTACCTATGGTAATTCCAGCTTCCTGGGATTTTTGGCGTACTTTGCTGTTATTGCCCTTACAGTCTTTCTTCCAACAGCAGTATTATCCATGATCATCGTCTTTTTTCTGACAAAACCCATTGTTGCTGTTATGAAGAGGAATGAAAATGGGGAGACCATAACAAGAGAAGAGTTCCAGGCCGCCAGAAAACGGAGCAATCGGATGCCGGAAATCATATTCCTGGTAAATCTGATTATTCCCCTGGCTATCAGCTTTATACGCCCCTTCCCCGAAGATAACTATATCACCTATTTCATCCCCACCATCAAGGATCTATGTGTTTTCCTCTTAGTCAGTTTGACCCAGAATGCAGTTTATCAGCGACTGCTCATGAGACCCCGGGCTATACTCAAAATCTATTCAATAGACCATAGCTCCAGCCACTGGTTTTCCAAAAATGTAGACAAGATTCAGCTCTATGCCACATTCCTTTTCATCTGTATAACCCTCTTCTACTCGGTTTTTACATTCATCGATACAACCTTCCTTTCCCAAACACCCCCCGAATCGGGAGTAGCGGCTGAAATCGAAGATACCGGAGATGAAATTTTAAGTAAAATGCGAAACCACATGGAACAGAGCATGGGAGATGAGTTTGAACGAGGCAAAGAGCTCCTGGATACCATGAGGGAAAAGACGGTTAATCTGGCAAACTCTGCGGGAGTCCTTTTCCTTATTATGATCATTTATACACTTGTGATTGTCGCCATGGTCGATATAATCGTCTCATCATCGAAAAGGGTGCAGGGGAAAATTGTGGGCCAACTCCTGATAGAGATGGCTGAAGGCGAGGCGGACCTGACAAGACGGGTCCTGATTGTACAGCCAGATAATTCTGGAGAGTTATCAGAACTCCTGAATCATGTTCTGGATAAACTCCAGAACATGTTTTTAAACATAAAAGGAAGTGCCGAAAAGGTTTCAAAAGCCTCGACCGATATTTCCAGTGTTCTTGAAAACACCGTAGCCGCCACCGAGGAGATGATAGCTTCAGTAGCACAGATCAATGCAAATGCCGACCGAAACAGCACAATCATAACGGATTCAAAACTATCACTGGAACAGACCCTGGTCTCCCTTGAAAAGATCAGTGGCAATGTTAATACACAGGCAGCCTATGTAGAACAGACTTCCAGTGCCATGACCGAAATGGTGGCCAATATTCAGTCAGTTAATGCTGTTACATCCAAGGCAAACTCCCTGGCCGAATCCCTCTCTGAAATCAGTGAGGCGGGGAGTATGGCGGTAAGCAACTCGATCAATGCGGTCAGGGATATCGAGACATCTTCAACAGAGGTGAGCAGCCTGGTTACAGTCATATCCAAAATCCTTGCCCAGACAAATATGCTCGCCATGAATGCGGCAATCGAGGCTGCCCATGCCGGTGATGCGGGAAGGGGTTTTGCCGTGGTAGCCGAAGAGGTCAGAAACCTGGCAGACAACTCAGCATCCAACCTTAAAACCATATCCGCCAATATGAAGGATGTAATGGTAAAGGTTAACAATGGTGTAAACCTTTCTGAAACAGCCGGCTCCTCCCTCAACGAAATCAGTGAAAAAACCCAGCAGACAACCAATCTGATGAGTGAAGTCGCCTCGGCCATGGGAGAACAGGCCGCCGGTGCCAATGAAGTCCTTGATTCTATAAACTCCCTGGTCGATGCCTCCTCGGAAATAAGCTCCCTCTCGGATGAGCAGCGGAAAAATAATCACATCATGCGAACAAACCTGAATAAAACCGTGGATGCCTTTTCAGAAGTGCAGCTGGCTACGAAAGAGCTGACCGAAGGGAATCGGGAGATCCTTCGCGGCATCGATGCCTTAAAAGAGGTAATAACTAAAAATGAAGAGGTTGTTCGTGAGCTCCAGGATGATCTTGGGGGGTATAAAGTATAGGGTGCGGACGGTTATGCATAATATGCTTTGCTTATGGAGGGACAGATGTCGATCAATCTGATTCTCACTGTCATAATTCTCGGAGGCTGGCTCTCTTCCAGGCTTTTTAATGCGGCAAAACTCCCGAACATACTCGGGATGGTTATCTTCGGGATTATCACCGGTTCTCTGATAGGAAACCGTATCCCCCAAACCCTCTGGGATATTGAACCCATGCTTAAATCCATGGCTCTGATTGTCATACTGCTCAGAGCAGGTTTAGGCCTTTCCAAAGCAACCCTCCAGAAGGCGGGCAGAACAGCCATCCTGATGACCTTTATCCCCTGCCTCTTTGAAGGGGGTGCCCTGATCCTCCTTTTTCACCACTTTTTCAATTTCGACTGGTACGTCTCGGGCCTCACAGCCTTCATGATTGCGGCTGTTTCACCCGCAGTCATCGTACCCTCCATGCTGACTTTAATCGAAGAGAATTATGGAAAGAAAAACGAAGTCCCTTCAATTGTACTTGCCGGCGCCTCTGCCGACGATGTATTTGCCATAACACTCTTCTCAGTCTTCCTGGGTTTGGCAACATCATCGGGGGTCAGTATCAGCCGTGCACTTATATCCATCCCTGTCTCCATTATCGGAGGCATTGGACTGGGTCTCTTTGTCGGCTGGCTGCTTGTAAAATATTTTCAGAAGAGGCATGAACATGTCCGTGCAACCGAAAAAACACTGATTCTCCTCATGGTGGGGGTACTCCTTGTACAGCTTGGCGATAAACTCCATATAGCCGCCCTGCTCGGGGTGATGACAGTAGGATTCATTCTCCTGGAAGGTGCCGAATACATTGCCCATGAACTGGCCTCTAAACTGAAAAAAATATGGATATTTGCGGAGATCATTCTTTTTGTACTCATCGGCCTCTCGGTCGATATCCAGACCGCCATGGGGGCCGGCCTGAGAGGTCTTATGGTAATCACCATCGGGCTTGTATTTCGCTCCCTGGGTGTTTTTCTATCAACACTGGGTTCGAAACTTAGCCGGAATGAGAGGGCCTTCTGCGTCATTGCCTACCTTCCCAAAGCTACCGTTCAGGCGGCCCTGGGTTCAGTAGCCCTTCAGAGCGGGATTGCCGAAGGAGAAGTAATCCTCGCCCTGGCTGTCCTTTCCATCATCTTCACAGCTCCTGTCGGGTTGATAGGTATAAAAGTATTCGGCAAACGGCTGCTGAATATGAACTTATAGGGGTTTTTCAGCAGCCGCTTTCAGGAAAATCTGAAGAGCAGTCACCCCTTTCAATCCTGGCACCCAGGCCCTGGAGGCGTTCAACAAGCCCCTCGTATCCCCGTTCAATCTGATAGACATTGTCGATGAGGCTTTTTCCTTCGGCACAGAGGGCCGCAATAACCATGGCCATTCCGGCTCGCACATCGGGGGAGACAAGGTAGGATCCCCGGAGTCGTGCGGGTCCGCTGACGACCGCCCGGTGGGGGTCACAGAGAATTATCCGGGCACCCATGGCGATAAGTTTATCGACAAAAAACATCCGCGATTCGAACATCTTCTCATGAATCAATACCGTCCCGTCAACTTGTGTTGAAACCACTGTCATGATACTCGTAAGATCCGGTGGAAAGCCCGGCCAGGGGGCATCATCGATCTTGGGTATGGAACCGCCCATATCCGGAACAACTTTTAACTCCTGAACAGGAGGGACATAGATATTATTTTCATCATTTTCCCAATGGATTCCCAGCTTGGCAAAGGCAACACGGCACATTCTCATATGCCGGGGACAGGCATTTTCAATAACAAGGTCCCCCCGGGTTACCGCGGCCAAACCAATGAAAGAACCAACCTCCATGAAGTCTGCACCGATTGAGAAGTCGGTACCGCCTAATTTTGCAACACCTTCGATAATGAGTATATTGGAACCGATTCCTGTTATCTTTGCCCCCATGGCATTAAGCATATTGCATAAATCCTGAACATGCGGTTCCGATGCGGCGTTTGAAATGGTTGTTGTACCCTCAGCGAGGACGGCAGCAGAGATAGCATTTTCGGTGGCCGTAACACTGGCCTCATCGAGGAAGAGATCCACACCAACCAGCTTGTTCGCCGTAAGCCTGAAAAGTCCGTCCACCTCGATCCGTGCCCCCAGTTCAGAAAAGGCCAGAAAGTGGGTATCCAGCCGACGGCGGCCAATAACATCGCCACCGGGCGGGGGCAGCATTACCTTTCCCAGCCTTGCCAGGAGGGGACCGGCAAACAGGATGGAAGCCCGGACAGCCCGGGCCTGGTCAGCGGGGATTTCCGAAGTCTTGATATTGGTTACCTTCACTTCAAAGACACCACCACTTCGCTTCTTTACACTGGCGCCAAGATATTTCAAGACATCGAACATAACCTTTACATCTTCGATATCGGGTATATTTCTGAGGATTACAGTTTCATCGGTTAGAAGACAGGCAGCAATACAGGGAAGGGCGGCATTTTTATTCCCGCTGGCCTTAACAGTCCCTTTTATCGGAAATCCGCCGTCGATGGTATATTTAGTATTTGCAGAACTTTTCATATTGAGAAATTATAACAGATAAAAGGATTATTCAACAGGAACAAACCCGAATTGGTCGTCACTGAAGGGATTCCGGTTCATCACCAGCCTTGCCCGGTAATAGGAGCCGCCATTATCCGTGATAATCCCCATGGTAAAAGGAAATTCGAAGCGCCCCCGCTTCTCATAAGTAAAAGGGGTCTCCATCAAAACAGGGTAAACGACATCATGAATATGCAAATCACTAAAAGGTTCACCACCCCCTTCAGCAGGCAGGAAGAGTTCTTCAAAAATCTCCGATTGAGAGGCTCCTTTTCTTGTATATTCATCTTCTGTATCGGGAAGAAGGACATAATCCAGGAAAGCGCGTCTATCACCGGAAAGGAGAGTTTCTGCCATCCCGGAAAAGAAGGTCCGCAGATTCCTGACAATGTTTGTACTCCGTGATTCGATGAACTCTTCGCCATTCCACTTATACCAGGTCAGGAAGGTTTCATATCCTATCCCCTCCTCGGCTGCCTGTTCGTGGACAACCACATCAATAATACCATCACCGTCAATATCATCCACTACAGGAATCACTGAAAGGGTCTCCTGAATAGCGAATCGACTGATCCCCTGACCATTCAGAATGACCCACTCCTGCCGGGTTCCCCCCTGTGTCTTAAAGGAGGTCGAAACGGCAAAGGGAAAATCCCGCCCCACCTTTATCTCCTGAGTTCTGAATCCAGTAAAAACAAGCTGCCGGCTTATGGGGATCGAATATCTCAAGACAACCTTTCCCGGATACTGATAGAAGATTAAAAGGGAGTAGCTGATATACTCTTTTCGTTCATAAAAAAGTCTGACAGGATCTTTCAGGATTTCGGCATCTATCCCGCCGGCCGCTCCCCTTTCAATGAGGGGATCTATCTGCGAAGCCTCAACCACCGGCATTATAAAATCCTCATACCCGTTTTTATCCAGATCATGGCTGATTCCCAGGGGGGAATTATTCTCATTCAAATGTA
Source organism: Spirochaetales bacterium (assembly GCA_016342585.1). Classification (GTDB taxonomy): domain Bacteria; phylum Spirochaetota; class Spirochaetia; order UBA9216; family UBA9216; genus JAEINK01. The sequence goes on from JAEINK010000029.1 coordinate 18,326, forward strand.
TAAGGATTTCCGGAACAAGGGCGATCGCCCGCCGGCGAAGCTCTCTTCCCGAAAAGGGTGCCGGGACAGAGGGCTCCGGTTCAACAGATTCTTCCTCCTGACTACTATCTGACACCAAACCTGTTTCCATCTCCGGTTTGCCCCCATCGGCTGGTTCCGGTACAGGCAGAGGTTCAGAACTCTCCTCAACCAGCTTATTCGTATCGACCCCGTTCCCGTCTGTCGATGCCGGCTCTATTTTCACCTCTGAAACAGGATCATCAGAAATCTGATTGTCTGAACCAGGAAGGGCAGCACAGGATGTTAAAAAGAGGAAAAGGATGAGGATAGTCAGGAGACGATTCATTTCGTATTTATATTAACAACTAACAGGCCTGTAAGCCACTACTTTTTCACAAATGAACTAAATTCTCATGGGATTTGGTCTGTATTTTCCGGGGTATTTATTATATAAAGTACCTCAGGAGGAGATTTATGCAGTTTGCCAGCACCAGAAATCCCGATATAAAAGTAGACTTCAGGGAGGGCGTTTTCCAGGGACTCGCCCCCGACGGAGGACTCTACCACCCTGTTACCATGCCAGATCTTACAGAAGTTATCAGTAAATTCGGACCCGGGACAACCTTTCTTGAGATTGCAACAGAGATGACCAAAGGGTTATTCGGCGATGAACTTACCGACGAACAGGCCGAAAGGATCTGCACGAAAGCATTTACCTTCTCTCCCGCACTTGTAAAAGTAACAGATAAGATTTCCATACTTGAACTCTATCACGGTCCCTCATGCGCCTTCAAAGACTTCGGGGCCTCATACCTGGCCGCCTGCATGGAAGAGTTCCTTAAAAGCAGAAGCAGCAAGGCCATCATCCTTACCGCCACTTCCGGTGATACGGGGAGTGCCGTGGCCAGGGCTTTCCATAAAAGAGAAAACATCGAAGTTATAATCCTCTACCCCTCCGGACGCGTAAGCCCCCTGCAGGAGAAGCAGCTCACAACCCTGGGAGAGAACATAACGGCCCTGGAGGTCAAAGGCTCCTTCGACGATTGCCAGCGCATGGTAAAATCCGCCTTTGTGGATCCCGAACTCATCGGAAAGATGACCCTTTCATCGGCGAATTCAATAAACCTGGGAAGACTCATCCCCCAGTCCTTCTACTACCTCTGGGCCAACTCACGGGATCAGGCCGGTAAAACCAAGCCATATTTTGCCGTTCCCAGCGGAAACTTCGGCAACCTGACCGCCGGTGTTATGGCCTCGAAATGGGGAATGAAGACCCCTGGATTCCTCGCCGTCACAAACAGGAATGATGTTGTTCCCGAATACCTGAAGACGGGGGATTACAATCCACGACCCTCGGAGCAGACCCTCTCCAACGCCATGGATGTGGGGGCCCCTTCAAACTTTGACAGGCTCCTGGCCATCTTCAAGGGTGACTGGGATAAAATGAAGGAGACCATCGGTGAGGAGGTGGTTACCGACAAAGAGACCCTCGAGACAATTAAAAGGATCCAGGAGGATTACAACTATCTTGCCGACCCCCATACGGCCGTCGGGTTCCTGGGAGCGGAAAGGTACCTCGAAAAGAATGCAGATATTGAAAATATCATATGCCTCTCTACAGCCCATCCCGGAAAATTCCTGGAGGTTGTCCAGGAAGCCACGGGCTCATTTCCGGAACTTCCCGAACAGCTGAAAGCCATTCAGGATCTGGAGAAAGTCTCCATTATTACCGAGAATACAGATCAGGCTCTTAAAGACTTTCTATTAGCGCGGTTTGCATAGGATTATAGAGACTGATAGAAGGGCAGCGCTTCTATCAGTTTGTAGCCAGCAGAAGTCGTCCGTCTGAATAGATTAAAATCGCCTTATTGGGATTATTCAGGCGGGCGCAGAGCTTCTGGGGTAGTTCCACCCGTCCCATTTTACAATCATTGGAAAGGATTATCTCCCCCGGAACATTCTCTCCCCCCCCCTTATTAAACTCTTCAACAGTCATACCATGATAAAGGAGTATGGGATAGGAATACTGAAATAAATCCAGCTCAAACCCATCATTCGGGTGTATGACCACCTTCCCCATTTCCAGGGTACTGTCTCCCAAAACTGTTAAAAGGCCCGTCTTTTTCAAAATCACTCTCCTTGTCAACTTACTCTCTTTAAGTTTAGCCCAAGTATTATAAGATTGCAAAGGTCTAATTGAAAGTGTAGATTATCTAAATGGGTGTACAGATTTTTTGCAATGAAAAACTAATTTTTGAGGATAACGGTAAATGGCTCCATCCCCTTTTCAAGGTCGATACTTTTCTGAAAACAGAGCTGTCAACCAAAAAAACACCCTTCCAGGTGGAAGATTTATTCCTTAAGGATACGGTGATAGGTAAGGCTGCCGCCCTTATGATTATTCACATGGGTTTCAGGAAATGTCATGGGAACCTGATGAGCCGCCTTGCCAAAAACACCTTTGAAGATTTCGGGGTTGAATCCACTTCCGATGAGCTGATAGAAGCAATCGAGTGCCGAACTGAGGTGCTCCTTGCGAATATAAATTCCCCTGCCGAAGCCTGGAGAATGCTCAAGGAGCGGGCCGATAAGGCGGTAAAAAATTCAGGATAAATCATTGGCAAGTCTTAGGGTGATAAAAGCGGCCGCCCGCCTGAAGACAGAGACAGCCCCCCTCTCTTTTGGCGGAAAAGTCCATACGGTCTACAACCCCTTGAACTATGCCTGGGAACTCCACAAAATATTTCTTGAACGGTACGGAGAGGGGACAAAAAAAATCCTTTTCCTTGGGATGAACCCGGGACCCTGGGGAATGGCCCAGACGGGGATCCCCTTCGGAGAGATAAACGCTGTCAGAGAGTGGTTTAAAATTGAAGGAGGTGTTTCCCAACCGCCGGTTATCCACCCCAAACGGCCCATCGAAGGTTTGGCCTGCACAAGATCCGAGGTAAGCGGCAGGCGGTTCTGGGGTTTGATGATGGAAAAGTTCGGCTCCCCCGAAGGTTTCTTTAAGGAGCATTGGGTGGTGAACTACTGTCCTCTGGTCTTCATGGAGGAGTCGGGAAGGAACTACACTCCGGATAAACTCCCGGTTGCCGAGCGGTCGCCCCTCTATGCCATTTGTGATAAACATTTAGCGGCCGTCATCGAGGCTGTTCAGCCCGAAAAGCTGGTTGGTGTGGGAAAGTTTGCCATGGCGTGTTTCCATAGATTATACAGCCCCGGGGGCATACTTCACGGGACCGCACAGCCGGATACCGACTGGATCCTCCATCCAAGCCCGGCCAATCCCCATGCCAACAGAGGCTGGGCGGAAGCAGCCGTCAAAAAGATGAAAGAACTGGGGATCTGGGAGTAGGAAATCCATTCCATACGCTCCTGACTAACCACACTGAAGCGGCCTATAACTCTTCCAGAATACCCCTGGCGGCTCTGACTCCGGCAGCCCAGGCGGCAGTAATCCCCCGGCTGGTGCCCGCACCGTCGCCGGCCATCCAGATCCCATCCTTTACCTTGAAATTTTGATCAATGAAGGCCGGTTTATTCGCATACAGCTTAATTTCCGGATAGTACATTATGGTTGAAGGGTGAAGCACTCCCGGGATGATCGTATCCAGGATCTTCATGGATTTCCAGATGGATCTTAATATTTTAGCCGGCATGGCCAGGGAGATATCGCCGGGGGTACACCCTTTCAGGGTCGGTTCAAAATCGAAGAGATCGCTGTTGAAACTGGCCACCTTGGACCGCTGGCCCAGCCGGAAATCCCCCACCCTCTGCATTATGGGTTTCCCCCCGCCGAGGAGGTCCGCCTGAAGGCCCAGCATCTCGGCATACCTCTGACCGCTCGCCAGGGGCTCTGTGAGCCTTATTGTCTTCAGCATGGCAAAGTTTACCAAACCGTTCTGTTCACGCCTCTCAGACCATGCATGACCGTTCACAGAGGGAAAGGACCGGCCATCCTGGGCGGTATACTTCTCTTTTACCACAAAAGCGGCGCCGGAGTTCGTACAGAAGGTACGGACCCTATCGGGGAAGTGGAATTTGGGGTCATAGTAATCCTTCACTATCGGGTAGTTTTCAAGCTTTGTCTCAACCCTTATCCCCACATCCACCACATGATCTACATAATCAATCCCCAGACCTTCCATCAACTCCTGGAGATAGTTGAATCCCTGCCGCCCCGGTGCGGCGAGGAGTTTTCTAAAGGAGAAATCCCCAACCGTAGTCTTGAGGATCCTGCTTTCGAGACCGGCCATCCCGGCAGTGACCCCGGTCCGTATCTCAACACCCCTGGATTCCAGCTCTTTGGTTAAATTATGGATAAGTTCGAGCCCCCCGTCGGTCCCCAGGTGGGCCTGCCGAATGTTCAGGAGCGCAGAACCGAGCCGTTCCGCCCGCTTCTGGTATATGGTCAGGTTATTTTTTTCTTTAATGGGTGGGGTAAGCTTACGGCTCACCTCTTCAAGATAGACCTCAGCTTCCTCCCGGGTCCAGTTATCTTCCGGAAAACCGATGGGAAAGGTGAAGTTCATCTTACAGTCATTTCGCAAGCCACCGGAAGAGGTGGTTCCCTTCTCGAGTATCAGGATGGAGGTTTCGGGTTTCTTATCCAGAATGGCAAAGGCCGCACCTAATCCTGCCGGTCCTGATCCTATTATTATCACATCATAACTCTGTTCCATTTTCATCCTCCGTTAAAATCCACTCAACTATTTGGACACAAAAAACCCGGCCGGTTAGGCCGGGTGAAAGTTTTAAGAATTAAGATTCTTAGTATGTAACGCCTACTGCGAGAGTTACACGGCCGCTTTCTTTAGCAACTGTGAGACCTTCGTTTGTGTAGTCGAGAGTAACTGTTGCATTGTCGATAACAGCAAGAGTAGAACCGATCTGGAGGTCGAATTCTTCGTCAGAACCGTAACCGAAGTTAACATAAGGAGCAGCAACGCCCATAGCATAAGCAGTATCAACATCTACAGCCCAACCCATGTCATCTTCAGATGCAAGGCCGGAAACTTCAGCTTCAACACTCATTGTAAGTTCTTCAGAGAAACCTTCAGTAAAAGTAAGACCAAAAGTCATTTCCTGATCACCAGCAATGGCAGCAACATCTGCATAGCTTCCGAAGAAGAAATTAGCAGCGATTGTTCCAACACCATCAAGCATTACGGAAACAGAAGGATCAAGTTCCATACCACTTTCTTCGTTAGCAAGGTCAGAAACATAGTCAAAAGGAACAGTTACAGTAGCAGGACCAGCAGTAAGAACTGCGGTTGCACCAAAACCCATGTACATGTCAGCAAGGAAACCAAACTGGATATCTACAACAGCGGGACCGGCAGTTACATTAGCAACAGCACCGAATGCAAAAGTGTTTTCTGCATCGTCTGTGAAGTCATCTGTAGCAGCATCATCATCATTGGAGTCTGTCCATGATGTTGTTGTGTCTGCAGCAGAGATATCATCATCTGAATCATCCTGATAACCATCAGAAGAGGAAGCTACCATGAATTTAACTGTTGCCATATCGGAAACATAACCTACAGAAATTCCATCTTCATTGAGGTCTAACATGTTGATATCATCATCATCATCCTGATCAACGTTGTTAAAAGAGAAGCTGGGGTCATTAAGTCCAATTTCAATAGCACCAACAACAATTTTAGCGCTTACAGAAAGGTCAGAAGAAAGTTCAACACCATCATCTTCATCAATGGAAAGGTCAACATCTGTGATAGAAATCTCACCATATGCAGCACCAGAACCCATGTGTGTGTCACTTCCGGAAGCTAAGGGAATAGCAACATTTACAGAAGTTGAATTGTTAAATCCAACATCTTCAGAATCAAGGTCATAACCGAAAGTTGTTGTTACAGAACCTGAGATTGTGGGAGCATCAACGCCGGTAACTTCTGCGAAAGCAAAAGATCCTACGAGTGCTACTGCAATGAGAACAAGAAAAAGCTTTTTCATTTATTTAGTTCCTCCATAAAATCCTAAGGACCCAAGTCAACGACCGGTTCGTCCCTATTTTTATTCTTATTGCGATTAGTATAACAACGCCTGTTTTCATTGTCAAGAAAATATATTTAATTAAGATCAGGGTTAATTTTTTAACATCTAAGAAATTAACTTAAGTTTATCAGCCGATCAACCGAGAGAACACAGTCTATAACACCTTATAATACCGAGAATTAACCTTTTTCCTACTATATAGAGTTTTTTATCGTATTGAATAGAGATCACAGCTTGTAATATACTAAAAATAAAGATTTGTATTTGAAAGGAAGACAAAATGATCCCCCGGAATATTAAAGAGATTTTAACAGAAAACGGCTTGAAAGCCCTGGAATTTAAGGAGGGCAGTACCCCCACAGCGGCCACAGCAGCCGAAAAAATCGGTGTCGAGGTGGATCAAATCGCCAAATCCCTCCTTTTCAAGGGGAAGGATGGTCATTATTTCATGATTGTCTGTACGGGCGGGCTGCGGACATCCACCAAAAAACTAAAAAATCTAACCGGGAGCAAAACCCGGATGGCCAGGCCGGAAGAACTTATGGAAGTCACTGGATTCAAACCCGGAGAAGTTTGCCCCTTCGGTGTCAAAGGAGTTGAAATCTACCTGGATGAGAGCCTTAAAGCCTGGGATACGTTCTATCCCGCCGCCGGCACCGACTCTTCGGGTGTCCCGGTCACCTGGGATCAGTTGCTGAAGATTACCGGAGCCGGCATTTGTGATGTAGGAATGGATGAGGTTATTGAAATACCTCAGACAGTTACGGAACTTTAGGATACTCATGATTGAGGTGGTAGCTCGTTGAACGGCCACCTCCGGAGTTCTTCAATAAAAGTGTTTTATCAAAGAGGTGTCAAATAATTTCCAGTCGCATCCATGAGGATCTCAACAAGTCCGTCACTATTTCTTTTAATACGAGGCAAACCAAGCCGCTCTGCAATTGAGGAGCGTACTTCATCCCGGTTCATTATCTCACCTTCGATAGCCGAAGTTGTAAGGGACTCCTCAAGAATAAGCTCCCCCTCTTCTTTCAGATTCAGGAATTCTCCACGACCGATAATGAAACCCTGTTTTTTTCGAGCCACCAGAAGAGGATTTATAATGGAATCCTGATCCCAATAGAAATGAGTCCAATTATTTTTTTGCCATATATATTTCATGGACAATCCTCTATGACCTGATTAACACACTTATTCGGGTCACATCTTGACCTGATTATACAGCCTATTCGGGTCAAAAACAAGGATTTCAAATATAAGGTCTCTATCAGCTCTCGTTCTTAACCTTACCATTAACCTCAAGAAGGACACTAATAATCTCTTCAGCCTTTTTAAGGGGGATACCGGCAGCCTCGGCCACAGCGGAGGGTTCGGCAGCACAAAGGTCATCCAGGGACCCGAAGGTGGTCAGTAGTTTTTTACTGCGGGCAGGTCCGATACCGGGAATAGATTCCAGCCGTTCGGCCCGGACAGACTTATGTCGCAGTTTCTGGTTCAGGGAGGTGGCAAACCTGTGGGTTTCATCCCGGACAGCCTGAAGCACCCTGAGGGCTTCATTCCCTTCCGGCAGGAGGATGGGTTTTGACCGGCCGGGCAGATATATCTCCTCATTCTGCTTGGCGAGGCCCGCCACGGGGATATCGGTAAAACCGATGGCATCCAGGACGCCCCGGGCCGCCGAAACCTGCCCCTTTCCCCCGTCTATTAAAACAAGGTCCGGTTTAGGGAGCCCCTCATTCAAGACGCGGGTGTATCGCCGGGCCACAGCCTCCCGGATCGATTCATAATCATCTATCATACCATCCAGGGATTTCAACCGGAAATATCGGTAATTTTTCTTGTCCGGCTTGCCATTATAGAAAGAGATGAGGGAAGAGACCGGGTATTTGCCGGAAAGCTGGGCAATATCAAAGCCTTCAATTCGTCGCGGGAGCTTTGAAAGGGAGAGAACCTGCTGAAGCTCTTCAAGGACCTCATGTTTCTCACGGCTCTGTTTCCGTCTGGAACCATCCTGAATGGCGTTCTCCCGGGCCATGTTCATGACCACCCGATCTTTATTATCTTCCACAGGGAGAATAGACACATCTGCCCCCTTCTCTTTCATAAAATACTGCGTGATGAGTTCTACCTCTATGGGAAAGGGGATAAAAAGAGTGACCGGAGGATCCTGACTGCGGGAGTAGTACTGAAGGAGGAATACAGGGAGAGCCTCCTCCGGTTCGACAGGGCTCTCGGTTCGGAAGAGATCCCGGCCAACCAGCTTACCTCCCCGCATCTGAAAGACCACAAAGGTATAAAACTCACCCTCCTGTTCCAGAGCCACATAGTCCCGTTTCTCCTGATCAAAGTCGACAACCCCCTGCTCTTCATCGATCTTCCCAATCCCTTCGATGGAGTCGCGGATCCGGGCCGCCTTTTCAAAATCCAAATCAGCGGCAGCGTTTTTCATCTCCCTGGTCAGCTTTTTAATGAGAGATTCCGAGTTTCCGGAAAGGAGATCCTTAACCTTCCGGACCTGTTTTCCATAATCTTTTTTAGAGATCATATCTGCACAGGGTCCCGAACATTGATGGATATGATAGTAGAGACAGGGGGCATCCCTTTTTTTAAGTTTCCCCCGGCATTTCCGCAGAGGGTACAAGCGATTAACAAGCTCCAGGTAGGCATCCAGGGTCACAGCAGAGGGATAGGGACCGAAATAATCGGAACCATCCTGAATGATACGCCGGGTGCGGAACACCCGGGGGAACTCCTCCCGGGTAACCCGAATGACAGGATAGGATTTGCCATCCTTCAGGCTGATATTGTATCGGGGGTTCCACTTTTTAATCAGGGTATTTTCAAGGAGAAGGGCTTCATACTCATTATTGGTGGCTATGGTTTCGATGGATCGAATACGCCGGACAAGGATGTCGGTTTTAACATCCTTTTTCCCGGTAAAGTAGGAGCCAACCCTCTTCTTCAGACTCTTGGCCTTCCCGACATAGATTATCTTCTCCCGCCGATCCTTCATCAGGTAGACTCCCGGGGAGTCGGGGAACTGCCGGATAGCCTCCTTCAGTTCAAAACGGATCTCTTCCGGGGTCAAATTACTCTCCTGAATCGGGAGAAAGATCGATATTCAGGTTTTCCCTGCTCCGCAAAGATTGACAGGGGCGACAGTAGAATGTGGGAGCCCCGCAGGATTGGTTCTTCTCAGTCTCGGCACCGCAGATGCGGCAGGTATATTCGGCCAGCCATTTCTTACCGCAAGCTTCACAGGTAAAATGTTTCACCCTTCCTTTAAGTTCTCCGTTGCAATCGGGACAATTCATGTACCCCCTCCTGTATCGTGTTATTCCTATTTAAGATACTATTCACCAGCCTCAGGGACAAGGGGATGTGCTATAAATATTTGGCCGGCTGTTCCCCCTACCCTTTTTGGGGAAGGAGGAGGGACCAGATCGTAAGGGCTGCCGCAAGAAGACCACCGACAATGTATACAGGAAGGTATGAGCCGGAAAACTGGAGAACCAGGCTGTAAATATAGGGACCGACAGCACTCCCAGCCACCATCCAGGCCATTCCGAACCCGGCGACAGCCCCCAGGTGGCGAAGGCCGAAGAAACGGGGATAGGCGACACTGGAGAGGACAGACATAAATCCGTTCATCATCCCGGTTCCGATGATCAAAGGGACAATCCCGACCTGTTCCAGAAAAAGGAGCCCCAGAGAGGCAATGACAAACGAGAGTCCATGGAGAACCATTATTGGTTTCAGGGAGATATAATCACTCAGCCAGTTTGCACCGAAATTCACCGCCACCGAGATGATCGAGGCAGGAAGAAAGATGGAGATAGCCATATGCCGGTCCAATCCGATCGACTCGAAAATCGATACAACATGAAAGGTATAGGCCGTCGCGAAAAATGAGTGGAAGGTAAGTAAGAGGGTCACCGTCCAGAAGACCCGGGTTCTCCGGGCCTCTTCCAGGGTATAATTCTTAATGGAATCGGGAGCGAGAGTCTTATGCTTACGCTCAAGAACAACCTTTCCCTTTTTACTGTCCGGTACAAGTCCGCACTGCCAGGGGTTATCCCTGAAAAAGATAAAAACGAGAGGAATAAAAACAAGGAGGCAGAATAAGCCGATTTTAAACCAGGCACCCTGCCATCCAGAATCATCGATCAGATACTGAAGCACCCTGGGTGCATAGGAAAAGCCGAAACTGATACTCACCCCGAGGATGGCGGCGGCCATACCCCGCCGCTTATCAAACCACTTCATCACCATATTACGGCTGACCATGGTCAGCATTCCCTGGCCTGAAAAGCGCAGAAGGAAAAAAGCGACGATCATTATGCCCATGACGATCCAGGCGGGGGCCGGTCCAGCCCAGGAGCTACGGCTTTCATCAAAGACGGATAAGTCTGCAATAAAATCAAGAAATCCCAGCAGATGAGAGAGTGAAATGAGGGTTAAGGAGAGGATCAAGGCCGAGGCGATGGATGTCACCCGGACTCCCCAGCGGTCATAGAGCCGCCCCGCCTGACTAATAACGAGAGCGCTCCCGATGGTTCCCCCCATATACGCAAGAGAAAGACCGGATCGGCTGAGACCCAGAGCTTCTATCAGGTAATCGGTAAATACGGAAATCCCCATAGTCTGCCCCGGGATACTCATGAGAGTCCCGATGACACCGAGAGGAATTATGAACCAGCCGTAGAAAACAGGACTCTTCCCGGCTGGAAATGGTATATCGGCGCTACCGCCGGTTTTTCTAAGAGGAGATACGTCAGACATGTTGTTATTAAAACTCCTGAAGGATAATTCACCGGAGAAAAACGGTGAGAATCACACGCTTAAGCGATATCTGATTATCCCCGCGGGGCGGAGAAATGTCAATCGGAAGCCGTCTCCTCAGGGGATATCGGAGAAACTTCTACTATTATACTGTGGGTCCGGGAACCGTGACTGGGCATGGTCGATTTCGTGGAAGAGAGTCTGTTGATAGAAGCGCCCGCCTCCCAGTCCCCCTGGAGTGCCCATACCGTACCCCCCCGAACCTCCGGAGAGAGGGATACGGGCAGGGTAACAGATCCCTGTTCATTTTTTACAAGGACATCCATCCCCTCTCTGATGGACCGCTCTTCCGCATCCTTTGGATTCATATGCAGGAGAGGATACTCCCGGGCCTTGAACCAGGGCAAATTGGAATGCTGGGAATTGGTCCTGTACCGGCCGTGGGGTGTAATCAGCTGCAGGCCGGAGGGGGTGTTTTCTGCCCCTTCCCCCCTGAAATGGGGATAGGCAGGAAGACCGCATTTTATATTCCCGGGGCAGGAGAAATTGATCAAACCATCGGGGGTATTCAAGGGGTGTAGACTCGGGTTTTTAATAAAATCGGAGAAGGCAATTCTATCGTGTTGACCACTGTCATAGTAACCGACCGTTTTAAACAGATCGGGATCCGGGACCTCCGATTCGGCAAGGCAATCCTCTATCCACTCCCCGGAGGTCCGGCCGAGGGAAAAACGCTCTTCAAGTCCAACCCGGCGGGAGAGTTCCAGAAAGATATCGTAATCATCCCGGGCCTCGCCGGGAGGGTCCAGAACCTTTTTGGAGTAATAAAGGTAATTTTCCGCCGCCGAAAGGATATCATTCCGCTCGAGGAAGTGGGTAGCCGGAAGGATATAATCACACCAGCGGGCCGTCCCCGTTAAAAAAAGATCGTGACAAACAGAAAAATCCACCTGGCAAAAGGCGGCCCGGGTTTTCTCCTGATCACTGGACTGAAGCACGTAGTTATTCCCCACCGAGTATATCGCCCGGATATCCGAGGGGTATCCGCCACTCGTCCCTTCGATAACCCCATCCTGCCAGTTATTCACCGGTACGGTGAGAAAAGGGAATTTGTCGGCATCCCGGACATCTCTCAGGGTCCCCACCTTCGGCGAGGGCAGGGTATCCCAGAGGCACCCCCCGGAGGTCCCGCCGGAGATCCCGATATTCCCCCGGGCGACCTGGAGGGCCATGGCCATCCGGTAGTTATCCTCACCGCCCACAACCCTCTGGATAGAGAGGCCCGGGATGAGGGCAGCAGGAGAGGCCTTCCCGAAAGCCCTGGCCAGGGTCCGGATCTGTTCGGGTGCCAGGCCGCAGATGCCTGCCGCCCATTCGGGAGTTTTCGGCAGAGCGTCGGTTTTGCCTGTCACCCAGGACTCAAGCTGATCAAAACCCGAGCTGTATTGATCGAGGAAGCTTCTATCAACCCTATCCTCCTCGATAAGCAGATAGAGTATGGCCGCCATGAGAGCAGCGTCGGTCCCGGGTCGAAGGGCAAGCCACCGGGAATCCTCATGCGCCATGGTCTCAGGATCGCCATCCCCGAAGATCTTCCCCGTGCGGGTAAGACGGGGATCTATTACATAAAAGGGAACCCCCGATCTTTTGAGGTCGCGAAGAACCGGCTCCATCTTGGCCCCGAACCGGGTGTCACAGATGTTGGCCCCCCAGAGGATGACGAGCTCAGCGCCGCGGAGGGTGTCGGGATCCTGGCCGGGCCTGTCATGACCGAAAACCGACTGGGCGGCGTACATGGCCGCCGCATTGGAATAGTAACCCCTCGTGGTGGTGGTCTTCCCCCAGAGAGAGAAAAAGCGTTTGGTAAGCCCGCTGGTCGTATGGACGGCGCCCCGGCAGGAACCGGATCCCGCCAGGACCATCATGGCCTCAGGTCCTTGCTCAGTTTTAAGCTGCATGAGTTTTTCGGCAATCTCATCCAGGACATCATCCCAGGAAAGGGGGATAAACTGGCCGCTCCCCCGTTCCCCGGTTCGTTTCAGGGGGGTTGTCAGCCTGTCCGGCGAGAGGGCCGCATCCAGGGCCCTGTACCCCCTGGCACAGCCATGCATCTCTTTATCCGGCCGCAGGGGGTTATCAAGGATCCGGACAGGTTTACCCGCCGCCATTTCAGCCACCAGAGGGCAGCCTCCCCCGCAGTCCCTGTTGCATGAAACCGGGATGAGATTTTCGGGGAGGTTTCTATCGGTATTTTGATTATTGGATGCACTGCTTCTGTATTTCATCATGATTATTCCAGGCTTGAGCATACACTGATATGAGAGATATTTCAAATTATTCCAGAAAATACTTATTATTCCCTATTATTGCTTATTAACCGGAATTTCACCCTTGACTTATGACTCAATACGCCTTTACAATGACTCATAACGCTATTTTAAAGGACAGACAATGGAACAAAAGCTCTATTCAACCGAGGAGGCGGCAAAAATTTTAAGCCTCCACCCCAAAACGGTCCGGAGATTCATCCGGGAAGGCCAGATCCAGGCCAGAAAGATAGGCCGGGAATGGAGGATCGCGTTTGATGATTTGAAGGCGTATGCCCATGCGGAACTGGCAGCCCCCGAAAAGGAACCAACGGAACCCGAAGCCGAAAGATCGAAAATTGGGGAGCGGATAAAGATATCCACAGTGATTGAACTGAACGATTCGGATCAGGAGGAGAGCTCCAGGATATCCAACAGCCTCATAGCCCTGCTTAACTGCAAGGACCCTGCCTGGGGAAAAAGCCGATACGATTTCATTTATCACCCCGAAACGGGGAAGGCCCGGTTCATGCTTTATGGGACACCGGCTTTCATCAGTACTGTACTTAAAAACCTTGAAATGATGACTAATCAGGAGGAGGAGTAATGAACAGAACTGCCTTCAAAAGTGAAGAGGGAAAAGCTCTCATCAGGGGGTTTTGTGAAAAAACCATCAGAAACTGGCCGGTTAAACATGAACGGCTAAATGTGTCAGCCAACGGTTATAAAACCCATATAATGGTATCGGGCCCTGCCGATGGTGAAGCGGTAATCCTCCTCCATGGGACGGGAACAAACTCAGCCTCCTGGATGGGCGATGTGCCCGGGCTCAGTGAGGAGTTCAGGGTCTACGCCGTGGATATTCCCGGTGAGCCCGGATTAAGCGATGAACGAAGGCTCTCCATGGCTGAAGGCGATCCCCCAGGATGGTTGGAGGGATTATTTGAATCCCTGGGATTGGAGAAAGCCCACCTTATAGGCATGTCCCTGGGCGGTTGTTTTTCTTTGATGTTCGGGGCAGCCCATCCTGAAAAGGTGAGCTCTATAACCCTGCTTGCCCCCTCCGGTCTGTCGGCAGCAAGGTTAAGTTTTCTTTTCAAAGCCCTGCCCCTGATGTTCCTCGGTGATTGGGGTTTGAAGAGGATCACAAAAATGGTCTCTCCAGGTGTAGAACTGCCTGAAGAGATGCTCGAATTCGGGAGGCTGACGGCAAAACATTTCATCCCGGTGACAGAACCAATTCCCATTTTAACCGATACCTATATGGAGAGACTTCAGATGCCCATCCTCTATTTCGGCGGCTTGAAGGATGCCCTCCTGAAAACCAAAGAAGCAGCAGAAAGGCTTAAGGAGAGATGTCCCCAGGCAGAGGTGAATGTGCTGAAAGATTCCGGCCATACCATCATCGGGAAAACCAGAGAAATCAGAGGTTTCCTGAATGCCCGGAGTAAAGAAACTTAAAATAAAAAATCTTGATTAAAACCCGCTCTGGATATACAGTAATGACAACGGGGCTGTAGCTCAGCTGGCTAGAGCGGTTGGTTCGCAATCAACAGGCCGTGGGTTCGACTCCCATCAGCTCCACAGTATAGGGTATCTGAGATTTGTCTCAGATACCCTTTTTTTACGCAAATGTGAATATTGCAATCACTAAACATTTCATAGGGAGTCGAACCGTAGGAACGGCGCGACCTGAGGAGCGCAAAGCTGCATGGATGCAGATTTAGTGACGAAGGCGGCTCGAAAGGAACCGGCACGATGCCGGTGACTGGAGAGGACTCCCATCAGCTCCACAGTATAGGGTATCTGAGATTTGTCTCAGATACCCTTTTTTTACGCAAATGTGAATATTGCAATCACTAAACATTTCATAGGGAGTCGAACCGTAGGAACGGCGCGACCTGAGGAGCGCAAAGCTGCATGGATGCAGATTTAGTGACGAAGGCGGCTCGAAAGGAACCGGCACGATGCCGGTGACTGGAGAGGACTCCCATCAGCTCCAACAGAAACGGAGCCCGAAAGGGCTCCGTAATTACCATCAACATGATTAATACTCTCACCAAATATTCCACAGGGAGTCGAACCGAAACGAACGCCGAGTGAATAGCGAGGATGAGGGAACAGGAAGTTCCCGGAAGTGAGTACAGGCGGCTCGAAAGGAGACAGCACGATGCTGGCGACTGGAGAGGACTCCCATCAGCTCCAACAGAAACGGAGCCCGAAAGGGCTCCGTAATTACCATCAACATGATTAATACTCTCACCAAATATTCCACAGGGAGTCGAACCGAAACGAACGCCGAGTGAATAGCGAGGATGAGGGAACAGGAAGTTCCCGGAAGTGAGTGCAGGCGGCTCGAAAGGAGACAGCACGATGCTGGCGACTGGAGAGGACTCCCATCAGCTCCAACAGCACAAAATACCAAATGAAAACCGTGTGCTTAGAATGAAATCCCCGACAAAGGAGGACAAGAACTATGCTGTACTTCAAATTTCCGATGATCGATCTTAACAAATTCATCAATGATCATTAAATCCAGTGCCACCTCCTGTCTTGTCATCACAGGAACATTAAGATTTTCGTTAAAATATTTTGGCTCTTTCTTCTTATCAATTCGATATCTGGCAATAAATTCTTGATGTTCTGTTAATCTACTTCGTTGGCGGGCATTTAGATTTTCCCGGCTATTAATCATAGATTCATAAATTGTGTCGAAAAGGTTCTCATCAATTTCAAATCCTGCAGAATTCCGACCGGACGCCATGGCGGCCAACATGGTGGTACCTGTGCCCAGAAATGGGTCTAATACCTTATCACCAATCAAACTGAACATATTAATTAAACGAAAGGCCAATTCAAAGGGGTATGCACCACTCCGTTTCCTGCTCCTGGAGTCAAGAATGTTCTGTTTAATCCCTTTTAATTCCCAAAGATCTGAAAACCACACATTCCGCTCTTCCCAGAAATATGCACTTTTTCGTCGCTGCTCCTTCTCGACAGTAAGAAAATCTTTCTTTGCACCTTTTCTGAAGATTAAAATATATTCATGTTCATGGGTGACATAAGCACCGGAGGGGAGCATCCCGGAGCCCATGAATTTATTAGGGGCATTGGTTTGCTTTCGCCATAAAATGACAGGGAGAGACTGAAACCCAATCCCCTCACAATATTCGGTAATCCTGGAATGATTCGTATACATTCGAAAGTTCTTTCCAATTGTTCTTGTTGCATCTCCTATATTAATACAGGCAAATCCACCGGGTTTTAACACCCTGTAGCATTCATCCCAGATTTTATCTAATTCCTTATTCATCAGCTGAAAGGCATTAAACCCATCATCCTTATCGATAAACTCCTGGATTTCCGGGTTTTGTTTGGAAAAGATTCCATCCCACATCTCAATCATGGGGTACGGGGGAGAGGTAACAATGAGATCTATGGATTCATCTATGATGGAATCCATCTTCTGGGATGGCTGGAAAAATATCTCATGAATTGATGTCATCCTGTTATTTTACAAAATAAAATATAATAAAAATAGATATCAAATTGATTTCTTCTCTTCAAAAATTCCTTTTTACTCGAATGACTCTACCCGCGGCACGCTGCAGGGTATGAAAACAGGCTCGTATAAAATCAAAATATTTTCTTGACCCTCCCCCGAGGGGAGACCTCATATTTAATGAACAACATTTAAATGGAGGTTAAAACCATGCGTATTTTATATCCAACAACCCTTTTGTGTATCACGTTCACCCTTATATCCTGCGGTTCAGCAACCTATACCCCGGGAGAAATCAGCCGGAATTCCATCTTAGACCCACCAAAACAGAAAACGGAAAATGAAGGGTTCTGGCAGGTGGACGATTCAACGACCCTTTATCACTTTTCACAGGGCGATCCGGACGGCACCCCGGTGCTTCTCCTCCATGGAGGTCCAGCCGCCCCCTTTTCCAAACCCTGGCCGGGGCTGTCCGAAATCGATGGGTATAAATTTCATTATTACCATCAGAGAGGTTCAGGAGAGTCCACCATCCCCTTTGAACGATTTGAAACCAATAATTTCCCACAGAATGTAAAAGCACTGGATGACAGGCTGGGAATGGCCAGACTCATAGAGGATGTCGAGAAAATCAGAAGGATCCTTGATACGGAGAAAATTATTCTGATTGGACACTCTTTCGGAGGGTTTATCGCAACCCTGTATGCAATTGAATTTCCGGAAAGGGTTCAAAAAATGATACTGATAGAACCGGCCGACATGCTCAGTTTTCCTCCATCTCATGGCGGAATGGAACAGATAAAAGAGTGGCTGACCGATGAACAAAAAGCAGAGTATGAAGCCTACATGAAAGAGTATTTCAATTATAGAAACTTCTTTAAAAAGAGTGAATCGGAGCTGGCGGAGCTGAACAGCGGTTATGGTAAATACTATTTCCAGGCCCTGGAAAATCATTTTCCGGGGGCTTCATCACATCCTGAAGAGATTGAGAGCAGAACGAAAAATGGAGGGTTCGCCGGGCACGCCCCCTTCTTCAGCCTGGGCAGGAAGTATGACCACCGAGAACTTCTCCATTCAGTAAGAGCACCAGTACTTGTTCTGCATGGAAAAATGGATCTATTCGGTCCGGAGACGGGGCTGGAATATGTCGAATATCTCCCAAACGGAGTGTATAATGAAATGGAGAATTCATCACATTTTCCATTTTATGAAGAACCCGAAGAGTTCAGCAGACTCATTGAATTATTTTTAAATAAACCGAAACAGGAGCAATGATGGAATACAGGATCGGGGATTTTGCCGTAATCACAAGACTCTCAATAAAAGTTCTAAGGAACTACCATGAAATGGGTTTACTCATCCCTGTCAGAATCATCCCCGAGACGGGTTACAGGTACTATGATGAAAATCAGATACAAAGGGCAAGAATCATATCCACCCTGAAGTCCTGGAATTTCTCCCTGAAAGAGATTAAGGAAATTCTTTCTGAATACAACGAGGACAAGGACTTGATCGAAATCATCAAAAACAAACAGCTTGAAATAAAAACAGAGATCGAAAAACTTACAAAGATCGAAGAGGATCTCACCCTATTAATTAACATAGAAGAGGAGAAAAAGATAATGGATACAAAGAATGAGATAACTATAAAAGAAATCGATGAACTGAAAATAATATTCATCACCTACCGGGGCAGATACGACGAGTGTGGAAAATACATGGGACAGCTATACCGTGCCGCCGGAAGAAAGCTGGCAGGAACCGTATTTAACATGTATCAGGAGGAGATAGATCATGATAATCCTGAGATAACAGTCTGCCTCCCGGTGAAAGAGAAAATAGAGAGGCAAGGTATAGAGTTCAGAATACTCCCGGCAACAAGGGCCCTTTCCACTATCCATTATGGCCCCTACGACAAATTAGGAAATTCCTATCAAAAACTGATCGATCACCGGGAAGAACTGGGCTTAAAACAAGCCGGTCCCTACCGGGAAATTTACAGAAAAGGCCCGGGAATGCTCTTTGCAGGAAATGCAAAAAAATATGTTACCGAGATTCAAATGGAAATCGAGAGATGAGGGTTCCCCCTGATACCCAATAGACGGATGGCCCCTCAAGCTGACTCCATTAATTTTCAGGATTAGCAGAATCCCAGGAGGCCCCCTCTTTATAGCCTACAATTGTATTGGCATGGTTTTCATCGAGAGGCCCACCAGTATACCCGGCAAGAACATCATTACCATCCATTGCTGTATATGTGTTTGCGTATCCGGAACCACCAGCGGCCACCGCAACACTTACACAGTACCCCGAAGCCAGAAGGGTCTTGAGAAGCTGGATATCTTCGTCTGTTTTCAGCTGAAAATATCCTGCAGAATTGTAATTATATTCTCCGGTATTCATAGCTTCGCTCCCCCGGTAAAGCCCGGAATTCCGGAAGGCTGCCTCCGAAGGCCAGGAGGTCACATCATCCTCATTAATCGTAGCCACATAAGGTGTATCCGCCCATGTAGATCCACCGATACGTGTAACAAAATTCGCAGCAGCAACTATCGAAGAACCATTATCCTCGCCGCGGTTAATCTGGTGATAAATAAACTCAGGACTCATGATCTTGTCCTGAGAAGAGTCCGGCTGACCAGGATAGACAGAGGTCCACCCTATGGAACTTAAATCCCAATTTCGCTCCCGGGCCTCGGTATAGGTCTGGATGTAGTATCCTACCGAGAAGGAGGCACAGGAACCTTCATCACCCTGGCTGCCAACAGGAGGGAACCAGATAGTGTCTGAATTGTCTACTTCATCCGGCAGAAGGCCTCGCATCAGGGTTGTCGAGGTACCCCGGAGTTTAACCATTGACTCCCACTGTTCCTGCGTCAATGGAGCTAAGCCCGTGCCGTACTTTCCATCGACAATAATATTATAATTCCTACCCTCCTCATAGATACCAAAGGCTCTCTTATCCTCCTCAAGTTCCTCTACCCCAGGGGTTTCCTCATTTAAAACAAGGGCTGTGAAGGAGGAAAGAACAGCTGTCTTCAGGGAGGCTTCTTCTTCCACCGTCAGACTGTTCTTCGAAGGGATGGTATAGATGCTTTCGCTTTCTGCAGGAAAACTTCCTACGGCACTGTTCAGGATTTTAAACGCCGGAAGGTCGAAATCGGAATAGAACTCTGCGTTAAAGGAAAGAAGCTCTCCGGTGCTGCTGTCCAGATTATTTATACGCAAAAAGAGATCATGATCGTTTATATACGGGGCAAACTCAGAAATATCCAGAGCCATTTTATTATCGGGAAAAGGGTTGGCCGTTACCTCCCCGGCGGAAAAACTCTGATCCTGAAATCGTTTCTCCATCAAAGGAGCCGAAGGATCTCCAAGACCGAAAGAGAGGCGGCAGTCACCCCGATTAAGGTGCTCAACCTCAAAAACAGCCAGGATACTCGGTTCATAACTCTCTCCAAAATTATTATGGTAATAGGTTATCTCCATTTCCAGGGATTTTGCTGATTCATAATCTATCCAGAAGTGACCGTCGTCCACATTTTCCCAGCCACCAATCCCCCAGGAATTCAGAATCTTGAAGGCTCCTGAAGAGTTTGGTGTAGTATCATCCACCAGTGTAAAAAGAGCAGCCACACCGGAAGCCGCTGTATTATTGGTCTCATCCATCTCGGATATTTCATTATTCGTATCGACAGCACAGCCTATATAATATATTCCCGGAGTTAATTCCGGGACAGTGACTGTCCGGGTTATATTCTGAGTACCGCCTGTTTGAATATTGATGGTGGTAACAGCATTCGCAAGGAAATAATCCCCCGTCGTGACTTCGGGGTCATCGGAAAGGTAGTAGGCCAAATCCACTTCAGTTTCCAACGCACGACAGGTACCCCCATTAAATATTGTTGTGGTAATGTCTATAAAATCACCAGGGACACCAAAGGATTTGCCGCCAGCCAGATTGGAAGCATAGGAGGAAACGGGGGTTATATCCGGTCTCCCCGATTCTATAGTACACACAGCCGTGAATTCACCATCTACGGTTGTTACGGTCAGATCCGTCGTCCCTTCCATCACCGCTGTTACGGTTCCATCCTCTGCCACCGAGGCGATCGAAGGATTAGCAATAGAGTAGGTGACCGCTTTATCAGTGGCATCCACAGGAAAGACCGTTACTGTCGGACTGCCCGGGGTTCCCAGCGGGAGGCTCAAATCTTCGATCGAAACTCCGGAAACCGGCACGGTGACCGTGACCGTACAGGAAGCAGTTACGTCCGGATTTGATATAGATCGAACCGTTACAAAGGTAGTCCCCCCGTTGTAGGTGAAAATACTCCCGGAAGCAAAGCCACGGGCAATGCTCTCGTTATCCGAAAGCCATTCATAAGACTTATCGGAAGCGTTGAATGGAGAAACAGCTACTGTCAGGCTTGCCGTTTCCCCTTTTATCAGCTCCAGATATTCCGAGGATAATTCCACAGCCGTTACCGCCACAGGCTCAACAGTAACTGTACAGACAGCTGAATAATTTCCTTCGATGTTTGTGACAGTTATCTCAGCACTTCCAGGGAGCCTGCCGTAGATAGAAATTTCTCCAAGAGAGTTCACCGAGACCCGAACAGAGTCTTCATTATCTGAACTACAGACGGGGGTATCATAGGAAGCATTGGATGGCAGGATAGTTACCCCAAGAGGAACGGTTTCCCAATGGGATAGGGTTATACTATCCTGTGAAAGCTGGATCCCGGTTACAGGGACACTCGATACGGTAACCGTGCATGCCGCAGTTAATCCGCCGTCAACACTCACGGCAGCAATAACAGCCTCCCCCACAGCCTTGGGAATAACAAGACCATAACTGTCCACCGAAGCTACATCTGGTGCCGAAGAGGTCCAGCTGAGTGCTGGATTGGAGGCATAAGATGGTTCAACCGATGCGGAAAGATAAAAGTAAGCTCCGATATTAACCGATTTTTCCGATTCTTCTAAAACAACACCGGTTACCGGGGTTGGAAGCACCGTTATTCGGCAAACGGCGGAATCTCCATTATCAATGGTTGTGACAGTGAAATCTACCTCTCCGGGGCTATTTGCAATAATTCTCACTCCGTCATAAATCACGGAACAACCGGCCACACTGATAGAAGAGGAGGAAACATTATACTGAGTATATCCGGCATTAAACCCATCGATATATACAGGTAGAGTCACGAACTCTCCATCCATTACAACGGCACTGCTCTGTATAGAAATACCTTGAACAGGATTATCCTGAAGAACGGTAACCTGACAATTGGCGCTTACTCCAATAGTGGTACTTTTCGCATATATCATAACTTCACCAGGAGAAACAGCGGTTACCCGTCCGTTTTCATCTACCGAGGCTATACCTGGACTTAGGGAGAGCCAGATGATAGCTGTATTTGTAGTATTGGATGGTGAAAGTACAGCAGTCAGCAGTTCAGACTCTCCCGGAAGGAGGGAAAGGCTCAGACTATTCAGAGTGAGAGACGTTGCAGGGATAGGGTTGGAAGATCGAAAAGTTGATATAGTACATGAGTCTGAAATGGTTCCGTCCAGGGTATTTACCGTAATGATCACAGTTTTCAAAGGCTGCAGAGCCGTAACGAGGCCAAACTGATCCACCGAAACAGCCTCAGGATTATTGGAAACCCACTCTACATCTTTATTGGTAGCATTCTCCGGAACACATATGGCTGTGAGTTGGAATGTCGTATTTTCTTCAAGAGCTTGATAGCTATTATTCAGACTGATCCCTGTGATAGGAATTGTCTCAGGTTCGGGTTCAGAGGCTGATTCAACAGTAACAGTGCAAACAGCTTTAAATACTCCCTCGGCGGAGATAGCCGTAACTTCAGTCGTTCCTACCTTATAGGCGGTCACAAGGCCATTTAAGTTTACAGTGACAACTTCCGGATCATTAGAGATCCATCCATAATCAGTATTCCCTGCATTCTCTGGCAGAACTTCTGCTGTGAGCTGTGCAGTTTCTAAAGGCTGCAAGGTGATTGACTCGGGAGAAATTCGCATACCTTCTACAGGAATTGAAGATTCAGGAGATCTGCAGCTAAAAACAAGAAGAGCAGAAATTCCTGCTATTAGAAGGCCTTTCTTCATATAAAACTCCGCATATAATGTTTAAAACATTATATCATATGGCCCGATAAAAATAATCTGTTTTTATAAATAGGGAAAAGGTATGCGGTAAGGTTAAAAAAGGAGAGTTTTCTAAGAATAATTTAAGATTCATCATATATCATGGAGGGTATGAATAGAACACTAATATTAATAATGACCTTGCTGCTGGTCTTAGGAACAGTCAGCGCGGAAACAGAGATTCCCGGCGATAGATTCTTCTATATTCAGAGTGTAGCAGCGGCCGGGACAAATAACGGATACTGGGACCTCCCGGGGTATAAACCCTCATTCAGAAGAGGGGCAAACCTTGCCATGTATGAAAAAGAAGAGGGAAACGTCTGGGACAGATTATATATGTTCAAACCGGCAGGTGACGGCTACTATTACATCATGCCAGCCAACGGGGGCTATGTAGATGTCGCCGGCGGTAGAACATCAAACGGAACAAACATCTGTATTTGGGATAATCATGGTGGTAACAACCAGAAATTCCGGCTTGAATACCTTGGTTCCAGTAAATATAAAATATTCACCTACAGTGGGCAGGTCATCTGCGCCTCAGGACGCCAGACTTCCAATGGTTCCAATGTCTGTATCTGGGAAGATCATGAAACAACGGCAACAGAGTGGTATCTTATCCAGAGGGGAGATGGACTCCCCTACCATCCCATCGAAGGTGTTCAGCCTTTCGGTAGGGTTACCAATGCCAAAACCGGAGCCCCCGTTCCGAATGCCAGTATCTGTATTACCAACACCAACGATAATAATGATTCCCAATACTGGGAAAACTCGGATGGGGATGGAAATTTTAAATTTGATGTTATGGATTCCATTAAATATGGTTACCACATTACAGTCAGTGCCGATGGTTATGGTTCAGCAAGCATCCCCTCTCACAAACAGTATGACAATGGTCCCCATACCATAGAACTGACGCCTTCACAAGGATACAAAGAGGTAGAATTCGGAAGATATGGAACATGGCTTTATGAAAAAAGCAGGATTGAATCTGCCGGAGGCCCGGTCTATGGTACAACCAATAGCTACTATTCCTACCTGGACGGCGAAACGGTCTCCCGGGATCACTACTTTTTTTACGATAACAGAAACAGAACCCGAATTGTCCTTGATCTGATGGATGCTATAGGCCTCGATAGAAGACCCGCGGAAACAGACGAGGAGATCTATAATCAGCTTTCAAAGGTCTGGAATTTCTGGGTTAAGAATTCACACAGCATCGGGTTTTCAGACATTACTCCCGAAAACCAGGAGGCCATGGATTTCATGAACCATTCGGCCGACTTCGAGACGGAATATTCAAAATCCCACTGGCCTGCCATCGAAGATTATGCAAAGGTTTACGAACACAGCGGATTTATCCCCTCCCAGAACTGTACATCACACACCCTTGCCTTTGCCTCTTTAATGACCCTTACGGGGATCCCCCGGTCAAAAATGGCTGTGGAAGCAATGCATATGACCGAATCATTTTCCGGTGAACATTGGGCATTCCTCATAAGACTGAATGGGATATGGTACTGGATCGATCCTCAATATAAGACCAGTAGATTATCACCTCTTGAAAATTTTACCTCAATTCCAGCAAATACAATTCAGGCCGCCTACGACAAACCCTTCAAAATTTACACCCTTCCCGGTTCGGAAGAGTTAAGTGTCCCTTTATGTGGATGGAAGGTGAGACCCGAGAGAGAAACAGGAGTGTACTGGGATCCCGCATCCCCCCATCTGAAATACTCGGAAAGCCGATTCGGGGGAACAGAACCCTTCTGGAGCCTTGATTTCGATGAACACAACAAGATCTTTTTCACTCCTTATCCGGGAGGACCTACCAGTGAGTTTGTTATAACAGAAACAAGGGAACTAACCAAAGAGATTAGGGTTTACGGGGAACATGTGGAGATGGCCCCCTGGATGCAGGATGGAAAGATCACCGTGATGATAAAAGAGGAACCCTCTACCGATGGCATGTCGGACAATGTTTACCCTTATTCGATAACAGTTTTTATGGGCCAGAATCGACTCTATGGTACGGGAACTGAACCATTTATCAAATAGTTTTAATACAAATTTTTCCCAATTATAGAAATCAAACTAAAAAAGGCCGCAAACCCATTTTTGGGAATGCGGCCGCTTTTCTATCTTTATTTCCCTCCGAAAACGGGAGTGCACCACTGATGCCATCTGATTAAGAAAGTTTAAACCCTTCCATCTTGTGAAAATTCAGGTAGGAGTATATCTCATCACCCTTGCCTTCAAGCCTGGGGGCAGCCATGGCGCTGTACTCGGCAGGGGTCGGGATTCGACCGAGTTTCGCACAGACAGCTCCGAGTTCGGCAGAGCCAAGATAAACCAGAGTATCCTTTCCCATTCTGTTGTTGAAATTTCGGGTAGATGTTGAATAGACCACCGCCGAGTCGGGAACCCGGGCCTGATTTCCCATACAGAGTGAACAGCCGGGGATTTCGATGCGCCCACCGGAAGCGGCAAACCTGGAAAAATACCCCTCCTGCTTCAACCGGGCACCATCCATGGCGGTGGGAGGACAAAACCAGAGTCTTGTGGCCGCCGGTTCGTCGGACAGAATTTCAGCGGCAGCCCGAAAATGACCAATATTTGTCATACAGCTTCCGATAAAGACATCATCCAGGGCAGTCCCGGCAACCTCGGATAGTTTTTTAACATCATCGGGATCATTGGGACAGCAGAGGATGGGTTCGATCAGCTCATTCAGATCGATATCGATCACAGAGGCATATTCGGCATTCTCATCAGCGGTCAACAGTTCTCCATCGGAAAGCCAGGCCTTCACATCTTCAATTCGCTTTTTAAGGGTATTGGAATCCTCGATTCCCGCTTCAATCATGGCCTCCATTAGCACAATATTGGATTTAAGGTACTCTTCGACCGGTTCCCTGTTCAACCGGATAGTAGCGGCGGCCGCACTTCTCTCTGCCGAAGCATCGGTCAACTCGAAGGCCTGTTCTACCGATAGGTTCGGTAATCCTTCAATCTCCAGGATCTTTCCGGAAAAAATATTCTTCTTATTTTTCTTCTCCACGGTCATGAGTCCCATCTCAATGGCTTTGTAGGGGATCATGTTAACCGCATCCCGGAGGGTGATCCCCGGCTGTAACTCTCCAGAAAACCGGACAAGAACCGACTCGGGCATATCCAGCGGCATTACCCCCAGGGCTGCGGCAAAGGCGACAAGGCCGGAACCGGCGGGAAAGGAGATCCCCAGGGGGAACCGGGTATGAGAGTCCCCTCCAGTGCCCACGGTATCGGGAACAAGGAGCCTGTTGAGCCAGGAGTGGATAACCCCGTCTCCGGGGCGAAGAGCCACACCCTTCCTGCTTGAAATGAAATGTGGAAGAGTCCCATGAGTGATTATATCGGCGGGTTTCGGATAAGCCGCCGTATGACAAAATGACTGCATAACCAGATCCGCATTGAACTTCAGGCAGGCAAGTTCGGTCATTTCACCGGCGGTCATGGGACCGGTTGTATCCTGCGACCCCACGGTGGTCATCTTTGGCAGGCAGGAGGTTCCGGGAAGAACACCCGCGGTTCCACAGGCTTTGCCAACCATTTTCTGGGCAAGGGTGTATCCCTGACCGGGCTTAACCTCAGGGATAGGAGCCACAATAAAAAGGCCGCTCTCATCAAGGGAGGAGAGACCAAGATAGCCCCGTGCCTTCCCGGTGAGCTGTTTTCCAATAATGAGAGGAACACGGCCGCCGGCGCGATACTCATCCAGAATGGTTGAGGGCTGGAGTTCAAATGGAGTAATCAGTGTTCCGTCAGGATGAACAACCTTCCCTTCCAGAGGTTTAATAACAATTTCCATCCCGGTCTTTAAGCCGGTTACATCGGTCTGAATGGGGAGTGCCCCGGAATCTTCGGCGGTATTGAAAAATATGGGGGCAATAACACCACCCAGAATAAGCCCACCCTCCCTCTTATTGGGGATGAAGGGGATATCCCTTCCTATATGCCAGATCAGTGAATTACAGGCGGATTTACGCGACGATCCGGTACCGACCACATCCCCGACAAAACAGACGGGAATATCCCGGGCGGCTTTCAGTTCCCCGATCTCGGCAGGACCGTCGGGGAAGAGAACACCCCCCATACAGGTTGAATGAAGGGGGATGTCCGCCCTGGTGAAGGCCTGGGAAGCGGGAGAGAAATCATCCGTATTAATCTCGCCATCGACCTTGTAGACAACAGCCCTCATCTCGGGAGCGACCTCGCTCCTCCGGGTAAACCATTCGGCTTCGGCCCAGGATTTGATTACCCCGGCGGCCACACCATTCCCCCCCTCGGCCAGGGCGACAACAGCATCGAAGGAGTTGACAGAAAGGACGATATTCTTAAGTTGGGCGGCGGCGGCTTCGGCAAGGGGCCCGGAAAGGAGTCCAACCAGTTTTTCAACATTATACCCGCCAACCATGGTACCAAGGAGTTCCACGGCCTCCTCGGGGCTTACCAGGGGGGAAGATTGACTGCCGTCGGCGATTTCCGCCAGGAAATCGGCCTTGACCTGAGCCGCCGGATCCACACCGGGGGTTATCCGCTCTTTAAGAAGATAGAGAAGCTCCTCTTCCTTTCCAGCCGGAGGGGCAGCAAACATCTCGACGACCTTTTGGGCCTGCTTTTTCGTCAGTGCTAATGGAGGAATCCCCAGCGCACCTCTCTCTTCCACATGTTTTCCGTATTCTGTAAAAAAATCGGACATTTCTCCCCCTCCATCCGCTACCGGATTGTTCAAACAGTATTATTAGGTTCAATTTCTATGAGTCTGCTATTTTACAGAAAAGATCGAGCTTATAAAAGGGGGCGAAACGCTTCACTCTTCCATAAGGATACTGACATCCTGATTAAAGATCTTCCATTCACCTTCAACCTCTCTCAGTTTAAATACATTTTTCATGGTTGTTTCCGAAAACTCCTCGGAAGCAGGTATCACAAGATAAAGAGTAGCCGTAACAATCGAACCGTCAGTTGAGTACTCAGCCCGGTTAAGATCGATAGAAATACCATTGGGACTATTCATTGATTCTAACTGGCCGGCCTTTAACTCTTCCCAATCATCTACTATGTCTACCCCGCCGGGGAATGAAAATTTAAAGACGATCTCCTTACTATAGGTGGCCATCATCTGATCGATGTCACTCTTATCCCAGCTTTCAGCCCAGAGTCTCATGACATCACCGGCTTTGTCTTCCATGGAAGGCGGTACAGAAACGCAGGAAGAGAGTAATAGCAATAAAATCAGAAAAATGTTCAGAATTATTTTCATTCTTATTCTCCTTGACACACATTTTTATAATCATACTATGACATTCTCATATTGTCCAATTTCCGGTATCAAGAGAAGTAAAAAGAAGGGGTGGCGGAACAGCCCCCCGGTGTGCCGGCGGCGGCGACAGAGCCGGGAAAAACACCGGAAAAAGGGGGTGTGGAGAGAGGGGAAGACCTTCCCCTTCCGGAATTATATTGAGATCAGGCCCGGACAATTTCCATAAAAGAAGAGAGAAAGGGCCAGGCCATATAGAGAGAAAAGCAGATTATGAAAATATAGGCTCCATTTTCGAGTAATCCGGAGATCCTGTCAAACCAGACTTCATTATCTTTTAGTCTGCTGAAAAGACCCTCCCGACCGGCGAAGGCAAGGTAACCGGCGGTGGAAATCACCACCCCCATCCCAATGGACATGCAGACAATGGCAAAGATTCCCGCCCCGAGGAGACCGAGAGAGATGGAAAACATGAGGATCATGGAAGCCCCCGGACAGGGAAGGAGGCTCGAAACGAGAATAACAGGATAAATTTTTCGGATTGATTCCCCCCCTCCGATATCGACAGCCAAAGCATCCCCCGAACCTTTTTCGAAGTTATTCCTTAAATGATGATGACCTCCCCGAATAAGGGAGAGAACAAGAAGTGTCAGAGAAAGGAGAGTTAACAACAGGTAGGTTCCACCCTCCAGATAGACACTCACCCGGCTCGATGAGTTCACCAGAGAAACTCCCCGAACGATGAAATTCAGGATCAGAATGAGGATGAGACTGACCGCAGCATGGACGCCGGCGGCGAGGAACCCTCCAGCCAGCGGCTCCCACCAACGGGCCTTCCGTCCCAGAAACAGTGAAAAAACGATAGTTTTGCGGTGACCGGGACCTGCACCGTGAAATAAGCCGTATAAAAAGGCAGCCGCCCCGAGGGCAAGAAAAAGACGTGGCGCCGGATCACTCTTCATAGCATTAAGATAATCGGCAGCCTTTTCACGAAAACCGAATTGGATTTCTGTTAAAATGGTGGAAGTCCCACCGGATCCCGCTCTGGCCGGTTTAACCTCATCCTTCGGCTCTCCGCCGCCCATAAATGGGTTCGCCGGAAGGGGCACCGATGCTCCTCCGAATAATGAAAAGAGGATGATTACAAAAAAGAGTGAGGAGCGCAGATGTAGATTAAACCTGAAGAAGAGACGACCCTCCGGTGATTTTTCAGCGGAGGGGCTGTTCGGCCACATAAAGGAACTAAAACCAGACATGGGCCTCTTCCGGATAGGCTGTTTCCAGACCGGGCTTCCACTGGTCGTAGGTTGTATCATCATCGACTGTTCCCATGGGGTTATAGTAAACCGGATAATCTTTATTCTCTTCAAGCCTGAAATCGGGCATGGCACCCGATGCCTGACGAACGATAATCGCAGGATCTGCATATTGAACAGCACAGAAATAGGTCGGGTCAAAGACATTTACACTGATATCCTTTCCCAGAGACCACTCTTGAAACGAAACAAAGAACCGATAGAATAGCTTACCTTCAACCTGTCTTACCGAAAAACCAGAGGTCCCGGAAGGTGTGTATCTTTGATCACCCTCTCTTATCGAAAGAAAATAACCGTAATTTTCAAGATTGATAAAGGCGTAATCATGTACGCTTTGAGTCTCATCGGCATCAAACTCCCCGTCCTTGTTCCAGTCGTAACTATCGATTATGGAGAGAGAGAACATTGAATCAAAACCCCAGTCCACCCAGACACCGAGAAAGGTCTCACCATCACACTCAAACTCTAATTTTGGAAGAAGGAGCATGTGCGGATGAGCGGAAAGTAAAAAACAGGAACATAGAATCAGCGTCAGTAGCAGTAATAATTTTCTCATACCCAAAGATAATACATCCCCCCTTATTTTTTCACAAGAACCAAATGATAGGAATTTTTATAATCAATGATAGGAATTTTTCTGATGAGTAAAAAAGCCAGTTACACAAAAGAAATTACAGGCTCATTTTTATAATCCCTCTCAATCAAATTCTCCGGAAGTGCAGCCACTTTCGTTAAAAAATCCGGAAAATCAAGAATCTCCTGCTTAAAAACCCCATCTGCCAGTGAAGTACATATCATGCACAGCCGTATAACCTTAAAACTGCATTCTTCTTCATTCTCAAAGCATACTTCTCCCGGAATGGAACAACTAAGAAAAACTAATCTGATAATTTCGGATAATCCACACCGGGCGGAGCTCCTCCAACCTTCTTCAGATGTTTCAGAATCCTTTTGATCTCAGTCACATCCTGAATTACTGCAATCACTCTCATTTCCGAACCACATTTAAACAAAATTTCCATCTTCATCAAAACCACCCTCCAATACAAGGCAGTGAAAATGGTGGAGACAAATTGCCTATGTGGCAGTTTCAGCAGCACCTCTTCTGTCAAATGCACTGCCATAAGTATTGTTCTTTTTTGGCTGCATGACGGGCATAAATAAAAACCTTTACAACTGAAAGGCCGAAAGTAGTCATGGCCGCATTCCGGGTTTGTACAGTGAATTCTTGCCACACCATTGAGATAATCACCGCAGGCAAGAAAATGTTCACCTACATCCATGATACGGGCAAGATGAAATTTGCCGTATTTTTCTGTGTATT
Source organism: Spirochaetales bacterium (assembly GCA_016342585.1). Classification (GTDB taxonomy): domain Bacteria; phylum Spirochaetota; class Spirochaetia; order UBA9216; family UBA9216; genus JAEINK01. Next base: position 49,053 of record JAEINK010000029.1, read on the forward strand.
GTTCTTCGTAGATATCACAGAAATCAGTAAAATGCTTCTCAAAAATGGTATGTAAAACATTTCTCCCGCGCGAAAGATAGCTTTGAGCTTTGGATAGAGGTCTTACTGAAACAGACACATTATTATATACATAGGAAAATGTACTGTTGCTTCAAAGATCGCCATATAAAAAGCGTTGTCTGATTTTTAAACATAAGCTATAGTTTCCTGAGAAAGAGGAACACCGCCCTTATACTGCGGCTCTTTGAAGCAGGTCGAAAACCTGGGCCGGTTTTCGTGTCATTCCCTCAGGCAGCTGCTTTGAGTTGGTCCACTGCCGAGGAGACTGGCCGTACATACGTTTGAACTCCCGGCTGAATTGAGAGGAACTCATATAGCCTACTTCCATGGCCGCATCGTTCACATTCATCCCTCCGGCAAGCTTCATGGCGGCGTTGTTCAGACGCATGGACTTCACAAACTGGATCGGAGGCATGGTTGTCGCCTCCTTGAATTTACGGTGAAACACAGCCCGGCTCATCCCGACCTGATCGGCCATATCTTCTATAGTAACCGCTTCGCTTATGTGTGAAGTCAAATACTCAATGGAACGTGCGATTTCATTGCCCACTCCGAAGGCGCGTCTTGCTGAATCCCCGGCGTCACCCTTCAATATGGCGTAATACACCTCCCGAAGCCGGCTATCCCCTAGAACCGCCGTATCCGCAGGGCTGTCCTCCAACTGCAGCAGCCGTAGCAGTGCTTCGGTGAACGCATCGTCCCAGCGGGCGAGTGAAATGGCCTGCGGGAGCGGTCCGCTCTTAGGCTTGCGGATGGCGCCGGCAGCACTTTCCATCTCAATTAACAGTTCGGTCATGACCCTTGTATCAAGAGAGATATACACACCAAGCAACGGATTATCCGGTGAGGCTGCAGGGGTCCCCGCCTCCACCGGCATGGACATGGAGCAGCACATGTATCTGCTGCTGTCATAAACATGTCGTTCACCATCCCATATTGCTTCTTTAGCTCCGTTCACGATGGCTATCACCGTAGGCTCGTAAACGGCAGGAGTACAGTGAAGCGACTCGGTAACCCGAAAAAGCTGCACACCTCTAACCCCGGTTCCCACCAGCCCGTCCTCGCCTATCCTGTTTTCAATGATTTGTTTAATCTGTTGCTTACTCATGGGGCAAAGATACCATCAAAAAACGCGCAATACAACCTTATCGATACAAATAGGCATAATATAGCGACAATTACCCATATATTTACATGCTTGCAAGAGTTATATTTTATTCAGAAATTGAAACCTAAGGAGTTTATATATGGCAGATACACAATTTGGAAAAAATGGATGGACACCGGATCGAATCGGATCCCTTAAAGGGAAGACTTTCCTTATTACAGGAGCCTCCAGCGGTACAGGATTTGAAGCGGCGAAAATTCTTGCATCCAAAGAGGCAAAGGTCGTGATGCTGAACCGTAACCCGAAAAAATCAGAGGATTGCATTGCAGCAATAAAAGAAGAGCTTGGCAGCAAGGCAGATGTCACCGCAATCCGTATAGACCTTGCCAATCAGTCTTCCGTCAAAGCGGCTGCAGCAGAGATTCTTGGTAAATTCGACCGGATCGATGCTCTCATGTGTAACGGCGCCATCGCCCAGGTACCCAAGCGGCAGATAACCATAGACGGGTGGGAAAGCCAGCTTGGCGTAAACTACTACGGTCACTGGACACTGCAGGCCCTGCTCTTCCCGCTGATTGAAAAGACGGGTGGACGTATCGTAACCGTGGGCAGTATGGGTTATGACATGGGTCTTAAGACTATCAAGTTTGACGATATGAACTGGGATAAGGATTACACCGCTAATGATGCCTACAGCCAGAGCAAACTGGCCCAGATTATGTCTATTTATGAACTGCAGGACAGATTGAAAGCAGCCGGCAAGACTGGTGTGAAAGCATATGCCTGTCATCCGGGTTCTTCGAGAACTTCCCTGATCAAAACCAGCGGCAGCTTTATGATGAGGTTAACGTTCGGTCTGATGAAACTCTCCCCCCTGACCCAGCCTGCAGAAAATGGTGCCTACCCTGAAATCATGTGCGCCACGGAACCGAACCTCAAAGAGAGCGGGTTCTATGGTCCTACTGGAAGATCAAACTGGGTAGGTCCGGTGGGCGAACATAAAATAGAGCCTCATGCAAAGGATAAAGCAGTATCGAAGCGGCTGTGGGAAGTTTCGGAAAAGGCTACCGGGGTTACCTGGGGACTATAGACGCGCTGATTTCGGGAGCGGGTAAATAAGTAAAGTAATCATCGTAACAGGAGCAAGCAGCGGAATTGGTAAAATTGCTGAAGCAGAAGGTCGAATCGATGTCCTGGTTAATAATGCCGGCTATGCACTATATGGACACCACCTCATTTTATACGAATTTAATTACTTTTAGTTTAAACAATTATGTACTCTATTTTGTTCCGTTAATCAATACTATTTGTTACTACAAACCACATTTTCATTAAGTCTTTGCCCTTAATTTCTGTAGTTTCTCTTTCAATAAAGGTAAAATCATTCTTTACTAGTTGATAAGTAACATCTGAGATATTAATTTTCATTTCTTCAGAATTAGTTTCCATTCTAGATGCTGTATTAACAGTATCCCCAAAAACATCATAAATATATTTCTTTACTCCAACTACTCCACCGACTAATGAACCGGAATGAATTCCAACTCTAATTGTCCATGAAATGGGAGATGTTTGATTTCGTTTTTTTAAATATTCTATCATTTGGGTTGCCGCCCTAACAATTTTATAAGCGTGGTTCTTTGATTTTTCTGTCATTCCTCCAACAGCTAAATAAGCATCACCAATAGTTTTAATTCTGTCACAATCATTAAATTCCATGATGTCATCAAAGGCAGTAAATATTTCATTTAATTCATCAATCAATATCTTTGATTCAAGTTTAGAGGAAATTCTAGTAAATCCAACAATCCCTACATAATGTTGGGCGCAATTCGCCGCTTGATCTGATAGCGGTAGAAGAGGTTGAGCATCAGGAAGAACAGGTACCGCCGCGGATTACGCCGGAAACGGCGGTTGAAAAGGGTCCGCCGGAGAATATGGGGGATGGTATAGACCCTCTCATAGATTTCCCAGTAGATCTCATTCAGCTCTTCGGTACTCATATTGGGGTGGGTAATAACAGCATTACTCGGACTGAACTTGTAGAGATCGGTTTCAACGATCCGATGGGCGCTGCACATCTGCTTGTAGTAGTCTGTCCCGGGAATGGGCGTCATAATGTAGAATTTTGGAGCAATTATCGGGACGCTGAGCACAAAATCGGCCGTAGCATGGAGAGACTCAATGGTATCACCATCTATTCCCACTATCATTTCACTCGCCACTTCAATCCCTGCTTCCGTTACCTTTTCGATAATCTCCGGGTACCAATCCGGGTTGCACCAGGTCTTTTCGATTGTATCAAAGTTTTCCGGTGTTATACTTTCCAAACCGAAACTTAAAGTATAGCAGCCTGAATCCGCAACGGTCTTCAGGAGCTCCGGGTTGTCGGCTATGTGGATGGCACACTGGCTCATCCACGTCATATTCAGTTTCTTGATTTCTTTCGCAAGTTCCATCAGATAGGGCGGATCGCTGACGATATTGTCATCAATCAGAAGAAACTTCTTGAACCCGAGCTCTTTTACATAGCGGATATCCCGGATGACCTCTTCAATCTCCCGTTTCTGGTAATTCCCCCTATAGAGGCAGTATATAGAACAGAAACTGCAGGTGTTCGGGCAGCCGCGACCGGCCTGGACAGGGAGGAAATCCCCGATCTTTTTATCAAGAACCAGATCGTACCGGGGCAGAGGCCGGGTAAACTCATCGGGCTTTTCGTTGTAGGTCGGTTTAAGACAGCCGGCTTCATAATCGGCTATCACCTGAGTCCAGACAGTTTCGGCATCACCGATAACGACTGAGTTGGCGAACTTTCCCACCTCTTCGTGAGCCAGACTGGCCATGGGGCCGCCCATAATGACTGTTTTTCCCCGTTTGCGGAACTCTTCGGCCAGATCCCGGCTGCGTTTGACCGCATGTCCCATTCCCCCCATCCCGATCAATTCGGCATCCGTGTCGAAGGGAATATCCTCAATGGTTTCCAGACAGATTTCAGCCTCCCAGCCCTCGGGAAGCAAAGCGGCAAGCACAGGATAGGCAAGACCAATGAAATATAAACGCGATTTCTTAACCGGACGCCCGCGATCATCATAAATAGTCGGCTGTATAAAAAGAACCTTTTTCATCGTTTAACTTACCCCTTCATCACCAGTTTGAGATACTGCCAGGTTATATACAAGGCCCCGGCGGCCGTATGACGATAAACCCGGAAGCCGTAATTCTTAAGGACATACCAGTGTCCCTTGAACCCGGTGCTCGTCTGATAGTAGACCCGGAGCATATTCCAGTAAAAAGCACGCCGGCTCATCTTCTCGGGTTCGATCAGGATATGCGCCATATCCCAGAGATGGAATTTGTCTCGCGGTACAAGAATCTTATCCTTCATCTTCTCGTAAAGAGGTGTTCCGGGGATCGGTGTGATCGGCTGAACATTGAGCAGGGGCATCTTGAACTGCTTCAGGAATTTTATAAGGGTATTGAAATTCTCGCGGTCCCAGTCGGTCCCGACGATGATGCCGGAATAACATTCAATTCCCATTTCATCCAGAAGCTGCACAGCCCTGGTGTTCATGGCCACGGTTGTCTTTTTCTGGTAGCTTTCGAGTTCCTCTTCCTTGAAACTTTCGATGCCGACAAAAATCGCCTTCAGACCATGCTCCTTTAGAAGCCGAATGGTATCGGTATGCTCCGTGATAAAATCGGCCCGGCCGAAAAGAATGAAGTTTTTCTTGATCTGCCTCTCATCCATCAGGGTGCAGAACTGCCGGATCCGGTCGATACTCACCAGGAAATCATCGTCGACGATGAAAATATTCTCTTCCTCGATACCGGCCATCTCTTCGACGACCTCCTCAATGGGACGTGCCCAGTAATTGCCTTGAGTGATGGCAATGCAGTAACAGAACTCACATTTATAGGGACAGCCGAAGCTCGTTTTCACAATGGCACATTTCTCATGAAAGATATAATTGTAGCGGTCCCGGTACTGCGCCGTCTTTGTCCGGTCGGGAAAGGGATAATCCCCCCAGGCGGTCTCGATCTCACAGGGCTTATCCGGACCGTTCCAGAGACCCGGAACATCCCTGCGGATCGTCCCGGCACCGTCCCCTTTTTCAAGAGCGGTCGCCAGCTGGAGCATGGTTTTCATGCCGTTGGCCTTCACGACGTAATCCACCGCACTGTCGACAAAATCCTCAGGATTACACTCCGCGTGCACCCCTCCCGCCACCACAGGCAGCCGGGGAAAACGGTCTTTCAATTGCCGGGCGTATTTAATGACCTGTCCCACATGGGGAATGTAGGCGGTAAAACCCACAAGATCGGGGTCCGTCTCCCGAATCATGGGAATAAACCGGGACTCGGGTTCCAGAATCATATCAATAATACGAACCCGGTGACCGGCCCCCTCCAGGACGGCGCTCAGGTATTCAAGCTCCAAAGGCTCGCTGATCATGAATTTCTGCAGCCCGATGGATTCCGGGTGCGGTTTGGGTCGAACCAGTACGATACTTAAAGACATTTCAGGTCACCTCACTTTTCTGAAGGTTATTTTTATGGTGGAAAACATGAAAATGGTCTTGATCCAGCGGTTTGTATCCGATTTTATTTATGAATAACCGGGTCAGTCCGTGGACCAGGGGATTAGAATGATGCAGGAGGGCGTACAGAGCCTGGTAGCGGGTCCCCAGCCGGAGCTTCGCTTCATCCGCCGTCTGCCCGAAATCGATTGTCGTAAAGCCGTTGTTAATTCCGTATTCCACAATGCGCACAAGAAGGCTGATATAGATATCATACTGCCTGTTGAGGGCGTGATCGAATCCGACGAATTCGAAAATCAACTCTTTACCGTTTTCGATCAGCTGGATAAAGCCGACATCCAGTCCATCGAGCGAGTAGACAAAGATGCGCGTCTGAGGCCCCTGAAAAAAAGCCTTGCCCAGTTTCTCGATCCGGTAGGGAGAGGCTTCATAGACCTCCTCGTAGAGCGAATAGAGCCTGTCGTCAAACTCCTCATTGTTTTCCAGCATACGGAAAGAAAGGGGAGCCGAGCGCTTAAGGGCCAGTCTATAGCGCCGCCGGTAGCTGCTTCGCAGATCCTTCAGATATTCATCCAGGCTTTTCCACTTGAGGGCCAGTACACAGCGGGGGAAGGTCGTTGTCTGAATAAATCCTGGCAGGGAGAAATCCTCCCGGGTATTCAGAAAAAGTTTATAGCCCTTGATGGACCGTAGAAACCGGGAGACCTCCGGGAGAAGCTCTTCCCGACCGGCATATCCGGGGCGGGTCACCGACAGGGGAACATAGATAAAGGTGATCGACAGAGAGGCTTTCAGAGGTGTGAACATAAAGAGGTTGAACCGGGAACGACTGTAGGTCATAAGGATTGTATCGGCCTCACCGTTTTCATGATGAAAAATATAGTAGCGCTGCCCGCAGGGATCGGTCTCTTCGATGAATTCCAGAAAATCTTTCTTAAGATAGAAATTATCTCCGGTCAAATCATCCCATTCGCCAGGCAACTCCTCGGCGCGCTGATACACCCTATACATAATCACCCTCTATTTTATCACAGAACACTGAGTACCGCCGATCCACCTGCCCGCCCATTCCGAGGTTGAATCGGCGCGAATCTTCGTTACAGTCCCAGACAAAGTTCGTCTCTCCCCGGCTGTAGTTCAGACCTGCAGAATTCAGACCCGCCATCATAAGCCCCATGGCCGCGGCCGTTTTCCGGTACCGGGGCAAAATCCCGATTGCGTTGACCTTGAGAGTTTCAAAAGGCTTCCGGTGAAAAAGATAACGGAGTCCGAATTTCACCACAGAATAGTATTGGCCGGGACGCAGGACCTCATTGAAGTCGGGATACCAGAAGAGAAACCCGATCTCCTCCTCCCCTTTCATAATAAAGACTAGGTACTCCGGTTTCATGAAAAACTTCATTTCACTCATCAATTCGTAAAGCTGTTTTCCCGGGCGTTCAAAGTAGTAGCGTGTTTGATTCAGACAGCGGTTCGACAACTCGCCGAAGAGGGTCATTTCTTCTTCCCATCGGTTCATATCCAGAGAGCGGAAGGAAAACTGGGGATAGGAACGGGAAAATGGACTGTAACGGCGGTCGAGTTCACGGGGATCAAATTGATAGGTGGAGAGGGAGAATTCCTTCAGACCTCTCCTGCGGAAATAATCGGCGTAATAATCTTTATGATAGAGAGAATCAAAACTGGTCGGTCTGCCCCAGCCGCCGGTCATAATCCCCACGCCATAGGCCAGATGCCCGTTGAGACCTGCCACTATCTCTTTACAGCCGTTTTCCCGCCCATGGGTCCGGGCCGCAGTTAAAAGCCGATCAACCGCCTCATTCTCCTCAGCCAGAGCTTCAAAAAAGGCGATCTGCAGCACCGGCAGACCGGGATGGGACACGAAAATACACTGGGCAAGAATCTCTTTGTGCCGTATCACCATAACAGGAAGAATCAAAGCCTCTTTACAGAAGGAATCCTTCCTTTTCAGAAAAATATCGAGCACATAGAGGCGGCTCGCCACCCACCCGGAGTCTCCTTTGTAAAGATCCCGGGCGAATTTTCTGAATTGTCTCAATTCCCGGGGGGTAACTGCTTTTTTGATGTCAAGTTTCGCCGTACTCCGCTGCTTGATAGATGACTGCTTGTTCACGATACCGAATCGTAGGTTTTTATGATAAACATATCAAGGGTTTTCTCTTTTAAAAATAAAGGCGAGACAATTAGCACCTCCTACAATGCCTGACGGGCTATTTTCGAATGTGTAATGAGGAGAATGGAGCCCCGTCGGGGAAGGCTTGTGCGACTCAACAAAATCCTCTAACATTATAGGTGTTTTTGCAAGAAGACATTTCCATTGTGCAACCAGAAGGAAAAACGACATGAAAAAAGTAATGCCCCCTGTACATCCTGCGTAACCAACGGGAAGTAAATACTGTCTAACATCTTTATATCATGGAGGAATGTATGTCCAAATTTATTTGTGTGATCTGTTTTCTGATTATGATTGCAGCCCCCGTCTTCTGTCAGCAGCCCCATGGTTTGCTGTCTCTTGAACTTCTGGGTAAGGGTGCTTATGTCAGTTTAACCTATGAGCAGTACCTTACAGAGAACCTGTCTCTGGGCACCGGAATCGGAACTCCTTTATTCTCCCGGGGAGATTTATCCAGGACCGTAAATTATCAAACCGAAAATGAATACAATGAAGACGGCACCTATTTTGATGTAATGATGTACCCTCCTCTCTATATTTCTTATTCATTTGGATCAGACACACACAGACTCCTGGCCACCCTCGGCGTTACTTTTTCAATATCTTTCTCATCTAATCTTTATCCTTCGGGAAGGGAGAACAGTTTTGAGATCCAGCCCATCCCATTTTTTGGTGCCGGTTATGAATACAGGGGAGATGAGTGGTTTGGGCGGATAGTTCCCTATGTTGCCTATCTGGGTGAAGATTCAGGCTGGTTCCCGAATTTCATGCCCTGGATTGGCGCTGCTGTTGGAAAAACTGTGGATTATTAGTTATAATGCATCTCTGGAGGCTCTAAAATGAGAAAAACTATTGTCCTACTTGCATTAACATTGGTTGTCTTCGCCGGTTGCGGAACAATCAAGAATACTCTTACAGAAGAAAAGTACTCTACAGTGACCATCGTGATTGACATGCCCGAATTCGGGGGTATGGATGCCGGCTGCAATGCCGTGGATATGCAGGGAACGAACCGAGCCGTATCCAACTGGCTGTACCTCGATGATAATGGATATGTGAAAAAGACCCTTGAGATGAACGGTCAGAATGTGCGCTTCTCAATCGGGGAGGAGCTGGATGTCAGCTGTAATGTCTGGGTCGGTCCTCAGGAAGACAACGATTATCGCTTCTCTCAGATTAAAAAAATTGTAGTCACTAAAGACACCGTCGTGGTTTTCGACGGGAAGTAGAATTCGACCCGGTTATAAAGACTTTGCGGTCAATCGCTCATTAACTATAAACTTGCTGTCCGCAATAGAGGAATGAAAATGTCTGAAATCAGTAAAGAAAAACTTGTGGAAGAAGCCTGGAATGCTCGTGAAAACTCACACTCTCCCTACTCTCAATTTAAGGTCGGTGCGGCTGTACAGGGGATTGACGGGAATATTTATCACGGTGCAAATATCGAGAATATAAGTTATGGTGCGACAGTCTGTGCAGAGAGGACCGCAATTTTCAATATGATAAAATAAAATGAAATGATAGGAACTGTCATTTCGACTTTATGACGATTTTGGGTCGGAAAATGGGATTCCTCCCGCAATCC
>JAEINK010000030.1 GCA_016342585.1 Spirochaetales bacterium
CATCCGGTTCCTCAGAGACATCCGGTTCCTCAGAGACATCCGGTTCCTCAGAGACATCCGGTTCCTCAGAGACATCCAGTTCCTCAGAGACATCCAGTTTAGCACTCTCTTCAAGTTCAGATGGTTCAGATATCTTAAGAGGTTCATCTTCTCCAAAGTCATCCAGATCAACCACAATGTCCCAATCATCATCCATGTCATCCGATTCTTGGATTTTAATCTGTTCTGAATTAGATTCCGATGAATCCTCTTCATCGAGTGTTACTTCCCACTCATCATCTTCATGAAGCTCTACGGCTTCATCGAGCTCTTCAGGTTCATCGAGCTCTTCAGGTTCATCGAGCTCTTCAGGTTCATCGAGCTCTTCAGGTTCATCGAGCTCTTCAGATTCATCGAGCTCTTCAGGTTCATCGAGCTCTTTAGGTTCATCGAGCTCTTCAGGTTCATCGAGCTCTTCAGGTTCATCGAGCTCTTCAGGTTCATCGAGCTCTTCAGGTTCATCAAGCTCTACGGGTTCATCGAGCTCGATATCTATCGAGTCTGGAACAGGTATAGTTTTGCCGTCTGATCCATCCTGGGGCTCCTCAGACTGTTCCAAACCCTCCTCAGGAGGAAAACGCCCCTCTTCAGAAGCGTGCGAGTCTAACACACCCCTCTGTGCCTCCAGTGAATCAAGACATGCCAACATCTCTTCAGAAAGTTCCGATGTCAACACAGACTCAAAACTCCGCAATTGTTCAAGAATAGTCTCAAGCCGGTGAGCTGTCTGAGTCATCCCCTCATAATCCATATATGAAGCTTCAGACTTAAGTGAGTGAGCTGTTCTGAAACACTGCTCGAGGATCTCCTTGTTTTCAGGCTCCTTTTCCAGCTGAAGAAGCTGGGAGCTTAACCTGTCAAGAAAGGTACGAGTGTCGTGCAGAAAGTTGCGAAAGAGCTTATTATCCATGATTTATCTCTCCGGAGCCGATCTCTGGTTCATCGAAAGAATAAGTTCAATCTCTCCCAGAGTTATATTTAGTTTTGAGGCAATTGAGTTAACATCCTCTCCTCGTGTATACATTTCCAGAACCCTCTGCTTTGATGTCTTGGGAGGTTCCTGAGCTTTTCGTTGTTCGTTTGCTTGAAAATTTATTTTCACCGGTCGCTCCTCTTCAGGAGAAGAAGGGACATCAGGTTCACTTTGTACATTTGAAGCCTGTTCATATTGGGTTTGAGCATAAGAGACTGGGGTAGCTTTGGCCAGGCGTTCCTCGCTGGAAATATTTGTCCTAACCGAAGGATTAACATTCGCCGGAAAATCATCACCCGTATTTTCAATTGGATGATTATTTATACGCGGGCGTTTATAAACAACGGTTTCTTCTTTCTGCTTTTTGTTCAATTCCCTGTTAATAAGAAATATTTTCTTATCAGATTGTTCCATAAGAAGAGATAAAGTTCTGATTTTATCTTCCACAAGGGTGATATTGCGTTCGGTCGTCTGATTTAACTCTGTAATAATGTTGTCTATTTCGACTTCGATTTGAGAAAGCAACTCGGTGGAGCGAATAGCCCTGTCGATCCGTCGTCTTAAGAGAATATAAATTAGCGCAACGGCTATGATGTTCAATCCAAGAATTAAGAGAATCCAATTCACTGTAGTTTATCCTGTAATGTCTAAATTGTGACCGAGGTCCGGATCTCTGAAGTAGTCCTTTTTACGTTCCTCTTTATCTTCGGTTTCCTTTCGGTCACCGCTTTCGGCGAAAGATGCGTTACCTTCCCCCTCTTCTTTTACATCTTCAAGCCCCTCTTCGGTCTTGTCGGTTTCATTTATCTGATGATCATTCTCTTCGGCATGTTTTACCAGGTTCATCCCCTGTTGGGTCTGTTGAAGTGCCGCGGCATTCCTCATATGTGCCTGTTCACGGCCAACCTGATTAAGGTGTGAGAATAGGGTCTGTAAATCAATAGGTCTGACAGACATTATTTTCCTCTGGAGAAATCTTCGTCAGTCTCCTCAAACTTAACAGGCTTTATTTCATGGTTTTCATTTATGAAAGTAATCGCCTTAAACTCATTCCTAATCTTAAGACTTGCGTCTTTGATTACGACCTTGGTACCGGGATAAACCCTGGAGGAGGCAGATATTTTACCTACGAGCTTAAGAGAATCAAGATACTCTTTCAATTCCTGCTTCTCTTCTTCCAGTTTTTCCCTCTCTGCTTCAATATCGGTTCTTTTTTCTATAAGCTCCAACAGGTATTCTTCCTTTTCCTCCGGAAGCTTCTTTTTAACCTTTTTAAGATTTTCGAGGGTTCCAATATTTCGGTCAACTTCATCATACTCATCAAGTGAAGTAGCTATAAGTTTTTCAAGCTCTGCCATACGCTCGGAGCTCTTTGGATCATAACCTACTTCCAGAATTGTCTCTGATCCGGATAAAGAACCAAAAGTTTTAGCCCTTATCTCTTCGGCGGCACGAAGATGACCACCAACAATAGTCGCTCGCTTTCCCTGGCAAATGATAAATTTATTTGAATCAACATTTGAATTGATAATTCCATCCGAAGCGACAACAAGTTCACCTGACTCAACTCTGCTGTTTTCGATGAATTTTGCCCAGACACCTTTTCCTGCCCGAATAAAACCTTCACCTTTTCCATTCAGCCCCTGATGAACAATGATATCGCCTTCAGCATCAAGTTCACACTTACCCACATTACCCATAACTTCAATGTTTCCGGCGGCTTTTACCTTAAATCCATCAGCTACACTGCCCTTTACAATAACAGTACCAAGGAAAATTACATTTCCACCGGATTTGAGGTTAACATCCCCTTGAACCATATAAACGGGCTCTACATTGATCCTGGCTCCACTGATAATAACCTGACCATTTATTTCCGCTATAGCTGTAAGCTTATCATTTGACTGCCTTACATTTTTACCGAGTTCAAAATCAACATCACTTCCAGGTTTTGTAGGAACCAATTTACCGGTTACTGTTCTTCCGGGAGTTCCATCATCAGCGGGTATTTTTTTAGCCAGAACCTGACCTTCGACTACGTTCTGAATTAGGTTCATTTCTCGAAAATCAACCCTTCCGTTCTTCTCTTTAAGGTTAACCTGATCCCTGTTCATATCAAAATTATAAGTTATTCTTGCGTTTCGTCCGGGTATGGGCTCCGAACCTTCAGCAATTAAAACCGGCTGATTATAAATAGGATCATCCTCCAGTTCTACCAGAGTATTCTCCTTGATACCATGAATAATGCCATTACTTTTAAGAAGACCAAGAATGGAATCAGCAGAAATATCTGCTCCTCCCTGGCTTGGGGGGTTAATCGTGACATAACCCTTCATATCCTGATCCCGGATATCGACTGTCATCAGGGCATCATTAACAGGATTGTGGTCGAACTCCGCTATTTTAACAGATTCACCATCAGCATTTTTTACGATTTTACCAACAAGAGATTTATCAAAATGCAGGATACTTCTACTGCGGATAACTTCGAGGGCCTGTTTTTCAGTTACCTTCTTTCCATGCCCCTCAGGACCGATAACCTTAAGTAAAACTCCGTCATGAGAGAATCTTATAAAAGCCTTCCCATCCATATCAACAGGTTCTGCATCTAAACCAAGGTCCAAATCTACATCAAAATCACCATCTTCAGAAAAGGTACTATCTTCATCAAGCATTTCATAAGCTAATAAACGAACTTTCTTCTTCCCGACACCCATTACACCAGAGCTACCTTTATCGAGAATTTCATATTCAATTTTTCTCAAAGGAAGTGCCAATTCAATTGTGGCCTGGGAAAGAGCCTCCTCCATGGTTGCTCCCTCAACTTCAACAGAGCGCCGCTGTCTGTCTTCAGAGGCCTTCTGCTTCATGAACTCCCGTAAATCAGCCAATTCCGGCATAGTTACCTCACATAATACCTTTTTTAATATTGGTAAGTTTGGCCCTTAATCTAGTAATGGCCTTTGTATGAAGCTGAGAAATTCTGGATTCTGTTACTTCAAGGACCTTACCAATCTCTTTCAGGGTTAGATCTTCATAATAATAAAGGACTAAAACCTTCTTCTCTTTCTCCGGCAACTCATCAATAGCCTGAACAATGACCCTTTTAATCTCATCCTTCTCAACGATTGTATCGGGATTTAAAGACTGGGGCGACTCAATGGAATCAACAATCGAAACCTTGTCATTGTCATCTCCGGTATACCAGATATCATTAAGGGATAGAATCGAAGTCCCGCTTGTCTTCAGCATCAACTTCTGAAATTCGGCAATAGTCATATTCAGTTTATCAGCAATTTCCAGATCCGAGGGAGTCCTTCCCAGAGAGATTTCAAGTTGACTGATAATGATTTCCACTTCTTTTATCTTCTGTCTTATTGATCGGGGAACCCAATCGATCGACCTGAGTTCATCGAAAATGGCCCCTCGAATCCTTGTCACGGCGTATGTTTTGAATTTAACCTGCTTTTCAGGATCATATTTATCGATAGCATCAAATAGACCGAAAACGCCATAGCCAACGAGATCATCAAATTCTACATTACTGGGCATACCAACGGCGACCTTGCCGGCGACATACTTTACCAGAGGTGCATATTGCTTTATCAGAGCATCCCGGATACGAGCATCTTTCTGCTTCTTATAATCGATCCAAAGCTCCTGTTCTGTCTTTCCGTCTAACAGCACGTCTGCCATAGGTTAACCTTCCTGCTCTTTCTTCAATATTGTCTGTATAGCCTGTGCTGCTTCAACGATATCATGGGATCCCCCAAGGACATCAAAGGACCCGGAACTTCCCGATCCACCAGCATCACCAAGACTGTCCAGCTCCGAAGGAGCTGCATTAAACGTATTTTCAAATTCACCAATATCCTGCATTGGAGCGCCGGGATCATCAGCCGATGCCAACTCTTCAACCTCTTCAACATCACCTGTTACTCCGGCTTCCGCTACAGATTCAAGCTCCTCGACCTCTTCAACATTCGAGATATCATCCATTCCGGACGAAGAGGGTGCTTGTCCTGACGGCATCCCTGGAACAAAGGAGTCACTATCACCATTAACCCCGTTTGAACTTTTGGCTGCGGCAGTAAAAGCATAATTACCACCCTCTGCAGAAGATTCATCATCGTCATCGAGAACAATATTAACGTTACCTCCGACGTCTGATTCACCCTCTTCAACCGATTCATCCTCATCTGCCTGTTCTTCAATAAGCTCCGGTAAAAACTGCTTAATTAGAAAGCTTATACCAATAAAAAAACCGGCAAAGAGGATTCCACTCAGGAGGGCTCGAACAAATACAGTGCCGAAGCTTACGTCACTGAAAATTCCGATTATTAATGACAGAAAAGCAGCAATCCCGCCTGCAATTACAGTCAATTTAATGTTAATCACACTCCCCTCCAAACACTATATTATAGCTTATGGCATATTCCGTTGATCGTCAAGTTACTATAATAAAACTAAATTCTGCCCATCAATTTCTGGATGAACCTGTTTACTCCGCTTCCTTCCTTATATTCAACCTTTTCAAGTCGACTTACCAGCTGTTTGACACAAATTGAGGCTTTGCTGTTAGGTTCAGAAACCATAAATGGTTTTTGCTTAATAACCGCAGCAGACACGATGGGATCATCATAAACATATCCAAGGTAATCGACTTTCAGGTTTAAAAACTGCCCTGCAATATTAATAACTCGCTCGGAGACCTTCTTTCCTTCTGTAACAGATTTTACTCTATTCACGATGAGTTTTAATCCAATATCCATATTATCTATCTCGGTAGCAATAATTTTAATGATTCCATAGGCATCGGTAATGGCGGTCGGTTCGGGGGTCGTTACAATGATAACATCATCAGCAGCAGCCACGAAAGCGAGAACATTACTGGAAACACCGGCACTTGTATCAATAATTATTATATCTGCAGATGAAAGCTCGGAGAGTTCATTTATAAAACCATCCCGCTCTTCCTGCTCAAGATTCGCGATTTTAAAGAAACCGGAGGCTCCTGCAACAATTTTAATACCATAATCGGTATCAAGGATTATCTCCTTCATTGTCTTCTGTTTACGAATAATATGGTATAGATTATATTTTGGGATCATTCCAAGCACAACATTTACATTGGCAAGTCCAAGATCTGCATCAAGAACGATAACTTTTTTACCCAGTT
The DNA here is from genome assembly GCA_016342585.1 of Spirochaetales bacterium. GTDB lineage: Bacteria > Spirochaetota > Spirochaetia > UBA9216 > UBA9216 > JAEINK01. Next base: position 6,192 of record JAEINK010000030.1, read on the forward strand.
TGGCATAAGCCAGACCAAGATTTATGGAAAGGTTGGTTTTACCTACGCCCCCCTTTCCGCTGGCCACAGTTATAATCCTGGTTTTTTCGACTCCGCCATTATCTTCAGCGCTCCGTCCTTTCATTATTTCGCGTAACTGTTCTGCCTGGTCAGTCATTATTATTCTCCAACTTTCTCTTTCATTTTTTCTACATTAAGGCTGAACCCCTCAAGATTCTTCAATAATCTCATCCGGCTCGCTTTCTCAATATCTGCAGGTACCCCCTGACCGAAGGTAACATACGCCAGGGGCTTTTGCATCTCCGCAAGGATACTGATAATATTTCCAATTCTCATGGTTTCATCCAGTTTAGTCAGGATAATCCCATTATAATTGAAAGGTTCAAATTCACGACATATTTCTCGTATATCAGAGGCTTTCGTCGTCGCACTTATAGCCAGAAAATATTCGGCTTTTGATCCGCAGGGCTCCAAAAGTTCCCTCATGGAGGCAATATTTTTAAAGTCCTTTTGTGATCTTCCTGTTGTATCTACATAGATAATATCAATATCTTCAAAAAGCGCCAGCTTTTTTTTCATCTCATCCCTGGTTTCAACCGAAGCCACAGGAATATTCATGATATCCCCATAGGTTTCAAGTTGTCCTCTGGCTCCAATACGATAATTATCTATTGTAATCATTCTAACCCTGGGAATTTCCGGATTATCCTGATCAAGGATCGACATTGCCGCAAGTTTTGCAATGGTTGTGGTTTTTCCAACTCCTGTGGGACCAATCAGTACAACTCGTTTGTTTTTTTTATCGGAAGTATCCGGATAGACTCCAATTTCTTCTCCAATCCACTGAACAACCCTGTCCTGAACATGACCAAAATCATCAAGAGCAGCATAGGATAATTCACTTTTCACACGCTTCATCATATTTTTAATAAACCCGTGGGAAAAATCATTCTGTACAAGAAGGTCTTCTATTGCTTCAAGGCTTGGGTGTTCCCCTTCATCACTTTCCGGCCCCTTTCTAATCTGATCTTTTAATTCTTTCAACTCGGATAGAACCAGTTCCATCCCATTACTCGATATAGTATCAGTCCGAATTTCGGTTTTCCCCTGTGCAGGTTCCCGTACTATACCGGAACCGGTAGCACCTGAAATTGAATTCTGCCCCACACTTCCGGGAGATGTCATTGATAAAAAGCGACTTTTTTCAGTCTCAAGTTCTTTCTTTCGCTTGAGCTGTTTTTCATTCGACAGAATACCGGTAATCTCAACCCCGTCACGCGTGAAAAGTCCGAGGAACCCACCCATTTTGATATTTTTGTGGGTCATTATCTGGGCACGATCACCATATTTTTCTTTAATCTGTCTTACGACCTCCCTATGAGAGGTTCCCTGTTCTGTAAAATACTGCATTTCTCTTCCTACGCGCTATTTTTATGTTCTGCCAATTCAATTTCACCAAGCCCTTCCACGTTGAAACTCGGATCAATTTCGGGAACCGAGATTACCGAAACATCAGGCAGTTCCCTTTTAAGACTGTTTTTAACAAGCACCCTGGCCGGTTCTGAAGTTAAAATTACTCCAAGATGACCATGTGCCTGAACCTCTTTTACAGAGTTGGTTACGGCTGTAATCCATCCGCGCTGGGTTTCGGGATCGAGTGCCGCAATTGGTCCGGAGGCGGTATCAACTCTGGAGTCAATAATTCTCTGTTCAAGCTCTGGATTCATGGTTAAAACTCTTATGATTTTCTTTTCATCGGCTATACCTAGACAAATCTCTCTACCAAGCACCTGCCTTACCTTCTCCACAAGAAAACTGATTTCCCTTGAAATAGGAGCATAATCCGCTAAACCTTCTAAAATCGGGACAATATTTCGGATGGAAACCCTCTCAATCAGCAACCTCTGCATAACCTTCAGGATTTCACCAAGGTTCAGGGTCTTATTGACTTCATCGACCACAGCCGAATAATCGGCTCGCAATGCCTCGAGGATTTTCTGAACTTCCTGACGACCGATCAGTTCATGAGCATGAGCCTTTATCAACTCGGTAAGATGAGTTGCAATAACCGACTGATTATCGACAACCGTAAGCCCTTCCCTTTCGGCACGGTCCCGGTAATCCTCTGTTATCCATTTTGCGGGAAGCCCGAAAGCCGGGTCAATGGTTTTTTCACCTGGAATTTCATCAGCAACATTTCCCGGGTTAATCGCAAGATAGGCACCCGTTCTTATCGTGCCTTTCCCGACCTCAACACCCCGGATTTTAACGCAATACTGGGAAGGTTCCAAACGCATATTATCAATGATTCTGATACGCGGCACAACCAGCCCCAGCTCCAGGGCGGCCTCTCTCCTTATTCTTGTTATCCTGTCCAGGAGTTCGGAACTTTGATCCTTATCCACAAGCGGAATAAGACCGTACCCAAGTTCCAGGGAGATTGGATCCAGAGGGACTACAGGAGATATTTCTGCAGGACTCGCCGCAGTTTCTACTTTTGCTTTTTCTGCTTCACCCGCGGCAAACTCAACTTTAGCCTTTTTACGTGTAAGCTGAATACCGACGAATCCCAGAAGCAGACTCATGGGAAGTAATACATACCAGGGAAAACCGGGTATAAAAGTAAGAACAAGAAGGAAAACGGCGGCAATCCAGTAGATCCTTCCATCTCTGGTAAACTGTTCTGAGATATCTGAACCAAATGTACCATCAGAGATGGCCCTTGTAACGATAAGACCTGTTGCCGTCGATACAAGGAGAGCCGGAAACTGGGAAATAAGTCCATCTCCAATAGTTAAGGAAATATAATTCGATATGGCAAGGTCAACGGTTTCACCGTGAATGGTAACGCCGACAATGAAACCGGCAACCATATTTATCACTGTAATCAGGATACCGACCTTTACATTTCCGGAAACAAATTTTGACGCTCCATCCATAGCTCCGTAAAAGTCGGTCTCCTTCTGAAGATCGCTTTTCTTTTTAGTCGCCATCTCTTCGGTGATTGCCCCCGAGTTATATTCGGCCTCTATGGCCATCTGTTTTCCCGGGAGTGAATCAAGTGTAAATCGGGCGGCGACCTCGGCAACCCTCGTCGCACCCTTTGTAATAACAATAAACTGCACAGCAACAATGATTATGAAAATGATAATACCAATAACAAGACCCTGAGCTCCCCCGGAGCCGACAACAAAAGTACCAAAGGCTCTTACCATTCGTCCGTCAAATTCGGCCCCCTTAGAGAGGATCAGCCGTGTTGAAGAGACGTTTAATGCCAGGCTGAATACAGTCGTAACAAGAAGAAGTGTAGGGAAAATTGAAAAATCCAAAGCACGCTTGGTATAAAGGACAATAAGAATGATCATAAGGGAGAGGACAAGGTTAACGATCATCAGCATATCCAGAATCACGGTTGGAAGAGGGATAATCAGCATCATAACGACCATGATTACACCAACAGCAACCAGTACTTCAGACTTGTCACTCGATAAAATATTGCTGATTGAATTTCTTATATCAGACATATATTTCTCCCATTATCATACAGCCTCCAGGCTGATGCCCTTCATTTCGTACACCTGTTTAATGATGATAGCCATGGTCTCATAATACTGTTCAGGTATTACTTCACCTATCTCTACTTCCGCATATAATGCCCGGGCAAGGGGTCTGTTTTCAATTATCGGGACATTGTTCTCCCCGGCAATTTCCCTTATCTTCAGGGCAATATTATCCTGCCCCTTGGCTACGACCCGGGGTGCTGGCATTTCGCCACCATATTTATACTGCATGGCCACGGCAAAATGGGTCGGGTTGGTAACAACAACATCCGCTTCGGGGACATTTCGCATCATATTATTGGAGAGTAAATCTCTCATTCGTTGCTTAAGCCTGCCTTTTACCAGGGGATCACCATCCGCCTGTTTTCTCTCTTCCTTGATCTCGTGTTTGCTCATTTTCAAGGATTCCAGATGCTGCTTTTTTTGAAAATAGTAGTCAGCCAGGGCAAAAACCAGCATAAGAATGGCAGCCTCCAACATGATACGGAAGGCCAATCCTGCCACAGTTTGAATGGCTGTAAGAAATGTACCATTAAGTAAATCAACTATATCCTGTAGTTTACTTGTGATATTCAAGTAAGCAAGAGCGGCAATTATGGCCACCTTTACAATGGATTTCATGAGATTGAAAGCTGCCTCGGATGAAGCAAAGGAGCGCTGAAACCATTTGCCAATCTTCGGAACGATCTTCGAAAAATCAGGAGTAATCGGTTTTGTAGTAAATAAAAACCCAACCTGCAGTATATTTCCCATCAAAGCAGCCACAAAAGAGACAATCACAATTGGGGCTATAATCCTGAAATAAAAATTAAAAAAAGCCGTGGCCAGTACTCTCGTGGTAGAGGCATCTATCTCGGGTGCTCTTGAAAGAAAGAATTGCAGCATCTCTTTCATGGTCCCCATCATATATTTTCCGGTTACAGCAAGGGTTATTACTGCAAAAAGCAAAATCAGAGCAGATGTCAAATCCGCTGATTTCGCAACCTTTCCATCTTCACGGGCCTTCCTTAATTTCTGTTCGGTAGGTTCTTCTGTTCGCCCTTCGTCCTCGGCGGCAAACCACTGGAGATCCATATTAAAGGCTGACTCGGAAAGAGGGAGCCTTCCGGGCAGGGGATAAACAGCGGTTCTATCTCTCTGAAAACAATAAATGGCCATCACACGCCCCCTCCCTCAGCCAGAAGCTCATACAGGGTAACGAATCCCATATCGATAATTCGTCCGAAGGATTCCATGATAAAAGGCATACAAATATACATGAGCAGGAAAGCGATAAATATGTTGATAGGAAATCCCAGCATCAACAGGTTCATCTGAGGGGCGGCTTTTGCCAGAAGTCCCATGGAAACCGAGGCTAAAAACAGGGTTCCCATTACAGGTAGTGCAATAAGAAGAGCATGACCGAATAGTCCGCCGATACTGGTCATAACCGTTTGGATCAGATAGTCTCTCTTCTCCATAAACGTAAGGGCCGTGACCGTCTCAAAAGAGCGATAGACCCCGACAAGAAATATTTTCTGTAAGCCGCTGACAGTTAAGAGGACAAACATGGCAATAAGGTTTAAAAACTGGCCAATCAGAGGTAATTGCAGCTGTGCCAGTGGATCGTAAACCTGTGATGAGGCAAAACCCATCTGCAAGGAGAAGAACTGCCCCGCCAACTGGAAAGCCGAATAGATAACATTCAAAAGAAACCCCATGATGACACCGATCATGGCCTCTCCGAGAATCAGGGCGGCATAAAACAAGCCCTGTTCGGGGATAAGGTATCCGGCTTGTTCTACCCATGGTAAAACAGCAACCGCAGTAAAGAGCCCCAGGCCAACCCTGGCAATTCCGGGAATATTTCTGGAAGAGAACATGGGTGCAACCATAAGAAGCCCGAATATACGAGCAAATATGAGAAGAAATAATTGTGCTCTCAGGATCAGAAACCCGATACTCATTCTATCTTACCATCTCCGGTATCCTCATTATTATATCTATGGCATACTCCCGCATAGAAGTAAGCATCCACTCTCCGAAAAACATAAGTGTGATAAAGATAGCAGCTATCTTCGGGACAAAAGTCAGGGTCTGTTCCTGAATCGATGTTGTCGCCTGAAAGATAGAGACAGTAAGACCAACTATCATACTTATTATAAGTACTGGTGCGGCTAACATCATAACCTGAAATATTCCGCTTCTCATTATCTCTACAGCCGTTCCTACACTCATTCCTCACCTCTAAAAGAAACTCCGAACCATCTGTTCGGTAATCAGATTCCATCCATCCACGAGAACGAAGAGGATCATCTTAAAAGGAAGAGAGATCATAACCGGGGGAAGCATGATCATACCCATGGACATCAAAGTGGATGCCACTACCATATCTATTATTATGAATGGAACAAACAACAGTATTCCAATTTTAAAAGCAATCGTAAGTTCATTTAAAATAAAAGCAGGAATAAGAACATAAGTAGGGACATCTGCTGCTGTCGCCGGTTTATCAAGATTGGCAAGCTTCATGAATAACTGAATATTCTCATGGTCACCGGTCATTTGGCGAAACATGAATGCCCGAATAGGCTTCTCAGAATTCTGATACATCTCTTCAAAACCTATCTCTCCATCAGAAAAAGGTTTAAACCCATTATCGTATATGTTTGTAAAGGTAGGCCACATGATGAAAAGGGTAAGAAAAAGGGCAATTCCCATCAGTACAGAGTTCGGGGGGACCTGCTGCAGAGAAAGGGACTGCCGGATAAAATTAAAAACCACAGAGATCCTCAAAAAAGAGGTCATTAAAATAATAATGGATGGTGAAAGGCTTAGAATAGCCAGAAATATAATAAGCTGGATGGAGAGGGCGACTTCCTGATTGGATTCCGGTTCTCTAATAGCAAGATCCACGAATGGAATACCATTCCCAAAAATTGAGTCTGTCAATTGATTTTCATCACCGGCTTCCAAATCAAAGAAACCGGGTTGATCTGTTACAGATCCCGCAGGGTCACCATCACCGGCCGCAGCCTGTGCATAGATCCCTGACATCGATGACAGGCATAAGATCACCGTCACCATGATCAGATAAAAGCGTTTAGTCATTCCCCCCCCAGGTACTAACTCTAATTACATTTTAGCACAAATTAACGCTTAATTCCTACATCTTTTTTAAACGTTCTCGCTGTTCCTTCATAAAATCCTTGTTCTTAGACATGGATTTGCCCAAATTCACGTCTGAATCACCTCTTTTAATAAGCCGCGAAAAGATATCTGCAAAATTTCTTGGTTCCAGGGGTGTTTCTGATGTGGATATTTTGAATCTTATATCATCGACAGCGTCTTTATTGTCGATTTTGGAAATAAGATTTACTCCATTTTCAGCCGCACCCACAAGGAAGAATTCCTGGCCTGTTTCGATCAAATGAACCGATTTATCCCCCCCCAAACCAAGACTGGCATGTAGATCTATAAGGTTGTTGGGTTGATATTTTGCACCACCGGCTTTTCTCATGAAGTGGAATATCGCATAGATTAAGATTAGAACTCCTGCCAGGATTAGAATCATCCTGATGACATCCCAGGCCGTGACAGCCGTACCACCAGGTGTTAAATCGGCAATAGGATTTTCCGTATCTTCTATGAGAATCGTATTTTCATCCGGTAGTGCCTGTGCATTTGCAATGGATGAATCTGTCTCCTGGGCCCCTAACAAAGCCTGAAAACAAAAAAACAGGATAAATATTTTTACAAAAGGATCTCTTTTCACACGCCCTCCCCGGTGAAAACAAACATAGGGAAATCGTGTATCCATGATTTCCCGGTTTTGAAATATGGAATTAAAATAATGCTCCTGATGGAGCCTCCTAACCAGACTCAACCAGGTTTATTTTATTCCTTATATAACAAACAGACTAGGTATAATCACCCATTCTGTCCAGAGGTGAGACAATCTCGGTTACACGAACTCCAAAGTTTTCGTCGATAACGACAACCTCACCCTTGGCAATAAGTTTATGATTGACAAGTATATCTACCGGTTCACCGGCGAGTTTATCAAGCTCTATAATCGTACCCTCTCCCATTCCAAGGATATCTTTGATGAGCCGTTTTGTTCGTCCAAGTTCTACGGTCATCTCCATGTATACATCCATGAGGAGGCCGATATTCCCCTGATCACCGGAACCGGTCTGAGGATTCAGACCGGGGAACTGAACGGACTGAACGCCCATATTGGGCTGTCCCATTCCATAGCCGCCCATATTCATGCCGCCCATATTCATGCCGCCCATTTGCTGCGGCATCTGGCCCGTTCCCATCTGGTTTTGCTGCATCTGGGACTGACCACCCATGCCGCCCATATTCATACCACCGCCCATGGCTCCCATTCCGCCCATGTCCATTCCACCGCCCATGGCTCCCATATCCATGCCACCAGCACCACCGGTAGCAGCTTCAAGACTTGCCATATCGGCCAGGTCAAGACCACCACCCAGAGGTTCAGCAGCATCAGGAGTAAGAAGAGATTTCACCATGGCCAAATCGTAAAGCTCAACCAGGGTTGAAGGGGGTTTGGAATCAACGGTAATTTGATACTCAACCTTAACAAAGGGGCCTGACTGGAAATTAAAGGAAGAACCATCTACCTTGTGAGTATCACCAGGTGTCGGCATTATTGTCTGACCGATTTTATCACCGAAAGCTGTCGAGGTTGTTCCCGCAAGAGTGTTTCCCGCCTCTCCCAAGGCGGAAAAGGCAGCTTCGCTCAGCTCAACCCCATCCATACCCATCATCATACCAGCCATATTCTCGGCAAAGCCAGCCTCCAGCAGGTAAGAGTGTTTTCCACTCATCCCTTCCTGAAAGTCGAGATTGATTTCAACAATGTCACCCGGGAAAAGCGCAGCAATTCCACTATTGTCTGTAACATCTACAACCGGGTTAACTAATTCTACGGTATCATTGATCAGGTTATTTAAATTTGAAACCTGAGAAGAGAGTAATCCTTCAATAAGTCCGAGAAATTCCTGTTTTTCGGCATCTGTGAGACCCGTTCCGCCCATACCCATAGGTACAACCGGTTCAGGAGCTCCCATATCCATGCCTCCGCCACCTTGCAGTAAAGCATCAATTTCGTCTTGAGACAGAGATCCGTCACTCATTATTCCTCTCCTTCAACAGCGAGTTCTTCGAACTCTTCTTTGCTAACATCTTCAAGTTTCTTAGTAATCTGCACCGCAACCTTACTTCCCACGACACCCGGTTTACACATGAACTTGGGACGGTTTCCAATCTTTACAACCATCTCATCACTCGTTCTGGTATTCGGCAGCCTGATAGTATCCCCCGGCTGGAGGGAAAGGACATCTCTGACATGGAGATTCATTGAACCGATTTCGGCTACAACAGCAATCCCAATCGAGGCAAGTCGCTCCTTAAGAGTATTAAGGTTTTCGGTAGTCCCGCCGCTTCGTACTGAAGAGTACATATACTGGGCGGAAAGTTTTGATATAATTGGTTCGATGGTAAGATAGGGAATACAAAAGTTAATCATTCCTTCTACTTCACCAACCTTGGTCTCCAGGGTCACAAGCACAACCATTTCATTCGGCGGTACAATCTGGGCAAACTGAGGATTTGTCTCGATCTGACCTAATCTTGGCCTCAAATCAATAACCTGGCTCCAGGCTTCTCTTAAGTTTCCGAGGATCCTAACAATGATCCCTTCCATAACCGATGCTTCGATGTCCGAAAGATCTCGTGTAATTTTTGTTCCTTCACCCTGCCCCCCAAAAAGGCGGTCAATAATGGAAAAGGTAATTGAGGGATCAATTTCCAGAACAGCCGATCCCTTGAGGGGATCCATATTAATAATTCCAAGGGTTGTGGGGTTTGGAATCGATCGAATAAACTCTTCATATGTCAACTGATCTACCGAAGCAACATGAACATGCACCAGAGATCTTAACTGGGCAGACAGGGCGGTCGTTGTCAATCTGGCAAAGGTTTCATGCATGATAGAAACAGTACGAATCTGTTCCTTCGAAAATTTATCAGGACGCTTAAAATCATAAATCTTGATCTTACGCTGATCTGTTGCCTGAGTAACCTGTTCTGTCTCAATGTCCCCGGTTGAAATGGCAGTCAGTAACTGATCAATTTCGTCCTGGGAAAGTACTTCATTCATCTATGCTTCCCTGCTCCCGATTATATCATGCACTTATCAGAAATCATATACATTATATTCCATGAAAATTATCTGCTGAACAGCATTTCCCTGGGTTAAAAGGCGGTTTATCTGCTCCCGCAGCTCCTGCTTTACAGCGGCCTCGGTGTAAGGCGTTAATTCTTCTTTTGTTTTCCTGGAGAAGTATTGACGGATCAGATCAAATATCTGATTTTCTCTCTTCACAAGTTCTCCCTGAACTTCCTTACTCCCGGACTCATACCCAATTTTAACCTGAACAATAACTGTCGCAGCTGGTTCATCCCCGGTTCGAGATCGGACCTCTTCTATGGAAAACCAGTCATAGGTAGGGGTCTTTGCAACCATAACCTCGGATGTGGTCGGCTGAGTCATTCCTGTTGTTCCGCGATTTAAGATTCTCATTGTAAAGAAAACAACCGTTACAATAAAAATCAGGGATGCCAGAATTATTGCTACCCATTTAAGGATCTTGGGAAGAAGGGTTTTTATAAGATTCGATTTTTCACCAACTTCCAGCTCCTGGCCGCCGGCTACATCACCATCATCATAAATATCATCATCTGCCATACTCTGCTCCTAATCGTAAAGGTTACTTGAGTCTCCCCGTTCACCTCATGCTTGAAAGTTTTAACAATACTGTTAAAAAGACAATTTCAAGTCCCAGTTTAAAATTTAACAAATATCCGGTATTATGCATACCTCTAAAAGCAAATCTATTTACTATAGATGGCCTTCAGTTAAAATTACTATATCCACACGTCTGTTATAGGCTCGCCCCTCGGGAGTATCGTTGGAAACAAGGGGTACTGTCTCTGCAAGTCCGGAAACTTGAAACTGCTGTTCATTAACCCCGAAATCAGAAAGGTAGTGAAGAACATTTATCGCCCTGAGGGAGGATAATTCCCAGTTGGAATAAAATTCACCATCAGGATCTGTAGGAAGAGAATCCGTATGCCCCTCAATCCGGAACTTCTGTTCGTCTCCCAGACCTTTCAATAATACAGAAGCCTTCCGCAGGGTATCCCGGGAAGCCTCGATATCCACATCAGCACTGCCCACATCAAAGAAAGCATCTGCCGCAAAACTGATAATAAGGCCCCGTTCATCCTCGGTAATCCGCACAAGTTTAGAATTTGTCTCCGGCTGAAAGAGGGAAATGGCGTGTCTTCTGGCCTGATCAAGGGCCCTTCCTTTCTGCATGGAGGGAAGACTGGCTACCGTATGCCCCATTTCTGCGAGTTTACCCACCTGGAGGGTATTTCCCCCGTTAAGCATTCCTAAACCACTGAAAGCAGAAAGAACAAGTTTCATCTTGTATCCATCTACCGTAGCCGTTGTATACATGAGTACGAAGAAGGTAAGTAGAAGGGTAACCATGTCCCCATAGGTGGTCATCCATTCCGGAGATCCTTCAGGTGGACATTTTTTTGCTTTCTTAGGACCGGCCATACTCTTCTCTCCTATCCCGACTATTCCGCATTAATCTCGGCTAATACAGCCTCTCTCTTCTCCGGAGGCAGAAAGGATACAAGTTTTGCTTCCAATATTCGGGGATTATCTCCCGACTGAATAGAGAGAATCCCTTCTATTATAATCTCGTTAACAAGTGTCTCTTCTTTATCTCTATCTTCCAGTTTATTTTTAAAAGGAATGAAGATGAAGTTGGCAAGAATTGAACCGTACATAGTGGTAATCAGGGCGAGTGACATACCGGCACCGATGGCATCAGCATCGGAAAGGTTTGCAAGCATCGCAATAAGCCCCGCCAGGGTTCCAACCATTCCGAAGGCCGGTGCAAGAGAACCCCAGTCGCCGTAGAGTTTTATTCCCTCTTCATGACGTCCCTGCTGCTGATTCAATTCGGTATAAAGCATGGTTTTAATGATTTCAGGATCCGTTCCATCAACAACAAACTGAATTCCTTTTTTCATAAACTCTTCTTCTACCATTTCAAGTTCATCTTCCAGAGCCAGAAGACCATCTCGTCTTGCCTTTTCAGAAAATTTTACAAGGGTAGTAATTATCCTTTCTACCTCAAAATTCTGAATTTTGAAGATCTTTTGAGTAATAGCCATAATCTTCATCATTCGGGGAAGAGGATTAGAGATCATGAGGGCCGCAAAAGATCCTCCGATAACCATGGCTGCTGAAGGGATATTTGCATAGATCATCAGTCCACTTCCACCACCGATCATGGACCAGAGAATCATAGCAGTTCCCAGGCCTAAGCCTATTATTGTAGAAAGATCCATACTGCCTACTCCTCGTTCTTAAAAGCCCCGATGAGCTTTCTATATTCTACTATTCGATCGAAAACCGACTGATAGTCATCTTTAACAACCAGCCTCTTTCCTGAGAGCATGATCAAAGTCAAATCCGGGTTCGTTTCCATATATTCAATATGGTGTGGATTGACATAGAATTCGGTTCCATTAAGCTTTGTAACTCTTACCATAAACTCTATTTCATACTCCCTGTTCTATATTTCAAGGCCGCATATAGAGCGGCCTGATTAAATTACTACTTTATTAAGCTCTTATCAGTCAATCATCAATGCGATCAACTGTTAAAACTTACCTTACCATTTACCTTTTCAAGGTAAGAAGTTCCTGAAGCATTGTGTCCGATGTCTGTATTGTCTTCGAGTTAGCCTGGAAACCTCTCTGGGTTACGATCATATCGGTGAACTGGGCTGCTAAATCAACATTACTCATTTCAAGAGCACCAGCAATTATCTTTCCTTTTCCAGCCACACCGACAGGGCCGATATTTGCTTCACCGGAGTTGTTTGATACGGTGAAGGTGGATTCTCCTGCCTTTTCCAGTCCGCCCGGGTTTGTAAAAGTTGCAAGAGCGACCTGACCAAGTTCCCTGTTTGATCCATTTGAATAAACACCGGTGATTTTACCGCTCTGGTCGACCTTAAAACTTTCGAGGTATCCCATTCCATATCCATTCTGTTTGAAGGCCTTGGTTGAAGAGGTCTCGGCAAACTGGGTTACTGTGTTTACAGCCGATCCAACTTCACCAAGATTCAGATTGAAGGTCTGACGAATAGGATCTGCACCAGCCTCTGCTGTGGCACCAAGAACGTCAAAGGCAAGCTGCAACTGGAGCTGTCCATTGTCGATGGCATCACCCGCACTGTCGGTCGCAGACTGAAGTGTTCCCAGGTTGTTAAAATCAAGGGTAAAGGTGTTATTATCAGTTACATTAGCCTCACCGGCATCAACAGTTACATTCGTAGGGTTTTCACTGCCAGGATCGATCACAGCTGTTCCAGTCCAGGAGTTTGTATTATTAGGATTATCAGCCTTGGTGAAGGTAATCCGCATTTTGTGAAGATTTCCAAAAGAGTCATAGATATCTTTATCGAGGGTCCATGTCCCGGCCCGAACTTCCGCATCTCCGGCACCGGCAGGAACAACATCGAGTCTCTTATCCAGGTTACAGGCAAGAAAAACATCGGTAGTAGCGGATGCTGGATCCTTGCTTCCCACAGGGATAATAAGATCACCTACATCGGATGCCGTATTGATAAAAGCTTGACCGTCTATTGTTTCGGCTGTCCATCCCTGAACTTTCAATCCATTGGCAGGATTAACAAGAGTTCCAGCCTCATCAAGTCCGAAAGCACCGGCCCTGGTGAAAAAGTCTTTATCACCGGAACTTAAAATAAACATTCCCTCGCCCTGAACAGCCAGGTCAGTCATAACACCGGTGGTCTGCATGGAGCCCTGGGTGTGAATAGTATCAATTGAAGCAACGGTCATACCGAGACCAACCTGTTTCGGGTTAACACCACCGACATCCTCGGTGGGTTTTGCGGCGCCGGACATGGTCTGAGAAAGCATATCCTGAAAGTTTACCCTTCCCTTCTTAAAACCGGTTGTATTTACATTGGCAATATTATTACCAATAACATCCATTCTAACCTGATGATTTTGAAGACCGGAAACACCGGCATAAAGTGAACGCATCATAGAACAGCCTCCTTAATTCGATGCCAGCTGTGGCTCTTGCAGAGACACAGTTTGAACTTTGCTGTAGTCATAATAAGTGCCGTTAACCAGTACCTGGGGAAAATCTCTTCCCGATACGGCATCGACCACACCATTTACCGCCACATCACCATCAACAATGGTCACATTCTGTCCAACCATGGAGAAAGCCTGACCGGAGGTCATTGATGAAGCCATCTTGGTAAACTCCTGCTTCATATTCGTAATCTGCTCCAGGGAGGAAAACTGGGCCATCTGAGCGATAAACTCTTTATCTTCCATGGGTGAAGTAGGATCCTGATGTGTAAGCTGGGTGATAAGAATATTCATAAAATCATCCTTATCCATTTCATTTTTCGAAACACGGCCCTCGCCAAGTTTCTTGTTAAAGGCATCTACCTGTATATCGGTAAGAGCCCTTTCCTGTGTTGATAAAGCAACGGAAAAATCCATTCTTCTTATACCCTCCTAGGCCAGTAAATTCACTCTGACAGACGCTTCCCCGGAAAGGGATTCTGCCAGAGGAATGTTTTCCTCTATTGATTCGATAACCGAAGGATGCACCATAACAGGCTGGTCCTCACGCTTATTCCCGTGGCTCTCGCCGGCACCATCACCCTGAACAAAAACCTCAAGATTAGCAGAATCAAAGCCCGCTTCCCTCAATGCCCGCTGCAGGTCTTCCATGGTGGCATTAAATGCATCCTTTACATTTATATTTTCGACATAAATTCGCCCGGCTATATTGTTTTCATTAAGATTCAGTCGAATCCTTACTTTTCCAAGGGATTCAGGCTTTAAAATGAGCCGAATCTCGCCAGCCTTGTTATCTTTAAGTAGAATTCCAGTCTGTTTTACAATATTGGGAACGCCTTCATCTTTAAGAAGACTCTTGAAACTTCCGGCCAATTCACCCTTATTCATAGAGAGGGTCTCGACATTGCCTTCACGTTCTACAGAAGCTCCAAGTTCCATGACCCGGAATCCTGTGTTTGAATTTTCATTTCCAGCTTCCCGGGATTCAGAACCAGCAGTCAAGCCGGTCACAGCCTGTTCAGAAGTAGATGAAGATTCACCGGCAGCATTCAGTACAGAACTAAAGGGTTTTACGGAAGTGTTCTTCCCGGAACCCTTTTTTATCACTTTGCGTTGATCAGATAATTCGATCTTTAAAGAAGCATCAGCTCCTTTTTTTAGACCAGCGGCCAGCTTTCCACTGTCACGAACACCTTCGCCTTCAGTTCCAATGTTCTGCTTTGTATCTCCACTCCTGCCCCGGGAACGAAGCTCTCCGAGAAGGTCCTCACCAGAAACACCAGCTTTTCTGTTCTGATTCCCGGCAATTCCTGTCTCATCGGTAACGAGTTCTTCAGCCTCCAACGCAAGGTCTGACATCTCTCCGTTAGAGGAGATTTTTTCTTCACCGCTACCCACTGTTCCTGAAAAGGCTTTCGGGTTCACTTCCCTTAATAATCGCAGAACTTTTTTATTCTCGTTTTTTATGGAAGCTGGTTTTTCAGGAGCTTTCGAATCTTTCGATAAAATGGATTCAGCCTCTGTTGCTACTGTAAACTTTCGTCCGGCAGCATCAAAACGTTCTGAATCGATTTTCAATCCATCTTTACTTCCGGCAATCGAAGCTTCACTCCGGCCTTCGGCTCTCTTTTTTCCATCCTTGCTGGAAATACCGCCATTACCCTTTTCAGAGAAAACACTCTTTTCGGATTCGCTGCCCTTTTCAGTCTGATCGGATGTCAGACTTCGGTTCTCGGAATCCTGCTTGGATGTTTTTTCTGAAGAACGGGAATTGGCCCTATGCTGGTCTACCGCAGCTTGAGAGTCTAGCCTGTCGGCAGCTTCGGCTTCAGCCTGCAGAGAACCATTGCTCTCTTCCAGGTATTCACTGAACTTCCGTCCAGAAACAGGCTCATTGAGCTTGTCCTGTTCGGGAGCCGGCGGGGTACCAGTCCGGGATGTTTCCTGAATGTTCAACAGATTAATCATCTAACAGTTTAATCCTCCGGTTTTTTAAGCATCTTTCTACTCAGATTTGCGGCCTTATCAGGTTCCATCAATGAAAGCCAGTAGGAAACCATGGATGCAGCGCCCTCTTCCTGGGCAATTGCTTCGGTCATTCTCATGATGTCAATAATATCCTGATCATCCATGACCTCAAGCCGTTTTACAGCCGCATCCGGTGCCATACCAACAAAATACTGACTGGTCTGTCTTAGGTTCGCATTTCTATTGTCGTACTGTTTTAGACGATCGTTAAATGATTTTTCTTTATCTGCTAAAGCATTTTCCCTTTCTTCCAGGGCTTCACGCATCTGAGTGAGCTCAGATTCTTCATTTCTGATGTTATTTTCGCGATTATCGAGCTCCTCCATGCGAAGGGCAAGCTCTTCCTGCTGCATCTTTATCCTCTCCTGATCGAGGAATCCCGGTGCATCCGCATTTTCCAGAGGTTCAGGCTGATTAATATTTAAAAGTGACAATACAGGAGAAACCAGCTTTCTGGCATCGAGAAACCCAAGGTAGTCAAACCAGATCACACCACCCAAACCAAGTGCGAGAATCAGCAGTATGAGTAAAACTATAGTTGAACCGGACCTTACGGCCTTGAATCTTGCCACTTTTTAAACCTCCATGTTCCCGGCAGGGGAAAAAGCACCTTTTTTCCTTACGGCAGTGCTGGTATTTATATCGTCGATCATCTTCATCTCTTCCTTAAGCTGTTCCTTGTAGTACTCGGTTTCCTGCTTCTCTTTGAGCTTTTCCAAAACCTTACGATCCCGGGAGGCTTCCAGGTATTTTACCTGAACTTTATCCTTCTCGATTTCGGTCTTTTCCAGTTCAGCCTGAAATTTTATAACATCCTCACGCATTCGCCGCATATAAAACTCGGAAGCCGCCAGCTGACCGAGACCACCATCAGCACTACGAACACCGAGGGTCTCACGATGAAGCCTTTCACACTCACGGATATCCCGTTTAAGCTTGTTACACCTTGAGACGACCTCCCCGAGCTTCGTCTCCCAATCCTTCTCCTTACGCTCCCTTAAGGAAAGAAGCCGTTGAAGGCTGAAAACAAACCTACGCATTTATTTTCTCAAGTTCATCCATCGGAAGACCGGTTATCAGTGAAACCTGCTCCAGGGTATCTGACAAAGGAGCTTTCTCTTCGATATCCTGCTGCAGGAATTCATTCAAAACAACATGTTTGGAGATAGCCTCATCGATAACAGGATTACTTCCTTCCGCATAAGCGCCTACATTTATAAGGTCTTCCGCATCGGCATAGGCGGCCAGGAGACGCCTGATATGCCCCATAGCCTTTCTTGTCTGCATCGTTGTAATCTTTGTCTCGAGTCTGGAGAGTGAATTGAGAACATTAATTGCCGGATAGTGATAACTTTGGGCCAGTTTACGATCCAGAATAATATGACCATCCAGGATGCCCCTTACATTATCGGCAATGGGTTCATCCATATCATCACCTTCAACAAGGATCGTATAAAAGCCAGTAATGGTCCCCTTTTGAGAGGTTCCGCATCGCTCCAGGAGCTGGGGAAGCTTTTCAAAAACCGAAGGAGGAAATCCACGGTTGGCAGGAGGTTCTCCCATGGCAAGGCCGATCTCCCTTTGAGCTCGGGCAAATCGCGTGACAGAGTCGAAGAGCAGCATAACGTCCCTCCCCTGGTCCCGGAAGTATTCGGCAACAGCAGTGGCCGCGTAGGCACCTCTCAGACGCGACAAGGGGGGAGTATCGGAGGAAGAAACAATAATAACCGACCTTTTCAAGCCCTCTTCACCGAGATCATTCTCGATAAACTCCCGAACTTCCCGTCCTCGTTCTCCAATGAGGGCGATAACATTCACATCGGCATTAGTATTTCTGGCAATCATACCAAGCAGGGTGGATTTTCCGACACCACTTCCCGAGAAGATACCCAGACGTTGCCCCCGCCCCACAGGGATCAGACTATCTATTGATCGGACTCCCGTATGGATGCGCCGGTCAATATTCTTTCTCGTAAGGACATCGGGAGGTTTATTCTGTACAGGATACCAGGCTTCCGGGCTTACTGACCCACGACCATCCATCGGATGTCCAGTGCTGTCCAGTACTCTGCCGAGCAGTCCCTCTGAAACGGGAATACTCAGAGGTTCCCCCATGGCCACCACCATAGAACCTGGTTCAATCCCGTCCATATTCCCATAAGGCATGAGCTGTACGGTTTTATCGTGAAAACCCACAACCTCTGCAGGAACCGAAATCGTTGACCTTTCAATTTTAAGGGAGTGGGGTTTTCCCCTGACGGAAAAGAACTCGGCTTCCCCCTCCCTTCCCTCAGGAATTCCATCCCCCGGAGGGGAATAGGGCACAAGGATTTGACAGACTTCACCAATTTTAACCTGTGGTCCCTGGCTTTCCACCAGCAACCCGAGCACACGGGTAACAACACCTGTCAATTTTATGGGATCTGTTCTATCGAGAACTGTATTATATTTTTCAAACCACATTGAATGACTCACCGTCATACTGCTCCCCTCCCAAGGCAGCAGGCCTTAAAACCGGTTCCTCCTATTTAGAGAGTTTCCGATCACCTAAAGAATTCTGAAAAAAAATCCTCAGTGGCCTATTCACTACTCTCAACCCTTATGGGTGTAAGCTCAAGGATTTTCTCTTCGATCTCCTTGAACTGGCTGGAAATTCTGGCATCTATCAAGCCGAAATCGGTTTCGATTATACATCCGCCTTTATCAACCGAAGAGTCCTCCATAACGGTGATGGTTCGAACATTCTCCACCATCCTCATGAAATCGTTGATATGATCGGATGTCAGCTCCACATCTTCCATATTTACCCGAATTACAACATCACCACGGCTTTTAAGCTTGCGCAGTGCCTGAATACAGTTATTTATGACTACATTTTTCTGATTTTCAGAGATGACTTTCACTACTTTTTTAGAAATCTGAATAACGAGATTAATAATCTGGGTTTCAGTCTCTTCAATAATTTCGGTTCTTTTTTCTATGGCAGTGGAAATAACCTTATGAAGCTGCTCGGTAAGCCTTTTAATTTCAGCCTGACCGGCCTGCCACCCCTCTTCACGCCCTTTTTCAAGGCCCTCTTTGTAGGCGCTGTCGGAAATATCTGAAACCTTTCCCTCGATATCGACGATCTGCTTATCGGCCATATCCTGGGCTTCGGCAATAATTCTGTTTTTATCATCTTCGGCCGATTGACGGGCTTTCTGGGATTCATCGGTGAGGCGTTTAACCTCTTCAAAGGCACGAGCCTCAGCCTCTTTCAGGATACGCTCTGCTTCGGATTTAGCTTCGGCGATCATGGCCTCTTTTTCGGAACCCCATGAAATTTTGAAAGCCTCGGCTTCCCGCCTTAAATCATCGGCCGTAGGCCCTGTATACTCTTCCAAAGGCTGTACATCTACAGTCTCAGCCTCTTCTTCGAAGGGAGACTCAAGAAAAACCTTACGCGTAAGCTGCTGTATTTCCTGAGGTCTGAATACATTCTTGGCCATCAAATTCCTCCTGAATATCCCCTGATGCCTCTTTCAGGGACATCCTAAATCTGTTTTAAATTAAAAGGGGATTAAACCACCATTTCATCTTCACCGGATCTGGCGACAACAATTTCACCGGAATCCTCAAGTTTTCTGATAATCGATACAATTTTCTGCTGAGTCTCCTCAACATCCTTTAGCCGTACAGGTCCCATATACTCCATCTCCTCCTTAAGGAGGGCTGAAGCACGTTTGGACATATTCTTGAAAATCTTATCCTGAACCTCTGTTTCAACACCACGGAGGGCTTTCGCCAGCTCTGCAGTATCAACTTCACGAAGGACCTTCTGTATAGCCCTGTCATCAAGCAGAACAATATCTTCGAAGACAAACATCCTCTTCTTGATCTCTTCCGCCAATTCGGGATCTTCCTCTTCCAAAGACTCGATAATACCTTTTTCGGTCGATCTGTCGACCAGGTTTATGATTTCAACGATATTTTCAACACCACCGGCAGCCGTATAGTCCTCTGATGAGAGGGTTGAAAGCTTTTTCTCAAGAACTCGCTCAACTTCACGCAGAACTTCCGGAGAGGTTCTGTCCATGGTGGCAATCCGTTTTGCGACATCTGACTGAATTTCATGAGGCAGAGCCCCCAAAATTATGGAAGCCTTCTGGGGTTCAAGATAAGCCATTATGAGGGCGATAGTCTGGGGATGCTCCTGCTGGATGAAGTTCAGAAGATGAGCCGGATCTGTTCTTCGAATAAAGTCAAACGGTCTAACCTGAAGTGAGGAGGTAAGCCGATTTATAATATCAACAGCCTTCTGAGAACCCATGGATTTCTCCAGAAGCTCCCGGGCATAGTCAATACCACCGGAGGTAATGAAGTCCTGAGCCATCATCAGCTCTTTAAACTCCATCAGAACATTGTCCCGTTCCTCGGACTCTACATTATCAAGCCTGGCAATCTCAAATATCAAGGCCTCGATCTCATCTTCTCGAAGATGCTTGAAAATCTCCGAAGAGATTTCCGAACCCAAGGTGACAAGAAAGATCGCAGCCTTCTGACGGCCGGATAATTCTTTCCTGGGTCCGCTTTTTTTTGCCGGGGCATCTGCCGGATTTTTCGCCATACCCTACTCCTCTACAAGCCAGGTTCTTATTAACTGTGCCACATCTTCGGGATGTTCCCTGGCCAGACTTCGAGCATGCTCCTGCATCTCCTGTCTAGCCTTCTCTTCCACAGAAATGTTAACATCAATATTTTCTTCTTCAGCACTCCTGAGGGCAGCCTCACGCATAGCCTGATGCTGTCGTGCAAGCTCCTCTTCCCGGAGGCGCCTTCGCCTCTCCATCTCTCTGGAGATAAGCCTGAAAACTATAAATACAACGCCGAGTCCCAGAAGGCCTATGATTGAATACAGGACCATCTGCTGGGTACGCCTCTTATCCCGGTAGACCTGATCCTCCACCTCAAACTGGGAGGTCCTGTCGAAGGTAAGGTGCTGAACGGTTACAGAGTCACCTCTGATGGAATCGTAACCGATGGCATGTTCAATAAGTGTTTTAGCCTTGCCCAGGTCCTCATCAGTCACCGGTGTATATTCTCGGATAATCGAACCATCTTTATCAATATCCAGAGAGCCCCTATCATTATATATCCGCTTCCAGAGCCCGTCTATTGCTACTCCGATGGTTATCTTGTTAATCTCCCAGGGGCTCTTTTCCTCAACAATCCGTCTTTCGTTAATCTCATAGTTCGTTGTATTCGAATTATTGGAATACTCACCCACAAGACCACTTAAATCTTCATAAGCAGGAGGTGTCTGTCCCTCCTGCCCGGGAGGTCCTTCGGGATTATATCCGGTTCCCCGAAACTGCTCATCGGTAACCTGCTGGGATCTCATTACATTCGGAATAAACTTGGTTTCATCAAAAGGAGTTGCAGGATTATCCTGAACAGTGGTAATGGGAAAGAACTCATCGGTCTCCACCATTTTTGATCCCATATCAAGATCTATTTCAACTTTCAGGATCTTAACCCTGTCAGCTCCGAAGATAGCTCGAAGTTCAGTCAGGATCTCATTCTTATATTGGGTCTCAAGGTCATCTTTCTGACCTATCTGCCTCTTGGTAAGCTCAAGCCTGTCAAAATCTTCAAGTCCTTCAAAATCGTTAAGGACATTACCCCTCTGATCAGTAATTACGATATTCTCTTCCAGAAGTCCTTGCGTAGCAAACATGACGAGCCTGACAATGCCTTCAATTTTCGAACGGCTGGTGATAATATCCGAACCGGGTCGAGGACTGATAATAACCGAAGCCGTCACAGGATCCTGATCTTCTGAGAAAAGCTCTTTATCGGGCATGACAAGGGTAACCTGTGCATTATCCACATCATCAAGGGCTTCAATATGCTGCTTCAGGTTTTTAGCAATGGCCTGCCTCAGATTTATCTCACGCTCAAAATCGGTAACTGTCCATCTGTCCATCTTGAAGACATCCCATGGTGATGTACCGGTGGGGATCAGATCCTCCCTGGCTAAAAGGGCTATCATCCTCTGGGATGTGAGCTTATCATTAACCATAACCCGGTTGTCTTCGGTTATTCGGTGTTCAACATTCTCCTGATCAAGCCTGTAGGAGATCTTGGACAAAGTCTCCGGATCAGTTATTGGAGACGACATAAGCGGAACCATATTCGGGGTACTACTGAATGTGGCGACAAAGATAAGTCCGGCGACTGCGGCACCGATAATTGCAAAGAAAATAATTTTCTGGACCAGGGACCACTTGCCCCACAGGGTTTTTACCCGGTCGAAAACCTTTTTAAACCATTCGTTCATATCCCCTCCCAAGTTTACGAACACGATAAAAGATGACCTTTGATTAGTATAAACCAGAAGTCTATATCAGGTCATCTCAAATTTATTATCTCTCTATAGGCGGTTATTGCTTTATCAACTACTGCCTTTGTGATCTGGAGAGCCATATTGGCCTCTCGCATGGCGATTGTAACATCATGAGAATCCACAGAGTCAGGATCTGTTATAAATGCCTGATTCAATGTAAAACTATGCTGCTGAAGGTCATTCACCTGATTAACTCCATTGGTAACCATATTACCAAGCATGGAGTTGAAGGTTGACTGGTCAGCAGAAACCTTTGTTCCACCACTCCCCAGATGGTTAGGATTGGTAGTTTTCATGGAGACAATGTCTCCCAACGCCTGATTTGGTCCTAAAATTGCCACCATTAACCTCCAATCTCAAGGGACTTCATAAACATGGAAGTAGACCCTTCAATTAATGCAACATTTGCTTCGTATGAGCGGGATGCGGAGATCATATCCACCATCTCGTTTACCACATTTACATTTGGCATCTCTACATATCCAGCTTTTTCACCGGTTTTAATAGCATCGGGGTGAGTGGGATCATAAACCAGCCTGGGATCCGCATCGGTATCCTTTTCAATGGATACGATCCTTACCCCTTCACCGACCCCATTATCCATCTTTTGCGGAAGAAAAGGAGACTTCCAGTAGGGCTGTGACACCCGGGGACGAAAAACAACACGACTGCGCCTGAACGGTCCGCCTTCGGCAGTCCGGGTAGTATCTGCATTAGCAATATTATCGGAAATAACATCAAGCCTTGTGCGCTGAGCCGTAAGTCCCGATGCTGCTATATTTATTGTACTGAACATTCCCATTACTCAATCTCCTACTTAAGGGCTATACTAATCTGATTAAACTGATTCGTTACTGCGGAAGCCATAAGGCTGTAATTCATCTGATTCTGAAGGGCATTCATGCTTTCAACCTCGACATCGACATTGTTTCCATTGTTATCGGTTGTTGATAGATAATCCAGAACCTTCCGAGGACTTACCTGCCGCCAGTCCTGAGGTTTGTTAAAGGAGATATGCCTGGAATTTGTCAAAGCACCCTCCATTGACCTCTCTCCTTCTGAATCAAGGGCCCTTTTGAGCTCAGATTCAAAGCTTAAGGTACTTCTTTTAAAGTTCGGTGTATCGCCATTTGCCATATTGTCGGCAATAATTTGACGCCTGAGGACACTTACGTCCATTCCTCTCTGAAGTATTTCAAGACTCTTACCAAAATTGCTGTTAATAAACATCAAAATCTCCCTTATATTGATCTTCGGTCTATTTTCACAATCAATTAGAAAAACTTACTCCCGAAGATCTCCGCAACTTATATCCCGTTTAAAGTATATACCGTGAAAGATCCTGGTCCTGAACCACATCTCCCAATCTTTTCTCCACATAATCACTGTCTATGCTGATGGTCTGCCCTGCTAATTCAGGTCCGTCAAAGGAAATCTCCTCTAAAAGGAGCTCCATTATTGTATGAAGTCTTCGTGCTCCGATATTTTCGGTGCTCGAATTCACCTGAGCCGCAATCTCGGAAAGACGCCTGGTAGCATTGGTTGTGAAATCCAGGGTAACATCCTCGGTCTTCATCAACTCGGTATATTGAGTAATAAGTGCATTCTGAGGCTGGGTCAGGATCTTTTCAAAGTCATCACTTGTTAAATCTTCAAGTTCAACCCTGATAGGAAACCTTCCCTGAAGTTCGGGAATCAGATCCGAAGGTTTACTCATATGGAATGCCCCGGCGGCAATGAAAAGCATATGGGATGTATCAACCATGCCATATTTGGTATTAACAGAGGAGCCTTCTACTATGGGAAGAATATCCCGCTGAACACCCTCTCTGGAGACATCTGCACCACCTCGGCCTTCTTTCACGGCAATTTTATCGATCTCATCGATAAAAATAATACCCATATTTTCCGCTCTCTGCCGGGCCAGTTCATTAACCTTATCGGTATCGAGGAGTTTTTCCATCTCTTCCGCAAAAAGTAAACTCCTTGCTTCCTTAATGGAAACCTTTTTCTTTTTTTTCTTCTTGCCGAACATATTGGAAAGACCGCCCATATCAATCCCCATATCTTCAAGATTCGCTCCCGAAAATATTTCAATGGTAGGCATATTTGAATGAGAGACATTCACCTCTACCATTCTATCATCAAGAACACCCCGCTTAAGCATATCCTTGAATTTTTCGCGGGTATCCGGTTCCTTGTCTATCTTTCCATCAACAGGGATCAGTTCGGAAGGTCCATCTTTAGCGGCGATTTTATCATCACTTCCTCCCTGAACAGTTTCTTCACTATTTGCGGCTCTCATTGTAAATCCCGCCGCCTTTTTACCATTTCCCGATTTTATTCCGGGAAGAAGAAGATCAAGGAGAGCTTCTTCCGTCCTTTTCTCGGCATCCGCTTTAAGCTCCTGCTCCATCTCTGTTCGGACCAGAGACACAGCAACGGCAACGAGGTCCCTGACCATGGATTCAACATCACGGCCCACATAACCGACTTCGGTAAACTTCGATGCTTCAACCTTGATGAAGGGAGCACCGCTCAACCTGGAGAGTCTTCGTGCAATTTCAGTTTTACCGACACCGGTGGGTCCCATCATAATGATATTCTTGGGAGCCACCTCCATTCTCATTTCGTCGGAGAGTTTTTGTCGTCTCATTCTGTTTCTCAGGGCGATGGCCACAGCTTTCTTGGCTTTTTCCTGACCGATTATATATTTATCAAGCTCCCGGACAATCTCCCTGGGTGTCAGAGTATCTAAATCCCGTTTCATTTAACTTCCTCGACAATAATATTATGATTTGTATAGATGCAGATTTCCGCTGCTATCTCCAATGATTTCTTTGCAACCTCGGCGGCAGAAAGTCGTTCATCCTCTAAATAGGCCAGGGCCGCCGCATAGGCGTAATTACCACCTGAACCTATGGCAATGGCGCCCCTTTCGGGTTCAACAACATCACCGGTCCCCGAAATGAGAAGTATTTTCTCTTTGTCCGCCACAATAAGCATGGCCTCAAGGCGTCTCAACATCCTGTCCATTCGCCACTCCTTGGCAAGTTCAACAGCTGCCCGGGCGATATCACTATTGTAGCTCTTTAGCCTTGCTTCAAATCTTTCGAAAAGGGTAAATGCATCGGCTGTGGCTCCGGCAAAACCCACAAGAACCTGACCATCATTCATGGTCCGCACCTTACGGGCATTCCCTTTCATCGTTGTATTGCCCAGGGTTACCTGACCATCACCGGCCATGGCCACTTTTCCATCTTTATTGACAGCCAAAATAGTTGTGCTGTGCATATCTAACTTGTTATCACTACTCATGTTCTTCCCCCTCCATGGGGATGAGCCTTTCGATACTCCCGTTTAGCGTTTTCTATACCCACATGGGTGTAGACCTGAGTTGTTGAAAGACTCGCATGGCCCAGCATCTCCTGGACCTCTCTGATATTCGCCCCGTTGTTAAGCAGGTCGGTGGCAAAGGTATGCCGGAATGTATGGGGTGATACCCGACCGGTCAATCCGGCTTTATCCGAATAGTAGTCTAAGATATGTGTCACACCCCTTACGCTAAGCCGCCCCCCCCTTCTGTTAAGAAAGAGGGGATCACCTTGCGGTTTTATCCCTTCCCTTGCCCCTGTTTTTTTCTCACCTCTTCTACCATCATTTGTTTCAGCAATGGCAGAACGATTCATAGATTCACCCACTCTATTCAATAGAGCAGCCCTGTATGGAAAATAATCCGTCAGGGCCATACGGGCCTGTTTCCCCATAAAAACAATTCTTTCCTTCCTGCCTTTACCTCGAACCTTCAAGGATTCATAACCGGAAGAAAAATCAGATATATTTATTCCTACAGCCTCCGAAACACGGCAACCTGTAGAATAAAGCAACTCAAAAATAAGCCTGTCCCGTGTTCCGGCAAACCCGCTTTCGGGAATCACAGAAAACAATCCATCAAGTTCACGGCCGGCCATTGTCTTTGGAAGCCGACCACTTTTTTTAAGTCCCTGAACTGAATCAAAAGGATTCAACTCAATCTGGTCTGCCCTGACCCAATAGCGGTAAAAGCCACGAACAGCGGAAAGGCTCCTGTTTATCCCGCTGTTTGAATACTTAAGGGATGAAAGGTGGCTCAGAAAATTCCGGGCCGTCCGATTATCAACACCATCCCATTGAATACCTTCCCTGCTTAAAAAATCACTGTAAAGGGCAAGATCCCTGAGGTAGGCCTTAAGGCTTGCCTCTGAAAGTCTTCGATTAACCGAGAGATATGAAATATAGGTTTCAATCCTATTTTTCATTTACCTCAGCATCCTCCTCATGAGATTCATGCAGAAAATCACACTCCTCATTTACACAAGCCTTATGGTTGCCAAGCTTCTTATCGGTCTTCTCAACAAGAAAATATCCACATTTAGGGCAGACAGAATTTGTTGGTTTAAAGTGAGACAGGAAATCGCAGTCTGGATAATTGGTACATCCATAAAACTCCTTACCTCGTCCACCCTGCTTCTTTCGAGCGACAATATCACCGTCACAATCCGGACGAGGGCATTTTGCAAGAGGCACAGCCTTTGTATTTCTGCACTCAGGAAATCCACTGCAGGCCAGAAAGAAACCAAATCTGCCAAGCTTTTTCATCATGGGCATACCGCATTTCTCACAGACTTCATCGGTCGGTTCATCAAGAACACCCTTGATCGATTCCATGGTCTCATTAACGTGTTCAACCTTTTTTGCAAAAGGACCATAAAACTCACCGATCATCTCCTGCCATCGAAGTCGATCCTCTTCCACCTGGTCGAGCTTCTGCTCAAGACCAGCCGTAAAATCAGCTTCGATCAACTCCGGAAACTGACTGACGAGCATATCCGAAATGATCCGTCCGAGAACCGTTGGCATGAGTTGTTTATTTTTACGTACGACATAATATCGATCAAGAAGAACTGAAATAATCGGAGCATAAGTTGAAGGTCTTCCGATTCCAAGCTCTTCCAATGCTTTAACAATACTTGCATCAGTAAATCTTGCAGGGCCGGTAGTGTAATGCTGTTCGGGGGTATACCCCTCAACATCCACCTTTTCCCCCTCTTTAAGGGCAGGCATCTTAAGAGCCTTCTCTTTTGACTTTAAAAGTTTCAATACCTTCTGAAACCCCTTATCAATCACCTTTGTACTCGAAGCCCTGAACAAGCCATCACCAACCTTGAAATCGGCAGATATAGTTTTGGATTTTGAGTTATTCATCTGTGAGGAGACAAAACGTTCCCAAATTATAGAATACAACTTCAACTGATCCTTTGTCAGAAATTCCTTAACCTCAGTCGGTGTATATGCACTATAGGTCGGACGGATCGCTTCATGAGCATCCTGAGCGCCCTTCTTCATCGAATAAGAGAGGGGGGCCTCCGGAAGATCTTCAGGAAAATTCTCGCCGATAAACTTTCTGACATCATCGAGGGCGGTGTTTGAAATTCTTGTGGAATCTGTTCGCATATAGGTTATAAGACCGACACGACTCGATCCCATATTTATTCCTTCATAAAGCTGCTGGGCAATTTGCATGGTTTTTCTTGAAGTAAAACCTAACCGATTGGCTGATTCCTGCTGAAGCTTACTGGTTGTGTATGGAGCCTTCGGTTTGGACTGCTTTTCGGTCTCTTTGATCCTGACGACTTCACAGTCTGCATCTTTCCACTTTTCAACAAGAGCGGCAACTTGCTCTTCTGTTTTAAGCGCAACCTTTTCACCATCGATCTGAACAAGCTGAGCGGAAAAAACAGTACGCCCCTTCTTAAGTTCAAGATCGAGACTCCAGTACTCTTCCGGGATAAAAACTTCAACTTCAGCCTCCCGGGCACAGATGAGTCTTAGGGCAACAGATTGTACCCGACCGGCCGAAAGACCATTTTTAACCTTTTTCCAGAGAAGAGGAGAAAGGTTATAACCAACAAGACGGTCAAGTATTCGTCTTGCCTTCTGGGCATTTACTTTTGCTTCATCCACATCCATGGGATTATCGACCGCGGCCTTAATGGCTGTGGGTGTAATCTCATTGAAGATAATTCTCTCGATTTTAAGTTTGTCATTCTTCTTAAGCAAAGAATTCCGGAGGTGGTAGGAAATAGCCTCCCCCTCCCGGTCATTATCAGATGCAAGAAGAACGTGTCCTGTCTTGTTTGCATTGGTTTGAAGTTCTTTCAAGATCTTGGCCTTACCCCGAACAGTAATGTACTCCGGTTCAAAGTCATGTTCGACATCAATTGCCATCCGTGATCTTGGAAGATCTATCAGATGTCCCATGGATGCCAGGACAGTGTATCCGGATCCGAGATATCTCTCGATCGTTTTTGCTTTGGCTGGTGACTCTACTACCAGCAGGGTATGCGGCTTCATCGTATTCTCCTGAAATATTCGCCTTGATACTGGACTAATTCGCCCTCAAGCTCTTTCTCCATAAGGAGTGCGCTTCGTTCTCCGACGTTTTTTTCTCTATTTTTTATTAACGCTTTTTCGTAAGATAATGAATAATCCCACCATTCGACAAGGATTTCTTCTGCTTTATCAAAAAGAGTGGCACCATCATCAAGCAGCCGACGACCGCCCGCTCCACAAGGGGACTCCATATTTACATCATGGACCCATAAATCCCGCCCCTGCTCCGCTGCAAAGTCGGCTGTTATGAGAGCACCGGATTTAGCGGGAGCCTCTATCACAACCACAGATCGTGACAAACCGCTTACAATTCTGTTCCTCGCCGGAAAATGATATTTTCGGGGAAGGGTTCCTGGGGGGTATTCACTTAAAAGACAGCCACCCGACTTGAGGATTCGTCTTGCCGTATCTTCATTCATTTGAGGATAGACCCGATCCAGGCCCCCGGCCAATACAGCCACAGTCCGGCCCCCGGAACTGATGTTCCCAAGATGGGCGGCAAGGTCTATCCCCCGGGCAAGCCCTGAGACGACAGCCACACCCCGACTCCCCATGACTAATCCTGTACGAAAGGCTTCATTCCGACCACGGCCGGTAGGATAACGAGTACCAACAACTCCCAACATTGGTTTATCATAATCAGGAAGGGTCCCGCGATAATACATAATCAAGGGAGGATCAAATATCTCTCTCAGCTGGGGAGGATAATCAGGGGAGGTGTATAAGGTATACTCAATGCCCGAAGCGTGACATACCTCCCAATCTCTGCGCCCCGCCTCTTCCCATTGGGATAAGTTCCAGGAGTTTTTCAACTTCCGGCAAATGATCGATTCAATACCATGTCGTGAAAGCGCCAATTTATCCCGACAGGATTTATCTGGATGAAAAAGGATGTTTTCGCCATGAGAGACAGGATTCACAGAGGATTGCCCGTCCCAACCGGAAGAATAAACCTCGGCAATCAGTATTTTTTCACCAGACTTTAAACCGGGGATTCTATCCAGGGTAAAGAAGAGGAGATCTCGGTTCATTCCATCCCCCCCATGATCGCATTTCGATTTTTCATAGCCTGATCGATCACATCCTGATCATTCGATACTTCGGCGATGGCTTCATAATAGGAGACAGCCTCTCCCCTGTTTCCAATGCTTGCCTGAACAGCTCCCATTAAAAAAAGAGAATCAATATCTTTGGGGTTATTCTCAAGAAGCTCTAATAAAAGAGGCTCCGCATCCCAGGCCCTCTCCATTTCATAAAAATAGAGTACTGCCAGGGCATATTTCACTTCCGAATATCTTCCATTTAACTGAATGGCACGACGATAATAGATTTCAGCCTGAAGGAGATAATCCTCTCTTTCAGCCTGATTCACCTGGGCAAGGGACATCCGCGCCGCACATACACCGGCATGATAATAAAGGGTGAAACTTGAAGGATAGATCTGAAGAGCTTCCTGAAAACTATCAAGTGCCAGACCGAACATCTCCTGATGCATAAACTCGGTACCAAGCTGTCGATAGAAATTACCGGTTTCTTTACCAGCCTCTATCTTTCTATCAAGTTCATCTTCAAAACCCCTGACAGAAGCCTTGATCTCGGCAAGTCTCTGAGCAGATATTTCTCCGGAAGAAGCTTCCGCCTCTTCAAGAAAGACAAGGTTTTCAACCCGGTTGTTAAAATTCCGGGAACAGGAGGAGATGATTAGTAAAAAGAAAACTATAATTACTGAGAATTGTTTTGTTCTGTTCATAATATCCTTCCTCTTTTTATTACCTGATTTTTTCCTGTGATGATTCATGAAACATGAAATGAATCATCCCCTTGGATGAAAAACCTCGTGACTTCCCTTAAGTTCCTGATTATCCAAATGTGTATAAATCTGAGTTGTTGAAATATCCGAATGCCCCAGGAGCTCCTGAACGATCCTTAAATCGGCGCCGCCCTTGAGCATATGTGTAGCAAAGGTGTGACGAAGGGTGTGAACCTTGCTTTCGATATTGGCTTTTTCGGTCCACTCATGAAACCTCTTCCAGATACCCTTCCGGGACAAACCACTCCCCCGTCTGCTTAGGAAGAGAAAATCACTCCTCTTAATATTCAGAAAAGGTCTCGATTCATCAAGATACCTTCGAATCCATTTTTCAGCCACATCACCCACGGGAACAAGTCTTTCCTTGTCTCCCTTACCGATGACACGAATTAAACCATCATCAAGATGAACCCTGTCCATGGTCAGCCCGGCCGCCTCGGAAATCCGAAGACCACAGCTGTAGATAAGTTCAAATAGAGTCCGATCCCGAAGCCCCAAAGGCTCATCTGTCGGTATGGATTCAAGAAATTCTTCGATATCACTCCGGGAAAGCACCTGAGGCAACTTCTGAGACTGACGAGGGCGCTCGAGTTTCAGGGAGGGGTTATCCTCTCTGATGCGCTCGCTGTTTAAAAATCTGAAAAATGATCGGCAGGTGCTGAGTATCCTGGCTGTTGTACCGGGTTCGGGTCTTGTCTCCCCACCTTTAAAGATCCTTATGGAATCATCCCTGAAAACTATATAGGCAGAAAGAGCATCCGAACTTACTGTTTCAGGCTCTAAACCTTCGGATTCAAACCAGGAGAGAAGTCTGAAAACCTCTCTTACATAGGTCTCCACCGTATTTTCTGCCAGTCGGAGGGTAATTCGCAGATATGATTCATAATCTCTAAGGACAGGGTTAAATTTCACTCTTAACTTTCCGGATTATCTACTATTTTTCTGTCTCTCATAGCCGTGGGAATACTCAGGTCAGATTCATTTGAGGTATTTCTTCCGGAAAGAAAAGCGTTGGGACCTCTGGATAATCCCTCCTGCATCTTAACCCACTCGTCATAGTCGACGACTTCCGACTGGGTAGACTCTTCCACGGGGGCTTCGGCCGGTGCCGCTTCGATAGAATCGAATCCTGTTGCTACAACAGTAACCTTTACCTCATCTATGAGATTTTCATCAGTAGCAATACCCGGAATAATAAGGGCATCCTTATCGGCATTGGCTGTAATAATTTTTATCACCTCAGCATACTCTTCCATGGAGAAATCCTCTCCACCGGTCACACTGACAAGAATCCCCTGTGCTCCTTCAATTCGAGCATCCTCAAGAAGAGGATTATTTATCGCATTCGTGGCTGCATCAACAGCCCTATTATCACCCTGACCGATACCAATCCCCATAAGGGCATCACCTTGACCGCTCATGATGGTTTTAACATCAGCAAAATCAATATTGATTTCCCCCGCCTGGGTTATGAGTTCAGAAATTCCCTGAACGCCCTGACGCAGAACATCATCAGCCATTAAAAATGCCTCTTTTATAGGAGTTCTTCTATCAACAATATTAAGGAGATACTGATTTGGAATAACGATAAGTGTATCTACTTCTTCACGAAGTTTTGTGATTCCCCCATCGGCCAGAAGTTTCTTCTTTCCACCTTCAAAATCAAAGGGTTTAGTCACAACAGCGACAGTAAGAACCCCCATCTCTCTGGCGATTCTTGCGACAACGGATGCCGCACCAGTTCCCGTACCGCCACCCATTCCTGCGGTTATGAAGACCATATCCGCACCCCGAAGAATATTCGCAATCTCTTCCGAATTTTCTTCGGCCGCAAGTTCCCCTTTTTCGGGTATTCCCCCAGCACCTAAGCCACCTGTGAGTTTTGTTCCTATGGGTAATTTTGTTTTGGCATTGGATCTTTTCAGAGCCTGAAGATCTGTGTTCATGGCAACAAAGTCCACACTTTTTAAACCGCTTGTAATCATACGGTTTACAGCATTACTTCCGCCGCCTCCCACACCAATAACCTTAATAACAGTAGGATTGATCGCCCTATCATCTAGATAGTCTTCAATAACATTAATTTGCATCTCCCCCTCCCAGAGCTTTTGCATAGACGGATCCTGTAAGGGCCTTCCCAAGCCCGCCTGATCCTAAATCAGGCCGATTAACCGAACGAAAACCGAAACAGTACCACCTTTTTTTTATATTGATGGCTATAAATATGAAAATAACCGTTCCTAACTCCGGATATTCACCGATTTACGCCATTGTAATCTATAAACTAACCTATTTTTCAAATAGCCACAATGATTCTTTTTAAAAGAACTCTTTCATCCAGTCACGCAGTCGAGATCCCATACCACTCCTGCTTCGTTTTACCGAGCCCTTTGTACCGGTATCCCTGACAGTATTTTCCGCACCATGGAGAACAAGGCCTACCGCCGTAGAGTACATGGGATTGGTGTATTCACCAACAAGCCCCCCTATCGGCATGGGTTCACCAATCCTTGTAGGAAGCCTGAAAATCTCATGGGCGAGCTCCTGGGTCCCGGGAAGAAGGGCTCCTCCTCCTGTGATAACCACACCGCCACCTAAATGTTTAAGATAATCCTTGCGAATCATCTGATCCTTTACCATCTGCAGAATCTCAGCCATTCTCGGTTGAATTATGCCACATATTTTCTGCCTGGGTATGGCAGCGGAAGGCCACCCTCCAACACCGGGGATAACAACATCCTCACCCGCGGCAACCATGGGCATATAACAACAACCGGCTTCTTTCTTCAGGTTTTCCGCCGACTCAAGAGGAGTCTTCAGCATGATAGAGAGATCACTTGTGACTTGTTCACCGCCCACGGGGACCACACCGGTATGATATGGTGCACCATCCAGATAAACGAGTATATCGGTTGTTCCTCCGCCAAGATCTATAAGAAGGACACCAAGCTCCTTCTCATCTTCCGAAAGCACAGCCCGTGAGGATGCCAGTGATTCCAGAACAATGTCATTGACCCTGAATCCGGCTCGATTTACACATTTCAGCAGATTCTGGGCAGAAGTAACTGAACCTGTAATAATATGAACTTCTGCTTCCAGCCTTATACCAATCATATCCAGAGGATTTTTTACCCCCCCCTGATCATCGACAATGAATTCCTGCGGAATAACATGAAGAACTTCTCTATCCATGGGAATGACAATAGCTTTGGCAGCATCGATGACACGTTTTACATCATCCTTATCGATCTCACGCCCCTTCCCAGTGACAGCCACAACACCTCTGGAATTGATCCCTTCAATGTGGGCCCCTGCGATCCCTGTAAATACACCCTGTATTTCACGGCCGGACATCATCTCGGCATTATCTATTGCATCTGTCACGGCCTGCATAGTGGATTCAATATTAATCACAACACCTCGGCGAAGTCCCCGGGACGGAGCTTTGCCTACGCCAACAATAGATAGGATCCCATTTTCATCTCTTTCGCCTACCACGGCACACACCTTGGTGGTACCAATATCCAGGCCTATAACCAGGTCATTCGCTGCCAAAGGTCACTCCTCCCTGATCCGGTATACAATCTTGTTGCTCCGAAAATCAAGCTCTTCCAGCTTTGGAGCAATTTCTTCATCACCAATCACATCAAGAACCAGAAGTATATTTTTCATTAAATCAGCATCGATCCGGGTTCCAATCCTTACGCGAGTTCGATATTCCCGGGGATACAATAAAACTTCATAATCGTTTGTATTCTTTTTAACGAATTTCAGTTCGGATATCAAGCCAAAGAGGAGCGGTGAATCAATTTTAAGCTGCTCTAAATCCTGAATAAATACAATTAAAGCGTCGGGAAGTCGTATTCCCGGAACTGGTTCGGGGAATTTTATTCCAGAGATCACCGGAAGATCACTCAAAAGATTTGATGTTCCCGTATCGAAAACCACTCCCTCTCGATCAAAAACAAGAGGAACATCCCCATACTCCCCTTCAAAGAAGGATACACCAAGAGGCTTTCGCCTCACAAGTTCAATTTTCAAAGTGTTTGGAAAAACTTTGCTCACTTTGGCATCGACGATCAAAGGAACCCTGGAAAGCAGGGTCTCGGCTTTTTCCGTATCTACATCAAAATATTTTAGATTACCCTCTAAACCTGCCAACCGCATTATGGTTTCGTTAGAAAGGGGCATCCCCTCCTCCACCTGGATTTTGATGGAGTTTATCATCAACCTTGGTTCAATTATAAAGTTGAACCCGATTTGAATGACAAGGACACCGAGCAGGATAAAAATAGTAATCTTGAAAAATCGGTTCAACCGGATCCGTCGCTCTTCTTCTGCCCTTTCATCATCCCTGGCTATATTGGCATCACGCTTCCAGGACTGCTCAAAATATTCCCGTTCTGTAACCTTGCTGTTAAAAATTCTGCGCTCGTCGGTAGGTGTGGAAAAATCCTGCATAAAACTGCTCACAGTAGAACCTCCCCGCCCAGTTCAGTACTTCGTTTGGAAAAATACTCACTATTCCGATTTCTTGAAATATTTAACAGCAATCCACACATGATAAACGTGACTAAAAGCGAAGATCCTCCCGAAGAGAAGAAAGGTAATGGTATTCCTGTCGCAGGAACAAGTCCCACAACAACAGCCATATTGAAAAAAGCCTGATAAAGAATGGCTGTGGTGATTCCAAAACCCAGATAGTATCCAAATCGATCACCACTGCTTGTTGATATCCAGTAACCCCGGAATGCGAAGAGTATAAATAGAAGAATAATGATGGTAATCCCCAGAAACCCGGCCTCTTCACCCATGGAGGCGAAAACAAAATCCGAATCAACCATCGGCAGACCGCCCAGCTTCTTAATTCCCCTTCCAAAACCGGTTCCCCAGACTCCGCCATTCGATAAAGCACTCTGAGACGCAATGATCTGATATCCGGTTCCAGCAGGATCCATCTCCGGTTCAAGAAAGGATATTAATCGCTTAACCCGATGTTCTCGGGTAAAAAGCATGATCCCGGCCAGAGGAATGGTGAACGTCCCAATTAAAATAAAATATACCATTTTAACATTGGCCATGAAAAACATTGTCATGGAGAGCAGAAAAACGAACACAGCAGTTGAAAAGTCATTCTGATAAAAAATAATGGATACGAACAGAACAGTAACCAGCAAAGGTGGTAAAACCACATTCCCGGTCTCATGAATCCGCTCCTCTTTTTTCGAAAAAATAGAAGCAAGGTATAGTAGAATTACAAGCTTTGCCAACTCCGAAGGCTGAAAAGAGAAGGAGCCGAATCTTATCCATCTGGTAGCCCCCATAACCTTCTTTCCAATCCCGGGTACAAAAGTTGCACACAATAACAGAAAGGAGAGCAAAAGGAAGAGGGGAATATTTTTCTGCACCCAGGAGAGTGACACGCGGGATGAAACAAAAAAAGCCACAACACCAATGACTAAAAAAACAGCCTGTTTTTTCAGAAAATAGAGAGAATCACCCTGAAAAACATCGGCGTTATAATAACTTGCCGAAAAGAGAGAAACGATACCGATCCCTGCCAGCAGCACAACTATAATAAGCAGTACAAAATCACATCCTGGCCGTTCCGGCACCCTTTCCAGGGTAAATCGATCACTCATGATTACTGCAGCTTAAGGGTAGAGAGACTCAGGATCACAAAAAGACCTCCCAGAATCCAGAAACGGACCACAACCTTCGTCTCATCCCAGCCTTTCAACTCGAAATGATGATGAAGAGGGGCCATCTTGAATACCCTTTTTTTCCTTAATTTATATGAAATGACCTGTATCATTACGGATGCAACTTCGATCACAAAAACACCGCCAACGATGAGCAGTAGAATCTCTTTTTTGATTAATAAAGCAACAACACCAATCACACCTCCCAAAGCCAGCGAACCGGTATCCCCCATAAAAATCTCGGCAGGATGAGCATTATACCAAAGGAATCCGATACAGGCCCCGGCAAGGGCTAAACAGAGAACAGTAAGCTCTCCACTTCCCACCAGGTATGGAATCTGCAGATATTCCGAATAATCGGCTCGACCTGTTACATAGGTAAGGATTGCCAGGGCAATACTCACCAGAAGCAGAAGCCCGGTAGCCAGACCATCCAAACCATCAGTCAGGTTTACAGCATTTGAAAGCCCCGTAAGGTATACCACACCAAAGGGAATAAAAACCCAGGACATATCCACCACAGGATTTTTTAAAAAGGGCAGATAGAGCAGAGTGGTCTGATCATTACCGTTAAAATAGATAAACAGAACGATACCAAGCGACACAACCAACTGAGCCGAAAATTTAAACTTTGCATGGAGTCCATCAGATGATTTCCTGAAAACCTTAAGATAATCATCCAGAAACCCAATTCCGCCGAAAGCAAGAAGAGCTATCAACGCTACCCAGGTGTAATAATTCGAGAGGTCCTGCCAAAGAATCACAGAAAAAAGGACTGCCAGTATCATCAAAACCCCACCCATGGTGGGGGTTCCTGATTTCACAAGATGACTCTGCGGACCATCATCCCGAACAGACTGCCCCGCCTTCCACTGCTTCAACTTCTTAATGATCCAGGGACCAAACATAAAACAGATAAACAGGGCAGTGATTGATGCATAAGCCGCTCTGAAAGTTATATACTGAAATATATTAAAGAAAGAGAAATACTTGACAAGGGGCAGTAAAAACTCTTTAAACATTATTCCTCCCTATAGGCTTAACCAGCCTTTCAAGCTCCATCGCTCTGGAACCTTTAATAAAAACAAGATCTCCAGGACGAAGATAATTCACTACCGCCGCCTCGAGTTTACTGTAATCCTCACTCCAGAATCCTGTACCTTTTCTTGTGGGTCCCTTTTCATCCAGAGCCTCTTCCGTAAAGGACTCAAAGGCCTTCCGGCACTCCTCTCCGAAAAAAAAGGTTTCATCAAAATCATGCCGGGCGATTTGGGCGCCTAGAGATTTATGAGCCTTCCGGCTGTCATCACCAAGTTCTCCCATAGAACCCGCAACAACAATCTTACGCCCCTGCCATGGTATTGACGCAAAAACGTCGATCCCCGCAGAAAAGGAGTCAGGGTTGGCATTATAACAATCCACTATCATTGTCACAGTGCCCTCGATTACCTCACCTCTTCCAAACAGGGGTTTTATTCTACCCAACCCACAAACAACATCCTCAATTCCGGCACCCAGATACCTGGCGACAGAAACGGCCCCAAGAATATTCTGAAGATTATGCTCCCCCATGAGGGGAACATTTACCATTCGTCCCCCGATTTTCAGGAGCCATCCGCCCAGTCCCTGATCACGGGCCTCCTGAAAATCGGGGGTTGAATTCCTCCCGTAACGAAAAACAGGAGCGTTCAGGCCCTTTGTCAGAAAATTGAACCAGGGTTCATCCTCCCATACAAAGGCAGCTCCGGAAGAGTCCAAATAGCGAAAGATCTTCATCTTTTCCCGGGCAATATTCTCTACAGAACCCAGCATTCCAACATGAGCCGTTCCGATGTTGGTCACAACGCCAACTTCAGGCCGGTAAATATTGGAGAGTATATCCATCTCCCCCTGATAGTTCATCCCCATCTCCAGTACCGAGTAGGTAGCCGAAGGATCTATAGAGAGAACCGCCATAGGCAAACCGATATCCGAATTCAGATTCCCGGAATTCATGGACGTTGGACGATACTCATTCAGCACCGCCCCCAGCAACTCTTTCATTGTCGTCTTGCCGCTGCTTCCCGTTATTCCCACACGTACGGTATCAGAAAGATACCGTTCCCTGAAAAGACCAGCAGTTTCCTGCAGGGCTTTCAAGGGATTTTCCACAATCACGACGCCCTTACCGGGATATTTTTGTACGATTTCTTCTCCCTTTTCACTCCAGAACGATTCCGAAGCTAAAGTGCCCGCCGCTCCGGAATCAAAGGAAGGCCCAATATAATCATGACCATCCACCCGCTCCCCATAGATGGGAACATACAGAGAATCTTCTGCACATTTTCTTGAATCGACACTCACCCCCCTGAATTTAAAATCAACAGACCCAAGGGCAATCCGCCCTTTGCTGCATTCAGCAAGAGTTCCAAGTGTAAAAAATGAGCCGGTTTTTTCAGCCATCAACACGGCTCCTGTTTTCAGGTATTACAATCCGGATAATCTTATCAGGATCAATCTTTTCAAGTTCCAGCTCTTCAACAGCAAGCTGTTCTATCCTTCCCGGCGAACTCAAATACTCAATACCTATGACTTTCCGCTTATTCTCTTCAAACCACCCTTTCTGCTCACCTTCCAGCATGGATACCTCTTTTTCAAGCTGCTGAAAGCTGTATACCTGCCAGATCTGAACAAAAAGGAGAGCCGGAACCGAGAAAACCATCAAAAGTATTAACGCTTTTTTCATAACTTATACATCCTCATCCTCAAGTTTACGAACCACCCGAAGCTTTGCACTTCTGGAAGGAGGATTCTCTCGAACCTCCTCTTCGCTGGGGCATATTGGTTTCTTAGTCAGAATTTCAACAGTTCTTCTGCCCCCACAGTTACATATCGGCTGTTCCGGAGGACATGTGCAGAGTTGATTTTTATATTTAAAAAACTGTTTAACGATTCGATCTTCCAGAGAGTGAAAAGAGATGACTCCCATCCTGCCGCCTGGTTTAAGAACTCGTAAAGAGTCCTGAAGAACCGATTCAAGCCGGACTAACTCACCATTAACGACAATTCGTATGGCCTGAAAGGTCCTCGTGGCCGGATGAATTCGACCATGCCTGTAAGCGGCGGGAACCGACCCGCGAATAATGTCTGCAAGCCGGGCAGTAGTCTCAATAGGATTTCCCTTCCTCTCTCGCACCAGGGCTGTTGCGATCCTTCTTGAATAACGCTCTTCACCATATTTATAAATCAAATCGGCGAGCTCTTTTTCAGGATACTGATTGACTATATCACAGGCAGAAAGCTCAAGATCCCCGCCAAGCCTCATATCAAGAGGCTCATCGGTCTGAAAGGAAAAACCACGATTCCCTTTTTCATAATGAAAAACAGAAATACCGAGATCAAAAAGGATCAAATCGGGACGTTCATCTCCCAGTGGATATTCTCTGTAAAACTGATTAAACCAGGTGTTGAAAAAACGGGTCCTGCCTCCAAAAGGAGCCAGCCTTTCTTTAGCAACCTTCATAATATCCGCGTCAGCATCAAGGCCCACGGTCTTCAAGGTTGGATACTCTTTAAGAAAAAGTTCGGTATGCCCGCCCTCTCCAAGAGTACCGTCAATAAAAAGCTGATTATCGCCATCCGGTTTTAGGTACTCCAAAGCTTCTTTCCAGAGTACTGAGTAGTGTACAATATCCATGAACGTCTGTCGTTCCTCCCAATTTTTATAAAAAGGCAAATATCTTCAGGGTAAAGGACAGATCCTAACTTCTATCCAACACCTTAAATCAATTTGTTCAGGTGGAGAGCAAGTCTCCCAACTCTTCGGCAGCTGCCAGAAAATCCTCCTCACTCTCATCAAGATATGAATTATAGGCAGCCTCGTCCCATATCTCGATATAGTTTTCGATTCCCAGAATAACAGCATCCCGAATTAATCCAGCTGATTCCCGGAGGCTGGGAGGTATATTGATCCTTCCAGCCTTGTCAATTTCGCACTCCTGTGCAGGAGCGACTATCCTACGCTGTAGCAGTCTTGTTTTTGATTTAAAGATTGAGGTTGAATCCATCACCAGTGATGAAATCCGGCCCCACTCTTCGGGAGGGAAAAGCCAGAGGCATTGATCAACGCCCCGGGTAAGAATCAGAACGTTTCCATCAATAGCATTTCTAATCTTGGAAGGGATGAGGATTCGACCTTTTTCATCTAAGGAGTTTTTATATTCTCCGCTTATCATCTATTCCTTCCACTTTCTACTATTTCCTACCACTTTCTCCCACTTTTTTATAATTCTACCCCATATATTGATG
Organism: Spirochaetales bacterium; assembly: GCA_016342585.1. Taxonomy (GTDB): domain Bacteria; phylum Spirochaetota; class Spirochaetia; order UBA9216; family UBA9216; genus JAEINK01. The sequence goes on from JAEINK010000030.1 coordinate 46,626, forward strand.
TTTTCAACCCTCTTTTTCCTAAAGTTTTATGCAATTCATGTCGACAGAATCGCAATACCTCACATCTGTTAAGTAGCACAGACCCCACCCTCCATTGTATGAAGTTAAAAGGAGTAATATATGTCTTTATACAAAGTTCATTTCAAATGGAAGGAAAAGGAGTTAAGTATATCAGCTAAAAACCTTGATCTGACCCACCCCTATTTTGTTTCTATTAAGGAGCTGATTCTGCCCAGCGGGTCGGGGCTTATAATAAACCCGGAAGAGGATGAGATTAGAAAAACCTTTGGTGATGCGGATCACCTGATGATCCCCTTCCAAACCGTTATATTAATAGAAGAAATTATAAATCCTGACAAAAAAGAGAAACCAACTCTAAAATCGCCAATCCCCGGGGGGTTAAGCCTTATCGAATCCTCCGACAATGAGAAGCGTAATGAGGAGAGGGATAAATGACCATACATTCAATGAGATTACTCTATCCGGATGGAGAGTGGCAGGAAACCGAGACGCCACTCTATATCAATGAAATATGCGATATGAACGGCCACGCCTTAAGGTTACCCTACCCTGCATCCATGAGGTTAATCTACAGAGTATACCGAATTTCGACCTCGATTGAGACAGGGGAAGAAATTCGGTGTTTTCACCTGGAACAACTCACAATGGATGAAATACAAAGCTTATAAAGATCAGTACTGTCAAAAAATTAAAAAAAAAGCTGCCTGAGATCAGAATCTCAAACAGCCGCATATTCACAATTAAACATCAATGATGTTTATCAGCTTTTCTTGAAAATCCTATAATCCAAATCAGGAAAAAGGTTATTCTTCTTCTCTATTCTTGTAACCCATTCGGTATTAACAGTGTTTTGACAGAGGTTTTCATATATCTGGGTAAAATTATAAAGGTGTTCCTGAACCCTCTGTACAGCATAAGGAACGGTAGGCCCCATCTTCATAATAAAAGGCCAGTCGGAAGCCTGACTCAAGAGGACTTCCCGTGCAGCCTGATTGAGAACCCACTCTTTTAAACCTGACTCATCAGGATAACGCTCTACCAGCTCCTGAAGCCTCTCGACAGCCTTATGGAGATGCCTGTATATCCAGTCATTCCTGGAATTAAGCCATACCTGGGCATAACCATTATTTCCCCAGCTTGAAAAACCGGGAATGGAAACCTGATTCTGCGGATGCTTCTTAAGATATTCGGTTGGCGTAATCATTGAAAGTTTGTCATCCGCATAAACCTTTCGGATGACCGACTCAAGCCAGACAGGTCCTTCAAACCACCAACGGCCAAACATCTCTGCATCAAACGCGAGAACCGACACAGGGGGTCTATCCATTTCCGGACCAATCTTATCATTCCTTTTATGCTGCTTATATATAAAATTATCCGCATGTTCTTCAGCTTTATTGGCAGCAGTTTCAGGATCATAAAGTCTCTGGTCATCGCCATCCTTTCGCTGGGAATAATATTTATATCCAGTTTGACCGCGCACACCATTCCTGTAAATGAACTCACCAAGATACTCTTCATCCAGCTCAAAGCCCACATCCCTCTTGAAACTCCTGTAGGAGTAATCAGTTGGGTATCCATCTATACCGGAAGAGACCTCCCTGTTTGCTTTAAGATCGATACCAAAGGCATGAATCCCCTCGGGACATCTTATGGGAGCATAAATACCATATTTTGCCTTCATACTCGAATGGAGAATCCCATTCGATGAGGTAAAAAAGTATTGAAGGTTATTGTTTTTCAGGTATTTTTCAAGACCCGGGAAAAAACCACACTCGGGAAGCCACATTCCCTTAGGTGATTCTCCGAAAGTTCGGGAGTGAGCGATAACTGCTGTTTCAACCTGGGCCTCAACAGCACGGGGATACTCCTTAAAGAGAGGAAGAAAACTGTGGGTTGCTGAGGTTGTAATAACCTCAAGATCCCCGGCCCCCTGCATCTCCTTAAAGATCTTGGTTATCTGCCCCTTATAACTTACCGTAAAATCCTGTTTATTCTGCCGATACCTTTCCAGATACATCTCGGCGAGTCTGCAGGCCTCGGCATCCCCTTTAAGCCTTACAACCTCTTTTTCTCCCAGCTGAATCTGATTATCAAGATATTTAAGGAATCTCTCCTGAAGGAGATCATCTGACATCATGGAAGCAAGAGTCGGTGACACGGAAATCGTGAGTCGAATAGGGATGCTATCATCAGAAAGAGATTTAAAAACCCTCAAAAGGGGAAGATAAGTTTCTGAAATGGCCTCATAAAGCCAGTTTTCTTCTAAAACATGTTCATACATAGGATGACGAACAAAGGGAAGATGAGCATGAAGTACAATACAAATATAACCGTTAGACATTCTCTAATTCTCCGTTGCAGCTCTAGTTAATACACTGATTATCCAGAACCGAAATAATCCGTTGGGGGATCTCATTCTCTCTCTTCAATTTGTCAAATGCAGCAAGATCGGGCTGATAGAAAAGATCATCCTTCCGTTCAGTGTCGAACTCAACCATAGGACTGGAAATAACATTGGATCGAGCCAGAGTTTTTTCTCCCGTTCGGTAAAGAACAATAAGATCTATACAATAGTTAACACCGGTCTGGGGTAGATTAATATACCAGCTGGCATCTTTAACAGTCAGTGGAATATCAAAAAAGTCTTTTATCTGCTTAGAATCGACTTTTTCACCCTGAATCTCATAAACGCGGAGAAATAACTTTCCTGTGGGACGGCTGTCATGAATTTCCTGGATAACACTTGTTTTCAAATCCCAGTAGGCAAAAGCCCAGGAAGGATCCCTCAAAAGAAGAACAATCCGATTTTCATTATAGGTCTCGGCTATGGGATATACTTCATCAATATCCGAGAGTAATTCCTCATCCTCAAGCACCTGATACTTTAAGTTTTTCACACGCATGGATTCGTTATTATCAATCTCTTTTTCTATCTGTTCATCTTCGAATGCCTCTAACATCAATTCGATGATTTCATCTTTTTCAGTTCCGGGATCAAAACTAATCCCCTTTTCTCTGGCAATCGAAGCAAGAACCTCTAAAGAAAAAAGCTGCAGCCGTTTGCGTATCATGAAGCCTCCCTGTACAAGCAGAATACAATTATTAAATAATCCTAGATAAATGGACCTAAAGTGTCAATACCATCAGATTAACAAATGTCAGGTTTCTGCAAAAGCATAATCATAACATCCCCCACCCCGAAAGGTTTAACAAGACAGTCGGCAGCCCTTTTTACAGGAATCGGGGCAAGACCCGCGGCAAGACCACCCCAGGTTTTTATCAAAATAGTCGAAAAACCTGTTTTAAGTGCAAGAGAACCAAGAGTTTTCCTGGAAAAAAGGAAAAGATGATCAGGAATGGCTGATCGCCAGCGTCGTCCAGTCAGGCGAGATTGAAACCCATCAATATTCGGAGTCGTAACAATAAAATAACCACCGGGAGCAAGGAGACGATAAACCTCCCTGAAAAAACCATCAGGATCATTTAGATGCTCTATTACATGAGACAAATGGACCACACCATATTTTCCGGAATCAAGTGCTAACTGCTCAAGAGGTTTAGTATATACCGGAAATCCTCCACGCTTTGAAGCATAACGGGCTGACTCTTCACAAATCTCAACGCCCTCTACCGGCCATCCCGACTTACTCACCTCATTAAGGAGATAACCGGTGGCACATCCTACATCAAGAAATTTACCCCGTTTTTTCGCTTCAGATCTTCTGGAATTAAACCCTATATCATCAAGACCTAACCGTGCAAGATTATAAAAAGAGGCTTCATTTTCTACCTCATACGCAAAATACTCATCATCATAACGCTTCACAAGCTCTATCGCAACAGGCTGTGGATTCTGATAAACAAGACCACAACTCCTGCATTTAACCCAATTGGCCCCGGAAACAGAGAACGCTCTCCTGTGACTCGAACTGCCGCAGAGGTTACATGAGATGGTTTGCGCACTCTCCCCGCCAGGCTTTTTAGAGAAGGTTTTTATCACTGAGCAGAAACCTTAATACTAATATTATAGAATTCTTTATTCCCTCGATAATCCGAAGCAACAACCTCCAGAATCGTCTCCCCGGGATTAAAAGTGTAACTACCTATCCGTATATACCCCTCGTCATTGTAAAGGTTTGAAAAAGATCTATAGTCCTGTTTGGAAACAAGATAGAGAACCCCCTCCTTTGCCTCAACAGCTTCGAAAGCCTGATAGAAGATCTCTTCACCATTTGTGAAAACATTGAGCTTGTAGGGAGCCATAGGACGAAAATAGGGAAGCTCCACCGACTGATCCCAGACCGAAACAAAGAGTTCCCGCTCTCCGGGAAGTAAACTCTGACCATCCTCAAGCACTTTCCACTCATCCTCAAAAATCCACACCCCATCAACCACAGGAGCACTCTTATCACTCTTGGGGGGCAACAGGTTTAAAGGATTTACCATCTGATCAAATTCAAGATCGACAATCTCTAAATTAAGCTGAAGACCAGTGGCATCTCCCGTATTTCCCACCCAGCCGAGAGTATCTTCCGGTGTCAGCTCATACCCTCCGGGAGATCCGAAATACCCTGACTCAAGATGAGAGTAAATACTGTACAGGCTTCTGGGATGCTCAACCACTATAAAATTACCAAGCCCCGAAGGGAGAAACTCTTCATCTTCGTTATAATAAAAAACGATTTCCCCGAAATCCGCAGAATGGACGGCCTGGCGCGGTCCACCAAGGGTGATCCCTGTATTAAAATCTCTTCCGGATTTCTCTCCGAAGGTATTCTTCATGACAACTTCATCAACCGGCCATTCAAAAGCAGAGAGAGGAATTAGTAACAGAATGAATATAAAAGGAAGAATGAAATATTTCAATTTCATTAGAAAACCTCCCTGTTTACTCTGAAAATCCGGCCCCGTGCAGAGGCGATTAAACTATTTGTATCCAAAAAGATTATCCGGCCATCTGAAGGGAATGGAAACTCCACATCAAAATGATCACCAAAATCTGATATTCTCAAAGCCGCTTTATCTGAATTCTTGTAGTAGAGGCTTGTTAAATCATCATTCCCCGAAAAAACACTCTTCTCAAGCTCCCCCTCAAATTCCAGATGCCCCCACTTCTCTCCCGTCAAATCATAACAAACAAGGCCAGTACTCTCTTCCAGAAAAATATATTTATTATCTCCAGAAAAACCGGCACTTCGGGAAGTTCTGTACTCCTCTTCGAGCTCCCGTTCCCAGAGCAAGCTTATATCATCATCTGAAAAAGTATAAAGAATCAATTTCTGAGGAGAAATTCCTGAAACAACCGCAAACCCACCCTCCATCGAGGAGAGAGTGCAGGAATAAATGACAGTATCTCTATGTTCCCGAATAAAAATAACCTCTCCATCTTTTCCAATACAGACAACCTCTCCATTAAGAAATCCTAAAAGAAGCGCTTCATCATTAACATCCAGAGCAGTAATTATTGAACCGAACTGATGACTCCACAAAGTATCACCCTCCCAGTTCATAAGGGAGACACCTTTTCTATTCCTGGAAATTATGAGAAACCACCCCTCCTCAAGCAGGGGGAAACCATCAGTTGCCAACCTGTCGATGACCATGCCTGTCGTATCCTGAAAAACAAGTATTCCTCCGGTAGAGCTATAGTTGATAAACCCTTCTTCCGATACCGCTGCCCGATAATGGATAAGTTCACTATATATAAGCTTTCCATCCCCTCCGATATATCCGAGAAGTGGTGCTCCATTTTCATCCTGAGTTTTAAAGGAATAAATTTCCGATGATTCAGAACTTCCAGTCACCGCACCAAGAGAAGTGTTCCATTCTGCCCGATATACCATTTCGCCCTTCATCTTCGCGGGGAAAAAAATGATATAAAGAGTAACAGCTGCAAGCAAAAGTAGAATAAACGTACGTTTCTTCATCCACAAAAACCCCACTTTATTTTTTCGTTAGTTTATCCTATACTTTCAGTCTATAGGTGTCAACGAAAGGTGGATATAAGATTATGAACAAAGAAGAGCTTCTGGAAATCGCCGAAAAGGCAGCCGAAAAATCGTACAGCCCCTACTCTAAATTTCGAGTTGGAGCAGCATTATTATGCAGTGATGGGACAATTGTGACAGCAGCAAATATCGAAAACCGTTCATTCGGGCTTACCATTTGTGCTGAAAGAAGTGCTATCGTAAAGGCTCATTCCGAAGGGAAGAGAGTGTACACCGCCCTCGCGATAAGCTGCCCAGATGCAGACTATCCCGTCTCCCCCTGCGGAGCCTGTCGACAGGTTATATCAGAGTTCGTTAAACCCGATTTTCCCGTCTATTTCAGCGGTAAAAACAAGAGAGATTGTGTTTCTACAACGATGGGAGAACTCTTCCCTTTTGATGCACTCCATGAGCTGGGACAAGAGGAAGATACAGTTTTATAGAATATTATTTTCCAGCCCGAGCACGGGCCTTAGCCGCCAAATCTCGCTTTTTGGAATCACTTTCCATCTTGGATTTCCATATTTCAATTTTCTTTTTAAGCTCTTCAGCTCCTTCTGCTTCACCAAGAAGACTGTGAATTCTTCTCATAGCAGATAAGTATCCCAGGGCGAGTTTAAAATCATCAATACGTTGATTCGAAAGTTCATATTTTTGCCGGTATTCATCGGCAGACTGATTCAAAAGTTCCTTTATCAACCTCATATGTGCCATTCTGGAGGCATACCCGTCAACCCGGGGATCCATACCTGCCACAAAGGTTTTAAGATTAAGAAAATTCTTGGTAACAGTCGCAAACCGCCCCCGTAACTCTACAAAAGCCCATTTCCACTTTGTATTCTCACCAAACCCTTCGGCTACAGCCTGGATTGAAAAACCAAGTTTATTCAGAAGAAGCAGCCTTTTCTCATCCGAATAATCTTCGATCTCCTGTAGATTTTCTTCATATTCAGAAAAGGGAACATCAACATAATTTGTAAGGATCTCTTCAAGGTGGATAATACTCTTATAGCAGCATTTACGGGCATCATTTAGATAAGCTTCATTCTTGACTCCCCCGAGAAGGGAAAGCGAAAGGGAGTTCATAAGGACATAGTACGATACAAGATTAAGGTTTTCCTCGGCCAGGGTCAGTTTCTTATACCCTATTCCAGCCCCACCTGTCGCGACAACCTGGGCAATATTCTGTTCCCGTTTTTTAATCTGCTCTATCGCTTCCTTGTAAACCTTGAGCTTTTCAAAATATTTTTTTCGTGCATCCGTACTGACTTTTGCCATGTAAGTCCCCTTTAAAATCCTGACGGTCTGTATTTCTCCAGAAGTTCCCGGGCATGCCCCAGAGACATCTCACCGGAACTGTCCCCTGAAAGCATTCGGGCAATTTCGCTACACCTCTGATCACCGGAAACGGGTTTTAAAGATGTTATTGTACGTTCACCTTCAACCCCTTTCTCTACTTTAAGATGATTATCGGCACGAACTGCAATTGAAGCAAGGTGTGTTATGCAAAGAACCTGGCTATGACCCGCAATTTCCATTATATGCTCCCCAACGGCCAGAGCAACCTCACCTCCAATCCCGGCATCAACCTCATCAAAGATAAGAGACTTAATATCATCGGTTTCCGCCAGAACAGATTTAACAGCCAGCATCACTCGACTAACCTCTCCACCGGAGGCAATATTTTTAAGAGGCTTGAGAGCCTCCCCCTTATTGGGAGAAATTCGAAATTCTATCCTGTCATAGCCATGCGCACTGCAGGAGGGCTTCCCGTTGGAGCCAACCCGCTTTTCTACAAGAACCTCAAAATCGGCCTGGGCCATACCAAGTCGCCTGATTCGATCCTGAATCATACCGCCAAGTCGTTCAGAAGCCTCCCTCCGCTTACCGGAAAGAACCCCCGCCTGTTCCAGAATCAGTAGTTCAAGCTTCTGAATTTCGGAAATAAACTCTTCCTGTCGATTCTCCCAGTTTATGAGAGTTTCCAGCTTATCCTCAGCTTTATTACGATACTCAATCAATCCCGAAATAGTATCCGCATATTTTTTTTGGAGGTGACGGATTTCGGAGAGCCTTGTTTCACAGAACTCAAGCCTTTCCGGACTGAAATCGATCTCCTGACTGTAGGATTTTATCCCGGAGATCACATCTTCTATTTCATAATATGAACTTTCAAAACGTGTGTGACTTTCCATAAGAGAGGGGTCAATCCCGGCAATACCATTTAAATCCCCCATAGCCTCCCCCATCATCTTCAACAGGGAGTATTCGGACTCATCACATTTATCTATAAACGAATTCAGAAACTGAAAAAGTTTTTCCGACTGGTTAAGTAAAGCCCTCTCTTTTTCAAGAGAAACATCCTCACCCGAACTCAAAGAGGCATCATCGATCTCCTGGATGGCAAACTTCAGAAGATCCATCTCCCGGAGCCGGTCTCTCTCCTTGGAGTTTAAATCTTCAAACTCTTTTTTCAGAAGCGTTAATTTCTGAAAGTTCAAAAACAACTCCTGGTCAAGAGCTTCCGACCCGCCAAAACGATCTAGCAGTTTCCTTTGATTTTCAGAAGCAAGAATAGCCTGATGCTCATGCTGCCCATGCAGATCAATAAGACCCGATGTAAATTCAGCCAAATCGCTACGATTTACGGGTGTGCCCTGAATATAACAATTCCCTCGGCCATTTGTTTTCAGAGTGCGGCGGATAACAAGGACCCCATCCTCAACAACTATATCCCTTTCGGATAGCCATCCAAACGCCGGAGAGTTTTCTTCCAACCTGATTATCCCGGTAACTTCAAGCTGCTCAGCTCCCTCGCGGATCACCCCCGAATCTCCCTTCTGCCCAAGCAGAAGCCCCACAGAACCTATTAATATTGACTTACCGGCCCCAGTCTCACCCGTAAGGACATTGAATCCCTGGTTGAACTGAACCTCGACCTCATCAATCAAGGCGTAATTCTTTACATGGAGCTGTTCAAGCATCCGGTCCTCCCGACCATTTCAACTTATCTCGAATAACATCAAAGAAATTTCTTTTTCCCGATCGTACAATGAGGGCCTTCTTTTCATGACTCTTAAAACAAACCTTATCACCTGGTTCCAAATCAAGGAATTTCTGACCATCAATCGTCAATATAATATCAGTCCTCTGATTATCTTCAATCGATACAGAAATTTCTTCATTAGCCTGTATAACCAGCGGTCGGTTGGATAAAGTAAAAGGACAGATAGGATTGATAATCATGGCATCAAGTTCCGGATCAAGGAGAGGCCCCCCAGCAGCAGCAGAGTAAGCTGTAGATCCCGTGGGTGTAGCGACGATCAATCCATCAGCCCTGTATTTAACAAGCTGGGTGCCCCGTAACTCTACCTGAAGCTTGATTAATCGAGAAATACCACGGGCAGAGATAACAGAATCATTCAAACTATTAAAGGAAGCCAGTTTTTCATTACCACGCATGACAGTGATATCCAACATAACACGGGGGCTGCAGGAAAGTTTACCGGACTCATAATCTAAAAAAGTATCTTTCCATTCATCCTTTGCGACTTCGGTGATAAACCCAAAATCACCGAGATTAACAGCAAGAATAGGAATATCATACTCGGCAAGTCTTCTGGCACTGAATAGTACAGTTCCATCTCCTCCCAGGGAGATGGCGAGATCCCCCTCACCCTTAACTGCATCCATGGGAAGGGGCTTACCTTCATACCGGTAGATCTTAAATCGGACAGCTCTCTCCTTCAGGAAAGCCGTCATCTCCCCGAGAATCTCTTCAGCATCAGGTTTCAGCTGATTAACAATTATGATTACCTCTTTAATCCTGTTCATAAAGAATCAGACTCTCCATATCTATTAAGGAAGGGTTGAAAGGACCTTACCAATCATGTCCGTATCAGCACTGCTCAGAGAAGGATAGAGAGGAAATAAAACACACCGTAAAGTTAATGCCTTGGCTCCCGGACAATCCTCAACCTCTTCAGGGAAACGACTTATAATTGAATTCTCAAAAGCATTGACACACATGATCTTCTTCTTTTTCGCATATTGAAAAACCTCACTGCTGCCCGAGTTTAAAATTACAGGAAAACTGTATGGAATATGATTCGACTCATCATCAACAGCAAAAGTTTTGTTCTTTGACTTTAACAGTGAAGCAAGAAAAATCTCACGAATTTCCAATCTCTTTTTATTATATTTATCCAGCCGCTGAATTTGCGAAGCCCCAATGGAAGCTTGAATATCTGTAACAAACTGAGTTGAATCTATATATTCCTTTTGCGTTTTGAGCGCTGCTCTATCCTTCCTGTCTCTTAGAAACAAAAAAGAACCGCCAAGTCCGGCTAAATACCCCTTCTCCTGAAGAGAAAAAATACCAGCCCGGCCCGAATTATTATTTTCAGTAATTATTCGGGAGGAGAGAATTTCTGATATATCTTCGAAAACAGGAATTCCAACCTCATCAAGCAATGAGAAATCATTTTCATATCCCAGATGATGGTAGATGAATATAAAATCCGCCTTATCTTCAATGGTTTCAAGCTCTTCCTTTCTGAGAGTACAACTATCCTGGTTAATATCAATATAGACAGGAATAATACCTCTTTTTTTCAGCTCCATATGAAACCACCATGGCGCTAAGGGAGACAATGCAACCCGATTTCCGGATTTCACCTCATAGGTATCAAGTAGTAATTCAAAACTTCGCCTGTACTCTCTTAAACCAAAAACCGAACTTACATTTATTTTTTTTGATAAATCTTTTTGAAATTCTTTTGTTATCTCTCCTGTCTCAAATAACTCTTCCACCATACATGTCAGTACAGCATCCATATCCTTCCTTAAAATCGAAGGCTTAAAAGTGGGTATCATTGATGGTATTCCTTCCCGGTTTTACAACCCCATATCTTTAATTTGTTTCAACTCTTTAGGATCAAATAGTCTGTCTATATCAAGAATAATTAAATATCCCTCGTCTTCCTGGCTAACTCCATGAATGTATTCAGCACCAATACCAGATAACATCTGCGGTGGAGGCTGAATCTGATCTTCATCAATAGTAACTACTCTGGAAATCTTATCAATAAATATTCCAAGCTGCTTACCATCAAGATCGATAATCAGAAATCCACTGAGCAGCTCTTCTCCCTCTTCAAGGACGGCTCGTCTCAAATGGAACCGTTTATGAAGGTTAATAAGAGGAATTATCGCTCCCCTTAAATTGAAAATCCCCTCCACATATGCCGGTGCGTTAGGAATTGATCGGATATTCCGTACCTTATGAATCTCCTTTACCTTCATTATATCAATACCGTAATGTTCCTCTCCAAGCTGAAAGGTCACTAGTTGTCTTTTATTATCTTCTCCGGCCATATCCCCTCCTGAGGAAAATTTAATGGTAGTCTCTTATCATATATTAAAACCTGTTTTTATAAAACTTTACTTCAAATATTCTAATATATTTTTTTCTAATTAACAAGAATCTTCATTTTTATTATAAAATTTAAAGCTCTATCCTTATTCACAACGGTAATAACTCCTCACATCCCAATGGCCAGTCAAAAAAACTAATAACAACAGAGCGGGGAATGCCTTCCCCCCGCTCCAAGCCCGCTCTTCCCGTTGTCATCTCCGGCTCGTTCCCACTCCGCCGGGACACCGGGGCGGGTTTTACGCTTCCCCTTCAAAAGCCAGGCCAAAAAAGACAAAAAAATGCCCCTGAATCAATTTCTTGATTCAGGGGCTTTCTGATATCTTCAACCAATTAGTTGAAAGTATTAAAAAATCTGGCAACGACCTACTCTCCCACCGTAGCAGTACCATCGGCGCTGAGGGGCTTAACTTCCGTGTTCGG
>JAEINK010000031.1 GCA_016342585.1 Spirochaetales bacterium
CCGCAATGGTCGGCTAAGTCCGACTCAGCTATAAGCTTGTATTTTAAAGCTTGTGGTTGACTTTTTATAGGAGAAAAAAATGAAAAAAACGTTACTGGTTGTAATCTGTTTAATCCTTTTCTCAGTTTTCGTGGTGAGTGCGGAAGCTCGACTTTCCGAGGGGACCACGGTTTTTGCCGAATGGAGTTCCGGTTCCTGGTATCACGGGAGGGTCGCCGGGCGTTGCGGTGCCGGGTACACGATCCTCTATGATGATGGCGACAGCAAATGCTGCAGCCGGGCGGAGATAGTTCTGGATGTCATCCCGAATGATTCCCAGCTGCGTCATGGGGTGAAGGTCCTAGCCCTTTGGCCGGGGAATGAGCGTTATTATCCGGGAACCCTGGGGGCTTTACGGGGTGGTAAATATGAGATTAGCTATGATGATGGTGACAGGGGGGAGTGTACGATTTCCCAGATTCGGCTTGTAGAACTGCAGACCGATTCTGAAATAGCTGCCAGCCCGGCACCGACAGAGGCTGTGCGGCAAAAGCAAACGGCGCCTCCTGTCGCAACCCCGGCAAGACAGCAGCAGATTGCCCAGGCACAGGCGGCGGAACCTGTTTTGCGCAGGACTCTGAAAATATGGCAGGGAGGCTCCTCCTGGGCCGAGATCATTGAATCGGGTCGCCTTTGGATTGAGGGGTCCGGAATTGGCGAAATTGAGGCGGATGGGGATGTTTATGTAGAGGGGTCCCGGGAGGGTGAGATTGAGAGTGACGGGGATATCTATGTGAACGGCAGTCACCGGGGTGAGATCGAGGCGAACGGGAAGATTTGGTGGGATGGATCCAATGTCGGTTCCATCGAGTCAGATGGTCGAATCTGGATGGGAGGATACACCTGGGGTGAAGTTGAACCTGCCGGCCTGGACTACAGTGAGCTGCGTGTTGTGGCTGGTATTATAATTTTCTTTTCTGAGAGTTTTGGTTTGAATTATTAGCAGCGCCCTCCTTTTTAAACTTGGGGTGGAACCGGGGGTGGTGGAAGCCGGCCCCGAGACCAGGGCGGAGGTGACGGAGCCTGGTCGGGTCGAGGTCCGGGCCGGCTGGAGGCAGGGGGGTGACCCCCTTCCTGGTATTAAGAAAAATTTATACCTCCCCTGGTAATGCCGATAATTGTGGTAAGGGTGTGAGGTGTATAATATGAACGATTTGACTTCTTTTCCGGATGGTACGGTCGTGAGTCTGCTGAACAGGGAAGATAAGTACAGGGCTATCCATGAATTAATTCTGAAGACGGCAGGTTCCAATGGGGTCCAGGATAGTTTTGAGTTTGAGAGAGCGGTGGTTGAGCGGGAGAAGCTGCTTTCTACAGGGCTCGGTCATGGCGTGGCCCTGGCCCATGGGAAGACCGGTGCTGTTGATAGGCTGTGTATTGCCCTAGGATTTTCCAGTGAGGGGATCGATTTTGACTCTCCCGACGGGGAACCTGTTCATTTCCTTTTTGTTATCGGGAACCCTCCCGAGGCTTTAGATGAGTATCTGGAGGCTATTGGTGCTATCGCTCGCTTTATGAGGGAGCCGACCTTCAGGGATAGGTTGATAAATACCCACTCGGAACATGAACTTGAAGTTCTTTTAAACAGGGCTTTTGATTATGAGGTCCACCATCATGCCTCCTGATGAAAATTTCGGAGATAAGGGCTGTTAAAACTGACTCGAGGCAGTAGTCGTCGTTGGTTATAGTTTCCGGATTTTATAGACCAGTAGGAGAAGGTTGTAGTAGAGCCTTACAAAGAGTCTGAAGATCCACAGGGGGTTTTTCAGGGTTGACGGCAGTTTGTATAAACCACGTTCCCATTTTTCCCTGCTGATTCTTTTTGCTTTTCCACAGAAAATATTGAAACATTCGCCGCACCAGAGGGTAATTCCCGGATGAAGGTCCTTTTTCCTTCTCAGAAGCCATCGCTCTTTCCCTTTCAGACCGTTTCCTGCCAGGAGCAGGGTGGGGGTCGCTTTCTGGATAGCCATGACAATATCTTTTTCTCTTTCCTGATCGAAGAATCCGGCGTGTCTGCCCACGATTCTTAATCCGGGAAAGGAGTCCCGGAGGTTCCCTGAAGATATATTCAGTTCCCGATTTTTCAAGCCGAGAAGATAGACTGTCCCTCCTATCTGTTCGAGGACTCCCATGAGCCTGATGACAAACTCAAAAGGCATATAGCGGACAAGGGTTCCCTTTTTCAGGAACCTGCTACCCCGAACCAGTGTTTTAGAGACAGGAAGGACCAGGGCTGCCTCTTTCAGCATCCTCTGCCTTTCGGAATCTCTTCTTGCCTTCATGAATTCATAAAAGTCCAGGAAGACGATCTGGTTTCTCATGCCGTCACGGGCCAGATTCCGTATTACTTTTTCGATGTCATCCTCTTTAAGGATATCCAGAGGGACATTCATAAAGTTAATTCTTTCAAGGCCTTCCATTTTATTTTTTACCACCTGTCATGCTCCCGCAGAATAGTCTGCACTGCACCCGTACCATATATTACGGCCGTCTCGGCTCTTAGTACATTCGAACCCAGGTAGACCGGTTTTCCACCTGCGCTTAAGAATCTCTTTGTCTCTTCCGGAGAAAACCCCCCTTCCGGTCCAAAAAAGAGATGAAGCCGTCCGGGGATCTCCCTAAGATACCTGTGGAGAGGTTTGTTTTCAAGCATTTTTTCATGAAAAAAAAGAATACAATCCTCTTCCGGCAGGCTAAGATTTTTAAGTGCCAGGGGAGCGGAAATTGCGGTGATGGCAGGATTTCCGCATTGCTGGGATGCCTCCAGGGCAATCTTCTGCCATCTTTCCCTCTTCTTTTCATCATCTCCTGCAGAGACCTTTACGACAGTATTTCTGGTAATCAGGGGTTGTATACTGTTTACTCCCGTCTCTGTCGCCTGCCGGATGACCTGGTCGAACTTTTTACCCTTCAGAATAGCAGGATAAACGGTGATCCAGGGTATTGGGTTCTCAGATTCATTACCCGATCTAGTCGTGTCCGTTGTGTCGGGTTCAACTGACAGCAGGCAGCTCTCCTGACCGGCCTCCACCATTTTCAGATTGTAAAGGTTGCCATCCCGGTCCCTTCCCGGAAACTCCTTATCCTCTCCGTACCTCAGGACACGGGTAAGATAGTGGTGATCCTCACCTTTGAGGAGGAGGGTCCGGGAACCTTTATAATCTTCAGGCAGAAAGAACTGACGCATTTTTTCTCTAATCCTGTTCTTCCTGCAGCTGCAGCTGTCGCTGGCTTTGGATGAATTCATCGGGGGTCATGCCCAGGCCAATTACACGGACTGCTTCGATCAGTGTTGTGTCATATTCCAGATCGAAAACCGGAGGGGAGTTCAAGTTCCTGTTATACTCCTCCCGGATAAGTTTTCTGAGGAGTATATCTTCGAGATTTATCCCCCGCTCATTCACCTCGGCAATAAACTGGTTTGTTCTATTCTCATTGGCTGTGGGGTTCTCTTCTACAAAAAGGGCTATCAGGTTGTCATCGTAGAGCATCTGGAGAGCTTCAAGATCTGCCTCGGTAAACTCTTCGATCTCCACGAAATCGTGAGGATCGATTCCAACCTTATCGATATTGATACCATCCGGTGTGTAGTACCTTGAGGTTGTAATCTTGAATCCTCCGTTACCGAAGGCCCTGACCTGCTGGACGGAACCTTTTCCGAAGGTTGTATCACCAAGAAGGATAGCTCTTCCCGTATCCTTCATCGCTCCTGCCATGATTTCCGATGCCGAGGCGGACCCTTTGTTGGTTAGAACCACCATCGGGAAGTCCATGGGAACTGAAGTTCGTCTGTTGGCGTAAAAGACTTCGTTTTCTTCGGTGATCCTTGATCTTGTGCTTACGATTGGACCTCTTGTAAGAAAGAGATCTGCTGTATCCACGACTGAAGAGAGGAGTCCTCCCGGGTTTCCCCTGACATCAATAATGAGTGAGGTGAATCCCTGATCTTCCAGATCTCTCAGGGCTTCTCTTACCCTGTCACGTGTGTAGGGGGTCCATTTAATAATTCTGATATAACCGACACCCCCGGGCATGATGGCATGCTTTATCGTAGGAACTTCAATAACGGCTCTTGTCACCGTCACATTGAAGTATAGGCCACCTCTCCTTGCTATCCTCATGGTTACATCCTCTCCGGGGGCACCCCTGAGTCTGCTTAGGACCTCATCCATGGTAAGTTCTCCGGTGGACTCTTCATCGATGGCAATAATAAAATCTCCTGCGGATATACCGGCTCTATAGGCGGGTGTTCCCTCTATGGGAGATATTACTTCAACATAAGGTGCGTTCTGTGCCCTGAATGTATTGTTATCGGACTCTTCTTCCTCGATATCACCAAGGACTTGTTTCGATATATAAAGGCCTACACCGCCAAATTCACCTGTGGTCGTATCGGAGAAGTCCTCCATATCAGAAGCCGTCAGATAGACTGAATAGGGGTCATCGAGACTCTCAAAGAGCCCGTTTACAGCCCCCTCATATAGCTGTTCCGATGAAACTTCATCGACGTAATGGTCTTGCACATAACGGAAGAGGTATTCAAACATCAATAAATACTGTTCCGAGTCAGCATTTGCTTCGGGGTTTACCTCGGCGTATAATGCTGGTCCGAATGCAGTCAGGGAGAAAACGATAGAGAGTACGACTGCCATCAGCAGGCTTGTTCTTTTATTTGGACTTTTCACAATAGACCTCCGAGAAATAGTTTAACCCATTCAGGGGGGGGGATTCAATGTTTTGTCTAATGATTTTTTTTACAGTTTTTTGTTGGAATTCCTCTATAGCTTCGTTTGGGTATCGATTTCCCGTTCAGTATGCTTGACGATCTCCCTGAATGATGTCTAAACTTTAATTTATGACAAGACGTTCAGTATTCTTCATTCTTGGTCTCATCTGGGATCTATTAAGATTTTTTCTTTTATTTGCATTCCTGACTGGAAACCGGGGAACTGGAGTTTTAGAGGGGAACTTTTTTATACTTCTGTTGGGTATTTCCGGTCAGCCGGCCCTGACTTTTCTATGGAAAAACGGGCTTGAAGCCCACTATGATAATGGTGTTCTCCTTCCAGCAGTGCGATTTCCGGGTCTGATCGTTGAATTCTTTGCCGTTATTCTCTTTTTTATGGGGAAGCTGCCCGGACAGGGGGATACTCTTCTATTTGAAAACACCCTTTTCCCGGGAGGAACGGGACTTCTTCTCCTGCTTTTTATTCTACTCATAGATATCATTTTTCAGGTGATTCTGTTAATATTGAGACGAGAGGAGTTATAGATGCGTATCCTTCCCATTGCAAGTGGAAAGGGGGGAGTTGGAAAATCTCTCCTGGCCTCAAATATATCTCTGGCCCTGGGGCAGGCAGGTCAGCGGGTTATTCTCATCGACCTGGATCTTGGCGCCTCCAATATTCATCAAGTCCTGGGGTTAGCCCGGGCCAATAAGGGGATAGGCACCTTTCTGGCAGATAAAAACGCAGAACTCGAAAGTGTTATCATGGATACGGAGTATGAAAATCTCCGGGTTATTCCGGGTGACACCGAGATCCCGGGGCTAGCTAATATTCAGACTCCTCAGAAGAATCGTCTTCTTCGGGGTATTCGTAAGCTTGACGCCGATTTTGTCGTCCTGGATCTTGGTGCAGGTTCTTCTTTTAATACCATCGACTTTTTCCTTGCTTCCCACCAGGGGGTCGTTGTCACATCTCCAACCCTGACGTCCACTTTAAACGCCTATTTATTCCTCAAGAATGTCATCTTTCGTATAATTACAACCAGTTTTACCAAGAAGAGTCCTGCTTCTCTTCATCTTGAAGCTTTAAAATCGGATGGCGCTTCCCTCCAGAGGCTTTATATTCCCAAGCTCCTGGAAAAGCTGAAAAAAGCAGATCCAAAGGGGTATGAAAACTTTGAGAAAAAACTTGAGACTTTTAAGCCACTCCTGGCTCTGAATCTTCTGGATAATCCCAAGGATGTGGAGAAGGGTGAAAAGATTCAAAGATCCTGTAAAGAGTATCTCGGGATCGATATGGAGCATCTGGGAGTCATCTACCGGGACAGCATGCAGGATATCGCCTTGCGATCCAGGCTGCCTATAATTCGATATAAACCAATGGCTGTCATCTCTCAGGCTATTTACAGGATGGCGGATAAGCTTATTCAGAAATCTGATATAGATGATTCCGGTCTTGATATAACCTCCACTGAAGAGAGTTTTCAGACGGCAGAGCTTGAAGCCGAGGTTGATTTTGCCGGAAGGCTCGAAGAGATTCAGAATCTTCTACGAACGGGTGCTTTAAGTCAGGGGGATTTGCTGGAGACCATTAAGACACAGCATTATGAGATTGACGGTCTTCGGAAGGAGAATTTTCTTCTTAAATCAAAGCTCCTGAAAGCTTCGCAGGAGGGGTTTTCTATATAACCGAATACAATGGAACGAAAAATAACAGGCACTCTGGATGTAAACATAGATCCCTCGGGCATGGAGGCCCAACTGGTATTCACACCCTCTGAAGAGGGGACTGAGTGGGATGTTCATGCTGTAATGGCTTTTCTTGAAAAGAAGAGGATTAAAGAGGGGTATAATACAGCCTCGGTTGACTCAATTTTTCCTGTTTTAATGAAGGCTGAGCCGGGTGATTCTCCTGTTATCGAGGTTGTCGCCACGGGAATCCCTGCCGGGGAACCGACTGACGAGGTCATAGCCTGGGAAGAGTCTCCTGTTCCGGAACATTTAACAGAAGATGGATCCTCCTTCTTTAAAAAAGCACCTGCCCCTGAATTTTTTAATATACGAATTGAAAAGGTTCAGAAGAAAAAAATCATAAAAGAGAAAAAATCCCGTTTTCTTGCTGCCAGGGAGAAAGAAGTTACCGTCACCGAGAGCAGGGAAATACGCGAACCAGTCAGTATAGATCCTGAAACCGTTGGAACCGGCTGGGTGAATGTTGATGATTTCATCGCTGAAATAACACCTGCTGTCCCGGGGGAAGATGGAAAGGATGTCTATGGTCGACCAGTTCCGGCGGTAAAGCCGGAAGAAAATCTTCATCTCGGTGCTGGCGTAGAGCGGAAGGATAATAACCTTGTTGCTGTAAAATCGGGGTTCCTGCGGCGAGGAAAAAACTGGGTACAGGTTCTTCCTTTCCAACCGCATAAGTGGAAACTTGATCTGTCTAAAGATAAAAACACGGTTCTTCTCACCTTTAAGCCGGGCGAAAAAGGGGCTTTTCCTCCCCAGGCCGAATTACTCCTTAAAGAGGCTGTCGCTTTGGGTGTCGGAGAAGAGACGCTTATTACCCCATTTGAGCTTGGGAATATTCTTCACGATGCTATTGAGAAAAATAAAACAATAACCTCCGTTCCCATCTCATCAAATGATGATGGATTCTTTGAGATTCTTATTACTGCCGACAAGATAAAAGCTATTCTGAATATGAAGAAAGGCCGCGGAATGGGGAAACCCCTTGTTCTGAAGGAGTTTGGAAAAGCGCTCAAGGAGAAAGGGTTAAAAAATGTAGATTATAAGAAGGTTCAGGAGGAGGTCCTCGCTTTTTACAGGGGGGACGATCTGGAACTTTCCGGTTATGAGCTTGCTGTTGGTGAGCCCCCGGAAGAACCGGGTGAGAGAAAGACCGCCTTTACCCTGAACTATATGGATGAGAATGAAATTCGTATTGTTAAGGAGAGCGCGGCGGCGATCCTTTCGGGAAACGGTCCTGCCGGTGCTTTAGATGGCATTGAATCCCTTGAAAATTATCCCATCGATACCGTTGATAAGATGGCCATGGTTACCTCCGGGATGGTTATTGCCGAAATAAGTCAGGAACCTGGGAAACCAGGAAAGGATGTTTTTGGTAATAAAATTGAATTTCAGGAGATCTCCGATACCGGTTTTCGCTTTCTTGCAGGGATCGAGCGGCAGGGAGAAAAGATATTCACTACCGCCGAAGGCTTGCTTGAGCAGTGGGATAAGGATGGGATAACGGCTCTTCGAGTAAGACCCCATAAGAATAGTATTGTCGAAGTGAAGGTTGCCGCTAATAAAATGAGTGGTTCGATCACCCTTCACCCTTCGATCGGTACGGGAATCCCTCTGAAAATCGATGCGATTGATCGGGTGATTCAGGAAAAGGGGATCACCTATGGTGTAAACCGGGAAATTCTTGAACGGGCTGTGGAGCATGCGAATCAGGGCGATGATATTCGGGACCTGGTTTTTGCCAATGGACAGCCTCCGGAAAACGGTGAAGAGGCTAAACTGGAATTCCTGGTAGCCCTTGCAAAAGACAAAGGGGTAACCATCAAAGCTGATGGCCGGGCAGATTACAGGAATCAGGACCATATCACCCTTGTAAAAAAAGGACAGCCCATAGCCAGACTTATACGATCCAATGTCCAGTCCAGAGATGGTGTTGATATCCTGGGCGGCTCCATCCCTTCAAAGGATACTCCCCAGGATACCCTGGAAGTGGGTGAAAACATAGAACAGAAGGAAGAGGGCAATGAGATCCTCTATTCTGCCGCCTCTGGGGGCGAGCTTTGTTATGAAAATAAAAAAATTTCAGTCCTCAATGTTCATGTGGTTAAAGGAAACGTAGGCAAGGAGAGCGGAAATATCAAATTTTCTGGAACGGTAAAAGTCGGTGGTCTTGTGCAGTCCGGTTATGTTGTCATGTCCCAGGAAGATATTTTTGTTAAGGATAGTGTTGAGGCCTCTCTTCTCTCTTCGGGTGGAGAGATTGTTATAGAAAAAGGAATAATTGGTGGTGGAAAAGCGATCCTCAGATCCAGGAAAACCATTAAGGCTACCTTTGCTGAACAGTGTACCCTTCTTGCCATCGAGGATATCTCCTTCAAGCGCAGCTGTATGCAGTGCAGTGTGAAGACTAACGGAAAACTCAATGTGGTAGGGGATAAGGGGGTAATCCTCGGCGGAAAGATTCTCGCCAGGGAGGGTGTGGACACGTATAACCTTGGTTCGGAAAAACAGATTAAAACCATGGTCTCCTTTGGGCAGGATTACCTGATCTATGATCAGATTGAATTGGAAGAGAAGGAGATAGAAAAGATAAAATCCCGGATTATCAAGGTGGATCTTCAGCTTAAGAAGGCTGAAAAAGATGGACTATCCGATCTTATCAATAAGATGAGGGCTGAGAAGCTCAAATTAATGAAAATAATCGAAAAAAGAAGTATGAGAGTTCTGATGCTACGGGAACGCTTTGAGGAACATCATTCGTCGGATTTAAGGATCCGCGGCACCGTGTATCCGGGAGTTATCCTGGAGAGTCATGGAAGAACTCTTGATGTTCGGGAGCAGAATTCCAACATCACCTACTATTTTGATCTGGAGACGGGTCATATCAAGATGAAAAAAAACAAGGAGAATTAACAATAATGTTAGCTTATCTGAATTATCCGGGCTGGCTCAAACCGGAGATAATACCGGGATTACCTGTTCGGTGGTACGGTCTTATGTATCTGGTGGCTTTTGCTATTGCCTATTTTCTATTTGAATATCAGAGGAAGAGGGGCGCTCTTGAGGCCAGTGATGATGATGTCGCAAGCTTCTTCTTCTGGGGAATCCTTGGTTTACTCCTTGGTGCCCGTCTTTTTGCCGTTACTGTTTATGATCCCACCGGCTACTATATTCGTCATCCCTGGTTTATTTTCTGGCCGTTCAATGCTTCCGGTCAGTTTGTGGGGCTTCAGGGGATGTCCTATCATGGTGGTGTGGTTGGCTGTATAGCGGGGACTTTTCTGTATTGCCGGAAAAAGAAATTTTCCTGGTTTCAATGGGCCGATGTTGTGGTTGCCGGGCTTCCTCTTGGATATACCTTCGGGCGGCTGGGAAACTTCATAAATGGTGAACTCTGGGGCCGTATTACAACGGCCGGTCATGGGATGGTTTTCCCTCATGCCCCCGCGTTTCCCCTTAAATTCGATTGGGTCCGTGGTTTTGCCGCAGAGGCCGGGATGGAAATTTCAAAAACAGCCCGCTTTGTGAATCTTCCCAGGCACCCTTCCCAGCTTTATGAGGCGTTTTTTGAGGGGATCGTGCTTTGGGCTGTTCTATGGTTTGTATTCCGTCTTCGAAAGAAGTTCCATGGAACGCTGGCCAGTTTTTACCTGATTGGTTATGGTATTGTGAGGTTTTTTATTGAATATACCCGTGAACCGGACGCCGATATTGGATTTCCTATCGAATTGGTGGACACGGGTGGTGAAATCTACCGATTCACCTCATTTTTTAACTTTTCAACAGGGCAGATCCTCTGTTTCCTGATGATCCTTTCCGGATCACTCCTGTATTTCATCCTTTCAAAAAAGGGCAAAAGGCTATAGGGGAAACCCCTATAGCAACTTAGGGGAATTTATTTTTTTTCTCTCAAGCTGTCCTGATTGTGTGGACCATCATCCTGGAGGATGATGGTCATATGAAAAACCTATCCTACCATGAATCAAAAATAGAACTGGAAGTAGATTACAAATCTATCGATATTTATGACACCGAGCAGAACGATCCGCTGGCCATATATCTTAAGCAGATATCTTCTTACCCGCTTCTGGTTAAAAGTGAAGAGCTTGAGATCGGTAAACGTATAACCGGTATCAAGGAGCGAATGACAGAGCTTTCCGGTCTGATCGCCGCCAAAGAGATTAGCAGGTTTGAGTTTGATCAGGAAATAGATGAGCTCGAGAAAGAAGTCGCCGCCTGTAAGGACAGGATGATCACTTCAAATCTAAGGCTTGTTGTTTCCATTGCCAAGAAGTATCAGCATAGGGGACTGAATCTGCTTGATTTGATAAATGAAGGGAATATAGGTCTTATCAAGGCCGTTGAACGGTTTGATTATACAAAGGGATGTAAATTCTCTACTTACGGCACATGGTGGATCCAGCAGTCCGTAATTAAATCCATAGCGGATAAAGGGCGTACCATTCGGATCCCTATCCATGTTTTGATTACCGCCAGGAACTGTTCATTTGCATCAAGGCAACTGACTCAGGATCTCGGAAGGGAACCATTGGTTAATGAAATCGCAGACTATATGAATCTTCCCGAGGCAAAAGTAGATAAAATCATGAATTTTACCGGTGAAGTAACCTCTCTGGATACTTCCGTGGATGATGAGAGTGATACACGTCTGGCTGATCTCGTATCCGCCAACGATCATTATCAGGCCCCTTTTGAGGAGACTTTTCAGAACAACCTTCGTGATATTCTTCTATCATCCCTGAAAGAGCTTGCCGAAAGAGAGCAGATGGTGGTTCTTTTAAGATTCGGTCTGGGGGGCGAGAATCCACTTACTCTTGAAGAGATTGGAAACCGACTTCACATTACCAGAGAGAGGGTTCGACAGATTCAGAATAAGGCCATTCATAAACTCAGAGAATTTGAATCTATTAAAGAACTGAAGGCTTGCGTTTAAGGTCATAATGCACACAAAAAACACACAAAAAAAACATATCTTTTATCGATATTTTTTTGGTTATATTCTGCATCATGGGGTATAATAATATCAGTTATAAAAGATAAAAAAGCTAATAAAAAGCGAGGTTGTTCGATATTCCTGGTTTTCCGGTAATATTGAGAGTTTGGGAAAGGGACCTCGGCCATGTAAAACTTCAGGCTGTTGCGTATATTCGTAGCAGCTTTTTTTTTGGGAAAAAGGCCCGCCGGATCAGGGAAATACCCCGAGGGGGTGGGTGTTTAATATATGTTTTCATAATCCGGTTAAAGTGTAGTTAATTATGAAAATAAATGTATGCTTTTTTATACCCTTTATCATTTAGAAACTTAAACACTGCTAAGGCGTTCATCTAAATCTATTCAGTGTAATGAGTTATGAAAATGTTGTTATGGTTTTATTGTTGGCATGATTATTGCAATACTATTATCATATAAGGTAAAAACTAATGGAAGGTATAAACAAATAATATGAGAATATCCAATGTTTCAATTGCTTCAGGTGTTGGTGCTGAAGAGATAAAGACTGAACTTCTAAGAAAATCGATCCATTTTTTAATAGCTTTGGTTCCTACCATAGCATCCCTGAATCTCGGGTTCACTGTTGCTCTGCTTGGTGCCGGTGTAATGGTTTATGCCTGGGCTGAAACTCTCAGGTTGTCCGGCCGGCGGGTTATACTTATCACACGGCTTACAGATGGAGCCGCCAGACAGAGAGATAAGGGCAGATTTGTCCTTGGGCCAGTTACATTGGGTTTGGGGGCTATGATGACCCTTCTTCTGTATCCTGAACCTGCTGCGGCAATCGGTATTTATGCACTTGCATTCGGTGATGGAATTGCCAGCCTTGTGGGCAAGCTTCTTCCTGTGGGAAGAATGGCTTTTCTTGAAGGCAAAACACTCTCTGGCAGTTTTGCCTGTTTTACCGCCATCTATATGGCAACATATATCACTTCGGGTTCGATTGAAATGGCATTTTTTATTGGTTTGATAGGAACTTCCCTTGAGGCCTTGCCTTCGAAGGATCTTGATAATATTATTATCCCTGTTGGCACAGGACTCGCGGCTACCCTGATGTTGGGATTGCCTCTTTAAAATTAAAACCAGAGATATATTTTATGAATCTGTGTTCCGAATAAAGTTATTCCGGATATCATCAAGAGAAGGCCAATACCTGTGAATGGCACTGCCTGAAAATTCAGGACCAGTTCCAGGCCGGCGGTGATCATTAAGATTCCAATTCCGATAAAATAGTAATTCCTGTTGTTATTTACTATACCCGCATAGATATAATTCCATACGCTCAGAACCTTAATGATCATGAAAACCACAAAAAACTGGCTGTTCAGGCTGTTTGTGTAGATCATGCTGAATTCGGATGTTCGGTTATCCAGAGGGATGGTTGTTGCCAGTGACAGGGATATAAGCGCCCCTATTCCCATCAGCATTTCAATCCTCTGGTTTCTTATTCCGCAGGCAAAGAGCCCGGATATGAAAATAGAAGTAGTCCCCATGAATCGGCCGAAATAGATAACCCTGGAGAGGGTCCTCCCTGTCTCGAAGGGGAGTCCTGCTTTCTGTATATAGATAAGGCCCAGTCTCAATGATTCCGTACTCAAGAGGAGTAGAAAAACAAGGATGAAGAAAACCTCCGGGGCCGAAGTTTTTCTGAAGGAGTGGAGGAGAACTGTTGCCGAGATGAGAGCGAAGACAAGCAGGGCAGACACATGTGACAGGTTTAGCATTACAGAGTTGATGTCAAGAAGTTCTTTTAGCGGGATACTGAAGGAGTATAACATGTACAGGCTCCCCGCTATAAAAGCGACAAGGATTATTCCAGCTGCTGACAGACTGGAGATGAAAATTGTATTTCGGATTTTAATAGTCATTAAAAAATACTCCCCCTCTATATTTAACATGATTTCGAGGAAAAAATCAAAAAATCTTCAGGAAATCGTAAAAAGGTTCGATACTAACAGTGGAGGACTACATGAAAAAGATAATGTCATTCATATTACTCACATGCCTGATTTCTGCCTCAAGCTGGGCAGGCGATCTGGCTACCTATATAAATCTGGGATTCTCCGAAAATTCCCGATACTTTATGTTTGGCCAATATGGAATAGAAGGCTCCGATTCGCTTCCATACGCAGAGGTTTTTACTGTTGATGTTGATGCCAATACCTATACCCCCGGCGGTGTCCGTAAAGGTGATTATGATACCCCTCCCCAGGCAGGACAGAATGGGCTTGGTGCTCTTCTTAATCTCCTGAGAAATATCGGTGAATCATCATCCGATACGATAGGAACGTATAAGATCGATCATCTTCAGAGTGGTCGGCTGGTATATATTCTAATAAATGGTCAGACACCGAAATCAGAGATAGAATTTCGCGATTTCAGTTCGGGAAATCATTACAAGGTTCAGCTTAACCAGACAAGTTTCGAGGACAAGGGAAGATACTCAGCCGCTTTTCATATCAATCTGACTGTAACCGATAAGGATGGTAATATTTCCGCTCATACAATCGGATTACCCGGTTATAAGAGGCAGGATGTAAAGCGCTACCGAATCAAACAAGTGGTTTTCTCGCCAGATGAATCTTCCCTGGTTTTCATCGTAGAAAAAGAGGAAGAGACTGATGAGGGGATCAATATCCGTTATATGGCAGAAACTGTAAACCTGGATTAATACAAGTGATAAGATCCCTTACAAGAACCACCTTCCGGATATCTCTTCTGGGGCTGGTTCTTTTTTTTATGTCCTGTGGTTCCGGGACCGGACTTGAACCTGACAGTCTGGACACCTCCCGCAGTTTAGATTCTTCTTCCGTATCGGACAGCAGGAGTATCAATCAACGAGTCCCGGGAGAATTGTACTCTGATGAAATAACTGCCGTTCTCTTTCGTGCTGAGGGGGCGACCTTAATGCCCCATGAAGAGTTTGTTGACCTTGTTTCCCGGGCTGAGGATGAGTTTAAACCCTGGGTGAACCAGCTCCGGCTTGTCGATTTTATACATTATAATGATAAGATCTATTTTGGGGTAAACGGCCGTGGAATAGGCCGGATCAACTCCGGGGATTCCCTCCCTGAAATCGAATACCCCCGTGAAAACGGGTATTTTAAAGAGCGGACTCTGGGTAAAATCGTTCTGGGCGGTCAGGAGATATTCTGTCAAATCTATGGGGACAGGGTCTTCTCCAATCTACCTCCTTCTGGAGAGGCTCCCCTTGTCAGTTACTCCCTGACTGAATCGGACTACAGGGTATTGGATATTCCCGTGGGCAGAAGCCCTACGGAAGAGCTTGTTGAGTCCTGTTTTAAAGAGGATGAGTGGTTTCTCTCCTGGAAGAGTTCCGGTCCGGAAGGTATCTCTTTCAGGTATCACTCCTGGAATCCCGCCACCGGCAGGGCCGAAAGTATTGAGGTTGAAGAGTACAGGTTGAATTTTCTCCCACTCGCCTTAAGCAAGGGCCCTGAGACTATTTCTGCCTTCCTTGAGGAGTGTTTACCTATACCCTCCGAGGAAACTGTTTATGTTATTACATGGAATTATCCGGACGGCAGGAGTAATTCTTTCTATTATGGCGACACTTCGATTCTCTCTTCCGGCGGGGGAGATGTTCGATTTCTTACAGGTCTTTCAACTCCCGATGGGATGTTCCTTCTTGAACCCGCTGCGAATACATTGTGGAATAACCTGTTTCAGGAGTCCCAGGAGCTTCCTCCCCTTCCGGAGAAATGTGTGTATACCGGGTTCTCCATATTGGATAACTGGTTGATCCTCTCATGGGAGGAGCAGAAATTCCCCATGGTTGGAACTTCAGGTCTTCTTCTGGTGAAGTTTGCGGGATGATTCCTCTTGTGATATATTAAAAACATGAAGAAGCCCGGAATAATTCTGATAATACTGCTTATTTTAACCTCAGGTCTTTCTGCCTTGACGTTTGATCGGGTAGAGGCCCGGATGGGGATGGTCTATTATGGCTATTCCGGAGAAAATCGCGAGACCTCCAGCCCTTTAAAGGAGTTTTTGGGAGTAGGTTTGCCAATGGATTTTGGAAGCCGGTTTGAGTTTCGGCCAGAACTTACACTTTTCTACTTTGATTACTTCTACAATGATCTTGACGGCCGGGCCCTTCCTTCTCCAATCGAAAAAGCTGACAGGATCTCGGTTTTCCATTTCCTTGTTAATCCCGCGTTTTCGATCGTTTTTCCTTATGATAACGGGCTGAGCTGGGGTCTCTCATTAAGTCCATCATTTCTATTACGATTACCCCTCATCGCGGTCGATGAAGGAGATGATGACCGGTCTGACATAACATCCTACTTTTATTCAGCAGGAAGGTTCTTTTATCCGTCAGCCGGGGGTTTTTTCAGATGGCAATTCGCCGAGAGAACAGCCTTGAGTATTACAGCCTGGGGACATTTTCCGCTCTTCCACCTTTGGGATGGTTCGGTTGAGCCTTTTTATGACCAGCTGCTGGTATCTGTTAACGCAGGTTTTATATTTAAATTCTAAAAAAATCCTATATGTAGTTTTCGACTTCCACATCTTTTCTCATATCCTCGTGTTCGGCTATCAGGAATGAAGCCACTGCCGAGGAGATGGTATTAAGAATTACACTGAAACTTATGAGCAGAGGGATTATGGGAGTCAGTATGAGATACCCTTCCTCAAGCCCCTGTCCGTAGAGGGTGCACATGAAGGAAATGGCCACCAGAAAGCCCGCCGCCGGGTAGTTTCCTGTAAGAAAGGAGAGCAGAAAAGAGACCCCTATCACCCAGATAATACCGTTTATTGTGATTCCCAGTGAGGAGTAGGATTTTAAAATGACTACGAAAGATACGGCTGTGACCAGGCCTGTCCCTGCTTTCCCGAAGATGGCAAAGAGAGGGAAGGTTGTTGAGCCCACCCTGCGGGGAATTCCCAGGTTGTCATGCCCTGTTTTGATCAGGTAGGGGAGCGCAAAAAAGTTGTCTCCCGAGAGAAAGGCGGATATGGCCGGGGCTATGGTGCTGTATAGCCACTTGTACGGGTTCTCTTTACCCGGTGTCAGGAGATAGAGCATTGCCGGGAAGAGGCCGAATACAATCAGTATGAAATCGGCAGAGAGGACAAGCAGGAGCTGCCTGAATAACTCTAAAGAGGGTGTTACCCTTATTTGCATGGTGAGATAGGAGCCTAATACTATCATTCCAAATCCCATAACCTCTACTATCAGATCGTTAATCCTGGAGAAAATTCTGGACATGGCATCGAAAAAATCAATGGCAGGCATGGTTATCTGTTTATCAAAGTTCAGGTTCAACCCTATGATTAGAGCGCCTCCGAAAATCGGAAGAAGGAAGTTCCCTTGGGAGTTGAAAATACTGAAGAAATTCAGGGGAAGGAGTGCTTCGATGTATTGAGCGAGGTTTTTTACCTCAAGGGGGGCTCCCTGTTCAATTATGATTGGAATTCGGGCAGGCGAGAGGAGGAGGACCGTAAGGGCTCCGATTATGGTCAGCACCGCCGAAAAAAGGATCATGTAAATTATTGTTCGAAGGTATACCCTGACCGTTTTTTTATTTTCTCTGAGTTTGAATATCCCTGTTGCCAGGGAGAAGAAAAGTAGGGGGAACAGGGCATATCTGCCTATCCGGATAATTGTATCCGAGAATTGTTTCAAAAAATCGAGGGTGGTTCCTCCGTTTGCAGGGAGGAATATTCCAAGAATAATGCCGATGATAGCGCCGAATAGTAGTTTAAACCAGATTTTCATATTCAAACTTTAGCCTATTTTCATAAAATAGACTACCAAGAGTTTTACATAAATCGTGAGATTTTTCCTGACTGTTTATTTGCGGGGGAGGGAGTCATTCGGAACCTCTATCGCTTCTTTTTTGTCTGGCTGCTGAAAGTAAAGAGTCCCTTGTCGGAGAATTTGTGGAATTTGTTTTTTGTCCTGGATTCTTTTTCTTTCTGATTCAGGATGAACTCCTTATACCCTTCAAGATCTCTGGAGCCGGATTCAAATCCAGTGATTGAAAAGGGTTCTCTTTCATAGATAGCAAATGAAGAGTGAATGACTGCTTTAAACATCTCAAATGTCCCGGCATTTAGGGGGGATTGCCACTCTCCTTCTTCGGAATAGAGGATGGCATTGATTTCTCCCTCTTTTTTCCGGATGAAGTAGTTTAATAGTTCTTTATAGAAGAAAAGGTAACTTTTTACCCGGTAATCTATGATTTTCTGGATAGCCGCAGATGATATCTCATGGAAAGATTCTCCTGTTCTCCCCGAGGGAAAAATTAAAAACGCTTCCGAATATTGGCCCATTTCAGATTCTCCCTTCATGATGATGTTTCTGGGAGAGAGGGATGATCCAGGTGCCCATGGGAGGCGTAACTGTCTGCTGTTCTCCAGGTTTTTTCCCGGTTCCTGTTTCTGATTATCAAATACAGCCGAAACGACCTTATTTCCACGGCTGAGATATTCATCCACCAGTGCCGTGCAGAGTGACCCTGTTCCGGCAAAAAGTATTGTCTTCTCCATTCTTTATTCCTTACTCATCCGGATACTCGTCCGGTTGTTCAAACGCATGAAGCAGATCCCTTATTCTGGCTGCCTCTTCGTAGTTTTCTTCCTGCAGGGCCTTGTCCAGTCCCTTCTGGAGTCGTAGAATTTCCATTTCTTGCATCTGGCTTGTTTCCATGGGATCCTCTTCAATTATTGAATCCAAAGGAATCCCCGCCTCATCAATCACGGAGTCTGCTAAAAATATCGGACAATTCTGCCTTACCGCCAGTGCCAGGGCATCGGAGGGACGGGAATCCTGTATGAATGCTGTATTATTGTTGTTGAAATAGAGGCTGGCGATAAAAACTCCGTCCTGAATGTCCGGGATCTCAATTTTTTCAAGGACGATTTCCATCTCCCTGAATATATTCATCATCAACTCATGAGTGTTTGGTCTGGGCATCTGTACATTTCCCATGCCGATCAGGATGGATTGGGCTTCTACTTGACCTATAAATATGGGGACCACAACCGTGGAACCTATGGGGCGAAGCAATACTGCATTTCCCTGCTCGGTTTTTGCCACTGTCCAGATTTCTGCCTGAATTAACATCATTCCTCCACTCATATTCTACTGTTTATGCGGGAAGAATGCAAATATCTCTTTTATTTGAGCCGGTTTTAATATCTCCAAGCCTGCTGCGGGGCGAGTCATTCCCGGGATTGAATTCACTGCTGGTTATTAATTGTGGATTTTTCCTTTTTGGAGGTTGGGACGCAATTTATCCGGTTCTGTAGTGGTCAAGGCCTGGAGAATTTTTTCAATACCCGGGTAAACAAGATCCAGTTCTGCCTCCTCCTGCGGGTTGAAACGGCCGAGGACATGTGAGGCTACATCGCCGCGGGCGGGTCTCCCGACTCCCAGCCGCAGACGGTAGAACTCTTTTTTCCCCATGGCACTGTATATGGAGCGGAGTCCATTGTGTCCCCCCAGCCCGCCGCCTTTTTTTACCTGCCAGGTTCCAAAGGGGATCTCTATATCGTCATGGACAATCAAAACGTTTTCGGGTTGAATTTTAAAAAAAGTAGCAGCAGCTCCTATGCTTTCACCGCTTTTATTCATATAGGTATCGGGTTTCAGGATGATCTGTTTGGTTGAACCTGTCTGGAGGCTGGCCCATTCACCCTTAAATTTTGATTTCCATTGGAGATTTTGCAGGAGGGGTATATTTTCAAGGCAAAGCCACCCCAGGTTGTGTCTTGTTTTTGCATACTGTGTACCCGGGTTGCCTAAAAATGCCACCATTTCAATCATTATCCCACCACCTTGAGGTCTATCTGTTTTCAACCCGGAGTATACCTGTTCTATTCATGATTAGGCAGTAGTGAAACAGGCGGGGAGCCGCATTTTTTGAATCTTCTTTTAATGCCGCCACGAGATGTAAATGGTATACCCTGTTTCCCGAAACCCGCTTCCTTTTTCCCTCTATGAGCTTATAGGAAATATCTTCGGGATCATCCATCTCTTTCAGATAATCGTCGAGCCGGAACCTTGTTATTTCGGTAATGCTGTCATGTCGGAGATGAGCCGCCCGTAAGAGTTTTGTGTTCAGGGATATATATCTATGGAAATGAAAGACATTTTCGGAGGGCAGAATCGAATAGAAGGGGTTCTGACCCAAATCTCTGGTCGCCCGGATCTCGTCAGATTGTTTATTCTCTTTACTGAAGCGAACGATAACCTGGGAACGGGCTGCAATTTTTCCGGTGGAAGGATCTATCAGCTTGAATATCTTATCGGCCGCCATCTTGGGAAGGAGTTTCCCGAAGGCTTCCCGCAGGATCTCCTTGGTTCTATCTTTGAACACATAGGCTAGAATAATAATAAGAGCCCAGGGTGTTGTGTTTTTCAGAAAGACTTTTTCTGCATAGACGGCTGCCAGTACGGCTAGGGTCATGGCGGCGGCGGCAGCAAGACCGGCCAGGATATGGCCCAGGTTTCTCGGGATTCTTGATTCGATGCATTTCATGTACATGGCGGACTGGGCCCATTTTTTCAGGATACTCTCTCGATACGCCAGCCTCTCTTTCAATTTGGAACTCTGTGGTTCTGCCAGAGCGGTCTGATACTTCCTTTCCAGCCTGTATTCGTGTTCCTGGTTTACAAATTCCTGGAGCTCTTCTATCAGCTTCGTGTGAGTCGAGTACTCTTCAATCAGGTAATGGATCTTTACTGCATTCTTTATGGATATGATTCCAAGGGCTTCATCTGCCCAGAAGAGGGCTGTCCTTGTGTTGTCATCGATTCGCTGATCAAGGAATCTGGGGAAAAAGTTTCTTAAGGTGTGTAATATTTTTCTTGTCTGTTTCAGACTCTTTCTGATTCGCCTTTCATAGAGGGTTAAGTCCTCCGGGTTTTCTGACAGCTGTTGTTCCAGGAGTTCTGTGAAACTCTTCATCTCTCCCTGAAAAGAGTTTACCAGGGTCTGAAGTTCATAAACAAGATCCTTGTTATCAATGGGCTCCGCTTTTCCGACCATCCTGAGAAAGGACCCTAATCTGTTTAAGGGGCTGAGTTCGCAGTCCGGATCCGCCAATGCCGAGAAGGGCAGGGCGGGAGAGGAAAAACGGGTATAGGTCTGGATATTGCTCAGAACTTTTTGGGTCCCGATTGTCTCTTTAGTGAATCGCAGCTGAGCCGGTGAGAAGAAATAGAAATTCAGATCATATCGTCCTTTTCCCTCCTGAGGGACTGGAAGGCTGGATTTCAGTTCAATATGGTGCCGTCCATGTTTTTTTACCAGGCATGAAAAATCGGTCATAAATTTCAGGACTCCATTTCTTTCTATAAAATTAGGAATTGTATGATCTACCAGCCTAATTCCCTATATAGGATTAGTCAAGAGGATGAGATTCTTAAACGAAAATAATTGACAAATATGTTAAGATAACTTAACATTGATTTACGTTAATATATCTTAACAAACACTAAAGGAGTGCATGATGAAAAGAATTAACAGAATGGTTGTACTCAGCCTTGTGCTGATCGTACTATCCTCGGCTGTTGTTTTTGCCGGTGGTGGCCAGGAAGAACCTGCCGCACCTGTTGTTGAAGAAACACCTATGACCCATGATGAACTGGTGGCAGCAGCCCAGGCTGAAGGAAAGGTTGTTGTATACTCTATTACAAGTAGAATTGCATCCGCCGCCGAGGCCTTCACAGCCAAATATGGTATTGAAGTAGAAGACTCAAACTTGAAAGATTTCGAGCTGATCGAAAAAGTTTCCAAAGAGGGAAGCACCGGCGCTATCGGAGCCGACTTTGTTATCTGTCAGGATGGCGGCCGGGTTATGGGAGAACTTATTAATTTAGGTTATCTTTATAATTACGTTCCTCCCACAATGAAAGATGTCATTCCCGTTGAGTTTCAGAACCCTCTTTCGTTTGCATTTATCAATAAGGTTTTTATCTATAATGATGAATCCGCACCTATACCTCCTTTTGACAATATTTGGGCCTTGACAACCCCCGAATGGGCTGGACAGTTCCAGTTTAAGAATCCGTTCCAGGAAGGTGTTAATGCAAACTTTCTCACTATGGTTACCAAACCCGAGGTTGCGGATCAGATAGCTGCTGCCTATAAGGATTATTTCGGGAAAGAGATTGAACTTTCCACACCCAATGCGGGTTATGAGTGGATCAAAATGATCCTTGAAAATGATCTAATCCTGACAACATCCGATACAAAAACTGCCGAAAGTATCGGTATTCGGGGACAGAATAAGCCGAATAATGCCGGTTTGTTTGTATTTTCAAAGTTCCGTTATAAAGAATCAAAGAATCTGGCCCTTGAACCCATGATGGAAGTTGCTCCTTTTTCAGGATTTTACTATCCCATCTATGCTTTGATTGCCAATGATGCCGCTCATCCTGCTGCAGCGAAACTCTTCATTGAGTACCTTCTGACAGAAGAAGGATTTGCCCCCTGGGGTAAAGATCTTGGAACCTACTCATCCAATCCCAATATCCCCCTCCAGCCTTTAGATCATCCCATGACTACCTGGGTTGAGATTCTGGTTGAAGAAGACCCTGCGTACTGTTTTGAAAACAGGGCCGATGTTGAGGAATTTCTTAACGAATACATCTATTAATCTGTATTTTCAGGAAATCAGCCCGGTTGTTTCGGGCTGATTTTATCTTTGTGCGTCCTCCGGGCAGAGATCTGCTCGGGTGTACTCACTTACCTTAAAGGATATGAATTGTGAATTATCAAAACAGGATTAAGTCTTTTTTCAAAAAGCCCCATAATATAATCCTTGTTTCACTGGCATTCATTCTCATCTATCTTACAGTGATACCAATGGTGACGATCAT
This sequence comes from Spirochaetales bacterium, assembly GCA_016342585.1. Taxonomy (GTDB): domain Bacteria; phylum Spirochaetota; class Spirochaetia; order UBA9216; family UBA9216; genus JAEINK01. The sequence goes on from JAEINK010000031.1 coordinate 22,389, forward strand.
TCTCGATACCTTTACGGTACATCAGTCGGAGTTGATGAGAGTAAAAGGTTCCAAGGTTGGAGACTTTACCCTCTATCACTGGGTGAAAGTTCTCTTTTCATCTACCAGCCGTAAGATCTTTTATGAGCCATTTCTGAATACAATGATTGTTTCATTCGGTACCTGCCTGATCGCTATCTCTCTTGGCGGGTTTGTTGCCTGGCTGGTAACCCGAACGAATATAATGTTCAAGGGAATTATTTCAACCCTCTTTATCTTTCCCTATATCATGCCCTCCTGGACTCTGGCCATGGCATGGTTGAACTTTTTTAAGAACTCCAGGGTGGGAGGTGCTCCGGGCATTTTCACAGCCCTCACGGGGATAGAAACGGCCAACTGGTTTGCCTACGGACCTTTTCCCATAATTGTGGTATTAGGGCTGCATTATGCTCCCTTTGCCTACATCCTGATCGGCGGGATCCTCCGGAATATGGATGCTAATCTGGAAGAAGCTGCTCTGATCCTGAAAGCCAGCCGTGGAAAGATAATGAGGAAGATAACAATCCCCATCGTTATGCCGGCCATGCTCTCTACCTTCCTGCTGGTTTTCTCCAGTGCTATGAGTGCCTTTGCTGTTCCCGCTTTTCTTGGAACATCTGTTCGTTATCAGGTTTTGACAACTCAGATGTACAGAACCCTCAATGGTCTTAATCCGGGTTATGGGTATATCATGGCTTTTATCATGATTGCCATAGGAATTCTGATCCTTGGTATAAACCAGAAGATTGTCGGAACCAGAAAGAGTTATACGACTATAACCGGGAAGAGTTCAAATATCTCCCTTATTAATCTTCGTGCTTTTAAGGCTCCTGTCTCTGTTTTTCTGATTATAATGGTTGGTCTGGTCTGCATCCTTCCTCTGGTCACTTTTGCTGTAGAGTCCTTCATTATGGAGCCGGGGAACTACTCTCTGGATAACTTTACAACCCTCTTCTGGACTGGAAAGGGGGACCCACAGATTGCCAACAGTGAACCGGGGATCCTGCGAAACCCGAGTATCCTTGAGGGATTATGGAATTCGGTACGCCTTTCGGTGGTTGTTGCCTTTATCTCCGGTTCTGTTGGAATCCTGGCCGGTTATGCTATTGTAAAGAAGAAAAACTCACGGCTTTCTCTTATGGTTAATAATCTGGCCTTTTTTCCATACCTGATGCCCAGTATGGCTTTTGGAGCTATTTACCTCTCAATGTTTGCTGCTAGGAGAGGATTTATTCCCCCTTTATATGGAACTTTTGCCCTTCTTGTCCTGGTTGGTGCTGTTAAATACCTTCCCTTTGCCTCCCGGGCAAGTGTGGGTGCCATGCATCAGCTGAGTAATGAGATCGAAGAGGCTGGTACAATTCAGGGTATTGGCTGGGCGAAGAGGATGCTCAGGATTATTATTCCCATACAGAAATCGAGTTTTCTTTCGGGGTATTTACTCCCTTTCATATCTTGTATGAGGGAACTCTCCCTCTTTATTCTCCTGGTAACACCATCCACGAGAATTCTTACCACTATGCTCTTTCAGTATAATGAGAAGGGCTGGAATCAATATGCCAATGCTATCAACCTGCTTATTGTTCTCTTCGTAGTCATAAGTAATGTTGTGGTAAACCGGGTCACCGGGGCTTCCGTCGATAAAGGAATAGGAGGGCAGTAGAATGCCGGAAATTAGACTTAACAATGTAACCAAACGGTTCGGCAAGGCTGTGGCCGTAGATAATCTGGACCTTACAATAAAAGATGGAGAGTTTGTTACCCTCCTTGGACCCTCCGGATGCGGTAAGACCACCACTCTCCGGATGATTGCCGGCTTGGAAACACCTACCGAGGGGGAGATTTTCATTGATGATGTCTGTGTTTTCTCTTCGGAGAAGGGGATCGATATCTCGCCGGATAAGAGGAATGTAGGGTTTCTGTTTCAGAATTATGCCCTCTGGCCACATATGACCGTGTATAAGAATATCGCTTTCGGTCTTGAGAACATGAAGTGGGATAAGGAGAGGATAGAGGCCAGGGTTAAAGAACTCCTGGGCCTCTTGAGAATTGATGAGTTCATTGATCGATATCCTGCCGAGCTTTCGGGTGGACAGCAGCAGCGTGTTGCCATTGCCCGAACCCTTGCCACCGGGCCAAAGGTTCTATTGATGGATGAACCTCTGAGTAATCTTGATGCGAAACTCAGAATGGAGATGCGGACAGAGCTTAAAAGGCTCCATCTGGAAACCGACTCCACCTTCGTGTATGTTACCCATGATCAGCTTGAGGCCATGACCCTTTCATCAAAGATCTGTCTGTTGAAAGAGGGCGTGCTTCAGCAGTTTGAGCCCCCACTGGATATTTACCACTATCCCGCCAATTTCTTTGTGGCCGATTTTGTGGGGAGTCCCAACATCAACATCTTTGAGGTTACGGGAACTAATGTGAACCTCGATGAGGTAAAGCTGGAGCATCCTAAAATGAACTTCCTCTTTGCCCCCACCTCTTCAAGCATTACCATACAGGAGGACCAGGAGCTTCTTCTGGGAATCCGACCCGAGGATATAAGCCTGGGCGGGGAAGGGCAGATTACCGGAAATGTATACTCAACCCTTCCTTCGGGAATGGAGACAATTGTAAAGATTGATCTGGATGGCGCCATTATCACCTGTGTTGTTTTCGGAGGTGTGGATTTCTCGGTTGGTGAAGAGATTAAGCTCTCCTTTCCGGGTGATAAATATGTGCTGTTTGACAAGAAGACCGCCAAGAATATTGCCGGAGGTAAACTCCTTTAAACCCTTTAGGTGGAGTCCTCCGGGGATCTGGATAACGGAGGACTCTGTTTTTTTTAGAGCTCCTGTAGTAAAATGAAGGTCGAAAATTGTATTGGATTCAGCTTCGGGGGACGTTAATGGAAGAGCAGGCTACAGAAAAGATAAAAATTTTAATTGTTGATGATGAACAGCATATTCTGCAGATGCTTCAGATGAATATGCGTACACAGGGTTATGACAGTATTACTGCCGAAACCGGAGAGGATGCTCTTGAACTTGCTCGTACCGAATCTCCGGATCTCATCCTTCTCGATGTGATGCTTCCCGGAATAGATGGCGTTGAAACCTGCAGAATTTTAAAAGCGGATCCTGAGACAAAGCGAATACCCATCCTTATGATCAGTGCCAGGAGTGAGGGGCAGGATAAAATAACCGGGCTCTTAAGCGGTGCCGACGATTACATTACCAAACCTTTCAGTCTTGAAGAGCTTTTCTTAAGGATTAAAGCCTCTCTCCGCCAGGTGGAGCTGCTTACAGCGTCAACTTCTCCCACGACATACAGGAAGGGGAGTCTTGAGCTGAGTACTGAAAAGTATCAGGTGACCTCCGGGAGTGAGCGGATAGATTTAACCTTGACCGAATTCAGGATCCTCCACTACCTTCTTAAAAAGTCGGGAGCTCTTATTCCCAGAGATACAATGATTCAGGCGATCTTTGAACAGGAGCCTGCGGAAGTCGGTCGATCTTTTGATGTGCATCTTCGGAATATAAGGAAGAAATTAGCTGAGCATCAGGTGGAAGGTTGTGATATTGAAACAGTACGCGGGAAGGGATTCACCATCGGATAACAGATGATAAGAAAGATTCACCTCTCATTGATCATTGCCGATGTCATCCTTCTCTTTATCGCAGGTCTTCTCTTCTTCCTTTTTACGGTAAATATTATTGTAAAACAGGCCCAGGCAAGGGGGTTCGTTGACGCAAAACAGGTCTATTCCGATCTGCTGCACGAGAGCCGTGATAGTGTGGTTCCCGATTATCAGCGTTTGGTTATTAACCAGTCTATGATAACTGATGCCAGGATCATTATTGTATATGAGGATGCACGCCTTCTGGCAGATTCTAATTTAGGTTGGAACCCGGTTACAGGTATATATATCAATGCAGATATATCTGACGCCAAGGTGACCGGTAGTGCCTCCAGTATTGTTCGATCATCGAGGACCGGAGACCTATCGGTTTCGGTGGCTGTCAGGAAGATCCTGGCCAATGAACCGATCATAATATCCCTGATTTATCAGATTGAAGAGGATCGTAAGTTAACCGGCCTGTTTGGCTTGATAGTCCTGACCCTCACTGTTTTGACTACCCTGCTGGTTGTGCTCGTCATTACCTACACCAGGAGACGCATGCGCAGACCAATCCGTAAACTCCTGCAGCATACCCGGGAAGCGGCTCAGGGGGGATTTTACAAGATCGCCATCCACACCGTCGATGTGGAATTAACACAGCTTGTTGAGAACTTCAATTCGCTGATAGACCGGTATAATTTACTGATAGAAACAGACAATAGAAAGTACAGCAGGATTAATACCTTAATGTCCAATCTCAATACGGGCATACTCATGGTGGACTCCCGGAATCTGGTGACCCTTGTTAATCCTGAGGCGGAAAAATTGTTGAATCTTAACAAACTCCTTCTATTTGAAGTACGGAGTGATAAGGGGTTTCAGAGCAGGATATTGAATGAAATCCTTGAAAAAACCAGGGAGGTCTTTAAAACCCGGGATCATACGAGCTTTTCCGCCGAGACTCCGGATGGGGATATTCTGGATATTACCGTAGAGGTAATGGTCGATAAATATATTCCGTATGACCCCAGCGGGGTTCTGGTCATTTTAAGAGATGTCACAGAAATCCGCCGTCTGGAAAAACTCAAGGATGAGTTTGTCTCCAATGTCTCCCATGAACTGCGGACACCCCTGACAGTCATCAGCGGTTTTGTTGAGACCTTGAAATCCTGGGAGCTGCTGGAGGCGGGGGACAGGAATACGGCCCTCAATATTATTGAGGTTGAAACCGAACGCCTTAAGAAGCTGATCTCCGAACTGCTTTTGCTTTCCCGCATAGAGGGGGAGATGGGCCAGGCTAGAAAACGACTGATTGTCTGTATCGAGGCAGTGAATCAGGTTTTATCTACCTTAAAACCCCTGGCGGATAATAAAGATCTCATCACCACTCTGGAGGTTGATGATAAAGCTTCTGCGATTTATGGTATCGCCGGGTGGTTCAGGCAGATTGTTTATAACCTTTATGACAACGCCATTAAATATACCCCCCCAGGGGGGCAGATTTGGATTCGTATTCAAAATGAGGATGATTACCTTTGCCTTGAGGTGGAGGATACGGGGGCGGGAATTCCGGATGTCGAGCAGGCCCGTATTTTCGAGAGGTTTTACAGAAGGGAAAAATCCCATAATTCAAGGATAGCCGGCAGTGGTATAGGTTTAACAATTACCAGTCATATGGTTGCCGAGTTTAAAGGGACCATAAGTGTATCAAACCGCCCTTCCGGCGGATCTATTTTCAGGGTTACTCTTCCCTGTGGAGAAGAGTACCAGAACAGGAGCAGCAAACAGGATGATTCATCAACTGTCAAAAGAAATACTTAAAGAGTGTGATATACGGGGAATAACGGGTAAGGATTTAAGCCCTTTGGATGCCTATTATATTGGTCGTTCATTTGGTTCTATTCTGAAAAAAGAGGGTAAGTTAACCTGTACTGTTGGTCAGGACGGCAGACTCTCCTCCGACTCCCTGAGGATAGAGGTTATTAAAGGACTCCTTGAGGCTGGGATCGATGTGACATACATCGGGATTGTTCCAACTCCCATGGTCTATTATGGAACCTTTAAACTTAGAACCGATTCCGGCCTTATGGTTACAGCCAGCCATAACCCTGCAGAATACAATGGTTTTAAATTCATAACCACCACAGGTTCCTTTCATGGCGATGATATTAAAGCGCTGGCAAGGATCGCTTTCGAGGGTGATTTTACCAGCGGAAAGGGCACCCTTCTGAAAAGGGATATCCGCCGGGAATACATTCCCTACATCCACTCCTTTCTCTCTGCGGGAAACTCCAGGAGGCTTAAGGTCGTCTGGGATCCCGGAAATGGAGCAACAGCAGCAATCCTTTCGGACTTTCTGAAGGATCTGCCGGGTGAGCATCTCGTGATCTGCGGTGAGGTAGATGGGAATTTTCCGCATCATCACCCGGATCCCAGCCTTCCCGAAAATGTTAAACAGCTTAAAGCAAAGGTTGTCGAAGAGGGGGCAGACTTAGGTATAGCCTTCGATGGCGACGGGGATCGTCTTGGTGTTGTGGATGGAGAGGGGACTCTGCTCTATGGGGATCAGCTCCTCGTTCTCTTTGCCCGGGATTTCCTTGAGAATAATCCCGGAGCGGTTGTTATGTCCGAGGTGAAGGCGAGCCAGTTCTTTTATGATGAAGTGGCCGCTCTCGGTGGGATTCCCCTCATGTGGAAGGTCGGGCACACCAACCAAAAGGAGAAGATGAAAGCTGAGGGGATTGGGTTGGCCGGCGAGACGAGCGGGCATATTTTCTTCTCCGAAAACAGGGGGTTTGATGATGCCCTTTTCGCGGCGGTAAAACTTATAAATATTCTTTCCCATGCGGATAGGACTCTAACCCGAATGGTGAAGGAGTTCCCCGCTTATTATGACAGTGGTGAGATCCGTATTCATCTTGAAGCAGAGGAGAGGCGCCGGGTTGTTGATGAGATCCTGGAACGAGTTCGCGGAGCGGGACGTCAGGTGGTAGATATAGACGGGATCCGGGTCTCTTTTTCAGGTGGTTTCTGGATGCTCCGGGGTTCCAATACCCAACCTCACCTTACCATAAGGGTTGAAGCCAGGAGCAAGGACGGCCTTGAGTCGGGGCTTACCGACTTATATAAACAACTGGAGCTCTCCGGTCTCACCAGGAAGGATTATCTCTTCCTTTAGATGCTGCCGGTTATATTCGACCTGGTATATTCGACCTGGTATATTCGATCTATTTATGTTTCATCAAAAAGATTAAAAGCGTTATACTATATATATGACAGATATAATTTCCAACTATCCCGAACCGGATTACAGATTTTTCTTTGAATCATTGGATAGGGCTGCGGTTGTGGTGGACTCTTCGGGAATTGTTCTCTCCCTCAATGAAGCCGGCAGGAAACTTTTTGCCGATTTAGAGACCGATGGACTTTTGATTTCCGGTGACTCGATGAAGGATATTCTTTCCGAAGCGGCGGCGGGTGATTTTTTACCCCTCTCATTTGTTTATATGGATCGAAAGGAACCTCTTCTTGAGTCACTCCCTTTCACAGGGAGGATACTCGCCGCTTCCGGGACGGATAAGAAAACCTATTTTTTACTCATAAACATACTATCTGTCATGGACGGGCAACCGGAAAAAGCGAGGCGCAGTAATACAAAAATAAAAGGGCCACAGGGGAAGTCGCCTCTTGTCTGGGTTGTGGATACAAAGTTCAGATACATCTCCTTCAATGAGGCCCATCGGCAGGAGATGAATCGGGTCTGGGGTGTGGAGATTCACGTGGGGGATAACCTCCTGGAGTTCCTTGATGATGAACGGTATAAGCGGCTTGTTATCTATAATTATAACCGGGCTTTTTCCGGTGAGCATTTTTATACTATTGATGAACTTGAAGATACCGGAGATGGCAGCCGGTATTTTGAGAATGTGCTTGGTCCCTATGTGGATGACAATAACAAGATCATCGGTTTAAGGGTTCGTACGACTGAACTCACCGATTCCGATGATGTAAAGGACAGACTCCAGATGAGCATTGCAGTTCAGCGATCACTCATTGAAGGGTATGGAAACATCCGAATCTCTTCAGTCGACAGATTCTTCAGGTACAGGGCTTTTAATGACGGGTACCGCCGGTTTATGGATGAGGTCCGGGGTGTGAAGATCCGGATCGGGGCGTCTCTGCTGGAGAGCCTCTCCTCCGATGCTACCAGGCATGAGGTCCGTCAGAAACTTGCCGTGGTTCTGGCCGGTGAAAAATGTACGGAGGTCAGGAGTTATTCCCATCTCTCTGGTGGGGTTGTCTATTATCAGCATGATTATTTTCCGGTTATCTCCGTCTCCGGAGAAGTGATCGGGATAACCATTTTCTCTGATGATGTTACCGAAATTATGAACCGGGAAAATGAGGTAAAGGAGGCCTTGAAAGAGAAGGGGATCCTCCTTCGGGAGATCCATTTCCGGGTCAAACATAATCTGCAGCTGATTAGCAGCTTGCTGAATCTGCATATGAGTAATCTGGAGGGTGAGGAGTCGAAAAGTGCCCTCGAAGAACTCTCCCTGAAGGTTCAGACACTCTCCCTCATTCATGAACAACTTTATCAGGGGCAGAGCCTTGGGGCTGTTCAGAGTGGTGAGTTTTTTAACCGTTTGTCGGCTATGCTGATAGAACTCCGGAACTTTGATACATCCGGTGTTATTATTGAAGACAGGGTTGCGGATATGGAGTTTGATATGGATACTGCCATCCCGCTGGGTCTGTTTTTTAATGAAATTTTCGATAATTGTCTTACCCATGCTTTTACCGGGAAGGAATTGAGCCTTGAAGGTGGAGGGCTGCCCGGGGAGAGGAAAATATATTACTCCCTCTCGGAGGAGTCTGGTCTTATCCGACTGACCATCTCCAATGAAGGGGGGCGTTTATGGTCGCCCCGGGACCCTGATAGCGAATTCGGGCTCGGATTAAAACTGGCTTCCACTCTGGCAGAGCAGCTGGAGGGAGAACTTGGGTTTGACTTTACAGACGGCACTTCCATATCCCTGGTTTTTAAAAGGAGTCACGGTGTTTAAAGAATTTCGTACCCTCTTCCCTTATTTGAAAAAACATCTGAAATACTACATCCTCGGTTTTCTCTTTCTCGTCCTGACCGACGGTGGACAGCTCGTTATCCCCATGATGATACGCAAAGCCGTGGATGGTATAGCAGAATCAAATATGACCTTAAACATGATCGGGAGCCTCATGCTGAAGATGGTAGGCGTGGCGGCCGCCATTGCTGTCGGAAGATTTGGCTGGCGGTTTTTCATTCATGGTTCATCCAGGAGGATTGAAAAAGAGCTCCGGACGAAGCTTTTTGATCACCTGTTGAAACTCTCCTCCTCATTTTATGGAGATATGAAGACTGGTGATATCATGTCCAGGTTTACAAACGACATGAACGCCATTCGCATGGCAACGGGTATGGCCTTTGTCGCCTTTGTGGATGGGGTTTTCATGACACTGGTGATCCTGATTATTCTTTTTACCCGATATCCGGGACTGGCGCCCTATACCCTTATTCCACTCCCTTTTGTTTTTATAATCGTACTTGGTGCGGGAAAGTTACTTGGGCAGAGGTTTCTCAAGGTTCAGCAGGCTTTTGCCCGGATCAGTGATGAAACCCAGGAGATCCTTTCGGGGATCAGGGTGATAAAAACCTTCGTCCGGCAGAAACATTTTATGGGCAGATTTGAAGATGCCAATGATGAATATCTGAAGAGTAATCTTGAACTTGTGAAGATATGGGGATTTCTTTTTCCTGTCATCTCCTTTCTGGCTGGTTTGACCTCCCTTCTTCTTCTCTGGTTTGGCGGACAGCAGGTTATGTCCGGGGACCTCTCTCCCGGAGATTTTGTGGCAGTCATGAGTTATCTGGGGATGCTGATATGGCCGATGATTGGGGCCGGTTTTACAGTAAACCTCCTTAACCGGGGGGCCGCCTCCATGGGCAGGATAAATCAGATCCTGGATACCGAGTCGGACATCCTGTCAAAACCCGGGGCTGAAAAGATTGACGAAGCGGGCGTGCTCGAAGTCCGCAATTTGAATTACACCTTTCCCGACGGGGAGACCCCCGTCCTGAAGGATATCTCATTCACCGTTCCCGAAGGGACAACACTGGGTATTCTCGGGAGCACCGGTTCGGGGAAGACAACCCTCCTTCGGCTGCTCCCCCGGCTTCTTGATCCGCCCGAAGGGACAATCTTTTATGGGGGAAAGGATGTGCATGAATATGAACTCTCCTCCCTGCGGGGGGCCATGGCCTCGGTTCCCCAGAATACCTTTCTCTTCTCTTCTCCCATCAGGGATAATCTTGCCTTTGGCCTGGGAGAAGCGGATGATGAGTATCTTAAGGAGATGAATCGAATCTCGACGATCGATCGGGATCTGGCCCTCTTCCCGGAGGGGTGGAATACACCGGTAGGTGAAAAAGGGGTGACCCTTTCAGGCGGACAGAAGCAGAGGGTGGCCATCTCAAGAGCCCTGGCGGTGGATTCCCGGTTTGTGATTTTCGATGATGCCCTCTCTGCTGTGGATACGGAGACAGAGGAGCGGATCCTGAACCGTTTTCTTGAACGACGGAAGGGACGGACAAATATCATAGTGAGCCATAGGGTTTCCACCCTTCAGGTAGCAGATAATGTGATTGTTCTGGAGGATGGACGGGTCGTTCAGGAGGGTGCTCCCGAAGCCTTAAAGCAGGAGGAAGGTATCTTCCGGAGGATTTATCAGCTTCAGGAGGTCTGTCGCCATCCCGGTTCCGGAGGGGACCCGGCTGAAGATTCCCATGCAGATTCCGGCTGTGGGGAGGTTCCTGATGGAGAATGAGAAAATAGTTAAAGGCTGGGATTCCCAGATAATGAAACGCCTGTTCAAATATGTGAAACCCTATAAGGGGTGGTTCATTCTTGCCATAATCGGGTTGACCCTGGCCACCATCGGGGAGCTGCTTACGCCGGTGGTTCTTCAGAAAGCCATTGATAACCACATCCTCCTGAATTTCGAGGATGGCATCATTCTGAAGGAGAATGCTGTGGCCGGCTTAAAGGCCAGCTCTTTCATCTACCTGGGCCTCCTGGCCGGGGTTCTCCTCTTCTCTTTCGTTCAGATCTATATCATGGCTTTCATCAGCCAGGGGGTTATGAAGGATATGAGGATGGAAGTTCTGGCCCATACGGCGAAGCAACCCCTGGGTTTTCTAAATATGAAACCCGTTGGTTCTCTGGTAAGTCGGGTAACAAGTGACGTCGAAACGGTCAATGAGCTCTTTACCTCGGTGGCAACATCCCTCTTGAGGGATGTCTTTGTGATGGCCGGGGTTATTTTCGTGCTTTTTACCCTGAATACACGACTTGCTTTCATCACCCTGGTAAGCCTGCCCCCGGTTTTCTTTATGACCTGGTTCTTCAGAAGGCGGGCCCGCAATGCCTATCGACGGGTCCGGATGTGGGTCTCTAATGTGAATGGCTTCCTTTCGGAGCATATCTCCGGAATGGAGGTCGTTCAGATGTTTGGCCGGGAGGATCGAAGCCGGGATGAGTTCGGGGAGAAGAATGACACTCTTTTAAAGGCTAATTTAAGCGAGATGTATGTCTTTGCGGTATTCCGGCCGATGATTGATCTTTTTAATTCGATCTCCACCGGGGTGATCCTCTACTTCGGGGCAAAGTATTTCTTTGATTCCTCTTTGAGCCTTGGTGTTCTGATTGCCTTTGTAAATCTGGTTGGCCAGTTCTACAGGCCGGTTATGGATATCTCAGAAAAATTCAATATTCTTCAGTCCGCCATGGCGGGGAGTGAAAGGGTTTTTGATCTTCTTGATTCGAAGGATGCTCTGGAAGATTCTGGAAAGGACCTCCAGGCAACTGGGGAAGTTGAATTCAGGGATGTTCGGTTCAGCTACAATAAAGACGCGCTGGTTTTAAAGGGATTATCCTTCAGGATAGAACCGGGAGAGACTGTGGCTGTAGTGGGGTATACCGGTGCCGGAAAGACAACAATTGCAAGTCTCCTTGCCCGGTTCTGGGATATACAGGGGGGGGAGATCCTTCTGGATGGCCGAAATATCATGGAATACTCCCTCGATTCTCTTCGCTCCCAGATTCAGACGGTTCAGCAGGATGTTTTCCTCTTCTCCGGGACAATAGAAGAGAATATCACCCTCGGGAAAGATATCTCAAAGGAGGAACTGGAACGGGCGGCGGCAACTGTGCAGGTGGATAAGTTCGTCCGGCAGTTTCCGAATGGTTATGGAACCGAAGTCAAGGAGGGAGGGGCCAACCTCTCCGCCGGGCAGCGGCAGCTTATCTCCTTCGCCCGGATTATTGCTCATAATCCGAAGGTCATCATTCTCGATGAGGCCACGGCGAGTATAGATACGGAGACTGAAAAACTTATTCAGATTGCCATGGGAGAACTTTTAAAAGCAAGGACCAGTCTTGTCATCGCCCATAGGCTCTCCACCATCAGAAATGCGGATAGAATCCTTGTCCTTAATGAGGGTGTTCTTGTTGAGGCCGGTGCCCATGATGAGCTTATGGAGAAAAAGGGGGCCTACTTCAATCTTTACCGGCTTCAGTATGAGGATGGTTCGATTGGTCAGGTTTAACAAGCCCGCATGGGGGAGTCTTATGCTGGCCGGGATACTTCTGCTCTCCGGCTGCCAAACGATTTTTCTCCCTCCAGGGATGGATGAAGCTGGGTATGAGAGTTCTCCTTCCACAGGGACACCCTCCTGGTACCCCCTGGATGAGGGACTGGATTTTTATTATTTCAGGGACAGGAGCTTTCCTCTTGCCCTCTTTGCCCTTCGGGTGGATATTCGTGCCGGGCTGTGGGATCTGGTTTTCACCGAACCTTCGGAGGCTTTCCTCGCTTCGCGGGAGGGGGAGGCCATGGAGGGCATTACAACTACGGATTTTCTTCTTGAAGAAGGGTGTTATGCCGCTGTAAACGGTGGCCCCTTTTCCCCCTACCGGTGGTTTCTTCCCCGCCGGGGGCAGACACCATCCGGCCTTTATGTCTGGGAAGGGCAGCTCCTGGAGGGACCACTGGAAAGGTTCGATGCCCTCGTTGTGGATGAGGAGGGGAACCTCTCCATCAGATCTCAGGGTGAGTATCCCTTTGAGGGGGAATTCATCCTTGGCGGATTTCAGAGACTTCTTGAGAGCGGTGATACAATTGTCCCCGAGGGGGGAGAGAGGACCCCCCGCACGGCCCTTGGGATCTCCTCCGACGGGCGGTACCTTTACCTCATGGTGGCCGATGGCCGAAGGGAGGAGTACAGCCGGGGATTGACCCTGGCCGAAACTGCCGGGTATCTTAATTTCCTTGGAAGCCATGATGCTCTCAATATGGATGGGGGCGGCTCCTCGGTTATGGTTCTTGCTGAAATCCCCCGGAACCGGGGAGACGGCGGGGCTGGCTTGAACGGGGGTAGCCGTGCGCGAATCGTTAACCGGCCTGTGAATCGTCGAGGGTTTCCTGAAAGAATTGTAGCAACCCACCTGGGGATCAGAAAAAAGAGAGGATTATAAAGGATGAATAAAAAAGAAGCATTTTTCAACTTAATATTACAGCGGAAGGTGTTTATCGCCTCTGTGATTATGTTTCTGGTTATCGAGGCCTGTTTTACCTTCTGGTTAATGCCGGGTTTTATCCGTGTAACCGGAGGAGGGATTCTTGATATGGCTGCGGCCTATAAACCAGCCCGTGCCCTGGAATTCCTGGGATTACTCAATGGTGAGGGGCTTACCTGGTATAACAGGATCCAAATTCTGGATATTCTGTTTCCGCTCTCCTATGGTCTGGCCCTGGCGAACGGCCTTTCAGCCGTATATCAAAGGAAATATGATGACCTTTCAAAATACAGTTGGATCCTTATGGTTCCTATCCTGGGGGCGGTCTGTGATCTGGCGGAAAACCTTTTGATCCGGTTTATGATACTTCTCGGAGAATCCGCAGTTCCTCCCCTGGGAACCATAATAAGCATCCTTTCAACCCTGAAATTCCTGGCCATAGGTCTGGCGTTTCTTTTCATTTTTACGGGACTCGGCTTTTTTATTAAAGGCAGGAAGGATGCGTTTAAAAAGTGAGACGATTTTTTCACCTCTTCATTGACGGCCTGGGCCTGGGAGAGGATAGGAAAGAAAATCCTGTGCGGGATCTCTTTTCCGCATTCATGGAGGGGATGCCCCTTGTGAAGCAGGTTTCTGCTTCCGGTGAGGAGTTGCCCCGTCCTTTTAAAGGGGGTGTCCTCATCCCTACTGACCCTATTATGGGTATTCCCGGGATCCCCCAGTCTGCCACGGGGCAGACCTCCCTTTTTACAGGGATAAACGCTCAGGCTGAACTGGGCTTTCACTTAACAGCATTCCCTAATGAGAAACTTGTCAGGATCATTGAAGAGCGAAGTCTTTTAAAGGTCTTGAATGAGGCGGGGGTTGGTGTGACTTCGGCGAATATGTATACCAAGGAATTTTTGACCCTCCGGGGAGCTCGCCGTCGGAATATGTTCCCCGTTTCCACCTTGAGTATCATGGCTTCTGGAATTCCCTTTCGATACCCCGAGGAGTATCATCTGAAGATGGCGGTTTTTGCAGATATAACCAATGAAATGATCCGTCAGCGCGGTTATTATGTTCCCTTGATAAGCCCGGACGAGGGGGGGCAGCGGGTCATCAATATACTCAAGGAGGTTCCCGCCGTCTTCTTTGAATATTTTATGACTGATGTCCTTGGCCACAGGCGGGAGTGGGAAAAACTTCGCCACCGGGCGGATGATCTGAATCAGTTTGTTGGCAGTATCCTTGAAAAGTCGGCGGATTGGGATGATTTTACCCTTCTGATCACAAGTGATCATGGCAATTGCGAGGATCTCTCCTCGGCCGACCACAGTCTGAACAGGATTCCTACCATAATCTTTTCAAACCAGCCGGAAGTCCTCCGGTATGCATCCAGGACCATACACACGCTTACCGATGTCTATGATTTTGTACTATCCCTCCTTGTTGACCGAATCGGTCTAAAAAATTAAGCTTACCTATCATGTTTATTCCCCTAGGAACCTCATCAGAAGAGTTCTCAGTTAAAAAATCCCGTTTCATCGGGAGTGTTCACCCAGTGGATAGCCCGGAGGAGGCCCGATCCATTGTCAAAGAGGTTCGGAAGGAGAACCCGGGTTGCAGGCATGTGGTTCATGCTTTCATAATTGGAAGGGGGGCAGAGATTCAGGGGATGAGTGATGATGGCGAACCCTCCGGGACTGCGGGGAAGCCCGTCCTTGAGGTCTTAAAAGGGAGTGGCTTGACCGGAACCCTGATCACCGTGGTCCGCTATTTCGGGGGGGTAAAACTTGGTACCGGCGGGCTGGTGAAGGCCTACACCCAGTCGGCCCAGTTGGCCGTCGGTTCCGTTAAAATCCGGGAGCTGATCCGGCGGAGGGCGTTTGCCCTGACCATCCCTTATCCCCTCTATGAGGGATTTAAAAAGATGATACTACCCCTCTCTCTGGAGATCCTGAATGAGGATTTCGGTTCAGAGATCGATATTTCCGGGATATTGCCTTTTGATAATCAGGCGGATATGGAGCAGATGATGGCAGACCTTACGGCCGGAAAAACATTTATCCTCTGGGGGGAGGAGCTGTACTAAGAATTCGTCTTAACCCTTTCTATCCCGGATTTCCAGAGTAAATTCTTCAAACACTTTTGTTTCGGTAACAGGCCACTCCTCCCTGTCAAAGTCCGGGAAGATTATATCCCCTTCATATGCCTGGTGAATTGTGGATATATAGAGCCGATCCGCCAGTGGCAGGGAAAGAGAGTAAATCTGAGCACCACCGACAATGAAAACCTCATCACTGTTAAAGCTCTCTCCCCGTTGGCCTTCCAATCTCATGGCTGCCTTGTCGATCGCCTCCTTCAGGGAGGAGGCCGTCTCAAGGGTCCGGGGTTTCGAGGCCGCTGCCCGATTCCCCGACGGCTCTTCCCAGATCGGGATGGATGCGGGGGTCCTGGAGATAACAATATTTCTTCGTCCGATAAAGGGTTTGGGCAGGGTTTGATAGGTTTTTCTGCCCATGATGACAGGATGACCCATGGTTATCCTTTTATAAAGCTGCTGATCCTCGGGGATTCGCCAGGGGATTTTTTCGCCATTCCCTATGATCCTCTCCTCCGTCATGGCGACAATGAGGCTTAATCTGTATGGTTTCTTCATCAGTTTCTAAATCGCTACCGGGAATTTGATTAATGGGTGGCACTGGTAATTTTCAAGGACGATATCCTCAAAGCTTAACTCTTCAAATGGTTTGTCGGCAATTTTCAGGGATGGGAGGGGGAGTGGGTCCCTCTTCAGCTGCTCCTTCAATCCCTCAATATGGTCCATGTAGATATGGGCATCGACCAGTGTATGAGCGAATTCTCCCACCTCCAGCCCTGCTTCCCGGGCAAAGAGGATAGCCATGAGTGAGTAGCAGGCAATATTGAATGGAACGCCCAGGGCTATATCCGCGCTCCTCTGGGTAAGGTGGAGATTGAGCTTGTTTCCTGTTACATTCAGGCAGAAGCTGTAGTGGCATGGTGGTAGTTTACTCTCGGCCGCGTTGCCGGGGTGCCAGGCCGAAACGACCATTCGTCTCAGGTTCGCGGTTTTAGGATCCCTCTTTATCTCTTTCAGGGTGTCGAGAACATACCCAATCTGATCAAATGTTTTCTGTTCCGTCTCGGGATCCCTTGTGATCCACTTTGTTCCCCAGTTTTCCCCGGGGTACCCCTCTTCCGGAACGGGAAATCTTCTCCAGAATCTTCCGTAGGCTGTTTCAAGGTTCCCCTCTTCATCGGCCCAGGCATCCCAGATCCTGGTTTGTTTTCGGAGTTCTTTGATATGGGGCTGGCCGGAGAAGTACCAGAACAACTCTCTGAGCATGGAGTTAAAGTACATCTTTTTGGTGGTGAGCAGAGGATATCCCTTCTGAAGATCTATCTTGTAAAAATAACCAAAACAACTCAGGGTGTCTGTTCCTGTCCTGTTGGTTTTTTCAATACCGTTTTCGAGTACATATTTTACCATATCATGATAAACTTTCATCTTTTTTTTCCTCCGCCTTTTTACTGCTTTTAATCGTGTATAATCTATACTTTTTTTCTGACGGGGTGTAGAGAACAACCACCTCGCCATTGCGTTTTTTTGACTCTTTTAAGGTGTTATCGGAAATATAGAGGGCTTTGGAGGCTGTCCATTCTGCTTCCAGTGGAGTTAAACCCGCATATATACCAATCTGCGACCCATAGAGAGGCATCAGCTGGTTCAGCAGCCGGGTTGTCAACCTTACCCCTCCCTCCGGGGGAGTCTCAGGCAGAATTATGAGCCACTCCTCATTTGAAATTCTATACCACCGGTCCGGTCCAATCCTCAATGTATTCTCGAGCACCGGTTCCATGGGGCTGTCGGTAACCGGTTCAGAGATATTTATATGGAGGAGTATTGTTCCCTCTGCGCCCTTATTCTCCAGCTCATCAGCGATAACCTTTTCCAGTTCTTCCCTGGTGCAGGGGTGAACTTCTCCATTTGTATTATCATTATCACCACAGGAGGCCTCTTCAATGCGTCTATCGGCCCCTTTCATTATCTTTTCCGTCTCCACCGGTGTCACCGAGTAAACAGGATTATACTTATTCCCCGGTTCACATCTGTAGATAGGATCCGGGGTACTCTTATAGTAAAAACTGCTTGCCTTATTAAGCAGTTGGTTAAGAAGACATAACAGAGAGGCTGTGGCACTTATAAGATCCCTGTTTGTCCCTTCCAGCCCTTTTCGTTTTAGAGTGGCAATGAATCTTCGGGAGATCATAGTCGGGACTTCAAAATGGATGGGATCCTCAAGGTTTTTTATCCCCGGATCGGCGTTCTCGTTATTGAGAATGGCCAGGAACAGGGAGTAGAGATCTTCGGTCAGATGATAAATCCTTGTGATTTTTCCTCTTTCCGGTGGTTTTCCATGGATTGACTTTACAACTTTCAGATGGGGAAGGCAGTAGCTTTTTTTCAGCCAGAAGATCTTGGATTCAAGTTTAACACCATAGGCCGAGGCGCTGAAATCATTACTCTTTTCTATCCCCCTGCAGTATTCCAGAAGGGGGATCAGGAGGAGTTTGGGCAGGAAGTTTTCAAGGAAGGCATACCATCCTGCTGTATACTCTTCAAATACGGATCGAATCTCCGGAAGATCCCACTCCTCCGTTTTAATCGATGTAAATTGTATACTGCCGAAGGCGAAGAAAAGCTCCTTCAGGAATAAGATAATGATGGTTATCCCCTGGAGGGGGTCGTCTGCAGGAAGAAGTTCAAAGTTCCGGGGCAGATCGAATATCGGTTGGAAGTAGGGGTAGAAATCCGGATGTTGAGCCATGTCCTCAAAGCCGGATTGAGGAAACATCCCCTGAAGAAGCCTGAGCCCATGGGTAAATTCCATGGGAATTGGTTCCTCCTCTTTTTTCGGGGGTTCCCACTCTGTCTGAATCTGACTGTTCTCTTCGGGGGAAACCGGGGGGATCTCCGTTGGAGGCATGAGGATGCTGCTGGCGTCCAGAAGCAGAAATCCAAGATACTCCAGAGTACAGGAGCTGTAGAACTCATCATACTGGGAGAAGCTTGAACAGGAGAGGTTCATCAAAAGAGGATAATATCCATAATGTATCCTCCTGAATATAAGAGGGTAGAGGTTCATCACCTCCAGGGATTTCTTTTTCATCAAAGCAATTTTTTTCGGTTCGTCGGATTTCCCGATTTTCAGATTGAGTTCATAAAAATGTCGTACACTATTGGTTATATGTGAGGACTCCTCCAGGTTCTGAAGACGGATTATCGGGATAAAGAGGGCTCTGCACAGTTTCGTGCATGAACCGGCAGTGAGCTTTTTTGATATTTTTTCCAGTCGTGCGAGTTCCTGTCCAATTGTTTTAATATCCCATTCGGATAGAATCTCCAGAACGGCCTTGTAGAATGGATCAGGTCTATATCCGTTTGAGTTCCGGCGGGTTCCTCCGGCCAGCAGCAGGCTGGCTCCTTTTTGAATCTGCAGGATCGGTTCATAGAGTTTTTTTTCAAGATCTATTATGAACCTGGGGTTGATCTCGTCCGATTCTGTATTGAAGGGAAGAATAGATGAAAGGGCAGAGGCCAGGGTTTTTATATTATGTTCCCGTTTTGCCGCAAGGAAATTGGTTCTTATTCTAACCCAGTAGTTCTTCCTGTTTTTTCTGACACTTCCGCTCTTCCTGCTGCTGTCTATCACCAGGGGGGCCGGTGATGTGTTGGTTCCTCTGCTCCCGGATGATTTTCCAAGGGCATGAGATTTTTTTGTGTTTTCCTTTAAATTTACCGGGGCAGTTCCGCCGTTTTTAGGATGCTCATCTGATCCACTACTCTTTCCACCTGAACTCCTGGCGGGATCGCTTTTCCTTCTTTTTAATGAGGATATTTTTTCATACCCCTGTCGGACAGCCGCGGAATCCTTTTCAATCCCTATTTCACCACCCAGGAGGGATGCCATTCTACGGGCTTCTTTTGGATCTATATTCCCGATATTTTTTCGGGTCCTGTCGAGTTCACCTGATTGATAGATTGGTTTGTTCTTTCTTTCTGCCATCTTTAAGAATAATAATACCCCATTCTGACTCATCTTGCCATGTACATTTTATATATTAAAGTATAGTATGCCTCCATGAAAATCACAGGTCGTCAGCGAGCATATTTATCTAAAAAAGCACATGATCTCCATCCTTATGTTATGGTTGGTGGTGATGGACTTACCTCTGCTGTAATTAAAGCTGTTGAGGAGGCACTTGAGAGCCATGAGCTTATCAAAGTAAAGTTTCAGGATCATAAATCAGCCCGTCGGGAACTTGCACCCGAAATGGCTGTAAAAACAGATGCGCTTCTTGTTAAGATTATCGGGAATGTGGCTGTTTTGTTTCGTACTGCCAGGGATCCCGAGAAGAGGACAATAAGTTTACCATAATTAAGTAAAAATATATCTAATAGCTTGCAGTATTATGGATTCTAATATATAATTATTATTATGTCAGATGATTCAATAAAAACGAAAGATAAAATTGCACCTCTCCCCACAATTAGACGAATACCTTCGTATTTGAGGCTCCTTTATGAGTATCGTAAAGAGGGCAGGGAGTGGATTTCCGCAACAGATATTGCCGAACGGCTATCTCTGAAACCAATTCAGGTCCGAAAGGATATGGCTTTCACCGGGATCACAGGTAAACCTAAAAAGGGCTTTGTTGTCAGTGATCTGATTGATTCCATTCGGGGGTTTCTCGGGTGGGATATGATGAGTGATACGGTCATTGTCGGTTCCGGTGCACTGGGATCCGCCCTTATCGGTTATTCCGGCTTTTCCGAACATGGTTTAAACATTATTGGTGCTTTTGATAATGATGAAGCCAAGATAGGATCTTTGATTCATGGCCATAAGGTTTATGATCTGAAGGATATTGCTTCGGTGATCAAGGACAATGATGTCACTATCGGGATCATAACCGTACCGGCTCAGGCCGCCCAGAGTGTGGCCGATAAGCTGGTTGAGGCGGGGATCAAGGGGATCTGGAACTTCTCTCCGGTTAAGCTCAGGGTTCCTGAATGCGTGATTGTAGAGAAAGAGGATCTTTCTTCGGGTCTGGCCGTCCTTTCGGTTAAACTCGGTGCTCATCTCTGCACAGATTAAAGGTTCTTTAGGCCCTCGGGTTTTCTCTTAACTCCTATTCTTCTCATGGTTTTTTTAATATCTGTTAAGTGTAATCATCAAATCTCTCCAATTTTAATTGAAATCTGCCGATAATGAGGTTAATGTTATGTACAGTGAGAAATACATTTATTTTTAAGGCCGCTTTTTTCCTGTTTGCAGCATCTATGCTGTATGCTTTCGAAGAAAATCTCATCCTGGGTACAGACGATCAATGGTCCTCTCTTGCCATGATGGACGGTGTACAACTCAAGCCGGGCTGGGAGGGGTATCCTGATCTGACCCTTGCCGACGGGGAGTACTCCCTTTCCCCTCAAAATGCATTATCAGATCTGATCCTTCATTTCAATGGACCCGGTCAGTATGGCGTAAGTCCCCTCTATAAAATCGGTGATGATACTGAAAGCTTTGAGATGGCTGACAAGTGGAATTATTCATATCGGGAGAAGGTCTTTGGGAATGCCTCTCTTGCGCTTCAGTCCGAGAGCCCTCCCTTTATTATTCATCCTCAGGGCACAGCCCTGCTGGCCCGGGGTAATACGCCCGAAGATTTCTCAATAGAGTTCTGGCTCTATCCCGCCCGACTCTCGGAAGGGGAGGAGATCTTTTCCTGGGAAGGCGGCTGGTGGGGTGATGGTGATCTTCTTGCCCAGGGGATCAACTGCATGGTGGCGGACCAGAGATTGCTCTGGAACTTCCGGAATTTTTTCCTTCCTCCCGGCGGTGCCGAGACCGAGTTCGTCCTTCATGGCGACACTATCCTTCTCCCCCGCAAATGGCATCACCATTTGATTCGTTACGACAGCCTTTCCGGCTTCCTGGAGTATCTTATAGACGGGAATCCTGAAGCCATGATTTATACAACCCCGACCAAGCATGAAGAGGGTGAGATCTATCTTCCTGTCTCCGGCTCTCTTGCGGATACCAAGATTCAGCTTGGAAGTGGTTATATCGGCCTTTTGGATGAACTGCGAATTTCTTCTCATCTGGTGGAAGAGCCTCAGCTTGAGCGCTACTTAAGACTGCAGGGCTCGGTCGTCACTCGTGTTTTTGATCTTGCTCAAAGTGAAACTCGAATCCGCGAGATCAATGTTCGCGAATCTAAACCGGGGAATTCGGATATATTCTATTATTTCAGAATTTCCGATAAGCTCTTCAATGAGGATGATCCTGATCTCTCCTGGCAGGAATTTAACAGCGGCGCGGCCCTCCCTTCTGGAATTTCCGGTCGCTACATCCAGCTTCGGGTTGAGCTGCTGCCCGATGGAACCGGGGAGATTTCGCCCTCTGTCTCTGCCATGGAGATTGTCTATCAGTCAAAACTCCCCCCACTCCCCCCGGCTTATGTGATTGCATCGCCGGGAGATGGTTCTGTTTTGTTGAAGTGGAACGCCATGTCCGATGCTGAATCGAGGGGGTTTCGAATTTTTTACGGAGAGAAACCGGGTATCTATTTTGGAACATCTGCCGTTTTTCCGGAAAATGATTCTCCCATTGATGTGGGGAACCGAACCGAGTATCTGGTGGAGGGGTTAACAAACGGAAAATTGTACTACTTTGCTATAATGGCCTACACTGGAACCTATGGGGATTTGTTAAGTGAATTTTCCAGAGAGGTGAGCGCCCGACCTTCGCCGCTCCACGGGAATCCCTGATTATGGACGTAAAAGAATTATCAGAAAGAATTGATAGAGCCCTCACCTTAAATGATCTTACCCTGGCGGAGAGGCATGGTCTTGAACTTGTTAAGGCTATCCCCGAAGTGGCTGAGGCTTATATTATCCTTGGAAATGTCTATACCCGAAGCCAGGATCATAATAAGGCTATTAAAGCTTTTCAGCAGGCTGTTGAGCTTGATCCCCAGAATGCTGAGGCTTTTAATAACCTGGGGATTGTCTACAAAAATGCCGGTAATATTACAACCGCATTGAAAGCCCTGGATTCTGCCCTGAATCTTGCACCCGATCGGGGGGACATCTATTACAATCTTGGAAACATATATAAATCAGCAGGTGATCTGGACCTCGCCGAGGAAAATTACCGGAAGGCCCTTTCCCTTTCCCCTTCGGTAACAATGGCCTGGAATAATCTAGGCACCCTCTGTGAAGTCCGGGGAGAGTATGCTGAAGCGGAGGATTTGTATCGCCGTGGATTGGAATATGATGAGAGTAATCCCACCCTCAGGTACAATCTTGGTGTATGCCTTCAGATTCAGGGGAAGCTGCGGGAGGCCGGCGATGAATTTGCTCAGGCCCTGACCAGGCGTCCGGGGTGGAAAGAGGGGTTGAATAACCTTGGTATTGTCCAGCTGAAGATGGGGAAAGAGGATGAAGCCCTTAATACCTTTTCGAAGATCCGAGAACAGGATCCCTCCGATATAAAAGGTGCGGGAAACCTGGCCTTCTCTCTGGCAGCTGTGGGGAATTTCGATGAGTCAGAAACCCTTTATAATGAGTTAATAGAAAAGAATCCGGATAATGGTTCTCTGCGTATGAATTTGAGCCGGATGTACAGGTTGAAAGGGGATTATTCAAAATCCCTGGAAACCCTGGATAAGATCAACCGGTCTACTGCCAATGAAATGGAGTTGAATTCTCTTTATGCCCGAACATATGTTGAATCGGGAGATTTGGAATCGGGCGAAGAGTTAGTTGATACGATTCTAAGTGAGGAGCCCGAGAACACCGAAGGGCTTTTAACCAAAGGTCTTCTCGAGGCCCGGGGAAAGAACTGGAGTCAGGCGGAGGCCTGGCTGCGAAAGGCCGTCGATTCAAGTCCATCCAACCCGGAAATCAGGCTTAATCTTGTACGAGTCCTGGAGGAGCAGGGGAGTGTTCCCGAAGCAGAGGGTGAGATTCTTAAATTCCTTGATAAATCTCCAGCCTCTGTAAAGGGTCGGGAAATGCTGGGCGGTATTCTTCTTAAACAGGAGAGGATAGAAGAGTCTGAATCACTTTTTAAAGAGATATACGAGGGAGACCCGGAAAATCCAGAAGCCCTTAAGGGGTTGATAGAAACTTCCCGCAGGAAGGGGGCGAGTGAGAAGGCTGTCTCCTATGCTGAAAAGCTTGCCGGGCTTTCAGCGGGAGATGACGGTATTGAACTGGACGATCTCTCCGCCGTGCTTGATCAGAAGGAGAATCTGACCGAAGAATATTTCAAACCCCAATCGAGTGAATGGGCGAAGAACCTGTCCAATCTCTTTTCCAGGGATGATGAGGGGATGATTGAAATTGATAAAATCGAAGAGGAGAGCCTCCTTTTTAACTCATTGCCGGATATCGCCGGTGAGACGGTTCCGATTTTAGATTCCGGGGGGATAGAACCTGTCATTTCTGTTAATGAAACGAGTGAAATGGTGATGATTACCGATGTAGAAGAGGAGATCCCGGACATCGATCCTGAAGACCTTCTGGCAGACACAATCCTTGAAAAGATAGAATCCGCCAGGGCAGAAGCGGCTGCGGGACCGGCACCGGTGGTTCTTCCGGTTCAGACCCCCGGCTACCCACCCCAGGGCGTTTATCCCCCTCCTCCGGGAGGATTTCCTCCTCATACCATGAGAATCGAGACCGGTCCGATTGAAGTTCGTCATTTACCCCCGGTACCGGAAGAAAAGCTCCAGATAAAGGTAACCCCACCACCCCAACCGAAAAAATCGGGCAGGAGAAAGTCCGATTATACGCCACCACCCGAGGATGAGCAGGAAGAAGAGAATGAAGATCTTCTTGGCTATCTCCAGAAACTGACAAGGAGCCTGCCCCCGGAAAACCGCCAGAATTTCAAAG
Organism: Spirochaetales bacterium; assembly: GCA_016342585.1. Lineage (GTDB taxonomy): Bacteria > Spirochaetota > Spirochaetia > UBA9216 > UBA9216 > JAEINK01. Next base: position 46,597 of record JAEINK010000031.1, read on the forward strand.
AGAGCGGTATGGCGGATAAACTCTCGAATCTTAGACAGATGGTCGCTCCCAAAGGGGGGCTTGAAAAGGTCGTCCAGGTGGTAAAAGAGAAGGAACAGCGGCGAAAGCAGGCCAGCAAGAAGATCTCAGGAACCCTCTCGTTTATTAACGATTTGACCGAATATGCTCCCGATAGGGATCTTCGGGCCGATATGCGGGCTAAAATCGGGAATATACTTGAGAAGATAGAGAAATTATAGTACAAAAAACAACAGGGTAAAAAATGGATGAAAGAAAAGTCCTGATAATCAGGAATTACATAGAGAAAATGCCGAGCCTCCCCACTACTGTTTCCAGGATTCTTGAGATCTGTAATTCACCACAGACCTCTCCGACAGACCTGAACAAGGTGATCAGCCTGGATCCGGTGCTCATGGGGAAGGTCCTTAAATTGATCAACTCAGCCTACTATGGTATTTCTCAGGAGATTACCTCTCTGGTCCGGGCGATTATCATGTTAGGTATAAATACGGTAAAAAATCTGGCCTTGAGTACGGCTGTCCTCGGGACCCTGGGTAAAAAATCAGATTTCCAGGCTTTGAATATGGATGGATTCTGGCGTCACTCCCTCGCCGTAGGTGTTACCGCCAAGCTGATAGCTAAATCCCGAAAGATCGACCCCCGAAAGCTGGAAGATTATTTTGTTGCCGGACTCCTCCATGACATTGGAAAAATCCCTCTGAACAACAGGTTTTCTGATGAGTATATCATGGCCATGAGCTTCTCCGATCGGGATAGAATGTCCCTGAACCGAGCTGAAACGATGGCCATGGGAATGGATCATGGTGACGTGGGGCGAATGATAATTGAGAGCTGGAAACTTGATGATAATATCATGGGTGTTGTTGCTTTTCATCACAGGCCGGAAGAGTTTACCGGTACCGATAAGGAACTTCTCTATTCCGTTATATTGGCAAATTACTTCGTTAATGCATATGAGATAGGATTTTCCGGAAACCGGTATCCTCAGAAACCCGGTCCGGAGGTTATCGACGCCCTGGGTTTTTCCATGGAGATGCTGGAAGACATGGAAGATATTGTGATTCAGGAAATTAAAAAGGCCAGCATTTTTCTGAAACTGGCCGAATAGAGGTCAAAATGATAAAATTCCGCTTTTGGGGTGTCCGGGGCTCAACTCCTTGCCCGGGACCAGACACAGTAAAATATGGCGGAAATACCGCTTGTATTGAGTTCCGTTTTGGTGAAGAGGAGAAGCTTGTTATCCTTGATGCCGGTTCCGGACTCCGTCAACTTGGTAACAACCTTATGAAAACGGAACTGCCCAAAGGCCCTATGAATATAGAGCTGCTTCTTTCCCACACCCATTGGGACCACATTATGGGATTTCCTTTTTTTACGCCAATTTACATTCCCGGAACGACAATAAATGTCCGGGGACCGGTTACCTATGAAGAGGATGGTCTGGATAAGATTATCGGGGATCAGCTCTCATATCGATATTTCCCCGTTAAGCACAGCGAACTATCGGCAGATATCAAGTATTACCCCCTTAAAGAGTCTACCTTTGAAATAGGAGATGGCATATTTACCACCACTAAATATCTCAATCATCCTATTCTATGTCTGGGCTATCGATTTGAGTATAAGGGGAAGTCCATTGTTACCGCCTACGATACTGAACCCTTTACAAACCTCTTTCCAACCGATCCGGAAGATCCCGATTATGATCAAATGGCTGCCGAGGAGGGGGATCTTGTGGCAAAGGAAGAGAATGACAAGATCATGAACTTCATGCGAGGTGCCGATATCCTGATCCATGATTCCCAGTATACAAAAGAAGAGTATTATAAATCCTTCCAGGGGTGGGGACACTCTACCTATGAATATGTTATAAATATGGCCCACAAGGCTGGTGTGAAGAAGGTTTATTTTTTTCACCACGATCCCTTGCGGACCGACAAACAGCTTGATGATCTACTGGAACTTTATCGTGAAAAGGTAAAGGGAAAGACAAATTTAAAGCTGGAGCTTGCCCGGGAAGGGCAGGAAATTACACTTTAACGGAAAAAAAGCAGGAATATGGATGAATAGAGAGTATACAGAAAGCGACCTGGTTTTTAAGGATGAGACGGCTAACGCGGTCATCTCCCTCTACCTGGAATACCTCCCCGAAGATGAGCGAAAAGGGGTTCGCAGTGAACTGAACCGAGTCTTTAAAAGGGCAGAAAAAGAGAAGAGAGCGGCCAGATCCACCGGACTGGATGTCAGGGCCCTTTTTAATAAAGAAGCAGGGGAGTACATCCTCATCAAGCCGGGGGTGTATTCCCCCCAAAATCTCCTTTTTGTCTTGTTTGATATCCTCGTAGAACATCCAGAGGGGGATGCTGAGGAGTTGAAGGCTGATGCCTACAATTTGATTGACCGGTATATCGGGGAGATCGAAGGGAGGGAAGGTGTGAACTTTCTTGGCCAGCGTGAGAACCTTAAACAGCTTGCCGGAGAGATGATCGAAACCATGTGTTTACTGGATGAGCAGGAATTTAAGGAAGAGGAGCTGGAGAAGCTGTCCAACCAAATTGATTCTACCTATTATGAGCCGATTGGTATGATCCTTCAGGGAATTCTGATCGATATAGAGAAGGCTCCCGAAGCCAAATTCTAAATCAAATGAGTGAGATGAACCCTGTTCTTTGATCTATTTTGCTCTGTTTTTAAGAATGTTTTGGTAATGGACGTATTTTTTTTTAATAATAGTTGTTTTTTTATTTGGGTGATCGGATACTGTATGGGAACATATTGTGACTATTAGGAGGAAAATATGTCCAAAAAAACATTAATAATTCTGACGGCTTTACTATTTCTTTTTGCCTTTGCAGCTTTTGCCGCAGAGACCGTTACAATTATAAACCGCACCGGATATACAATCTATTACCTGAAAGTGTCTCCTGGCACGGCCGATGATTGGGGTGATGACTGGTTGGGAGATGATGTACTCATGGATGGCGACTATATCAGCCTGGATCTGACCGATCGAGGTTTCGGCAAGTATTGTGTATTTGATATCAAGGCCATTGATGAAGATGATGATTCATATATCCAGTGGGATGTTGATCTTTGTGATCGATCCAAAGTAATCCTCAGTATGGATGATTATGTTCCGCCCGATGATGATGATGATGATAGCGGAAGCGGTTATGAGACTGACTGTGGATATGATCAGGATGTAACAATATCCAACGATACCGGCTATAATATCTGGTATGTTTATATCTCTTCCAGTGATTCAGACAGCTGGGGCGATGACAGACTTGGTGATGAGGTTATTATGGATGGTGATGTCTTTGATTTCTGTATGCCCGGTTATGGCAGCAACTGTACCTTTGATATAAAAATCGTCGACTCTGATGATGACACCTACATCAAAATGGGTGTTGATCTCTGCAGTACCGACTATCTTTCCTTTACGCTTGATGATCTTTCAGTTGAATAGGGGTTATATGAAACGAAATCTGATTATTACGGTCCTTTGTCTTTTTATGATACTTCCGCTTTTCGCTGAAGTTGAAACTACCACCAAGGTTGGTGCCGATGCCGCCTACTACCCGGATCAGCATGCGGGGTATGGCGCCGGAAGTTTTGTCCCCTTTGATTATACTCCTGTTGATCCACCTGATGGATTCCCACTCGCTGCCGGAGATGGCGGTAGAACCCTTGGTTCCGGCTGGGGTGGTGTTGAGGCAACATCCTGGTTTTCCCACTCGATTAAAATGCCGTTCATGGTTATGGATGGTCCTTTAACTTCGGGAAACAACCTCAACTTTAAATTTAAGGCAAACCTTTCACCAGTTACCGGAGACCTGGGGGCCAGTGTCGTGCTTACTCCTGTTGCGGTTCTTCAGCTCGAGGCTGGCGGGATGATTGGAACCGGCTGGGCAGCCCTTGGTTTTAACGGTATGGGGCTTATGAACAGTGATGGTATTGCTGATGAAGACAGTTTTGCCGGTATTGTAACCAAAGCCTGGTGTGCGGGAACCTTCCAGTTCGATCTTGCTGCTGTTATGCCCGGAGAGTGGAACCATGTGGTAATGATAGCCAATGCAAAACTTGAGTATCAGAATTACTCTGCTGCCTCAGATACCCAGTCCTGGGTCTGGCAGTCCGATGCGGGCGAAAACTATAATGGTATGACCTTTGCGGGAACCTATCTCCTCGGTTATCAGATGCCCTTAAGGCTGAATACCGTTGGAATCCTGGTCGATACAAAGGAAAATTTGGGAGATGTGCGGGAGCTTTCCACCATGGCAGCCGATGGCTGGGGTTCCGATTTCAGGACCGTAAAGATTGCTCCTCTTTTTGTTGTGGATCTGACCGACAATTCCAGCCTGACAATTCTCCTGCAGTTTTCGAATCTGCGTGTTTATACCGATGATACAATCTTCAACAATTACTTTCAAAACAGGGAGTATGAAGATACAGCCTGGAAGTTCCACAGGATTGCCTTCTCCTATGGTATTGAATTGTAAGTAATGCAGGGCAGTCATTCGGTGACTGCCTTTTTTTCGTCCTGGTCATTAAGAATTGACTTGCTGGATTTACCCGCTACAGTCCTATTGAACCTAATCCTCATGAAAATCTAAAATCAGGTTAATTCTGTTCTCATATTTGAAGCTCATAGTAGCTGTGAAGGAGCGAATATGAGAATAGCTATTTCAATTAATGGAGAAGGCCGGGGACATATTACCAGGATGACTGCCCTTTCTCTTGCATTAAAAGAGAATCACGAACTTTTTTTCTGGGCGTCCGAAAGGGACCATCAAGTTCTGAAAGATACATTTGGACAGCCGGTACACTCTCTTCCACCATTGAACGTGGCTATGGATGGAAACAGAGTGAATATCTGGCGTACCGCTACCGATAATTTTGATACTGTACTGAACAACCCTCAACTTCAGAAGGAGTTTATAAATAGGTTTGAAGAGCTCAGAATAGAACTTCTTATAAGTGATTTTGAACCTTTCCTGGTTCAGGCCGCTAATAAATGCGAAATCCCTGTTCTTCAGCTAAACCACCCTGGGATTGTTCGCCGTAGCCCCTCATTGAAACCGGATGCAGTCGTTGCAAAACTTGTAGCCAGAATGATGATGGGAAAATATGATCAGGAGATGATCTCCTCTTTTTATAATGGTGATATTGGTCCTCTTATCAGGCCTGAAATCAGACGGCTTGAACCGACAACCGAGGATTTTCTTGTTGTATATCTGCGTGATGGGATGAAAAAGGTGATGCTCCCCCTGCTTGACCGGATTAAAAATCTTAAATACCGGGTTTTCCCAAGCAAAGAGTGGGGGTTTGCCGAATCTCTAGCATCCTGCCGTGGTGTAATTACCAATAGTGGACACCAACTCTTGTCCGAATCACTCTCCTTAAGAAAACCCGTCATGGCTTTTCCTCTGGAAGGTCAGTATGAGCAACGATTTAATGCAAAAATGCTTTCGCGGGCCGGTTGGGGGCAGGTCGGCAGACTGATTACTGCCGAAAATGATCTTGGTGAATACCTCAGGAATCTTGATGCCTACCCCTTAAATAGGGCTAGTAAGGGAGACATCTTCTGTTTTGATGATGATACGGATAATACTGTCAGGAAGATAGAATTATTCCTTGCTGCCTCTAGAGGTATTAGGATCCCTGCTGCTTCATAATATTTATACCTGTTCGGGTATAATCCAATCAGTCCGGGAACCGCTCTTCATCCCTTCTTTCGGGGATCGAGCCGGTGGCTCCCCCCTTTTCAAAAACCTCTTCATCAAGGTAGAGTCCACAGAAACATTGACCGAACTCTTCGATATCGGCGGGGGCATAGTCACAGGGACAGAGGATATCCTTGTCCTTTTTCCGTTCGCCCCAACTGTCCCGGCAGGGACACTGAAGGTAGCCATACCGCTCTGTATTGATCATAAATCCTTCGGCCATATAGCCCAGATGCTCAGTGTCCGGAGTAAGATGCCAGCCTTTTTTTTCAGCTGTTTTGCTCATGAAAATGCGGACCTGTTCTTCTGTCATTTTCATATCAGTTTTCGATTCCGAGTTTTTCTTTCCAGGTAAATCTAATGAATCCTGTCAGTACATCCTCATCATCTATGATGAGGGCAGGGAAGGTGATCCTGTCCTTAAATTTTTCCTTGAAATCCGCCCGGACTCTCTTCTTTACCTCCGGATCAAGGCTGTCCATATCCACGACAGAGTGCTTAATATTTTTCTCTTCGAGGTAGGCTTTGCCCCTCTTGCAGAAGCTGCAGGTGGAGAGGGCTATCAGTTTCAGCTCTTTACCAATATCGTTTCCATCAACCTGTTTAAAATCAAGATACTCAAACATGTGTAAATCCTTTGGTTTGGCTCATCAGGTTTCGAACGATTATTATTAATCTGCTGATAAGCAATTATAATGTTTCTCCTAATATAACAAATATTTGATTTACAATGAAGTAATTTCTTTCATTTCTTCCGGGCGGAAAGCTCATCGGTTCTTGTTGAAAAATAAGGGGGGATGTATTATCTTTGGGTATGAGAAAATTATTACTGCTACTGACGCTGATTCTATGTTCCTGTTTTTACTAATAAAGTCTGAAAATTCTTCACTGGTTAATGCGTTTTCTTTGGATTTCGTAAAGACATTATTTGATACTACATTCAAGTCTGAAGCCAATTCAGCCCCATGTGTATCGGGTTTGAAACTCCTTGTGCCGGCTGATAAATTTTCATACCTAATATAAACAACATGAATATCATTATTGACTGCCCAATCAATATAAGTAAGACACCCGAAGGAATAGTAAGAGATATAAAAAGAAAAACAAGAAGAGTCTTTAACGCAGAGGAGAAAATCAGAATCATTCTTGAAGGTCTTCGTGGAGAAGATACAATTGATGAAATATGTAGATGAGAAAGTATTCATCCAACCCAGTATTATAAATGGAGCAAGGAATTTCTTGAGGCTGGAAAGAAACGCCTGAATGGCGATGTTGTTAGTGAGGCGACTTCTCCAGAAGTAAAATGTTCTGTCGTATCCACAGTTATATATCATCCACGAAAAAACAATATTGTTGCTATGGAGGCCCTTACAAGAGCCTTTACAGGTAATCCTTTTATCGTAGGTAGCTGAGTAAAATATGGTGCTTATGTCCGTCGGAGTCAGACCGACTCTGAAGCTTGCACAGGAAACAGGTCTTGCCATGGGTCCTTCGGGGGGTCTTCAGGTCAACGAATTTCTCCAGACCTCCGATAAGAATATCTTTGCCGGTGGTGATATGGCGGAGATTAACCACCGGGTTCTGAATAAAACAGTCCGTATTCCTCTTGCGGGGCCGGCCAACCGGCAGGGACGGCTGGCGGCGAACAATATCCTTTCCAAAACCATGAAGCCCTACCGGGGCTCCCAGGGAACGACGATTGTCCGGTTTTTTGATGCCGTGGTCGGCAGTACCAGGGTGAATTTCATCCAGGCCCAGGAGGCAGGACTCAACCCCGAGACCATCGTTATACGGAAAGAGAATCATTTGGGGTACTATCCCGGCGGCAAGATGCTCACCCTCCTTCTGATCTATCAGAAAGAGACCGGGAGGCTCCTTGGAGCTCAGGTGGCCGGTGAAGCCGGGGCTGATCGAAGACTCGATGTCCTGTCTACAGCGGTATATGCGGGCCTGACCGTAGTGGACCTGGCGGAACTGGATCTGGCCTATGCTCCTCCTTTCGGCTCGGCAAACGATCCGGTCAATATTGCCGGGTTTACCGCCGAGAACAGGATTAGCGGCTAAAGCCCTCTCCTGACTGCCGGTGAGCTGGAGTCAAAGCTGAAGGATAATCGGGTTGTCTTTGTTGATATCCGCGATGTGTTCATCTACCGGAAGGCTCATGTGGAAGGCTCGGTAAACCTTGCGGCGGAAGATACGCCCCTTATTGTTGATGTCCGTACTGCCGAAGAGTTTGTGATGGGTGCCTATCCCGGTGCCGTCAATATTCCACTGGATGACCTGGAATTTCGCATTGAAGAGCTGGGAGATAAAGATCGGGATGTGACACTCTACTGTGCATCGGGAGCACGAAGTTCCTACGGCCAGAGGATATTGGAAAGCAGCGGGTTCAGGAATATTACCAATGGCAGCGGAGTGAGAGTTTTCCGCTGCCTTTTTAATATCCGTCGATCAGCCCCTCGGCAGACCGGTTTTCAAATTAATGAGAGAGTTTCGCTCTTGAATTTTTTATGAAATCCTTCGGTGTCGTACCCATCTCTTTCTTGAAATTCGAGTAGAAGGCCGTAATGGATTTAAACCCGCACTCAAGGGCAATCCCCTGGATGGTGAAGTTTGGATACCTGTCTTCCTGAACCGCAGTGATGAATTCATTAAGCCTGAATGCATTGATATAGCTGTAGAAATTATCTTCCGACTCGCTGTTTATTGTTTCGGATAGCCGATGTGTCGTCTCTCCCATCTGATCGGCGAGGGTTTTTAATGTCAGATCCGGATCGGTATGCAAACTGTTCTGCACTATGTATGCATTGAGCTTTTCGTATATTTGGCGGGTCTCCCGGGGGCTCAGATTGGAAGATTTGTACTTTTTCTCTTTATCCTTTGATTCAGATTTTCTGATAATTAAATCCTCATCACCGCTTTCAAGGGCGGGCTGGTTGTGGGAGAACAGCGTATATAGAAAAATAAAGAGCAGAGCGGGGACAATTCTAATCAGGACAGCCGTTGTCATGCGCAGAGGGTGAACAGAGGGCGGCAGGAGCAGAATCGTGAAATTAAAAAGAAAGAGTGCCAGGTAGACCGCAACTGTATAGGAGAGCCACGAAAGTGTATTACGATAGTTTTTATTGGAATAAAAATTCGATGCAGCAGCCTTATGTTTTCTTATCAACCTGAGTACAGTAATGCAGTAAAGAATCCTGGACAACAGGGATAGAAGATCCAAGATTGTATCCAATGCCGATTCCACAGGAAAATCGGTGGTTATATAGTCGGGATAAAGTTTGGAAGGGTTGAGGGCCTTGTAGATCAGCATTAATAGAAAAGGGATGTAGTGCAGCCATTTTACCTGACTCTTGGATTTCTGATTCAGGATGGTCTGAGTGTAAAAAAGCAGGGCCGGCCCTATAAGAAAATAACTGCTGCGGCTGATAATGAAAATAATAGCCTCTATACTGTCAGGAAGTATCTGCGGTTTGAACAGATTATCAAAAATTGTTATCGAAAGGATTCCGACATCGAAGAACTCTTTGCCTCCGACAGCTCAGAACTGCTGTTTTTACCCAGGACACGACT
>JAEINK010000114.1 GCA_016342585.1 Spirochaetales bacterium
ACGATGTTCATGCAATGGAAGCGCTTTTAAGAGTCTTTGCCGGAAACCCATTCATGGTTGGTGCTGAGTAGTTACGTAAAAATAATGAAAAGTCACCTTGATTTGCAAAAATGTTGCATTTTTTTTATAAATTATTTATTTATCTATGTTAGAAAATCGTTAAAGAGCCAGATTCAACCTAAAGTGTTATATTAAAATCCATAATCAAAGCCCCATACATGGACTCAAGCTCTTCCTCACTCATGCTTTCAATATCAGGATTATAAAGAAAACTTCCGGGAAGCTGAAGAGTTATATTCATGGTCCCGATAAGAAACCGCCCGCCACATCCTATGGAAAAGGTTCCAGAGCGGGGGGTATAGCCATTTGAAAAACCACCGGAGAGAGGCTGACTATACCCTAATCGACCATCCAACATGATAATTTGCCCCAAATGGAGTCCTGTTTCAGCGCCCAGAGCAAGTACCCGGGTATCATTATCTCCAAGATTCTTAAGATCACCCGATAAGATCAGATTCAAAAATCCTTTTTTATCGGAATTTTTCCTGTTAAAAGGTGTATAGGCGGCTCCCAGACTCATGGTCTCTAACATATTCCAATTAAAAGAAAAACCACCAGCTTCATTCACAAATCCCAGAATATTATCAGAATAGATGCCAATACTCAAAGAATCAATAGCAAGAAGAGCGCCGACGCCCACCTCGAAATGGGAAGTGGCTCGGCCTTCAACACTCCCCTCTTCACTCCCGGTAAAAAAAGCGCTGAAAAACTCCCCGGAGGGTCCGGTTTCAGCTTCTTCCTCTGAGAAATGGATTGTATTGGTTGTTCTTGTGTAATACTTAACATTGGCCCCCAGGCCTATTCCACCGATTTCTATCCCCACCCCTCCCATAATACCAATATTATGGGAAACATCGAACGAAAAGTCGGTCGGCTCTCCACTGAATTCGGTTTTTATGGGTTTAACAGTTAAGTCATAGATATTTGCAAATCCCCAGTTTTTGCTGGCGTAGGCAAAATTCGGAAACAAATCCATCTGGGGTATACTCTGCATACTCTTGTAATTAAGATAATACTTTCGTAATCGGAGGTAATCATCGACAGTCTGATCATAGGCGACAGGAGAGAGTGAATCATTGTCAAAATCGTAGTCGGCAGGCTCGAAGGGAGTCTCTGTTCCTGTTGATTCATCCTGGTAGACATATTGACCATTACTATCTAAATACGGCTCAGGATATCGCTCTTCACCGACCAGGGCATTCATGGAAAAGGAAAGATCCCAATCAATCCCGAAAGAAAAATCGGTATCTTTTAGAAAGGCAAGGCCCGCAGGATTAAAATAGAGGGCATTATGGTCATCAGCAACTGCTGTAAACGCATTGGCCATACCCCGGGTCCTTGCGTCACCAATTTGAGCAAAAATCGCCTGGGAGATGCCTATAAATAACAGTATGATTAAAGCTGCAGTTTTAAGCTTCATTCTCGTCTACCTACCTTCAAAATACCTGCACTGATTATCAACTAATCCTCCAAGCTTTGCAAGCTAAATACCTGAAGGAGAATTCAAGCCCCCCCTGTCAGGATCCAGCGACATAATCGAATTGGTATACTATTTCAAAGCAATATAGGCGACAGCCTCAATTTCTATCTTTCCATTAGCGGGCAGTTTCGAGACCTCATAGCAGGCACGAGCGGGATATATATCCCCAAAATAGCTGCCGTATACACCATTCACCTCAGCAAAGTTTTCTAAATCATCGAGAAGTACTGTGGTTTTTACAAGGCTCTCCATTGTACCCCCTGCTGCCTTTACAATGCTTTCAAGATTTTTCAAAGCTTGTTCAGCCTCTTTCAAAACCCCTCCAGGCACAAGTTTTCCAATTTCAGGATCGATACCAAGCTGCCCCGAAATAAAAACCAAATCTCCGGCTCTTACAGCCTGAGAATAGGGACCGATAGCCGCAGGAGCATTAGATGTCCTGATTATCTCTTTTTTATCCATTTTCAATCTCCCCGGGTTATAGCTCAAGTTCTATATTATAGAAGTTTACTTTACCCTCTTTCTTTACCCTGTTGAAACCCATATTTTCAAGATAGTTACAGTGAAGTTTCGTACTCCCCTTGGCTGTCATCCTTTTAACACCCCCCAGATCAAGGTGAGCCATTACATATTTGAAGAAATATCGGGAATTGGCATAATCCCTATGGCTGGGTACAGAATAATCAAGAAGAATCTCACCAACCTCAGGTTCCGTATTTCGATATAGAATGAGGGCAACAGGGATAATATCGCGAAGGATCAAACACCCCTTTACACCGTCTTTATCGTTTCTGTCGAATTCAGGCATAAAATTATGAATATCCTCTAAATGAAAATCCAGAAATTTACCCACATATATAGATTTCAGACCATCTATCTCTATATAATCAAGAACCTCATCACGATTCCTCAGCTGGAAGAGATAGTATATATCAATAATAAAGATGAACATATTCAGGATGACAACAGGCCAGGAACCGATAAAAAAACCATAGACAGCAATACCCACAGCACCAACGGCATTAATTATTCTGAGCCATTTAATATTTTTCTGCATGAGAGAAATTGCAATTATCGCCGACATGGCCGTTCCGAAAATTTCTATCCACATAATTTCACCTCCTTAAAATAATTTCATTACTGGAACAGTAGTTAAGACATAAATACCCACCAGTTTCAAGTCTAATAGATCTGCCGGGAAATATATTGAGTTTATATAAATAAAATCACGGAGGCGGCAGAAACTTAATTTCGGCCATTTTACCCGTAACTGTGGAGTCCACTTAAGAGATAGTTGACGCCAAAGAAGGTAAACAGGGTTGAAAGGAAGCCGACCAGGGCTATCCAGGAACAAAGTCTGATCCCCTCTTTCCGGTAGAGTCTGAAATGGAGGTATACCGAATAAACCAGCCAGGTGATTAATGCCCATGTCTCCTTGGGATCCCAGGACCAGAATGCCCCCCAGGCTGATTCTGCCCAGATAGCCCCGAAAATCAGGGCACCAAGGGTGAAAAGAGGATAGCCAACGACTATAGCTGTATAGGTTAACCGTTCATATTCAATCGTTTTTTGATCATTCATGCTGATCAAGGTCAGAATGGCAGTAACAAAAGAAAAGACAAAGAAGGCTTCACCAATGAAAGAGAGGGCAACATGAAGAATAAGCCATCCCGACTGGAGAGCCGGGATGGGGGGATAAAGCTCACTCGAGATAAGGGGAGAAGAGGCCACGAGAAGCAGTCCCAGGGCAGTAACTCCGGCAAAAAACTGAATCACTGGATAGACCTTGAATCTCTTCTGGAGGCCATAAGCAAAGGAGAGTAAAAAAATGCAGAAAGCATAAAACAGAAGGGATTCAAATGTGCTTGTCAGGGCTATGAAATTGATACGAATCGAGCGGATAATCAGGACAATGAGTAGGAGAATGGCTACCGGTAGATTGAAGAACGAAATACAGGCAGGTTTCTGGACATTTTTCTTAAAAAGGAAAATACCCTGCACCAGAACAGATAACCCAGCCAAAACATAGGCGAGGAGAGCAAGAATCATTTCAAAGACCTCCCTTTAGAGATGAAAGTAAAAACCAGCCCGGTCGATATAAGGATGAATGCGACGATGATAAATTTCTTACCTGGATCACGGGTCACCATGAGCCCCGTCTCATATACCCCGACCGTATCCGAAGGGCGGTAGGAAGCCTGATAGATCACAAGTCCATCGATCCGCAGGGGATGATTGACTCCGATGGAGAGGACCTCTCCCGTTTCACCTTTAGCCCCAACAATAGAAACTTCCGAGGTCCAGCTTTTCGGCCGACCGTCAGGATACCGCTCAAATTGAAAATCGTTGAGCACCATATACCGTTCACTGGGAAGGCGCATTGTATCACCAGATTTCATGAAGAGTGTTCCCTCCTGCCGACCGGAGAAAGTAAAAACAGAACCTATGATTAATACCAGTAGACCAATATGTAAAATGTCCGGCCCGAACCGACCACGCCGGCCTCTTCTCAACTGGGCTGAAAATCGCTTAACGGAACATGAAAAAAGATTAATCCAGAATACACTGGTAATTGTTAAAAAAATAGGTGAACTGTAAAAATGATCGTACCCAAGGGTGAGTATCAGGTTTCCGATGGGTTCAGGGTAGAGGGTAAGATAGTAATCTTCGGTTTGTTTTTGGTTAATCAGAGTGGAAGGAACAGTGACAAGAATCATGACTATAAGGAGTGCTACAGTCAGTTTTAAAGAAGTAAGAATTTTCAGGATCTTTTCACTCAAATCTTTCCGCCCCGGATGTGTTTCATAGACTCATCATACAGGATTGTCACTGTTATTATCAAATCAAAATGTATTTTATTTAAGAATTTCTTAGAGGCTCCACTTATAAGGTACAATTAATTGTATTGAAAGGATCTGAAATTCAACCAATGAGTCTCTAATGAGCAATAAAGTGTATAAAACATAGTATCGATGTTGAAATCTATCAAAAAAGAAAGAAAGAATGGGTACATAGCATCCTCTGATTGGAATGTGCCATATCCGATTATAAAACCCGATTCAAACTGTGCGCATAAATAATATTGGCCGGATGATTATCCGGCCATTGAGGGAGCCCTATGTGTCAACATAGTTGAAGCATCAACTTTTTAAGGAGATATTCAATTATGAGATACAGTTCAGGGTTCAGA
>JAEINK010000115.1 GCA_016342585.1 Spirochaetales bacterium
TTTCGCTTGGGCAGCTTAAGGGAGGATACACCTTAAACCTTGTTAAAATATGTATTGACAACGGGGCCCATCATAAAGAGCCCAACAGAAACCCCACACTCCTCCCCGTTCAACCCCATTCCAATCCATCTCCCATCCGTGAACCGCTCCCCTGCCATACCCCACAATCCGTGGCCAATTTCTTCAATAAAACACCAGATAACACCGCATATCGCTTTAGTTTTCACCTCACGGTCAACAATACTTAAGGAAAACACAAGTCCAGCCCTAATCAACGCCTACTATGGCCCACAACGTATTGAAAGCTCCCCTTTGCCGCCCTCGGGTCAGCTTAATTTTCAATTCCGGCGACGCCGGAGATACCCTCCTTTTAAACAGAAGAGGCACACCCCGCTTCTATCACGAAGTCTACCCGGCGGGTTGACGGAGTATCTCCTTTGGGAAATGAACATGGCTGGTAAGATTATAAATTACATCTGCCAATGCTGGGATTTGAAGAATAATTTGTAAATCATCATATTAATTCCTATATTTAAATTAGATATAAATCACTATCAGTGGAGAGCATTATGCTGCGAATATCTTTCAAATGCTGCTTATTTCTTTTATTTATTCTACTTTCATTCAACTGTTATACAACCCCTGTAAATTACACAATTGAGGGGGATGCTGGTTCCAGGATGCATGCAGTTGATTTTGGTACCTTCAATGAACCCTGGGCCATGACTTTTATGCCCGATGGGGATCTCCTTATAACTGAAAAGAGCGGAACCCTGGTTCTGTTCCATACAAGTGACCGTTCCAGAGAGATAGTTCAGGGCATACCAGAGGTCGCTTACGGTGGTCAGGGCGGTCTGGGTGATATCATTCTCCACCCTCAATACGAGGAGAACCACTGGGTGTACCTCTCCTATGCCGAGATGGATGAGACAGGAAAAAGGGGGGCCGTGGTTGCCAGGGCTCAATTACGACCTGATTCCAGTAAACCGGAACTTGAAAATCTTGAAGTTTTATGGCGGCAAATTCCCAAAGTTACCGGCAGTGGACATTACTCACACCGCCTGGCTTTCAGCCCGGATGGATATCTATTTATAACCTCTGGTGAACGACAAAAACAGATGCCCGCCCAGAGCTGGACCCAGAACCTAGGTAAGGTGATCAGATTAAACGCGGATGGATCAGTTCCGGATGATAATCCCTTTCAGGACAAAGGAGAGCTGGCAAAAACCTTCTGGACCCTGGGTCATCGGAATCTTCTTGGTATTTCTTTCGACATGCAGGGGAAACTCTGGACACATGAAATGGGACCCCAACATGGGGATGAGTTCAACCTGATTATCCGTGGAGAAAATTATGGCTGGCCCCTTGTCTCCTGGGGGGATCAATACTCTGGTGTTCCCATTCCGGATCATAATACGCGTCCTGAATTCCATACACCGGAAGTCTACTGGGTGCCGACAATAGCACCGTCAGGTCTTATTATATACTCAGGGACACTGTTTTCAAGCTGGCAGAATAATGCTTTTATAGGAGGACTCAAATCCGAGTCTATAATACGGGTTCGTATTGACGGTGACCGGGCGGAAGAGGTCGAACGTTTTTCAATGAATAAACGAATCCGGGAGGTTGAACAGGGGCCACAAGGGGCAATATGGGTTCTGGAAGATCAAAGGGGGGGGCGTCTGCTTAAACTCACTCCCTGGGAGTGAACTGTCGCCTTCTGGTTTCCTCCCCCGCTCCTGTAAAAGCGCCCCGAAGGCACACAACATATTGAACGCCCCTTAGCCGTTCTCGGGTCAGCTTAATTTTCAATTCCGGCGAAGCCGGATATATCCCCAATAAACAGAAGGGGCACATCCCGCTTCGATCACGAAGTATACCCGGCGGGTATACGGAGTCATTTTCTCCAATAAGGACAGCATTAAAATTTCACTTTGGTATTCTGTATTCCATCCTTATGCTATAATTTCTAAATATAAGGTGAGGATGAAGATGAGCAGAAAGAACAGGACGATTATTTTTTTAGCAGCTTTGTTGGTTATTTTTACGGCTTGTACAACGACCGGCCGGGGCGCTCCGGAACGGAAATACGATTGGAATGATGGTCCATACTTGATTCAATCGGGATCTTCAGGGACTTCGGTTACTGTCTGTTGGATTACCACCGAGAAAAGGGATTCAACTCTTGTTTGGGGTACATCCGAATCCGATCTTTCCAATACTATTACTTCATCGGATTCCCGGGTTCATTCTGTTCTTATAGAAGGTCTTTTGCCTGGTTCCAATTATTTTTATTCGATTCAGGAGGAGTTTTTACTTTTTCCAGGGAATGAAGTTTTCGACTTCTCCACACCTGCCGATCCTGCCGGGGATGAACCTCTGGAGATTATCATCGCAGGAGATCTCCAACCCAAAAATGAATATACCCTGATGACAAACAGGATAGTTGCTGAACAGATAGATCGGGAGGATCCAGATTTCATTATTCAGGTGGGTGACGCCGTACAGACAGGGAGTTCTTCCGAGTCATGGCATAATTTAATGTCTTCCCTGCCCTTAATGGCATCCGAACGGCCGATTATCCCGGCTATTGGTAATCATGAATACTACTTTCCTCATGATAATGGGAGTTTCCGATCGGTTTTTCCGTATAATTATTCTGCAAAAAAAAGCTGCTATTATTCTCTGGATATTGGCGAAGTACATATCACCGTTCTGGATCCCTATGATGGCGGTCCTGCCGGTTTGAAAGCAAAGATGACCGAAAAGCAGAAACAGTGGTTTATTTCTGATCTTGATTCGGCCGTCAGGGAAGGAGCGGGATGGATTTTTGTTGTGCTTCACCAGACCGTGCTGACCAGCGGTGAGTTCTTCGATGATGTTGAGCTTCGGAAGTGGATTCTTCCAATTCTGTCGGACCATGATATCGATGCGGCCTTTTGGGGTCATACCCATTTCTATGAACACTGGGAGTATCAGTATGGAGAAAATGGATATCTTCTGTCACCCGATGACAAGCCAGGAAATAATCCTGTAGACTATTTCGTTATAGGTTCTTCCGGTGCAAGTCTTGAAAGCAATTATGATCTTCTGTATCACAAACCTTTTACCGGAGAATCACATAGCTGGTATAATACGAATACGGGTTTAATGGAGGAGATAGAGACAATTCAATATCCCTGGAATCCGGATGTTTTCTTTGAGGGGGAACAGGGAAAGAATCAGTTCAATGATACTGACCTCCATTTTTACCAGTTGCCCTTTGATCTGAATGGTGAGTATTCTTCCGACCCTCTAATTTCCTATGCCACGGATAACCAGTGGTTTGGATATCAGTATGGGGAGAACACTCTTCACTATGCCAAATTATCAATAACGGATGATGAATGCATTGTTACCATACATTATCCGGATGGTACGCTTCTAAGCGGTCCGGATGGTTCTATTCCCCAGCGTTTTACCCTTCCCAGGAAGCGCCGGAATTAGGGGAGCTTCTATCCTTCTAATAACCACTTCAGGTAAAATATTCTCAAACCCCGCAAGGTCCACAGAATATGCGCCGACCTTATATTCACTGTTTATTTCCATGCTTGTTAGTGCTTGAGTATGATCAAGATGAGTTTGTACCTCAAAACCCAGACGGTTTCCATTTTCACATCGTTCATCGGTAACAAAACCTGATTTCCGGTCTATGGTATTTATGATCTTGTTAAATACCGTACTTTTTCCACTTTTCGGTAAGCCTGTAAGTAATATATTATTCGGCATGTTTAAAATTGCTCCTCTCAATATTTAAACTTTCCACTTGAATATTTTTTTTATAAAGTCCGGTAGTTTTTACCTTATAAATCTTCTTATCACGATCGAAAAAAATCTCGGGTAAATATTCTTTATCAATTAGACCAAACTGAGAACAGAAATGAACCATGAAAAGAGATTCAAACATTATTTTAACCAACCGTTCACCCCAGTCATCTTCCGATATAAATAAATCCTTGAAAAATGCTTCAATAAAATACCTGATAATATCGTTTTCGGATTCCATCCCATTCCCTTTCTTCTTAAGAATGTAGAGAGAAAATAAAGCCGAATCCTGAATAATTCGAAAAGCGTCCTCGTCAAAACGCAGGTTAAGATAATCCCAATTAAATTTATCCAGATAATACGTAAGAAATTCCATATAGGCGTCAGAGTGCTTTTCTGCGTCCAGAAAAGCGAAGGCTTTATCGGTTAACTTTATTCTAATTTTAAGAGCATGAAGATAACCACATCCTTTCAAAATAATTTTAATTATCTGAATTGACTGGTAATCGTCCTCATTCCTTATCCATGATTCACGAAAATCCTCTCCGGT
This sequence comes from Spirochaetales bacterium, assembly GCA_016342585.1. Taxonomy (GTDB): domain Bacteria; phylum Spirochaetota; class Spirochaetia; order UBA9216; family UBA9216; genus JAEINK01. The sequence goes on from JAEINK010000115.1 coordinate 4,355, forward strand.
CACCGCTTCATAATATTTACCGCAAAAATCAGGCTTCAGATTTCCCACAGAGGTAAGCAACAGAGAACCGGAGTTTTCAGAATTATCCCGGAACAGTTCAAGGAAGATTTTAACTCTTTTCATTATTGGAGTGCCAATAATATCATTTTCTTTAAGGTTTACATAGTGCCCCAAAGCCTGTTGATCTGAAGCAGGAGCACAAATTCCCCGGTATTCCTTATTAAGAAACAAATTAG
>JAEINK010000116.1 GCA_016342585.1 Spirochaetales bacterium
GCTACCATCTCCAGTAGGGATGATAACTGCTTTCCAAATCATACCACCTGTCCCATGGGTAAAGTTTGGACTATAGCGCTTAGTAAAAATGACCCACCTTTACTAAGATAAACTGACCCACCAGAGTTACAAAGATCCCCTTAAAACACCCAGTAATGTAAATGAAAACAAAAGAGCTGCTCACACCCCTAACGGTATCAAGGAACAGAGTATATACTGGAAGAATTGGCCTACAGATGAGAAAAAAAAGAAGCCCGGAGCAACCAACACCGAGCTTCTTCTGAGATTTCCGAAATCAACCGGAAGCCCCACCAATAGAAGTATTTTACTACATCTTCCGGCTGTTTGAAAGGCCGGAGGACGGCATATCGAACACAATACCGTGGTACTGCTGCAAGAAATAACCTGCCATTGGTGCGGGAAGGTGTTTTGTGTCTGTCAAAGCTGTTGGAGAGGCCAGTGCTACTGCGGCAAAGGGTGCCGCAATGCGGCGAAACAGCAAGCTCACCGGAAAACTCAAGCGCGCTACCGTCGGACCGAAAAAGGGAAGAAATCCCATCGGGAGGCAGAAAAACGCCGTCGAATGGGGTTAACCAAAAAAAACAAAAAAACCATGGATGATACCGGTACTATTCCCCCCTCCAACTCTGGTAGTATAACTATAGCAACTAAATTGTGTAACAAAAGGCAGGTTTCCTGGGGAGAACACACCGAAGAGGAGATTCGACGGTGTTACTTTTGTGGTTCTGTGGGAATACTTGCAGCGCGATTTCCCCGTAGGGGCTATGGCAGCGTTCAGCGTCAGAGAAAATGGTATCTCGCAGATCGGATACAGGGTAAAGGCAGCGGATAATGGAACAAATAGAGCTTTCCAGTCTTGATCTCCGCTATGAAAAGTGTCGGATGAAATCTCGTGGATATGAGAAAGTCCTGCTGGGTTCCATAGCAGAGCAAGGGATCAGGGATCCTTTGCAGGGAGTGGATACCCATGAGGTGCGAATCTTATTAGACGGATTTAAACGATATCGCTGTGCAAAACGTCTGGGTATCGGGATTGTGCCTTACCGCTTACTGGGTACTGATGAGGCAGGAGGGATTATCTCCCTCCTGCGCATGGCAAACGCCAAAAGTCTCTCTATCCTGGAGCAGGCAACATTAATTGATGAATTGATGAAAGAGCATGGGATGAGCAATGGGGAGATAGCCGTAAATCTGGAGAAAAGCACGTCCTGGGTGAGTGTCCGTGCCGGGATCATCGGAGAAATGAGCGAATGTGTGCGAAAAAAGCTACTGGGCGGACAATTCCCCACCTATTCCTATATGTACACCCTCAGACAGTTTATACGTATAAACTACGCAACAAAAAAAGAGGTAGATGAGTTTGTCACCTTGGTATCCGGCAAGCACTTGAGCATTCGTACCATAGACGTACTTGCCTACGGGTTTTTCAAAGGATCAGAAGCGTTTCGGCAAGAGATCAGAAACGGGAATATCACATGGGGATTGAGCCGTTTGAAAGAATCATCGGCTAACACACCCGTCTGCAGCGAGGGAGAAAAAAGCATGCTAAAGGATCTTGAAATAACGGGTAAGTATATGCAGCGAGTTACCTGCAAGAGTACGGGAGCCCGATTTACAACAAGTTCTTTCTACAGTCAGGCTGATTTGCTCGCAGGGGGAATTCTCAGACAACTACCCGCTTTTACCCAAGCAATAGGAGCGTTTCATGATCGATCAGGACAAACGTAAAGCCATATACTCCCTGTACAATGACGGGATGGGGATACGGGAAATTTCTCGCCGCCTGCAGGTAAGCCGAAACACCGTGAAAACCATCATAACGCTAAAAGGCACCGTTGTTGATCTGCCGAGGAAGGATAAAATCAGCCTTGATCCAGAACTCCTGATACAGCTGTATGATCAATGTGAGGGAAGAATTCAACGGATACACGAGAAACTGAGTGAGGAAGAGGAGCTAGGGATTGGGTATTCCACCCTGAGCGCCATGATACGTGAACTTGGCTTAGGACAGCCCCAAGAGGCACGCTGTGCTCAGGTTCCCGATGAGCCTGGAGTGGAGATGCAGCATGACAGTTCAACGTACACACGCCGCATTGGCGATAAAAAAGTGCGGATTATAGCCAGTCTTCTCTACTATCGGTATTCGAAGATCCGTTATCTCAAGTTCTATCGATCGTTCAATAGATTCAAGATGAAATGTTTTTTTCATGAAGCATTAACCTTTTGGGGATATGCTGCCAAGCAGTGTATTATTGACAACACCAATCTTGCCAGATTACGGGGAAGCGGGAAAAACGCGGTCATTGTGCCGGAGATGGAACAGTTTGCCAAGGGGTATGGGTTTGAGTTTGTGTGCCATGAAATTAAGCATCCCAACAGGAAGGCCGGGAATGAGAGAAGTTTTTACACCGTAGAGACGAATTTTTTTCCCGGCCGCAGCTTTGAGACTATGGAAGATTTAAACGAGCAGGCGCTTCAGTGGGCAACGGTGAGGATGCCTAACAGGCGAATGAGCAAAACCCAGTTACTTCCCCTGCAAGCTTTTGCCTATGAACAATCGTATCTCCGAACAGTACCCCCGTATATCCCGCCTCCCTATCGTGCACTCAAAAGAGACACCGGCCAATATGGGTATGCATCAGTTAACGGTAATTTTTACTGGGTGCCGGGAACCGATAGAGTTGAGGTAAGCGTGCTGGAGTACAGTAACTATCTCAAGATATATCATAAGCGGAAACTGCTTGGCGAGTACGACTTGCCACCTGAGGGTGTGAAAAACCAACGTTTCAGCCCCAAAGGACAATCTGCGCCGCAGCATCAGCCGAAGTATCGGAAAAAGCCGACTGCTGAAGAGGAGAAAAAGCTCAGGAGTACAGCAGAGGAAGTCTCCGCGTATCTGGATTTTGTGCTCAAAGAGGATGGAATTACCCGACACCGGTTTATTCGCCGCCTGTATGCCTTGCGGCAAGAGATTACTTCACCCTTGTTTATCAACACCATACAAAGAGCCCTGAAATATCGTGTTACTGACATAGAGACGATCCAACGGATCGCGCTACTTCTGATGAATGAAGGGAATTATACCGTACCCTTTGTGGAAACAAACCAGGAGTTTCGTACCAGAGAATCCTATCTTGAAGGATCTACCACCGATGAGGTGGATTTGTCCAGATATGACACACTGATGGAGGACAATAATGGATGAACATATACGGGAAATGCTCAAATATATCCGCTTCCGGGGATTGCTTGCCAATTGGGACCTGTACATCGAGCTTGCGGTGAAAGAAGATTTTTCTCCTGTCCAGTTACTGAATTATATCGTTGCGGAAGAATATACCATTAAAAAAGAGAACTCAAGAAGGCTGAGAATCTCCCGTGCTAAGATACCAGAAAAATATATGATAGAAACCTATCCGTTCCAACGACAACCAAATCTTAACAAGAAGAGGGTGCTCAGCCTCTATGATGCATTTGACTACATAGAGAAAAAACAAAATCACATCTGGATAGGTCCCACTGGGGTGGGGAAAACAGGACTTGCAACAGCATTTCTTATCCAAGCAGTGGACCACGGGTATAGTGGTCGGTTTATTCTGTTTCCTGATCTCATAGAGATACTCTATAATTCTATAGCCGACCATTCAGAAGCGAGTGTGATTAAACTGTTTGCCTCCTATGATTGCCTGCTCATCGATGAGATCGGTTATCTTGAAATCGAGCCGGTACAGGTAGGTCTGTTTTTTACCCTGATGCACAAAAGACACAAAAACAAGACGACCATAATTACCTCTAATCTTGGTTTTCAACAGTGGACTTCGTTTTTACAGAATACGCAACTCACCGCAGCTTTGATCGATCGTTTGACAGAGAACAGCCACGTTATCAATATGAAAAATTGTATCAGTTTACGACCCAGACTAAACAAAGTAGAGTAAAGGCACCTACACAGAGAGGCTGCGCCCACACCAGATCATCTCTATCCTCGGCCTAAGGAGAACTTACCCTTGGTTGCAACACGAGCATATATACAAAACCTACGGAAACAAGCCAGAATGACCATAAATCATGAATTAGAGGCTATCATCCTTACCGAGTATGGGAGAGAGCCAACTCCCTATACTTTTTCACCTCAGGATTTGTATGAACAGATACGTAAATTAGTGTATAACTATAAAAATAATTATATCCCTGATCCCTTCTAACGAAAAAAAACATTCAATAAAATTGAAAAAAATACTCATGAATCCAGAGTTCTTTTTGTGAACCAACGGATCAGTTTACCTCAGCACAAAGGGGTCAATTTATCTCAGCGCTATAGTTATGAGTTACCCTTAACTAATATGACGGGATTCTGAACCCGGAACAAATTCCTTCGGAATTTGTTCTAGGCAGTTTTATTGGTATCGGTTCGGACTTTCATGTTTATCTTTGATCTTATCGTTTTGCACATTAAGGTTTATAGTAAAACTGCTCGTGGCTTTTCACCCACCCCGCCAATGAAAAAGACCAAAATTAG
>JAEINK010000032.1 GCA_016342585.1 Spirochaetales bacterium
AACATAGTAACAGAGATTCATGGGGCTCTTTTTTTATCTTCTCATAGGGTGACAGTTAATATTAACATTCGGGTTTTAAAAACGATCCATAGAATATAATTGACAAGATCTCCATACTGGGTAAAAATAGAGGGGTTAGGATAGGGTATATCTTTTTATCTTATAAGAGGATACCCCCAAAGAAAAATACTCTTTGAGCCTTGGAAACCTGGGAGGGGTGACAATGGTCTTCACTATTGGAAATATAATTACGCTTGTAATCGTAATACTCATACTCGCCATATATCGGCAATTGGATCGGAATAATCGATCCCTTGAAAAGATCCGCAGATATTCTGATAAGATAACTGAAGAGCTGGATAAGTTTATAGATACCAAAACGGTGGATGTAAAGAATCTGGCTGTTGAGCTTGAGGTTCATCAGAAAACCGGACGTGAAATCCTGAAAAGAATTTCAGCTGCCGAAGTGGGGTTGAACGAGAGGGGCGAAGGGATACAGAAGATATCCCATCGGATTGATGGATATGATGCTTCCATAAACAATCTTATTGCCCTCACAGGTAAAGTAGATGAGAGTATGAAAAGACTCCAGGAGGAGTCTGAGTATGTGGATAAAACCGGGAAACGTCTTAAAGATGTTCAGCTTAGGATTGATTCCATGGAAAAAGCAATTCCAGCTCTTACTGATAAGTTCAACCAGGTAAACAGCCGTGAACTTGAATCTTTGCGGGGGGAAGTGTTTCGGGAGGTTGCCGGACAGGTTGAGCAGCTTAAAGATGAGATTTCAAACTCTTCAGATGCAATTGAAAGCTTTACTTATAAGATTGAGCAGAGTCAGGATGAATGGGTTAAACAGGAAGAAGAGATCGGGAACAGGTTAAAACGTAAATTTGATGACCTCAAGGATGAATCCGAATCCAGGGTAGAATCCCTTGAAAGTTCACTCAATTCAAAATTGGAAGATTTTAAACTTCGGGCTGGTGATGTTGAAACAGCCTATAAGTCTGCCCTGACGGCGGCATCAGAACGTGGGATGACCCTTGAAGATGAAGTTTTCACAGAACTGAAGATCTATATAAAGAATCAGGCCGCCGGATTGGAAAAGGATATGAGTACCCTCCTTAGCCAGGAAGAGGCACGGAATAGCCATGCTATCCAGGATTTGAATATAGCTATGGAGGAGGCCCGTTCCAGTGTTACCATGTGGCAGAATGAACTTGGTAAGAGGCTGGAAGACCAGGTTGACGCCTTTGATCTGAAATTTTCCAATTATTCTAACGAGATTACGGAGAAACTTGAGCATCTTGATGGAACGGTGGGGCAAACTCAAGCTGAAAGAAGAGTGGAACTGGAAGAGCTTATTGTAAGTACAACTAAGACCCTTGAGGAGCTTTCTATACGTTCTGCCAGCGAGTACAATGAGCTGGCCGAGCGGACTGTTAGTGAGATGGAATCCATAAAATCCGAATCTTCGGCATCCACCAGGGACATAGAAGAGCGGGTTATTGGGTCTCTGACTGTTCTCGAAGAACAGGTAGCTGGTTACGAAGATGAGATCAACTATCGTCTTTCCAGGATCGAAGAGGTCGGAAATGAGGTTAAGCTCATCGATGATAACCTCCGGGCCTCTATAGCCGATATAATTTCCGGCGTAGATACCGACTTTGTTGCCGGAAAAAGTGAGATTATGGCCCATATAACTTCGGAAAATGATGAGGTGAGGAAGCGGACTGAGAATATGAAGGAGTCCATGGGTTCTCTGGAGAAAGAGCTTGATACCCTGAAATCCAGGGCTTACGATAACGTTTCTGAAAAGCTTCAGGTTTTTGAGGATGACTTTTTTCTTAATCTCAAGGAACGGGAAGAGAATATCAGAACACAGTTTTCCGAATGGCAGAGTGGTATAAATACAGATCTTGAAAATATGTCCGACGATGCGATGAACCTGCGGGAAACCATGGCAAGGGAACTTGCTGAACAGCTTAAAGAGAGAATTTCCCAGCTCCAGACCAAAACCTTTAGTCAGTATGAGAAGTATGAAGAGCAGGTCACCAATTATCAGGAGAGGATTAATGAGCGAATCGGCCTTTCTGAGCGTTCCATGGTTGGCCTTGAAGAGAATATAAAGAATGAGATCGAAGATACGAGAAAGAATACACGGGTAGAGATAGATAAGGTTTTTACGGATCACAGAACCTCCATTGAGGCTCTTATGAATAAGTGGGAACGTGACTGGGAGCTCTCCCTGAAGGATCAGGAAGACCGAATGGAAATTGAATTTCGGGAACTCAATACAGGTATGGAATCGGCTAAATCCGAGGTTACTATCTGGCAGACCCGCAATAGTCAGGATATGAATGAGTTCGAAGTTCAGTTTTCTGAAAAGTTCGCCAACCTTAAATCCGAGGCATCCGAGACTGTGAACAATATCAATAAAGATTTTGCCGATCAGAGAAACGATTTTGATGCCTTCTTTCTGGATCTTCAGAAGCGAAGCAAGGATCTTGAGATAGAAATTGACACAAGGATGAAGGATTTCAGAAATTCTGCTGCGGAAATGAAGGAGAAGGTTGAAAGTGTTCAGCAGCGTCTGTTTGGAAAAATCGAAGAAGAGTCGAATTCACTGAATGTCTCCCTCCTTGAGATTGATAAGAAGATGAAGAATTTCATCTCTCAGACTAAAGTCTTTGACCGGGCCGATTCCATGAAGATGGCCCTTCAGGAAAATATAGAGGATATGAAGGGTGAGCTGGCTCGTATAACCGTTCAGAGTCGGGAAGTGAAAGAGGCCGAGAAAAAATTTATTAATATTAAAAAGATGAATGATGAAGTTTCATCGAAACTCGCCCGTTTTCTTACTGAAAAACGCAGAATTGAAGAGATGGAAGGGGATTTTAAGAAGTTGATCAACCTCTCCCAGTCTATCGATCTGAAATTAGATCAGGTTACATCAAGTCATGACGCCCTTCAGGAAGTTCAGATACGTATCCGAAATCTTGAAGAACTTGAAAATGATGTTTCTCAGAAATATGAGCGGCTTGAGAAGAAACGTAATCTGCTGGATACCACCGCGGATAATGTCGATGAAAATTTTCAGAAGGTTCGGGATCTTGAAGACGCCATGCGCTCCGTTGAGGGTGAGCTTCGAGGGATTGCTCCTCAGGTTGCAGAGATAACCGGTCAGATAAAGCTTATAGCCAGTGAACGGAAAAGAACTGCCGCCGCCGTATCTCAACTGCAGGATCTTGATAGAGTTCTGACTGAGGTTGAAGGGCGAATGGAACATATGCAGAAGGCCCGGGAGTGGCTGGCAGGAACAGAAACACGTCTGGAAGAGATAAACAAGAGGACAGAGGAGCAGGTCCAGCTGCTTGGAACCATTTTAAAAGAGGATAGTAGATCTGCCGGAAAGAAAGCTCCTATGGGCTCACGGGATGTTGTCACAAAGCTGGCACGACAGGGATGGTCTTCCGAAGAGATTGCCAGAGCTACACAGTTAAGCCGTGGAGAGGTAGAATTGATCCTCGAATTAAAAAAATAGAGGATGCCGAAATAAAGCGATAATTTAATACTCAAAAAACTTGACTACCTGCTGGTCTCTTTATTATCTTATCTTCATCAGGACTGTCTAAATGTCAGTCCTGTTTGAATTTATGCATACTACTTCGGAATATCGAAGATATTTTAAGGATAGGTTTGAACATGTCGATTGACGAGATACCTCTCGAAGACAGCATAGCTGTAGAAGAGGGGGCAGAAATGCACCAGATTGATGAAAATGTAGAAGTTGAGAAAGAAGGAAAGTCCAGTCGTAAAAAGAAAAAAAACGACAAAAACAAGGAAATGGAAGACAAGATTGTAGAACTTGAAGAGTCTAATGCCGATCTGAAGGATCAGCTGCTTAGAAAACAGGCCGATTTTGACAATTTCCGAAAGAGAATGTTCCGGGAGAAAGAGGAAGCAATAAAATATGCGAACTCCAATCTTTTACAGGATATTGTAGGAACTATCGATGATTTTGAGCGTGCCCTCCAATCTGCTGATCAGTCCAATGATTTTAAATCCCTTCATTCAGGGGTTGAGCTTATTGAGAAACAGCTTACGAGTATGCTTGAAAGAAAATATGGGCTTAAGAGATTCGAAAGTGTAGGTGAAGAGTTTAATCCTGATAGGCATGAGGCTCTTGCCATGGAAGAATCAGAAGATTATGACGTTCAGACTGTCATTGAAGATTATTTGAAGGGGTTTATGCTTCATGAAAGGGTCCTTCGGCACTCTAAAGTGAAAGTAGCAAGCCCTGCTAAAAATCCAGAAAACATTAAAGACGCTTCGGAAGAACCTGAAGCTTAGATAGAGGAGAAAATAAAATGGGAAGGATTATTGGAATTGATCTTGGAACCACAAACTCATGCGTTGCTGTCATGGAAGGCGGAGAGCCTGTTGTAATTCAGAACTCTGAAGGACAAAGAACTACACCTTCAATCGTGGGTTTTACTGCAAAAGGTGAGAGACTGGTTGGTCAACCAGCTAAAAACCAGATAGTAACAAACCCGGAAAACACCATATATTCAATAAAAAGATTCATGGGAAGGAATTTCTCAGAAGTTCCCGATGAAGTAAAGATGGTGCCTTATAATACAGTTGCCGGTGCTGGCAAAGATATTCGGGTAAAAATTGACGATAAAGAGTTTTCTCCTCCCGAGATTTCTGCAGCAATTTTACAAAAGATGAAAAAAACCGCCGAGGATTACCTGGGAGAAGAAGTAACCGAAGCTGTTATTACTGTTCCTGCTTACTTTAACGATGCTCAGAGACAGGCAACTAAAGATGCCGGTAAAATTGCGGGGCTTGATGTTAAAAGAATTGTAAATGAGCCGACTGCTGCCTCCCTGGCTTATGGTTTTGGAAAAGACCAGAAAGAAGAAAAGATCGTAGTCTATGACCTCGGTGGTGGTACTTTTGATGTTTCCATTCTGGAATTGGGCGACGGTGTCTTTGAAGTGAAGTCAACCAATGGTGATACCCATCTTGGTGGTGATAACTTTGATCAGGTTATCATCAACTGGATGATTGAGAGTTTTAATAAAGATTATAGTATTGACCTTGGTAAGGACAAGATGGCCCTTCAGAGGCTCAAGGAGGCGGCTGAGAAGGCTAAGATAGAGCTTTCCTCTACTCAGTCCACAGAGATCAATCTACCCTTTGTCACGGCCGATGCTTCAGGGCCTAAGCATCTTCAATACTCTCTTTCCAGAGCAAAATTTGAGCAGATGATAGCTCACCTGGTAGAGGGAACGAAAGATCCTTGTATTAAAGCCCTTAAAGATGCAGGCCTCAGTGCTGCCGATATTGATGAAGTTATCCTCGTCGGTGGTTCTACACGAATTCCCGCCGTACAGGCAGCTGTGAAGGGCCTTTTCGGCAAGGATGCCAACAAGAGTGTAAACCCCGATGAAGTTGTGGCTATGGGTGCCGCCATTCAGGGTGGTATCCTTGGTGGCGATGTTAAGGATGTTCTTCTTCTTGATGTAACTCCCCTTTCATTAGGAATTGAGACCCTCGGTGGCGTGTCAACCAGACTTATCGAAAGAAATACAACTATCCCTACAAGGAAGAGTCAGATATTTTCTACAGCTGCCGATGGACAGACTGCCGTTTCCATTCACGTCCTTCAGGGTGAAAGAGAGATGGCCTCTCAGAACAGAACACTTGGTAAGTTTGATCTTATCGGTATTCCTTCGGCTCCCCGTGGTGTACCTCAGATTGAGGTAACTTTCGATATTGATGCCAATGGAATTGTTCATGTTTCGGCTAAGGATCTTGGAACCGGAAAGGAACAGAAGATCCGGATCGAGTCCTCATCAGGACTTTCAGATGACGAGATCGAAAATATGGTTAAGGATGCTGAGATTCATGCAGAGGATGACCGGAAGGAGCGTGAGAAGATTGAGGTGATGAACGAAGCCGAAAATCTTGTATATTCCACCGAAAAAGCCATGACCGAATACGGTGATAAGGTTTCTGATGAAGAGAAGGCCAAAGTTGCCGAAGCTCTTGAAACTCTTAAAAGTGCACAGAAAGATGGGGATATAGAAACTATCAAGGCAAAAGTTGAAGAGCTTAAACAGGCTTCCTATAAACTTGCTGAGGAGATGTACAAGGGGGCAGGTGCTCAGCCGGGTGCCGATGGTGCCGGACCCGATATGGGGGGAGCACCGGGTGCGGATGCAGCAGGTTCAGAATCTCAGAGTGGAAGTGTTGAAGATGTTGATTATGAAGTCGTTGATGACGATGAAAAGAACTAACATAGAAGTTTAAATTACTGTATATTATATCAACCGGCTGGATCATGATTGGCATGATTCAGGCCGGTTATTAAGATTAATAAGAAGGTATTGGAACCATTGGCAAAGAGGGATTACTACGAAGTTCTCGGTGTAGAGAAAACAGCGACTAAGGATGAGATAAAAAAAGCCTATCGTAAGCAGGCGATTCAGTTTCATCCTGATAAAAATGAAGGCAATAAGGCTGCCGAGGAAAAATTTAAGGCTGCGACTGAAGCCTATGAAGTTCTCAGTGATGAAAAGAAACGTTCTTCCTATGATCAGTTCGGATTCGCAGGTGTAGACGGGGCAGCCGGAGGCGGCCACGATTATTCTACTGTATATCGTGATTTTGAAGATATATTTGGAGATATGGGCGGGATTTTCGAATCCTTTTTCGGAGGTGGATCCACCAGGGGTGGGCGGCGTACTGGCGGTGGTAATTCCGTTCAGCGTGGTGCGGATTTGAGATTCAACCTTGATGTCACTTTTAAGGAAGCTGTATTCGGTACAAAGAAAGATATTTCTTATTCACATAAGGTCCATTGTTCCCAATGTGGTGGAACCGGAGCTGAATCCGGTAGTCAGAAGCAGACGTGTCCAACTTGTGGTGGTGCCGGTCAGGTAAGGCGGAGTTCCGGGTTTTTCTCGATCGCATCCCCCTGTTCTACTTGTGGCGGTGATGGTTCGGTTATAGAGAATCCTTGTCGTGCTTGTGCCGGAAAGGGTCTCGATAAGAAGAAACAAAAGATTAAAATTACTATTCCAGCTGGTATTGAATCGGGGAGAAGGATTTCTATCCCCGGTCAGGGTGATGCCGGTCCCAACGGTGGGCCTAAGGGAGATCTTTTTGTTTACTTTGATGTTCAGCCTCATAGCCATTTTGAGCGGGATGGTGCTGATATCTACTGCGCCCTTCCCATTTCCATCTCCCAGGCAGCCCTGGGTGGCGAGGTTTTTATAGAGAATCTGGAAGAGAAAAAGATTAAAGTGAAGATTCCCTCTGGTACTCAGAATAATAAGATTCTGAGGCTTAAAAATGAGGGAGCACCTGTCCTGAATAATCCTGGAAAAAGAGGAGATCTTTATATTAAGATCATTGTTCAGGTTCCAGCAAGGATGTCGTCAAAGGCTAAGGAACTCTTAAAGGAGTTTGCTGCGGTAAATGGGGAGGAGACCAATCCTGAATTGATCTCCCTTTCTGATCTTTCAAGAGGTTAGTTTTTACCTATAAAATATACACTATAAAGTGTAGCTGAAACATTTTACAGCAGCAGGACACCCTTCTTAACTTAAGAGGGGTGTTTTTGTGTCCGATATATATAAAAGGGATCCTGCCGGGTCTCTTATATGAATAAACGAGGTATGAGTTTGAACTCAATAAAGCGAAAGCGTGTTCTGGTAGACCGGAAATTTCAGTTTGTCATTGTCGGAGGTTTTATCCTCTCCGTTTTCATTGCCATATTAATTTTTTCGGCCTTAAGTGCCGGTTTCTATTGGTTTTCCGGAACATCGGGGGAAAACCTGTTTAAAGAGTATATTACTATTCACCGTCAAGTTGTTGAAAAACGTGAGGTTGTGGTGGATGGTGAGATTGAGATTCAGGAAGTTGCCGCTACACGGATAATTCCGGGAGTAAAGCGGTGGGAGATGATCGTTCCGGCACTCCTTGTGAACAATTTGATAATACTTATAGTCATTAGCGTTATAGGTCTTTTTTTAACACATCGTATAGCCGGCCCGTTATACCGCATTAGAAAGGATCTCGATCGAGTTCTCTCTGGTGAGTCGGGTGTACAGATTATTACCCGAAAAAAGGATACCATGGCAGATCTTGTAAGTCAGCTAAACAAACTTATTGCAGAGAGGGATTCTCTCAAAAAAGGTGAAAATTAGTGCGTAGTTTTATCGTTGCTTTTATGTTTCTTTTAATTTTTATGTTACCCCTTTCAGCTGTTGAGCCTCCAGTAGGTGCAGAAGCCCTTGATGATGATTTTGATGGTACTCCTGATAGATGGGAAACCTTAAGCGAGAGCGGTGGATTAGCAATTTATATGGATACCAAGGGTGATGGCTCTATAGATTATCTGATAGAACATGATGAACAGGGGTATAAGGTATACGAAGCTATGGATTTTAATAATGATGGAAATTTTGATGATTATTATTATTATCGCAAAGAGGTCCTGGCTAATCGTGAAATTGATACTAATTTTGATGGTGATGTTGATGTTTGGGTTACCCTTTCGGAGGGGGTTTACGTTACCGGATATGAGCGAGATACGGACTTTGATGGCCTTGTCGACCTTAAAAAGAGTTTTGGAGAGAATTAATATATGTCAGGTGAAAAATGGCTTTCGGGATATCACGCTGTTGAAGAGCTTCTTGCTTCAGGAGAAGGGCAGGGTGAGCTTCTCTATTCGAGAAGGAGTCAACGGATAGATTCTATTATTGAACTTGCTAAAGAGCATAAAATTCCCACACGAAAGGCCGGTAAAGCTGCGTTGGACAAGATTGCCGGCAGTGAAAATCACAGGGGACTTCTCTTTGTGGCTTCAGGCAGGGGGGGGAGTAAAAAAGGGGGGCCTGATGGTCTTTCCACTGCTGATTCGCCTGGAAACCTCTCTAAAGCGGACAAGTACACATGCCTTGAAGATTTTCTGGCAGAGCTCCCCGAGGAGGATAACCTACTGGTTCTCCTTTTGGACGGTGTAACCGATCCTCAAAATCTTGGGGCTATTCTGAGATCTGCCGATCTTTTTGACGTGGATCTTGTTGTCATCCCCGAGCGGGGCAGTGTGGGGAGTAATGCAACGGTTAGAAATGTTTCTGCTGGTGCAGCCTCCTGGGTTCCCCTGGTCTCGGTGACAAATCTCGCCAGGGCTATGGCTGCCCTTAAAAATGAGGGCTTCTGGATTTATGGCGCCATGATGGATGGTGAAAGGGTGGATAAGGTAAACCTGAAAGGGAAGACAGCTCTCATCATGGGAAGTGAAGGGAAGGGGCTCCGGCGGCTCGTCGCGGAAGGCTGTGATGGTTTTGTTTCTATCCCGACTGGTGGGCATATCGATTCGCTCAATGTATCGGTTGCCACAGGTATCCTTTTATATGAATCACGACGGCAAACATTAGGGAAATAATCCTCTTTCAGAACTGAAATGCGGTCTTCTCAAAGTAAAAATAACTGAACATAAGAAAAGGCTCAAACCTTATCAGGGTTGTGAGCCTTTTTTTATTTCAATAATACAAATGTATAGAACTAATTCTTAATGATTCTTTCTGCTAAATGCACCGAATTCAAAACCCCCTGCTTTCCAATCCCCATAGTTGCCACAGGAATTCCCTTGGGGAGCTGAAGAATGGATAAGAGTGCGTCTATTCCTGACAGGGGACCCGCAATAAGAGGAATTCCAATCACAGGCTTTTTAACCATAGCGGCGACAACACCTGGAAGGGCGGCAGACAATCCAGCCGCCGTAATTATGACCCTGAAGTTTTTCTCGTTTTCTTCAAGATAGGATGTAAGCTCCGGTAGATTTCTATGGGCAGAATAAACGACCAGTTCTCCAGATAACCCTTTTTCATTCATTAGTTCAATTGCAGGTTCGATTTTATCCCTGTCGGATTCCGAACCGATAATAAACAGAAGATCTTTCATATTATAAGGCTCCTTACTTATCAATCGTTGAAATATTTTTTCCCAATGTCCGATCGAAACCAGCTTCCGGAAAAATTAACTCTTGCCACAGCCTCATAGGCCCTGGTTCTGGCATTTAAAATATTCTGCCCCAGACCGACAACTGTAAAACATCTGCCGCCACTGGTCAGTACATCTCTATTTTCGTTGGTTACCGTGGAGGCGTGGAAAACAAGGTTGCTGTCTTCAGGGAAGACGGGGATGGGTTTCACCTTCAGCCCCTTTTCATAATCTCCTGGGTAACCTTCAGCTGCGACTACGACACCTAATGCTGATTTATGGGAAATTCGCAGAGGAAAAGCTCCTAATTTCTGGTTCAGGATCGCTTCGATCAGATTCCCGAAATCGGATTCGATGAGGGGAAGAAGCACCTGAGTCTCAGGATCTCCAAAACGTGTATTATATTCCAGGAGATAAGGACCTTTTTCCGTAATCATTAGACCAAAATACAGGATCCCCTGATACCCTAAGTTTTCAGCAGTCATGCCGTCAAAAGTAGGAACAACGATTGTCTTTTTTATCTCTTCCATGAGGGCAGAACCAATAATGGGGACGGGGCAGATAGCGCCCATGCCGCCTGTATTCAGGCCTTTATCATTTTCACCGGCTTTCTTGAAATCTGCACATGTGGGGAGAAGGACATAATCCAATCCATCGGTAAGGGCAAAGATAGATACTTCGAATCCTGTAAGAAACTCCTCGACCAGAAGGGTATCGTCTTCCAGAACCTTGGTTCCAAATGCCTTTATCTCTTCCTTATCTTCCGATTCCAGTACACCTTTGCCGGCTGCAAGGCCATTTTTTTTGATAACAACCCTGAAATCTATCTCATCGATATATTTACAGAATGCATCCTTATCGGAAAATTCTTTTGCTCTGGCTGTCGGGATAGAATACTTCTCCATGAAATTTTTGGAGAAGGTTTTACTCGATTCCAACCTGGCAGCCGCTTTATGAGGACCAAATACGGGAATTCCCTTCTCTTTGAGTCCATCTACAATTCCCAGGGCCAGGGGGGCCTCTGAGCCCACAAAGACCTGGTTTATACCATATTCTTCGCATGCAGCGAGTACAGAATCTATATTTTCAGGATTAACATCGGGTAAATTGGTACCAAGTTCTCCTGTTCCGCAGTTTCCTGGTGCAATATATAATCCGGAGATTCGCTTGCTGTTAGCGTATTTCCAGGTAACAGAATGTTCCCGTGCTCCAGACCCCAATACAAGTACTTTCAAAGCTGCCTCCTTAGCTGTTTCGCAAAATAATGGATAATTATTGAGTTCGTCAGTTCTGATTGAATTTAATTAGCATTATCTGCTTCCCCGAATAATGACTGGTCTCTTTCTCTTATCGAAGCTTGGGCCATAATACAGGAAATA
Organism: Spirochaetales bacterium; assembly: GCA_016342585.1. Classification (GTDB taxonomy): domain Bacteria; phylum Spirochaetota; class Spirochaetia; order UBA9216; family UBA9216; genus JAEINK01. The sequence continues at coordinate 11,400 of JAEINK010000032.1, forward strand.
AAAAAGAAATTCTACTGTTTGACTTCACTGTTTATTTCAGATTTATCAAGCAGTTCGATGGCCGTTTTTGGGTACCACAAGTGTTCAAGCTCATGGATTTTTACCTCAATTTCTTCCAAAGATTCTCTGCCTGACCGGATAAATGAGCGCTGACAGATAACCGGTCCCGTATCCATCCCGTAATCAACCTTGTGAATTGTTATACCAAGCTCCAAATCCCCTGAACCATAACTTTCTTCAATTCCATGGGTACCCGGGTATTTAGGCAGGAGGGATGGATGAATATTGATTACCGGGCCTGCAAAATTATCCAGGAAAAAAGGGGTAATCAGTCTCATGAATCCTGCAAGGAAAATTATATCGCAACCGGTACTATTAACAATGTCCAGGAGCTCCTGTTCAACGGCTTCCCGTTTTTTTTCTGCATAATTGATATATCTGGCTGAAATATTCAATTTTTCAGCCCTTTCAAAACAACCAGCCCCTTTACGATCGCAGATCAGAGCCGTTAAAGAGTGTTTCGTTCCTTCTATCGCTTCGGCGAGGGCCTGGAAATTCGATCCACTCCCCGAAGCGAGGATAACAGCCCTAGCCAAGAACAACCTCTCCAATTGTTAAAATATCAAATCCAGCCTTTTTTGATGCCTCTTCAAGCAGAGGAAGATCGTCAGGTGCGGCTGCCATGGCAAGCCCTATTCCCATATTGAATACTTTTTCCATCTCAGATGCTGCAATTTTACCTCTATCCTGGATTTCACTGAAAATCGAAGGAACAGCCCAGCTGTTGTTAAAAGCAGGGACTAATCCGGGGGGCAGAACCCTTACAAAGTTCCCCGTAAGGCCGCCACCGGTAATGTGAGCGACCGCTTTGAGTTTTTCTGTGGCCAGTAAGGCCTTCAGTTCGGGCACATATATTTTGGTAGGTGTAAGGAGAGCCTCCATGAGGGATGTTTCATTCTCCGGAATGATTTTTCTGGCCAGGGAGAGTCCGTTTGAATGGATGCCCGTGGATGCGACACCTATAATTATATCACCAGCTTTAATGCTCTCTTTTTTAGGAAGCATTTTCGGCCTGTCTACAACTCCTACACAAAAACCTGCCAGATCGAAATCATCACCCTTGTACATATCGGGCATTTCGGCGGTTTCTCCACCTGCCAGGGTACATTCAGCCTGTTCACATCCGATGACGACTCCTTTTACAACCTCCTGCAGAATGTTTTCGTTCAGTTTTCCACAGCCTATGTAATCGAGGAAGACCATGGGCATGGCTCCACAGACAATCAGGTCATTGGCACTCATTGCCACAAGATCGATACCAAGGGTATCGAATTTCCCCAGTTTCTGGGCAACCATGAGTTTGGTTCCAACACCGTCGGTAGCGGAGAGGAGGATAGGCTCTTCAAAACCCTTAAGATTCAGGGGAACACCACCGGCAAACCCTCCTATTCCGGAGGAGACTGCCTTTGAATTGATTCCGCCTATAAATTTTGCGAATCGATCTCCCTTTTCAATATCTACTCCCGCCTGGGCGTATGATTCAATACTCATCTTATCTCCTTAATTTGCATTCCTTTTCCGTATTACTTAATCGGGAAGGGGTACTCTCCGTTAAAACATCCTACACAGTAGGAGTCAGGTTCGGACACACACTCTTTAAGTTTTTCGATAGGAATAAATCTTACCGAATCGGCTCCAATTGTCTGCGCAATTTCCTCGGGACTGAGGGTATTTGATATAAGTTCACTGCTCGTCGGGACATCGATCCCGAAAAAGCATGGATTTTTTATTTCCGGAGCGGAAAGTCTTAGATGAATCTCTTTGGCTCCTGCCTCCTTTAGGAGGGAGACTAATATTTTACTGGTCGTCCCTCGAACAAGGGAGTCGTCCACGAGGAAAATACATTTATCCTTTATAACCTCTCGAACAGGATGAAGCTTCATTTTTACAACAAGCTCTCTCTGGGCTGTGGTCGGCATAATGAAGGAACGCCCTGTATAGTGGTTTCGTGTCAAACCCTGCTCGTATGGCAGGCCGGAAGCATGGGCATACCCCAGGGCTGCCGTATTTCCCGAGGTGGGGACCGGAACGACAATACAGTCATCGGGGTTCTTTGCGGCAATGATATCCTTATCCTCGGCAGCAAGGGCTGCTCCCATCTTCTTTCTTGCCTGGTACACCGACTCATCAAAAATCATGGAGTCAGGCCGGGCAAAGTATATCAGCTCGAAGATACATTGTCCTTTACGCTTCTCCTCCCTGATTATAGTGGAGCGGAGTCCCCTTTTATCAACAATTATGAGCTCTCCGGGTTTTACCATCCTGTAGTCTGTTATATCGAGGATTTCCAGGGCGCAGCTTTCGGATGCTATCGCCGTGGTTGAGCCTTTTCTGCCGATGTAAAGGGGGCGGAATCCGTGGGGGTCCCGCATGGCGATAAGGGTATCCTCATGAGCCATGACCATGGAGTAGGCGCCTTCAAGCTTCCGAAGTGTCTCCAGAAGGGCTTCCTGGAAGACCTCCTGCCTGGAGCGGGCCAAAAGATGGAGGATTAGTTCCGTGTCGGAGGTTGTCTGAAAGATAGTCCCCTCATGGGTCAGTTTTTCCTTCAATTCTTCCGCATTGGAGATGTTTCCATTGTGGGCCAGGGCAATATCGCCCCTGTTACAGGTCACATGAATTGGCTGGGCATTTTCCAGCCTGTTTCCGCCATGGGTTGAGTATCTTACATGGCCGATTCCCAGGTGGGACATTCTATTCATATCCAGATATCTGGAAAGAACATCGGAGACCATACCAAGATCCTTATACGTTACCAGGCTGCCGTCTCTGTCGTAGGCTATACCGGCGCTCTCCTGTCCTCGATGCTGGAGGGAGAAGAGGCTGTAAAAAAGCTTTTCCGGGATATTACTTTTCCCTTCCGAAAAGATTCCTACGACCCCGCAGTGGTGGATTAATGATTTTTGTTGATTATTCACAAGAGAATTATCTATATCTCTGCGATTTGGTCAAGACTTATAAGGATTAAGGTTTGGTCTCTATAACATTAAAGGAGGGGGAATCGTGAGTTACAACCTATTTGTCATCACGCCGGGTAAAATCTGCAGGGTTCTGGAGAAAACTGTCAATCATAGGGATGTATGCTTCAATATCCTGAACATGTACGAGTCGGTTTCTTAATGCCGCCCCGCCGGGAATTCCCTTAGTGTAGGCACAGAGGTGTTTCTTCAGTTCCCTGCAGGCCTGTTCGGGGCCGAAATATTCGCCAGCCAGTTCTATATGCTCTTTTGCCGCCTCAAGTTTTTCTTCAGGAGTAGGGGCGAATAAACCTGAGCTAATATTGTTGTTCAGATTAATATTATCACTCATCCCCTTGTTGTCTGACGTCTCATCAGTTTCATGGAAGCGCTCGCCCTCTTCGAGATATTTACGTCCATACTTAAACAGAAAAGGATTCCCTAAAGCCCCCCTGGCGGCCATAACACCATCACAGCCTGTTTCTACCATCATGGATTTGATCGATTCCGGGGTGAATAGATCCCCCGAACCAATTACCGGTATTTCCATCAACTCTTTAAGGTCTTTTATCACTTCCCAGTCAGCTTTGCCGGAATACCCCTGTTTTCGGGTTCTCGGGTGGACAGTTATCATGGATGCTCCGCCTTCGACAGCTCTGAGGGCAACCTCTCTCCAGTTGAGAGAGGTGCTATCCCAGCCTGAGCGGATTTTTACTGTAACGGGAATATCCATTCCCTCATTTTTAAGTTCATCCTTCATGGCTTTAATGATATCGCGAAGTTTTTCAGGAGTATTCATCAGAGCAGAGCCTGCTCCTGCTTTTGTAACCTTTGGCACAGGGCAGCCGCAGTTCAGGTCTATCATGTCCGGTTTATACCCTTTCAAACTCCGGATCGAAGCCGCCGCAGAAGAGGGTTCACCTGTAAACAGCTGAATTGCCAGAATTTTTTCCTGACGCCCCCGCTTCATGAGATCTGTGGTTTTTTTATTTCCACGAATAATCCCTTCACAGGAGACCATCTCTGTATAGGTGAAATCTGCTCCATATTTGATACAGATATCTCTGAAGGCCCTATCTGTAAAGCCGGCAAGGGGGGCAAGAAAAATATTGCCCGGTATACTTATACCGGGCAGATTGATTTCATGATAGAACGATGACATTTTAATTCCCAGTCTTAAGGATAATTAAATGCCGAAGAACCTTAGAGGGTTATCCAGCAGAGCCTGTCGAACCTCTTCTTCAGGTTCATCACGGAGTTCAACGATGAAATCCGCTGTGGCTTTAAGGTAGGAAGGTTTGTTTCTTTTCCCCCTGTATGCGGAAGGAACCATGAAGGGACTTTCAGATTCAATTAGAATTCTATCCAAAGGCATGTTTTTTGCCGTTTCATGGAGGTTTCTGGCATTTCTATAGGTAACGTTTCCCGCAAAGGAGATATAGAGGTTTAATTCCAGAGCATTTCTGGCATACTCCCAGTCTTCGGAATAACAGTGAAGAATTCCTCCCTTTCGGGGAAGTTTCTCTCTAAGGATTTCCAGGACATCATTTCCGGCATCCCGATTATGAATAATAACGGGAAAATCAAGTTTATCAGCCATTTCCAGCTGCCGGATGAATAGCTCAACCTGAGCATCTCTGTTTCCGAACTTCCTGAAATAATCAAGACCGATTTCACCTATGGCGACGACCTTGTCCAGCCTGACCCCTTCTTCAATCTGTCTTTCCCAGTCTCTGCCCGGGTTGGCTACCTCAGAAGGTGATACTCCGATACTGTGGTATACATTCTTAGCTGTTGACAAATTTTCATAGACAGTGAAAAAGTCCTGAAGGTTATTACAAATAGAGATAATATATTCCACTCCAGACTGCTTTGCCTCTCGCGAGAGTATAAGCTGTTCGATCGGATCTTCATTAATTAACCCGATATGGGCGTGGGTATCAAATAGTTTCATTTTTCTTCCAGTATTTAAAGTTTTGGCGAATTACAGATCTTTCAAATTATAATATAAACTATCATGAACATCTTGTGTCGTCAATAATTATTTGACAAATCATCCCCATATATGGTAATCTTTGGCAGATTAGTACCGATAATATAAGAATATAATCTTTAGGAGTGTATGGTGTCACCTTCTTCCCACTACAAAGAGTTTGAAAATAAAATTGTTTATCGCATAGGGAAATTTTTCAAGCGTATAGGGACAGGTATTACCTCTTTTTTTACCTCCTTTTTTGATGCTGGTCGGCAGAAATTCACCGTAATGTTAATACCTCATTCGGAAAAGAAAGTTTTAAATTTCCGAATATCTGTATTCGCTCTGGTTTTCATGGGATTTCTTCTTACGGCCATCCTCGGGAGTTTTATTCTTTTTACTACCCAATTTTCCGGTGTGACCAATATGCTGAGTGATAAAACCGAGAATCTTTCGTCCACTCAGAGTCAGCTGGATATCCTTCAGGATGAAATTGCAGATATTCGTGAGAAAGCCCAGTCTTTTGAAGCTTCGCTGACACGAACAATGGAAAATCTTAGTCTTGAATCTGATGAGGTTCAGAATGATGGTCTTGTCATGGGAGACCTTACCTCTTTCTTCAATGTTGAAGAGCAGGAAGAGGGGGTTATGCGGGAGTTGAGTGACCTTCTCTCACTTGGAAGAACCATGGAAGAGTCTGTAAAAACACTTGAGCAGATTTCCGAGGTGCTGGTTGCCCAGGGGGCACTCCTCGTAGAGATGCCTACTTACTGGCCTATTGAGAATGGTGATGGTCGAATCACAGCGCTTTTCGGACCGGCCGAAAATCCCTTTACCCACGAATGGTACCTTCATAAGGGACTTGATATTGGATATGGATACGGAAAACCAATATTGGCTGCTGCCAATGGAAAGGTTATTGAACAGAAATATGACCCTACCGGTTTTGGAAACTACATACTTATCCGACATAAATACGGATTTCAAACAAAATATGCTCACCTGCAGCGTGTAGATGTAAAAGAGGGTGATGTTGTAACCCAGGGACAGGTTCTCGGGCTTATGGGTAGCTCCGGTCTTTCAACAGGACCGCATCTCCACTTTGAAGTACGTATCGGTACACAGGTAGTTGATCCCGAAAGATTTCTTGACGTTTCCAGCGAAGTCCGGTAAAATTCCCAGAAACATTCTTTAATTATTACTTTGGTTAATAAAATACCCGGAGAGAGGCAGGTATATTCCTGCTTTTCCAGTTTTAGGATAAAAAATGGCTGAACAATTTGATGAACAAGGTGTATTAATTAACTCCCTTGTGGGTGATGGTACATCGTTTAAGGGAGATCTTGTATTAAGTGGTCTTCTCAGAATAGACGGAGATTTTTCGGGAACTATAAAAACCCCCGGAAAAGTACTTATTGGAAAGAAGGGGAGAGTAGAATCTACTATAATAGCCGGTAGTGTTGTAATCGGTGGTGTTGTTAAAGGTAATATTGTCGCGGCGGAAAAGGTCGTCATACTCTCTTCCGGGCTTTTTATCGGAAATGTAACAACACCCCGACTGATCGTGGAAGATGGTGTTATAATGCACGGAATGTGCCGGATCGATAAGAGAAATATTCCCAAGCAGGTTGAGGATAGTGGTATATTTTCAGAAAAGCGGGGAGCCAAGGAACTGTGGAAACGATAGGACCTCTTGAGAGTGGTTATTTTAACCCTCACAAGCAGACTAAGAAAAAGGTAGATAAAAAAGAGAAGACAAAAAAGAGTTTCAAGACTGTCATGTCTGAAACAACTCTTGAAGGACCGGGGCTTTCAGGGATAAATATTTCATCAATAGAAGATCTTTCATTAGAGGAGCTTCTTGATGAAGTACATCAGGCCGGAGATAAATTAAAAAATTCACCGACCATGACGGCTGTTCTTCAATATAAGCAGGCTGTGAAGGGGTTTATCCATCATGTTGTTGAGCAGGGGCTTGAATTGGTGGAGCAGGAAGGGGTAAAGTTTGCTAACCCCATGAAGAAGCAGAAGAAATACACCATAATCAAGGTGATTGATCAGAAGCTTGAAAAATTAGCAGCAGGGATAATGCAGAATCAGAAGAGTCAGCTGGAAATGCTGGAGGCTGTTAATGAGATTCACGGACTTCTTGTGGATCTTCTACAGTAGGAGTATATATTTTGAGTGAACAGATAGATAAGGCTCCACAGAGTGTGGAGATAGGGTTTTATAGAATTAAACTTCTTAATTCAAGTGAAACTCAGATATTGGGCGGCGAGAAGGATTCTTATCCTCAGGGCAGCTTTGTAATTGTTAATAGTAAATACGGTAGAGATTTGGCAAAGATTCTCTCTCCGGTGGAGACAAAACCCAAGGGTGATGAATCCCAGAAGATATTGAGGGCCGCTACCGATAAAGAGGTGGCAAAATTCAAGGAAAATCAGGGTCGTGAAGAGGAAGCTCTTCGAATATGCAGGGAAAAAGTTGCCGGTAGAGGGTTGGATATGAAGCTGGTCGCGGCTCACTACCTCCTTGATGAACCCAAGGTTCTCTTTTTCTTTACAGCCGAGTCACGGGTAGATTTTAGAGAGCTGGTTAAGGATCTTGTGGCTGTTTTCAGGATGCGGATAGAACTGCGCCAGATCGGTGTGCGTGATGAATCCAGAATCCTTGGTGGACTTGCTGTCTGTGGCCGGGCTTACTGTTGTCATAGTATAACCGATAAGCTTCGATCAGTATCTATTAAAATGGTGAAGGAACAGAATCTTTCACTGAATTCAATGAAAATATCGGGTCCCTGCGGAAGGTTGCTATGTTGCCTTGCCTATGAGTATGATTTCTATAATGAAATTAAGAAGACTCTTCCCTCAGTTGGAACCAGGGTCAGGCTGGAAAAGGAAGAATTTCGAGTGCGAGATGTAAATGTTCTCTCCCAGAAAATTACCCTCAATTCAAATGAGGGACGAACGCTTGAAATCAAACATGATCAGATGAAATATTCCAAAGAGAATGAACGGTGGATGTTAGTTAATATAGATGAAGGAGAATTAGAGGGGTAGTAAGCCTCTTATTCTTGACAAAGTTGTAAGGATTATATATCTTTGCTCTTGCCGTTTTTGATGGATTCAGGTATTAATCTGGATCTGATCATTTATAACCGAAAGGCCGTATAATCGGCAGTATAATAAGGAGTTTTACATGGCACAGGTAAGTAAGAATGCTCGAATTGGTTCGGCTGCCCATAAACACGAATGCCCCTGCGGAGGCGAAGTAAAGATGAAATCCGTATTTACAAGCGGAAAGATGAGAAACATGGCTGTTTGTGAGAAGTGTGATCGAAGGGAAAGACGTCCCAGAGATTTTCGATAGGCTTATAGAATTGAGATTGATCGATGCGATTCGCAACGTTCGATCGTAATTTGAAGGCATCATCGTAATTGCTAGAAACAGGTTATCCTGTATAGAAACCCTCCAGGTGATGGAGGGTTTTTTAATAATACTTCAAATATGGTGGTGGTATTTCTTGATATCCTAATCCATTAAGTATTGACAGGGAAGGATTTATCTGTTAATTTTCCATTTCAATAAGAACGTAATTATTCCATTAGGGAGGATATACAATTGCCAACTAAAGGTTCGTCGGCTAAGCGCCAAAGACAAAATGAAACTCACAGACTGAGAAACAGGATGGCTAAAAGTGCTGTTCGTACAGAAATAAAGAAATATTCTGAAGCAATCCGCGTTAAAGATAAAGATGTTGCAGAAAAAGAGCTTAAACTGATTGTAAGTATGCTTGATAGTGCCGTAGGTAAGAAAATCTATCACAAAAATACTGTTGCAAGAAAAAAGTCCAGACTCCACAGAATGTTGGGCACCATAGACTGAAAACCCCTTAATTCTCTATCCTGAGGATTAATTCTTTTGCGATAGGGGGTTCCTCTGCTATAATTGAATTATATCGGGGAATCTTTTTTTGATACATTGCCGGAATGGTTCCGGCTTTTGTATCTGGAGAAGTATTAAAAATAAAATATCGGAAGGGTAGTTGTGGCAGGAGAAAAATTTACTAAGGCTGAGATCATTGAATGCATCTCTGAACAGTTGGATTTTAATCGTAAAGATATTCATCAGGTGATTGATGCCCTGTTTGAAGAGCTGAAAAATGCCTTGAATGATGACAAGATCGTAGAACTTCGTGGCTTTGGAACGTTTGAAATTCGCACCAGGAAAGGTCGTGAAAAGGCCAGAAACCCTAAAACAGGAGAGATTGTTCCTGTTAAAGCTCATGGTGTTGCCGTTTTCAGACCTGGTAAAGAGCTCAAAAGTATCGCCTGGCCTCTTCGGAGCTGATAGATCATGGTTCAAGTACAGAATACTCTTGAAGCTCGTTCTGGTAGAAAGATCCTTGTAAATACTTTTAAGGAAATCGGGCTTTTATTAATCTCAGTATTTTTATTTGCTCTTTCGTTTCCAAGTGCTATTTCAGACTGGGGATTTTTCCCTTTCGGTTTTGTGGCAATTCTTCCACTTTTTCCTGTAATTCACCGAAGCGGCTGGCTTAAAACCTGTTTATACGGTATTTTTTACGGCTGGGTAGCCTACGGTGTTTTCAATTACTGGCTTACTACTTTCCACCCTCTGGCTGTTGTTATAGTTCCTGCTATATATGCCTTTTATTTTTTACTGGTTTTTCCTCTTCTTAAGCTGGCAGACAAGCTTTTTCCAAATAAAGGGTATCTTGTTCAGCTTTTTATCTGGATGGGATACGAATATTTAAGAACAAGAGGCTTTTTGGGGTATCCTTATGGAATACTCGGATATTCTCAGTATACCTTTATTCCGTTTATTCAGATTGCAGAGATTACGGGTGTATGGGGGGTAACAGCCCTTGTTGTTTTTCCTTCAATATACCTGGGGAATGGTTTACGGACGGGAATTTCGGGTCTAAAACCCTGGCTTCAGCAGAATCGTCTTCCAGGAATTGTTTATTGTGGTCTTTTCGTCCTTAATCTGGTTTTTGGTGTGATAACCATGAATTTGGATTATGGTGTTCCTGATAAGGATGGGAATTCCGATACTCCTCAGTGGAAAGTTGCCCTTATTCAGCACAATGCTGACACATGGAAGGGGGGCTTTCGTGCCTATCAGTCCAATGTGGATACACTTGTCAGGCTCTCCAGTGAAGCAATCGAGGAAGCTACGGATTTGGATGCCGTTGTGTGGTCGGAAACCAGTGTTGTTCCGGGAATTGACTGGCATACGAGGTACCGAACCGATCAGGATAGATATCAACTCGTAAAAGGGCTTACGGATTATCTTTCAGAGCAGAGTGTTCCCTTCATATTTGGAAATGATGATGGACAGGCAATTGTTGATGGTAATGGTCACCCCATATTGGATGATCAGGGAAGTCTTCAGCGGGTGGACTATAATGCCGTAATTCATTTCGATTATGGTGAAATTCAAGGTACCTATCGAAAGATTCATATGGTGCCTTTTACCGAATATTTTCCATATAAAGATATTTTCCCCCATTTTTATTCCCTTATGGTTGCCAAGGATTTTCATTTCTGGGAACATGGTACAGAATATACGGTTTTTGATGTAAGGGGTGTTAAAATATCCACACCCATATGTTTTGAGGATGTTTTTGGTGATATGTCGAGAGAGTTTGTCAGGCGGGGAGCGGATGTTATCGTAAACCTTACAAATGACTCCTGGTCCGGAGCTGTTTCGGCCGAGATGCAGCATGCGGCTATGGCGGTTTTCAGGGCGGTTGAGAATAGGCGTTCGCTGGTTCGGGGGGCAAATTCGGGGCTTACCTGTACAATTCTACCTACCGGTCAGATAACGGCTTATGCAGAGCCCTTCACCGAAACGTATATGATAGGAAGTGTCCCCGTTTATAATGATAGAACTACACTGTACACATTTTGGGGCGAGATTTTTGGGATGATTTTTCTTTATGGAGCAATTGTACTGCTTCTCGCTGGGATTATTATAAATATTATTCTCCTGGCAAGGAAAAAGAAAATTTAAACGGTAATAAGACCCCTTCTTTGAATAACTTTATGATAATGAGGTTATTTGTTTCATGGATAGTCATACGGCTAAATAAAATATTGACAAGAATACCGATGTATAGGATTATTAAAGTAGATAATGAACTATAAAACGAAGATACTAATAGTAGATGACGAACCCTTAAATCTTGATTTCTTTGAGGTAATGCTTTCCAATTTGGGTTTCACAGTTGTGAAAGCCGAAGATGGAGAGGAGGCTCTCGAGAAGGTCCAGACCACAAATCCTGATTTAATAATTTTAGATAATGTTATGCCGAAACTCTCCGGCTGGAAGGTTACACGCCTTTTGAAAACTGGAAGCGAATATAAAGCTTACAGAGATATTCCTATTATAATGTTTTCAGCAATGGATGATGTAAAGGATAAAATCGAAGGTTTTGAACTGGGTGTGGAAGATTATATAACCAAACCATTCAATTTTTCGGAAGTTCTTGCAAGGATAAGAGCTGTTCTCCGCCATCGAGAGCTTTCCAGACAGGTTGCCCGTAATCAGGATAGAATTTCACTTATTGAGACCTTGAATCAGTCTTATCTTGCTTTTGGTAAGGATCTGATCAGCAGGCTTAATGAGCTGGAATCAATTAAAGATAGTGATGAGACTGTTTTTCCGCAAAAGTTCTCTTCGGTGATGGATTTTACCAAGAAATCATTGGGTGTTTTATCCAGAGAATATGATTCGCTTCAGAGTGCTCGTCAGGATGAAGTTGTAGAATCTTTGTCCTTAAAAGAATTGGAAGGAAAGTTCAATGAGCATTTCGAAGCATGGAAAAGAAGTCAGGATTTTTTAAACGAGGATGTTTAAATGATAACGGAAGAAAAAAAGCAGGTTCTTGAACTTTTCAATGAAGGGCGAAAATGTTATAAGCTTATGGATTTTAAGCGAGCCAGAGAGTTTTTTGGTAAAGCTTTGAAGGTTGATCCGGAAGATGGCCCTTCTAAAGTTTATTTTGCACGATGTAAGCATTATATTGATAGTCCTCCACCCGAAGATTGGGATGGAGTCTTTGTTATGAAAACAAAATAAAGCTGAATTACTAAATCTTCCTGTTAAATACTTAATTACAATGTTTGTCTATTTTTTATTAAAATCAGATAGGCACCAATTCAATAACCGGCATGTGAGGCCCAGATATGGCACGTGATAATGAAAAAGGATATGAAAGGACAAGGACAACTTTAGGCTCAGAGACCGTTTTTGACGGTATAATGAGGTTTACAGAGTCGTTGAAAATAGATGGAAATTTCAAGGGAGAAATTGAATCTACGGGTTTTTTATATATTGAAAAGGGAGCCCGGGTTTCAGCCGATATTAAGGTAAAATCCCTTGTGATCGGTGGAATCGTACATGGAAACATTATTGCTACAGATTCTCTTGAGATGCTTGATTCTGGAGAAGTGTTTGGAAATGTAAAAACTTCAAGGTTAAGAATAGCTGATGGTGTTATTTTTGAAGGGAAATGTGAAATGATAAAGGATCCAGATTCTCTGGATGTCTTTGCAGGAGATGTGGATAAGTTGAAAAGAACTATCCAAAAGGTTTAATTCTATACGAAATATAGGGTTGACATGGCTAATTTGACTAACTATATTTAATGAGTCTTGTGTTAATGTTTGAAACGAGCATTTTCTAATCCGTTCTATTTTCAGATTGTTTCTTATTCAGAAATAATTTAATTCAACACAGTTTTTTCAAACAGAATAATCAATATACATAAATGTGAAAAGCAGGGATTTTTTACAGGTTAAAATTCCGCTGATTTAAGGAGGACTCTTAAGTGAGTGTAAAGGAAGAAGAGCAGCAGGGGCTTGTTTTTGATGAAAAAAACGGCACAGCAACTGTTGTTACTGATAACGAAAAAGAGACCGTAAATCCGGAGGCTGTGACTATCGCTGCAGCTGAAACTTCAGAAACTATTTTAGACTCAGTAAAAGAGGATGATAGCAAGAAGTCAGATAACCCATCAAACGAAGATTCCAATTCAGATGAAATTAAAGAATTGAGTGAAAATCCAGTAGTGGATGCACTGATTCCTGCAGAAGAGGGTAGTAGTTCCTCCGATGATAATATTCCTGTGGAAGAGACTCCCGATGCGGGTGAGAATTCCGAGAAGACAGATGCTCCTAAAAAACGGGGCCGGAGGAAAAAAATAAGGATTGAAGTGATCAAGGAAGCAACAGATCCTATAGAATCTCTTAAATCTGTGAATATCGGGTCGGTGGATGTGGAATCTGCCGAGAAAGCTGCTGCGAATGCAGCTTATAATGGGGAGCGGGATGCACAGGCAGCCAGTTCTGATGCAGTTATCTCTGTTAAAAAAACCAAAATGCGAACTGGCCGAAAGGTTACTCCCAAAAGCAGAAGAAATGATAGAAATGAAAATCGTGAAAAATTGAGTATTAATGAACTCACCATGATGAATCTGCCGGAATTGCGGGATTTTGCCACTGGCCTGGACCTCTCCATGGATAGTCTCATTGCCATGAAAAAGCAGGAGATAATATTTGCAGTATTAAAGGCTCATACCAATAATAACGGTGTTATTTATGCCTATGGTTCTCTTGAAATTCTACCTGATGGGTATGGTTTTCTGAGGTCTTCCTTTAATTCCTATTTACCGGGATCCGATGATATTTATATCTCACCTTCCCAGATCAGGCTCTTTAATTTAAGAACAGGAGATACGGTTGGTGGACAGATTCGACCGCCCAAGGAAGGGGAGCGGTTCTTTGCCATGCTTCGTGTTGAACAGGTAAACTTTGCAGATCCTTCGGACGCACAGGTTCGAATACCCTTTGATAGTCTCACTCCTCTCTATCCAGAGGAGAGGATAAATATGGAGACGAACGCTGAGGATAATATTGCCACCAGGATGATAAATCTTTTTTGTCCTATCGGAAAAGGCCAGAGAGGATTGATTGTATCTCCTCCCAGAACTGGTAAAACCATTATGCTTCAGCAGCTTGCCAACGCCATTACCACGAACCATCCTGAAGTATTTGTTATTGTTCTCCTTATCGATGAACGGCCTGAAGAGGTTACGGATATGAGAAGGAATGTAAAGGGTGAGGTTATCGCCTCTACCTTTGATGAGCAGGCTACCAGGCACGTTCAGGTTGCTGAGATGGTAATTGAGAAGGCCAAGAGGCTTGTTGAGCATAAAAAGGATGTCGTTATCCTCCTGGACTCAATCACCCGACTTGCACGAGCTTATAATCAGACGGTCCCTACTTCCGGAAAGATACTTTCCGGTGGTGTGGATTCAAATGCTCTGCATAAGCCAAAGAGATTTTTTGGTGCTGCTCGAAATATTGAAGGTGGTGGAAGTCTTACCATTGTTGCCACTGCCCTTATCGATACGGGAAGCCGAATGGATGAGGTTATCTTTGAAGAGTTCAAGGGTACCGGTAATATGGAAGTTCATCTGGATAGGAAAATGTCTGATAGAAGACTATTCCCAGCTATCAATATCAAGAAGTCTGCCACCCGAAAAGAGGAGCTTCTTCTCTCAGAAGAGGAGTTAAGCAAGATTTGGGTGCTCAGAAAGGTAATAAATCCCATGGAAGATATGGCAATTACCGAGTTATTGGTTGACAAGATGCACAAGACCAAGAATAATGTAGCCTTCCTGAGGTCGATGAATACAAACGCCAGCTCAGGCTGAAAATGAATTTAATTGCGGGGCTGAAGTGGTCCCGTTTTGGAGGAATAAGATGAAAAAAGGAATACATCCCAACTATGAAATGACAAAGATTACCTGTGCATGTGGTAACGTCATTGATACAAGATCTACTGCTAAAGATGTAAGCGTGGAAATTTGTTCAAGCTGTCATCCGTTTTTTACCGGAAAGCAGAAGCTTGTTGATACAGCAGGACGAATTGAACGATTCAATCAGAGATACGGGATTAAGTCTGAAGAGTAGTCTCTTAGAATTGGGGATATCAAATGAACCGCTTGGGGTAAAACTCAGGCGGTTTTTTTTATTTGCATAATGATACTTTTTCATTTACTATGTTAGAGAATGCAGGGGCGGATAGATTATATAATCTCTGATTATGATAAACGTCTCTAATAATATAGATAAAAGGTCTTATAATGACTGATCTTGTTAAGATCCATCAGGAAGAGTACGGCTGTAGGCCAGAGTACATCGGATCAGCCCCGGGGATTCTCAATCTCATGGGTGAACATACCGATTATAATGAAGGCTATGTTTTGCAGATGGCCCTTAAACAGAGAGCCCGTGTTGCTGTTTCCCGAAGAAAAGATAATTCTCTTCGCTTTTATGCCTCCGATTTTTCAGAGCGGAAGAGGACGACTATACCCAATCTCAAATACAAACGTGAAGATAGGTGGGCCAACTATTCCAAGGGCTCTCTTCATGGTTTTCTAGAGCGAGGGCTTAATTTTAAGGGTCTTGATATAACTATACAGAGTGATATTCCTGTAAAAATCGGTCTCGGTTCCTCTGCCGCCATATGTGTGGCGACGGCAGCAGCCGTAAACGGTCTTTTTGATTTTAAGCTTAAAAAGCTTGATCTTGTTCAGATTGCCTCGGACGCCGAGAAAGAGTTTATGGGACTGAAGCGATCCATTACCGATGCCTTTACTTCCTGTATGAGTAAGGAGGGGGATGTTCTCTTTTTAGATCTGCGAACCCTTGATTATGAGCGCATTCCTTTGGATATTGCCAATTATTCTATTCTTGTCATAAATTCGAATGTTCCCTCCATTGCAGAAGAGGAGGATCTTGTCGAGTTTCAGGATGAGTGCAGCCATTGTGTGGAATTCCTGAGTCGGAAAAGACCTGGAAAGGCCCTGAGAGATTACTCTTTTGGTGACTTGAAAAATGGAATGGGATTAATGCCCGAATCCAGCCGCAGGCTTTGTACTCATGTTGTCATTGAGAATGAGCGGGTTGTCGAGGTTAAGGATGCCTTGATAAAGGGTGATTTACCTCTTATCGGTAAACTTATGAACCGATCTCATGAAAGTCTGCGGGATAATTATGAGGTAAGCTGTCCAGAGATTGACTGGCTTGTAAAAAGGGCCTGGGAGCTGGATGGAATTCTGGGATCCCGAATGACCGGTTCCGGTTTCGGAGGATGTACGGTTACCCTGATAAGGGAAGAGATTATGGAGGAGTACCAGAAAAGGCTTGATGAGTATGAGCATATTTTCGGTTTCTCTATAAAGAAATTTTTTACCACTCCTGGCGCAGGGGTGGATACAACTGACCTGAGATAGGAAAAACCCTGTGAAAATATTAATAACAAATGATGACGGCATAAACAGCGACGGACTGAATGCTCTTGTTGAGGCATTGTCTAACCATGAAGTCTGGGTAGTGGCTCCGGATCGTGAAAGATCCGCCTCCTCCCAGAGTATTACCATTAAGGATCCTGTAAGGATCCATAAGCTTGGAGAGAGGACCTACACTTGCAGTGGAACTCCAGCCGATTGTGTTGTGTTTTCACTCAATACCGTATTTGAAAAAATGCCGGATTTAATCCTCTCGGGAATAAATCATGGTGCCAATCTGGGGATAGACCTTCTCTACTCAGGAACTGCCGCGGCGGCAAGACAGGGAGCACTGGTGGGGATCCCTTCCATAGCCCTGTCTCAATGCTCCTACGAACCACCCTTCTATTTTGACAGGGGAGCCGCTTTTCTGGCTAAGAATCTTGATAAGCTTAAAGCTCTCTGGCATGAGGACCATTTTATCAATATAAATATTCCCAATAAAAGTGAAGGTGTTCTGGAAGCTAAAATAACGACACCTTCACAGACAAGATATATTGATAGAATATCCACCTTTACCGCACCGAATGACGATTTACTCTGTCTTATGAATGGAGAGCGGGGCGCAGGAGATGAGGATGGACACGATTTCGGTGCAGTTGACGCAGGATTCGTATCTATATCACCAGTTTATTTATTTCCTGTTAACCACCGGGAAGAGGAAGTTTACAGGAAGGCGGAGTTTAAGAAGCTGTCATGATAGAAGCCACTCTTTCCGGAGGAATCCGGTTATACAATAGTAAAAGGTATGAAGCCGCTTTAGCTGAATTCCTTTCCATGGATGAAGATCCTGCTGAAAATGCTGAGTTGGCCTATTATCTGGGGCTCTGCTATACAAAGCTTGAAAAATTCGATGAAGCCTTGTTATACCTTGAGCAGGTGGTAACCAATCATACCAATTTGCTGCTGATTTATCAGAGCAGGATGATCCTCGGTTATATCTACTCTGTTACTGAGCGTTACAGACTCGCCGAGTTTGAAATGAAGCAGCTTGTGGACGGGGGGTATGAGTCCCCTCAGGTTTATGCGGCAATCGGGTACATCCATTTTATGCTGAACCGGACTGAAGAGAGTCTCAAAGCTCTACAAAAAGCACTTAAGCTCGATCCGGACAACGCTAATGCCCTTAACTCTCTCGGATACATTATGGCCGAAAAGGATCTTGATCTTGATACTGCCATTGCCTATTGCCTCGCTGCCGTGCGGATATCCCCGAATAACTGGGCGTATCTTGATTCCCTTGGTTGGGCATATTTCAAGGCAGGTAGATTTCCTGAGGCCCGGGAGTATCTTAGGAAATCCATGGAGGCCAGCCGGGGAAATAAAACCGTGGCGGTTCACATGAAAGAGGTTTTGGATCAGCATTGAGGAATAGAGAAAAAATCTCAGAGAATAAATAAAAAATTAGTTGAATATTTTTTTAATATCTGATTGAGAATCTCCGATAATGTAAGTGGAGATGAGGTCATGAATATAGATAATGTTCAATTTACAGCCACAAACACCAATTTTGCCAGGCCCGCAGCGGCTCCTACGGTCATCGAACCGGTGGATATTAAGGCAATATTGTATCTGGGACTTCGAGGGGATGTTGCCCTTCCTTCCCCGGAACATAAGGTAGATATACTCGTTTAAAGGGTGTATACTAAGGCCGTGAGCGCAAAAAATACTACTAAACCCTTCCTTTTGATACTATTTATTACTCTTTTATTTCCCCTTGTCGGGCAAGGTATCGACATGGATGACGTAAATGCCAAAGAAGATTTCCGATGGGGTGTGATTGCCTATAACGACAGCAATTATAACGATTCCATCCGTTCGCTGGAGCGGGCTCTGGCCTTGAAACCCGAGAATCTTCAGTACCAGGAGTGGCTTGGCAGTGCCCTCTTCCGGGCCGGGTTTACCGGTGCTGCCATGGAGATTTGGGAATCCGTATTAACTAGGAAGTCAGATCCTCTCCTAAATAATCGTGTTGAGTTATCGGCATACAGGCAAGGTGTCGGCCCCGAACTTGCAGGACCCGGACGTTTTGTGGTTTCAGGAATTATTGAAGGACGTAACTCAGAGTACTCGCTCTTTAAGCGGCCATCATCGATCTTTCCCATGGATGACGGTGGATTTTATCTTTCCGGTTTCGGGAGTAATGAAGTCTTCTATTTTGATGTAAATGGAGCGCTTAAGTTTGGTGTAACAGGGGGGCTTGCAAAACTGGCCAGCCCCTTCGATGTCCATTATTCGCAAACCTCGGGCTATCTTTATATTTCAGAGTTTAATGGTCACAGAATATTTCGATGTAATAAAGATGGTACCGGCGGGATACGGTTTGGAGAGAGGGGCCGGGGAGATGGACAGTTGCTTGGACCCCAATATATCGCCGAGGATGATAAAGGCTACCTCTATGTTACCGATTATGGTAATCACAGAGTTGTGAAGTTTGACACGGATGGAAATTACATCCTTACCTTCGGGGAGGCCGTGGGCAGCTTTTCCGGTCTTCGGGAACCTACGGGGATCACTGCCTCTGACGGGATGGTCTTCGTGGCCGATGCCCGGGGTGGTTTTATAGCCGTATTTGATTACAGTGGAAATTATTTGACGACCATGGGGGCAAACTCTCTTGTTGCTCCTGAAGGTCTGTCTCCCGGAAAGGAGGGAGAACTTCTGCTCGCTGATGGAAACAAGGTTTTCTCCTTCGATATAAACGAAGAGACCCTCGAACCTCTGGCAGATCTTTCCGGATCGAATGTAAGGATAATGAAAGCCGTTCGGGATATAAACGGCAATATAATCTCAGTAGATTTTGATAACAGCAGGATTTCTTTCCTCACCGATGTTTCTGAGGTGTACACCGGGCTTTCCATTCAGATCGACAGGATAAGTTCTGATGATTTTCCACGTGTCCTGGTGGATCTTACCGTTGAAGATCCTATGGGGAACCCCATAGTCGGATTAACAAATAAAAACTTTTATCTTACCGAATTATCTCAGGCACGTTATATGATAGATGATTACAAATTGGTCTATCGGGGAAACAGTTCCCAAACACTGAATACAGCGCTTGTTATTGACCGTGAACCGGGAATGGCTGATTATGGTGATGATATCAAGGCTGCAGTAGGCCAGCTCTATGATTCCGTAAATCGTAATGGTTCGCTTCGTGTGATAACAGCTGCTGCGCTTCCCGTTATCGCGGCAAGTGCCGGGAGCAGCCGGAATGAAGCTTTGGTTGTTGCGGCCGGGGATCCGGACGATTACACATCCGGCGGAAGGTTTGATCTCAGTTTAAGGCTTGCCGCCGGGGATATTATTAATGGGCGCGGTTATAAATCTATCGTATATATAACCCGGGGAAAACTTGGCGACTCCGCTTTTAACGGCTACAGTGTCCTGGATACTTCGAGATATTTCAAGAATAATGGCATCAGTTTTAATGTGATTTATGTGAGTACCGAAGATACTGTCAGCCCCGAGTTGAAATACCTCTGTGAGGAGACAGGCGGCGAATATCTCTACCTCTATCAGCCCGAAGGACTTACTAGATTTCTTGAAAATACTGTTAGTAAACCGAATGGAACCTATACCCTTGAGTATACTTCACGAGCCGAGGGTGATTTCGGTCGTCGGTATATCCCGTTTCAGGCAGAGGTCCTCCTTTATAACAGAAGCGGTCGTGAACGATCCGGGTACTTTCCCCCTGCTGAGTATTAAATTTGAATATATGGAAGAGATGGGACAACATCTGCCTCAGATGTGGACTCTGCTGTTATGAAAAGCACCATACTTATCGCCGGCCTGGCCATAACAGGACAGCACCTTCAGTCTCCCCTCGATTTTATGTGGATCTTACCGAACCCTGTCCATTTCTGGATGAAGACAGCAAACTTTGTATGGCCTATGAGGAGAGATTTAAAGTCTGTAGTGATTGCGGCAGGCTGACTCTGATTCATGCTGTTTTTGCAGGCTACCTTCCCGCAGACTGTGGTTATGTCCGTAAGTTTCAAAAGTGGCGTCGATTTATCCCTTTTCTATAAATCATACCTAATTAGAATTTTATCTCTTGAAACCGCTTGCTTCTGGTAAGGGAGATTGATTAATATATATACGAGGAAAAGCATGGCTAATAATTCTGAATCTAAGGGTGAAATCCACGAAAAAATAAGGGAAGAGATAAAAGAGCCCGATCAGTACAGGATTCTCCTTCACAATGATCACTATACAACTATGGAATTTGTTGTAGAGATCTTAAGGGGGATCTTTCATAAGACTCTTCCCGAGGCAACACAGATAATGCTTGACGTACATAAAAAGGGGCGAGGTATAGTTGGGGTGTATACCTATGACATCGCCCGTACCAGGATTGATCTGGTGGATAAATTATCCCGGGAAAATGAGTTTCCCCTTAAATGCACTATGGAGAAGGCTTGATTATGAATATAAGTGATGATGTACAAGGGGTGTTGAATGCTGCCTTTGTTGATGCGAGGGAGAGGAATCATGAATACCTGACACCAGAACATGTCTTGTATATAGCTCTTCATTTTGATTATCCCCAGGAGATACTGGCAAGGTGCGGTGCTGATGTTTCCGCCATTCAGGAAGACCTGGAAAAACATTTCCAAGAAAAAATACCTGTGATTGAAGATTCCGAACCGAGTCAGACCATCGGTTTTCAGGAAGTCATTGAACGGGCCATCTATCATACCCATTCTTCTTCCAAGAAGTCGGTCGATCTCGGGGATATACTGATCTCAATTTTTGAGCAGAAAGAGAGTCACGGGGCCTATTACCTTAAGAAGGCCGGTGTCGATCGTCTTTCCCTCCTGACGGCTGTTTCCAGTATTGATTCCTCCGGCACTGAGGAGGATGAAGATGATTTTCTCCTTGAGGGGAGAAGAACCGAGATACATGAAGAGACCCAGCCAGGATATGGTAACAAAAAATCCAAGGAAGGAACCGGCAAAACTGAAAAAAGGAAGAGCGCCCTGGTTCAGTTTACCCGTGAGCTTACATCAGAACAGAGGGACGGTGAACGTGAGCCTCTCATTGGTCGGGAGGATGTTCTGGAGAGGGTTATGCAGGTCCTTTCTAGGAGATTAAAAAATAATCCCATCCTGGTTGGTGATTCGGGTGTCGGAAAAACCGCTCTCTCTGATGGACTTGCCGATTTGATTAGAAGTGGTAACGTCCCGGAAAACCTTACGGGATATCGGATTTTCTCCCTTGATATGGGGAGTCTTCTGGCGGGAACAAAGTACCGGGGCGATTTTGAAGAGAGGATGAAATTGATCCTTGATGAGCTGGAAAAAATGGAGGATGTGATCCTCTTTATCGATGAGATTCACACCATAATCGGGGCTGGTGCCGTCTCGGGAGGTGCTATGGATGCGGCTAATCTGCTTAAACCGGCCCTCGCCTCGGGAAAAATCCGGTGTATGGGATCTACCACCTATGATGAGTTTAAAAAGCTCTTTGAGAAGGAGCGGGCCCTGGCCAGACGGTTTCAGAAGATCGAGGTGACCGAACCCAATGATGAAGATACCCTTAAAATTCTGGAAGGTATTGTGGGGCGATATGAGGAGTATCATGGTGTGACCTATACCCCAGAAGCACTTAAGGCGGCTGTGGAGCTATCCAGGGCGCATATTAATGACAGACATATGCCCGATAAGGCTATCGATGTAATAGATGAAGCAGGAGCTTATATGCGGCTTCTTCATTTCCGGACTCCCCAGCCGGAAAAGATTGTAAATGAAGATGTCATCCAGAATGTTGTTTCAAAAATAGCGGGAATACCGCGAAAATCTGTAGAGGTTGAAGAGACTGGAAAGTTAAAGAGTCTGGAAGCCGATTTGAAATCTCTGGTCTATGGTCAGGATGAGGCTGTCAGGATGGTCGCCCAGGCTGTGAAACGGGGGCGAGCAGGCTTCGGAAATGAAAACCGGCCGGTTGCCTCCTTTCTTTTTGCCGGACCTACAGGGGTGGGGAAAACAGAACTGAGCCGACAATTGGCATCCTGTCTGGGGGTAACCCTTCACAGGTTTGATATGTCCGAGTACCAGGAGAAACACACGGTAGCGCGACTCATAGGTGCTCCTCCGGGGTATGTGGGGTATGAAGAGGGGGGGCTTTTGACCGATGCTGTACGCCGCACGCCCCATGGAATCCTTCTCCTTGATGAGATTGAAAAGGCTCATCAGGATATTTACAACATCCTCCTTCAGATAATGGATTATGCAACTCTTACGGACAATCAAGGCAGAAAGGCTGATTTTCGCAATATTATCATAATCCTGACTTCCAATGCCGGGGCCAGAGAGATTGGAAAAGATCTAATTGGTTTTGGTGATAGAAGAGTCTCTTCTGATGCTGTCGGTAAAGAGGTCGAACGAATCTTCGCTCCCGAGTTCCGAAACCGACTGGATAATATCGTCACCTTTGCTGGTCTCGATAAGGAGATTATCTTACGCATCGTTGATAAGGAGCTAAAACTTTTCATGGATCAATTGACCACAAAGGGGATCACCTTTGAAATCTCCGATGAATGCCGGAATTATCTTGCCGAAGAGGGATTTTCTCCGGATTTCGGCGCAAGGAATATTTCCCGCATCGTTCAGGAGAAGATAAAAACCTTTTTTGTCGATGAGGTCCTTTTTGGTTCCCTAAAGTCCGGAGGTAAAGCCCGGGCGGATCTGATTGACGGTGAAGTCAAGATTAAGGTTCTATAGGTTTGGATCCCGATTTTCCCTATCTCGACGAACACCAGAGGGTTGAATTCCCTTTTGACAATAAATCTCCCGGTGATGAACCCCTTGCCTATGGGGGGAATCTTTCACCGGGGATGCTTTTATCCGCCTATGAACAGGGCTTTTTCCCCTGGTTCAACCCTGGCGAAGATATTTATTGGTGGAATCCAGATCCCCGTTTTGTTCTTTTCCCCGAAAAACTTCATATTCCGAAGCGCTTCTATCGATCTGTAAAAAAATACAATTTTACCTACACCATGGATACGGCTTTCTCCAGGGTGATCGAAGCCTGTTCGGTTGTTCCACGGTTTGATCAGGATGGGACATGGCTTACCCAGGATATGAAAGACGGATATAACGAACTCCACCGGCTTGGGTATGCCCACTCGGTGGAAGCCTGGGCTCCGGAAGATTTACCTGAAGAGATCTACTATAAAAAGATAGGGGGGGAGGCGGTTTCTGACGCGGAAGAACAGCCTGGAGAGGGAACTCCTCCCGGCCGGAAGTTAGTCGGGGGTCTCTATGGAATCTCATTGGGGACGACTTTTTTCGGAGAGTCCATGTTTTCCCTTATTCCCGGAGGATCCAGAGGTGCATTTATAAAATTGTGCCAGTATCTTAATGAGGGTGGATTTTCGATGATCGATTGTCAGATGGAGACAGAACATCTTGTCGCTCTGGGGGGAGAAAATATTCCCCGTAAAAGTTATATGAATCTACTGAAGCGTTCTTTAAAAGAGGACACCCTCAAGGGCTCCTGGAGCCGGATATTCAATTTTAATATTTAATCAGTGTTTTGGTTTATGGAGTTTTCGTAGGGATACTTCCATGTCGGGCAAGCCTGCTCCGGGGATTGGCATTCATGATTCCAGAATTGAGTTGCAGTACTTCTATTTCAATCGTTCGGTGACCTCGAAAAATGATTTTTTTTATAAAATGAAGCCTTAAAAAAGCCCTGTCACTTATATTAATCAAAGGGTTTCATTGGAAAGGACCTCAGATATATACAAGTATATATCTGAGGTATATTCTTGATATATACAAAAGTATATATCTAAAAGGGTGAATCTTAAATCATGGGAGCAATAACGAGAGCTACCGTACTCATGAGTTTAATAACGATATCCATGGCAGGACCGGCTGTGTCCTTAAAGGGATCCCCTACCGTATCACCGATAACCGAAGCCTTATGGGCTTCCGAACCCTTTCCACCATGAGCACCTCCTTCGATATGCTTTTTGGCATTATCCCAGGCACCACCCGAGTTGGCCATGAAGAGGGCAAGCATGATACCGGAAACAGTTGTTCCAACAAGGACACCACCAAGCATTTCGGGGCCGGCGGTAAATCCTACAATAATAGGAATGATTACAGCGGCCACTCCGGGAATAACCATCTCTTTTATTGCTGCGGTGGTGGCAATATCAACACAGGCCACATAGTCCGGAGGGGTTTTTCCTTCAAGAATCCCGGGCATCTCTCTGAACTGCCGGCGAACTTCTTCTATCATCTTGAAGGCCGCCCTTCCTACGGCTCCGATGACAAATGAAGAGAAGACATAGGGAAGCATTCCGCCTACAAGAAGTCCCGTAACAACCGATGCCTTTGTAACATCAATGGACTCTATTCCCGCTGTCTCCTTGAATGCTGCGAAGAGGGATAGGGCTGTCAGGGCTGCAGAGCCGATGGCAAATCCTTTTCCAATAGCCGCCGTGGTATTCCCTACGGCGTCAAGTTTATCTGTTCTTTCACGAACTTCCGGAGCCAGGGATGCCATTTCGGCAAGTCCCCCGGCATTGTCGGCAATGGGGCCATAGGCGTCTACGGCCAGTTGAATACCTGTTGTTCCAAGCATTCCCAGGGCTGCAATTGCGATTCCATAAAGACCTGCAAAGTGGAAAGCGGTCATTATCGCGATGCCAAGGATTATTACTGGAAATCCTGTTGCCTGCATTCCTACTTCAATACCGGAGATGATATTTGTCGCAGGTCCGGTCTTGGACTGGTTTGCTATCTGGAGAACTGGTTTTTTTCCATCTCCCGTATAGAACTCGGTAACAGTCCCGATCAAAACTCCAGCAATAAGACCGGTTATGATGGCAATAAAGATACCATTAGAGGTGTATCCGCCGGCTATACTGGCAGGTGCCATAAAGAGAACAATAGGGTAACTTACGATGAGTAAAAGAATTGCCGCTCCCATTGTTCCGAAGTTAAGAGCTTTCTGTGGATCACCGCCTTCTTTTGTTCTAACAAAAAAGGTTGCGATAATTGAAGATAGGATCCCTGCACCTGCGATAATCAGGGGCAGTAATACCAGAGATATCTCGTTTATGGCTCCCCCCAGTACAACGGCACCAATAATCGAAGCAATGTATGACTCGCAAAGGTCTGAGCCAAGTCCGGCAACATCACCAACGTTGTCTCCTACATTATCCGCGATGGTGGCCGGGTTTCTGGGGTCATCCTCAGGAATTCCTTTTTCAACTTTACCGACAAGGTCTGCTCCGACGTCGGCTGCCTTGGTAAATATTCCGCCGCCGACCCTGGCAAAGAGTGCTACCGAACTTGCGCCCAGAGAATATCCTGTTATGATGGGGAGGACCCAGTGATTTACACTGGCGATATCACTTCCAAAAAGGGTCATATAGAATATAAGAAGTCCAGAAAGCCCAATTATCGCAAGTCCTACGACCGAAAGACCCATGACACTTCCACCTGTAAAGGCAATATTCAATGCCTTATTCAGGCTTGTTTTAGCGCCATGAGCCGTCCTGCTGTTTGCCTGAGTCGCCGCTCTCATTCCGATGAGTCCGGCAAGCCCTGAAAAAAGGGCTCCAATTACAAAAGATAGGGCGGATAATTTCCCGC
Source organism: Spirochaetales bacterium (assembly GCA_016342585.1). Taxonomy (GTDB): domain Bacteria; phylum Spirochaetota; class Spirochaetia; order UBA9216; family UBA9216; genus JAEINK01. The sequence goes on from JAEINK010000032.1 coordinate 37,389, forward strand.
TGCCTTCTGCGGAGAAGAAGAGAAGAGCGGTTACCGCCACGACTATCAGTGCCAGAATCTTATATTCCCGGGACATGAACGCCATGGCCCCGTCTTTAATAGCCTTTCCAATCTCCTGGAGTTTGGCATCACCCGGTTCCTGTCTGTTAATCCATCCTATTTTATAGAATGCAAACAGGAGTGAGAGAATCCCCGCTCCAAGAGGAATAAACAATAAGTTATGCATTTAAAATCAGCCCCCTACTTTAATTTCACTTTCATTTGTATTACAATTTATTTGGTTAGAATAATTGTCGATTCTTTGTATAGCAAAATATCTGTCTGTAAACAATAATTTCAGGTAGATATAACAGCATGTTAAGTGGTTGTTAACAGTCTGTTCATAAACTTCAAAAGTTGTTGAAAATAAGGAAGAAATCGATGGCAATTAATTATTATTTAATGGTGTTTCCCACCGAATCTCTCATCGCCAGTGGGCTTGAACCTGAACAGTTTGGTTCCTATATGGCTATTGGTTCACGAAAAGGATCTGAAGAGCAGGTAATCTTTGCCGAGCTTGAAGGTGAATCTGAGTCTGCCGCTGATGCAGGAGAAGGTTTTGACTGGGCATACGCTAAGGAAAAGTGTGTTCCTCATCCCAATGGAGATCCCAAACATTCGGTTTATCTGGCCGTTTATCGGGTTCTGGAAAGGATTCCACAATCATCAATTAAAACTCTCTATATGGTAACAAAAGATGGAAGAACTTTGAAACTTGAGCAAAGTGAATACCGTGAGCCGAAATCGAGTAACGGTATTTTTGTTTATCAGCAGTTTTGTCCTTTAAATCCAGTTATTGTCAGTGTTCTGCCTCCTCGTGAGTTTGGAAAGCAGATTACCGCGAAGAAAGAGAAAATTTCGGTTCCACATATGCTTTTTGGCGATCTGAAACCGATAAATTTCGATGACCCGGACCATTCGGGAAACCTGGGGGGCCTTTATGATAATCAGTTGGCCCATTTTCTGGATTGTGTCTCATCGGTAAAATCCAGAACTGAAAAGATGAACAAAACTTATAATCGATCCCATCTGGAATCTTTTACCTATAATTCTATTAATCAGGGCTTATACTTTTGCCGTGGCGAAGAGATCCTTTATTTTGCCATGCCTTCGGAGAATGAACTTAAACAGATAGATTATGACTGGGGACGATCCGCATTGATCCTTTAGTTATGGATTAATCCGATCTCTTTTCTGGTGTTACCGGAATCTTTTGGTTGAAGATTTTAAGACTTAACTGTTTTGAAGTGTTGCCTGGATTCCGGTTTTTTTTACCCTTTATGAAGATTGAATTTCGCATAATATCAAAAAATAAATAATAATTACGCATTTAGCATAAATAATTTGACAAAACTACGCATATGGATATATCCTTAATAAAAGAAGAGAGTAGAGGAGATATTTGTATGAAGGTTCTTGTTGCGGATAAGTTCCCGGATAGTGCGGTCGATAAGATAAAAAAGTTTGGTGTAGAGGTTATTTATGAACAAAACTTAAAGGATGATTCCCTGCTTGATGCTATGAAAGAGAAACAGCCCAATGTTGTAGTGGTGCGATCTACCAAGGTAACAGGTCCTATGATTCAAGCCAATCCGGATCTTTCTTTGATTATCCGTGCGGGCGCCGGATTTAATACCATTGATGTGGGAACAGCTTCCCTTCGGGGTGTCTATGTTGCCAATTGTCCCGGTAAGAACGCCATTGCGGTAGCTGAACTTGCTATGGGACATATTATGTCAATTGATAGAAGAATCCCTGATTGTGTTATTCAGCTCAGGGATGGTAAATGGGATAAAGCCGGTTTTTCCAAGGCTGAAGGTATCTACGGTTCCACCCTGGGAATAATCGGAACTGGAAGGATCGGTCAGGAAGTTATCATTCGCGCAAAAGCATTTGGAATGAAGGTTATTGCCTGGAGTCGATCCCTTACCTCCGAAATGGCTGCTGAACTGGGAATTGAAAGGTGTGCGAGTATAACCGAAGTTGCCTCCAGGGCCGATTATGTGAGTCTTCATCTGGCTCTGACAGATGATACCAGGGGAATGATAGACTCTGCCTTCTTCGGAAGTATGAAAGCAGGAGCAGCATTGATTAACACATCCCGGGCGGAAATTGTTGATCAGGATGCTCTCCTTAATGCTTTAGATAATAAGGGGATCCGGGCCGGCCTAGATGTTTTTGCTGATGAACCCTCATATAAGGAGGGAGAATTTGTAAATCGAATAGCCGCCCATCCTTCTGTTTTTGGAACCCATCATATAGGAGCATCAACCAATCAGGCGCAGCTTGCCGTCGCCGAGGAGTCCATTAATATAATAAGCACATTTCTTGCTACTGGTTTGGTTTTGAATTGTGTAAATCTAATTGCCAAGACTCCGGCGAAGTATGTTCTTTCAGTCAGGCATAGAAACAGGGTGGGGGTTTTAGCTGATGTTCTGAGGATTGTACGGGAAAATGAGATAAATGTAGAGAAGATGGAAAATATTATCTTTGCCGGAGCGGAAGGGGCCTGTGCCAATATACAGATTGATGATGAACTTTCCAGCATTGCACTTGACGGTTTGCGAAGATCCAGCGATGATATCTACGATGTAAACCTAACGAGAATTGAATAATTCGGGAGAAAATTGTAATGGAAAGAAAACTAAATTTCTCCGCCGGACCGGCGGCTCTTCCTCTCTCCGTACTGGAGCAGGTAAAGGAAGAATTTGTAGACTTTAACGGAGCAGGACTTTCTCTGATTGAATCCAGTCATAGAACTGCCCTTTATGATGATGTGCATATGGAAACCATGACACTTATTCGGGAGCTGATGGGAGTGTCTGAGGATTATGATGTTATGTTCCTCGGTGGTGGTGCAACCATGCAGTTTGGCATGATCCCCATGAATTTCCTTAAAGCGGGCGGTTCAGCAGATTATGTGAACTCTGGTGCCTGGGCTAAGAAAGCTATCGCTGATGCAAAGAAGATTGGGAATGTCAATGTTGTCTGGGATGGTGCAGACGTAAATTATGCCTCCCTGCCCGGAAAGGTTTCTTCCTCGCCGGATGCTTCCTATTTTCACCTGACATCCAATGAAACTATCGGCGGCGTTCAATGGAAAGAGTTTCCTGAAACAGGCAATGTTCCTTTAATTGCGGATATGTCCAGTGATATCATGAGTCGTCCTATTAATGTTGCTGATTTCGGTATGATCTACGCCGGGGCTCAAAAGAATATCGGACCTGCCGGTGTCACCCTTGTGATCATGAAAAAGGAGCTCCTTGAATCTGCTTCGGATAGGTTCCCCGCTTATTTGACATACAAAAATCATGCCGCAAAGAGTTCTATGTATAATACTCCCCCTGTGTTCCCCATTTATGTGATGAATCTTGTAATGAAATGGCTAAAATCGCTTGGCGGAATCGAAGGGATTCAAGCCATAAACGATAAAAAAGCGGCCCTCCTTTACAGTACAATTGATGGCAGTAAGGATTATTATAAATCACCCGTCGATACTGCCTACCGTTCTTCCATGAATGTTGTTTTTACAACGCCAAGTCCCGACCTGGATAAGAAGTTCCTGAGTGAAGCAGCCGACCTTGGTATGATAAGCCTGAAGGGTTATAGGGATGTTGGTGGCTGCAGAGCCTCTATCTACAATGCCATGCCTTTAGAGGGTGTAGAAAAACTCGCATCCTTCATGAAGGATTTTGCTTCTAAAAACTAAACAGAATCGATCTTTTCCGAAGGCATCGTCAGTGGCGATTTGGCCTTCGGCATATTTCGGACCACCGGTTTTATAATATTAAATCGGGTGGTCCTTTTTTTTTGTATATTGTGTGCTTTTTTATTGACAAGTCAGAATAATTGCTATACATTCATAGTGTATTAGAAACGTAGTACACTAAGGAGTAAATAATGATTGATCTGAAGGAAATGTCCTTTAGTTATGGGAAGAGCAGGAAGGGAGAAAAGCCCCTGTTTGATCAGTTAACCCTTGAACTCGGACCGGGACTTTTTGGTCTTCTTGGGAAAAATGGAGCCGGCAAAACTACATTGATGAGAATTATGGCCGGACTGATCTATCCCCATGAAGGAAAATGTGAGGTAATGGAACAGGTACCCGGGATGCGAAACCCTTCATTACTGGAAGAGATCTTTTTTCTGTCGGAAGAGTTTTATCTACCCGGAATGACAGGTGAAGAGTATCGTAAAATGTATAGTCCCTTCTATCCGAAGTTTGACCATAATTTTTTTGATAGATGCTGCCGGGAATTCGAGATTGAGATAAACAAGAAATTATCAAAAATGTCCTATGGGCAGAAGAAGAAGTATCTGATCGCTTTCGGTTTGGCTTCAAAGACTAAACTTCTTTTATTGGATGAACCGACAAATGGTCTGGATATTCCATCGAAGGCACAGTTTCGAAAACTTGTGGCTGCTTCCTGGTCGGAAGAACAGACCATTGTGATATCAACCCATCAGGTGCGGGATGTTGAAAAACTCATCGACCCTATAATTATTGTGGATAACGGGAAGATTATATTCAAGCACTCTCTGGAGGAGATAAACCACGCACTAAAATTTTCTGTTTATTCCCATGAAGAGGAGGGGGATAGAATCCTCTATTCTGAAAAGGGACTTGGTGGATGGGCTGTCATGGAGGCCGGACCCGATGAGGCTGGTGGGGCAGTGGACCTGGAACTTCTTTTTAACGGAGTGCTTAATGATCCGAAGAGAATCAGCGGACTAATGAAAGGGGTAAGAGTATGAGAAGCATAACAGTAAACGATATTTTTAACCCTGTAAGGTTTTTAAGGCTCTTTTATCTGGATATCAGAAGGGATTGGAAAACTCTTGTCATTACTTTGGGTGGAGTTTTCGCGTTTTTCCTCTTAACAGGACTTATTGATGGTTACCGGCATTCTGATGCGGATTACCTCTACACCTATATGGCCATTTTTATTGTGGGAGGAATTCTACTAACAGCCAGAGCTTTTCGGCATTATTATAGAAGGGAAAGAAATACCCCATTATTGATGCTTCCGGCATCCAAAACCGAAAAATGGGTTGAAAAGCTTCTTATGACAACCCTGGGGTGGATGATTGGTTCGTTCATTGTTTTTACTGCCTACGCCTTTTTATCGGCCGGGATTAATGAACTTATATTCGGCTATCATACCTCCCCGATCTGGTGGGATGAGATCCTTGTGAAATTCTATCTTCACTATCTGGTTGCTCATTCCGTGTTTTTTCTCGGAGCATCAGTCTATAAAAAGACCGTTCTGTTTAAAACTGTTCTAACCATTTTTATTATTGGTGTAGTGCTCTCTCTTTTTAGTGCATTGTTCGGAAGAATTGTATTTCAGGATCTATTCAAGACTGTTGTGCACCTTTCAAATAATGGAGGCAACGGGATAAATATAGGACCGGGAGATACAACTCCCGAAGTAATGGATTTTATATTCAGGCTTGGAAAGGTCATGCAGGTTTTTTACTGGGCATTGATTATTCCATTCTGCTGGGTAACCTCGTTTGTACGGTTTACCGAGATTGAGGTGAAAGATGGAGTTTAAGGATAAGAAGGGGATATATCTGCAGATAGCAGAAAATCTGATGGATAGATTTCTGGAAGATGTTTCGGGTGAGTTTTCATCGAACGATTCCGATGAAGACCCCCGGATTCCTTCAATCAGGGAAACTGCCGAAGATTTGGGTGTTAATCCCAATACGGTAATGAGATCCTACTCCTTTCTACAGGAGCTGGGTATTATCTACAACCGGAGGGGGATTGGCTTTTTCCTCTCCGCCGATGGGAGGAAAAAAGCAGTGAATTGGAAAAAAGATGAATTTATAAGAGTCGAGTTACCTGAAGTTTTCAAAACCATGAGACTTCTTGATATGAAACCTGATGACCTGATGGTCCTTTATTCGGAATACAATAGTAAGGAGGAGAAAAATGAAGTTAAGTAACAAACTGCTTTTAAGTGGTGGCGGGTTTCTTGTGATCCTTTCCTTTGCCGTCCTTCTTGCTTTAAAGATAGGGATTGGCACCTGGCTGGAGCATCTGGTTACTTTTGGTTAAACGGTTAGTACTTAAACCCTGAGTCTCCGATGAACTCTCTTAGGATAGAGTCCATTGGTACATGTTTAACCGGAAGCGGGAGGAAGTTGTTCAGGAAGTTCAGCATCCTCATCGCTTCGGCATATTCGTCATCCCAGGGTTTAACTTGTTTCAATAGGGGCTCTGCATAGGGTTTCAGGACGGCCAGTTCATAATCCAGGGCTGAGTTGAAAGCGGAGTCCGCATTATTCTGAAAAGGGAAGATATTCTTTTTCTCCCCATTTTTTACAGAATTCCACATACGAAGGGTTGTAAGGGCATCATGACCTCGGAATTGATGATCCCTTATAATCCTTCTTAAGAGTCTGTTATCGGTGGTGGCGATCCTGTTGGAATCATCGATATTCAGCTGGGTAAGGGCAGAGATGAAAATCTGATACTTCTGTTCCGGTTTTACAAGTGGGGTCAGATTGGCATTGAGTCCGTGAATCCCTTCCATGAGAAGGATATTTCTATCCTCCATCTTAAGCATATTACCCGTATATTTTCTGGTACCTGTCTTAAAATCGTAGGTGGGTATCTCCACCTCTTTTCCGGAGAAAAGATCCATAAGGTTTTGATTTAAAAGTTCTACATCGATGGCTTCAAGACACTCAAAGTCATAGTTTCCCTCGGCATCTCTGGGGGTTCTGGTTCTTGGTACAAAATAATCGTCGAGTCCAATTATCTGAGGATTGAACCCTAAAACCCGGAGCTGTATGCCAAGTTTTTTTGTGAAGGTCGTTTTTCCCGATGAAGAGGGGCCGGCTATAAGTACGGTTTTTACCTGGCCTTTTCTGTCATGAATGCGGTCGGCTATTTCTGAGATCTTCTTATTGTGAAGAGACTCTGCTACACGGATAAAGGGTTGAATGTCTCTTTCGGCTATTTTCTTGTTCAGTTTTCCAACCGAATCAATATCCAGGATCTTTCCCCAGGCTTTATATTCACTGTAGATAGAGTAGAGCAGTGGATTATCCTTCATTTCTGCCATCTGCATAGGTGTAGCGGTATGCGGGTACCTTAACAGGAGACCTGTCTCATATTTCTTGAGCTCAAAATGAGAAAGAAGGGATGTATTGGGGACCAGGGGGTCGAAGCTCATATCCCAGAAGGAATCACATTGGTAGATGGGAATTTTAGATTCATTTCTGAACTCCATAAGCAGAACCCTGTTATCCCTTCCATGTTCCTTAAAATAATTCACGGCATCGGTATAGGATATTTTGCGCCTGTAGATTGGGAGTGCTTTCTGGACAAGGGAATTCATCTTATTTTCAAGTATCTCAATATCTTTGTCTGTGATTTCACTGTTGTCCTCAAGATAATAATAATAACCATTTCCTATGCTATGACTGATAATGAGTCTGGAACTGAAGATCTCTGAGGAGGCCATGGCAAGCAGGAAACTCAAGGAACGTCTGTAGACCCGGGCTCCCCTGGGATCATCCGGGTAGATGGGTTTTACTTCTGCGTTTGTTTCTATCTTGTATGATAAACTTGTAAGCTCGTTATTTACAAGAACGGCTACCACAGGATATTTTCCATCGCTCTCTTTGAGAATTTCGTTTACCCTTGTTCCATATGGATAACTGGCTGTCTTCCCGTTACTGGTTACTTTAATCTGGTTCATTCGGGCCTCACTCTACTTTGAAGATCTTCTCTAATTCCTTTTTTTCTGTGGTTGTCAGGGGACGCTTAATTGTAACGTCGTCACCCTGCATCGGCTGAAAAATGGGGAGTTCCGGATATGGCGTACCTTCCGGGTTCATTATCATTTTTATATATGGACGCTTGGGATTGTCCGGATCGGTTTTTATGACAAGACCCTTTGCTCCGGTGCTTAATTCAACAAATGTCCCGATTGGGAATATGGAAAGGGTATATACCAGAGTTTTTAATATGTTGGGATCATAACTTGAGCCCGAGTTTTTTATCATATCAAGAATACCCGTATGACCGTCCATACCCTTTTTATATGGTCTTTTGGTTGTTGCGGCTGTATAGGCACTGCATAACCCGATTATCTTTCCATAGAGAGAGATTTTATCCCCCCCAAGATTTCTAGGATAACCTGTTCCATCTATTCTTTCCATGTGGTCTAGAGCACCAACTGCAATACTCATGGGGAAACTGGCTGCTTTCAGAATTCTAAAGCTTAATACCGGGTAGGTGTTCAGAACCTGCCTCTCTTCTGGCCTCAATTTCCTATCCACCATATAGAGCTCCGGTGGAAGCCTTAACATACCAATCCGGTGAAACATGGCGGTAACCCCTAACTCTATTTGACGGTGGATCGGAAGCCTGAGGGGTTCCGACAGGATGAGAGCCAGAAAGGTTGTTTTTATGGAATGGCAGACATTGTAACTCACACCTTCTACCGCTTTGTCCGGGAGACTCAGAATATATCTCCTGTTGGCATGAGTATGGGTCTTAATCTCTTTAATCTTATCACTGATCTTGTTAAGCGGAAGAACATTGTCAAGTTGAAAACGGTCGAACACATCATTCAGGAATTCCAGGCAGTCATAGTAATAGGCCAGAGTCTCCTTTTCCATTTGGAGCTCTTCATAACTTTTTTCTACGACCATTGTTTCAAGAGGAGGAGCTTCATTTTGCTCATTACCCCCCGATTCTGCAGTGACCCCGTTTTCTGAAAGAAGATCCGTAAAACCCCAACGGGTGAGTCTCTCCTTCAATTCTTTGGAGAAGGGAATTTCGGGTGACAGAAGGATATATTTCTCATCGAGGAATAATTTGGTATTCAGGAAAGTATCTTCTTGTATTCTGTTAATTGTTACCTTATTCATGTATTCTCTGATTACCCCATAACCCAAATGATATAGTTCTACCCTTATATTATTGGAAGATACTTCCTTAATTATAAGTGATTTACAGAAAAAATTCCATTTGTTTTATTTTTAGGGTAATGTTCAGAAGATTTCAGGTGGAAACCGTATAAATTAGGGGGCTGTCTACTATTTCTTCAACGTTATATCCCATCTTGGTTTCGATTAACGGTGCGTAGAATCTGGGAATTTCTTATCTCAAGAGAACAATCGTAAGTGTATTTAGAGATATCAAAATACAGGCCAGAGATTGACCGCTCATGATGGATAATGTAAACTTTCATAGTAATAACAGGAGGGGCTGCTTGAAATTCAAACTTATTTTTATTCTATTTAATATTCTTATTATAGGCTCGTTTGCCATACTTTTTTTCATGCCAGCCTTTCTCGTCGGTTGGGATTTTGCCGGTACGATGTGGGTTGATTCCTGGTATCTTCCTATCCTTTTCCTGGTTTTTATTGGCGTGCTGAACTTCTATTTCATCTTTAACTGGAGACTTTTTACCCTTCTTGAGGGTGAAAAATGGAAGGAGATTCTTGATTTTCTGGATGATGAGTTTTTCAAAAAAAGTGGTGGAAAACGGGGGCTCAGGTTGAACCGGACCCGAATCCGGATCTATATAAACGCATGTGTTGTCTCATCTAATTTGATGCAGATATCAAAACTTGCAGATTTTCTGAAAGAACATCAGATTAAGCTGTTTGCCGATTATGTCCTCACCCTGGGCTTGCCGCAACTGCTGAAGGAAGACCCCGAAAAACTTGAGGCCTTTTATGGTCAGGTTTATACCCTTCCTAAGGTGAAAGATGCATCCTGGTGTATCTGGATCCACTCTTTTGCCCAGATGCTTCAGAAAAAAGATGAGGCCCGGAAGGCTTTGACAGGCCTGGTGTCTGATAAGGATCCCCTGATAAAACTGCTTTCACTCTATCTCATCGGTGTTTCCGCAAAGGTTGAACTGGATGGTGACGAAGAGCTGTTTTATAAAGAGAAAGCATCCCTGAAGGAGTTCCTTTCGGCCGATAAGCTTAGTCGGATCCGGGAGAAGCAGCAGGGGAATATGCTCTTTTATGCCATGAGTAAGATCATTGATCAAGCCTGGGAGTGGCTTCACCAGGAAGAGCACATAGAAAACAGTTAACAGCCTTTCCATCACCATAATCCGTAAACACCATAAGTGAGGACGCCAAAATGAAAGAGTTCAAAAAATCATACAAACTGGATAATGTCTGTTATGACATCAGGGGGCCTGTCATGGAGGCTGCCGAGCGGCTCGAAAAAGAGGGCCACTCTATTATAAAACTCAATACCGGAAATCCCGCCCATTTCGGATTTTCGCCTCCTGAAAATATGAAGCAGAATATTATAAACAACATGGAGCGTACCGAGGCTTATGTCGCCTCCCAGGGAATCGCTTCCGCTAGAGAGGTTATTCTTGAGGATTTTCTGGCCAAGGGTTTTTCGGGGATTGATATAGACGACATTTATCTGGGAAATGGGGTCAGTGAGCTTATTTCCATGGCTGTGACGGCTCTTGTCAACGGGGGAGATGAGGTGCTTATACCATCACCCGATTATCCTCTCTGGACCGCCACTGTAACCCTTGCCGGGGGGAAGGCTGTTCATTACAAATGTGATGAGTCTTCCGACTGGCAACCGGACTTGAAGGATCTGGAGAGCCACATTTCAGATCGAACCCGGGCTATTGTTATTATCAATCCCAATAATCCCACAGGGGCAGTCTACTCAAAAAGCGTCATAGAAGGTTTTATCGCTCTTGCCAGGAAATATGATCTCATCCTCCTGAGTGATGAAATATATGACAGGATCCTGTATGATGGAGATACCCACTATTCACCGGCCGTACTGGCGGATGATGTCTTTACGATTACCTTTAACGGTCTTTCTAAGGTATATCTTGCCGCGGGGTACAGATCCGGATGGATGGTTTTGACCGGTTCCCGGGCAAGAACCAGGGATTACAGGGAAGGTTTGGGAATCCTGGCAAATATGAGGCTCTGTGGCAACACCTTTGCTCAACTCGCCATTGAGGCCGGTTTTTCGGAGGGAATCGCGGCAATCGGTCGTCTTATCGAACCTGCGGGAAGATTACATACACAAAGGAATGCCATTTACGATGGAATCTCGAAGATTCCGGGAATATCCTGTGTAAAACCAAAAGGTGCTCTCTATCTTTTTCCAAAACTGGATGGCGGGCAATTCAATATCTCTGATGATGAAAAATTTGTCCTCGATTTCCTCATGGAAAAGAAGATTCTTCTTGTCCATGGAAGAGGTTTTAACTGGAATGCTCCTGATCACTTCAGGATTGTCTTTCTTCCTCCCATGGAGGAGCTGCTGCATGTGGTTGAGGCCATGGGCGACTTTCTTGAGGGATATAGACAAAAATAATCCCCCGTATAGTGAAATCAATCAGAAAAATCGTGTTTTTCGGGGGTATAATTTTTATATCTTCCGAATTATAATCGCATATATTTTTTTAAATGAGTAAAGAACGAGGAACAAAAATGAGTGTAAGAGTCAGATACGCCCCATCACCCACGGGGCTCCAGCATATCGGCGGGGTCAGAACCGCCCTGTTTAACTATTTCTACGCAAAGTCCATGGGGGGCTCCTTCATCCTGAGGGTTGAGGATACCGATCAGGAGCGATATTCGGATGAGTCCCTTCAGGATCTCTATGATACCTTTGAATGGCTTGGGATTCAGTGGGATGAAGGTCCTGATGTGGGGGGCGATTATGGTCCCTATATCCAGTCCGAGCGTTTTGAGCTCTATCAGAAATATGCTGCTCAGTTAGTGGAGGCGGGGAAGGCGTATCCCTGTTACTGTACCGCCGAGCGTTTGGATGAAATGAGAGCCGAGCAGGCCAAAGACAAGAAAGGTCATCAGGGGTATGACAGGCATTGTCGTGATCTGAGCCCGGACGAGAGGACCGCCCTGGATGCAAAGGGCTTGAAATCGGTTATCAGGTTTAAGATTCCCCTGGAGGGGACAACCATTTTTCATGATGAAGTCCTGGGAGATGTGAAACGCAAGAACAGGGACATCAGCCCCGATCCTATCCTGTTAAAATCTGATGGTTTTCCTACTTATCATCTTGCCAATATTGTTGACGATCACTTGATGGAGATTACCCATATAATGCGAGCCCAGGAGTGGCTTCCTTCCGGCTCACTCCATGTTCTTTTATATCAGGCTTTCGGCTGGGAACCTCCGAAATATTGTCATCTCCCCATGGTTATGGGTAAGGATGGACAGAAACTCTCCAAAAGGCATGGGTCTACCTCTCTCCTGGATTTTCGTAAGGAAGGATACCTCCCTGAAGCTCTGATAAACTATGTTTCCATGATTGGGTGGTCATACGATGATTCCCGGGAGTTCTTCACGAAAGAGGAGTTGGAAAAACTCTTTACCCTGGATAAATTAAATAAGGCTCCCGGTGTCTTTGATTACAAGAAACTCATATGGTTTGATGGTCAGTATATCCGACAGAAAGATGATGCGGAGCTTAAAGCACTCCTTATTCCATACCTGATAGCGGATGGAATTGTTTCCGATATCCCTACGGCAGAGGAACTGGCTATTTTTGACGGGGCCTACCCGATTATCAAAGAGAGGATGAAGGTCCTTTCCGAGGTATCCGGACTGGTACGCTTCCTCTTCAAGGATATTGAAAGCTATCAGCCCGAACTGGCTGTCCCCAAAAAGCTTGATCCCTTAACCGCTTATAAATGCCTTCAGGTGGCCCGGGAGATCCTTACGGGGTTCGAAGGGCGGAGTGATGAGGATAATGAAGAGGCCTTCCGAAAAGGGGCTGAGGATATGCAGGTGAATATGGGTGCCGTGCTTCAGCCTGTTCGTGTCGCCCTTACCGGGACTACCGTATCTCCTCCACTCTTTGAGTCTATCAGGCTCCTGGGGGTTGAAAAAACCCTGAAGAGGGTTGATCGCCTGCTTGAGGCTATTTTCACAACCTATGGACCGGAAAGCGAATAGTATATAGGTGAAAAAAATAGTTCTTATACTGCTGTTTCTTCTTCCTGTATCTGCCCTCGTCATGGTCTCCCTTGCAAGATACTATGACGAAAAGGATTTTCGTCGTCAGCTTGATGAGGCTGCCGACCGGGAAGAGGAACTCAGAACTGAGATTGACAATCTTGAAAACGATCTGCTCTTCAAGGGCGGGGAACTTGCCCGGCGGGAGTCTCAGGTTATGCATAGCCGGAGTCGAAGTCAAATCCTTGAAGGTTACATTGAAGCCCGGGCAGACAATCCACAGATTAAAATTGCCTACATTACCATTGATGACGGTCCTTCGACGCTCTCCGGGGAGCTCCTGGATGTTCTGATACAAAAAAATGTTCCTGCCACCTTTTTTGTGGTAGGTTCCGAGAACCCGGCACTTACCAAATATTACAAAAGGATCGTGGAGGACAACCATGTCCTGGCAAACCACTCCTATCACCACGATTACTCAAACATTTACTCTAGCAAGGATGAGTTCTGGAAAGATGTCGAGCTGCAGAATGTTTTTCTGGCCAATTTTACAGATAAACCGATAACCCTTTTTCGATTTCCGGGAGGTTCCGAGAATCCCCAACCTCTGAAGTATGGTGGGGGACCCGCAATGATGGCAGAACTGGAGAGTGAGTTGGGTGAAAAAGGTTATATCTATCACGATTGGAATGTTTTTCCCGATGATGTTTCGGCAAAGAGTAAACCCGTAAGTGAACTTGTTCAGCGGGTAAAAGAACAAGTCTATTATCGTAAAAATGTAACAATCCTTCTTCATGATCACCCCTGGAACCTGACCACCCCGGAAGCTCTTGGTCAGATGATTGATTTCTTACGGGCAGACGGTTATATCATTCTGCCCCTGTCAGAAAACTCAGTCCCAATCCGATTTTAAGGACCTCCTTTTTAAAATATTTTCGATCATATCGATAAACACCCCCTTAGATTGACGGTTGTAAAAATTACTGTTTTCCTGTATTTTGATTGAAATTACTTACAAATAACCGAAGAAGGAATTATTATGGGCAGCGAATTAACCATGGACAAACTAGTATCCCTCTGCAAAAGAAGAGGATTCGTATTTCAGTCCAGTGAGATATACGGCGGACTCTCCTCCGCATGGGATTACGGTCCCCTTGGTGTAGAGCTTAAAAAGAACATTCAGAACATCTGGTGGAAGGAAATGACCCAGATGCACGATAATATAGTAGGAATCGATGCAGCCATCCTCATGCACCCCAGGGTCTGGGAAGCATCCGGCCACGTTGAAAACTTTTCCGACCCTATGGTCGACTGTAAGAAGTGTAAAACACGGTTCAGGGAAGATCAGATGCCTGAAGAGGCCAGGAATACAAAAGTCTGTCCCGATTGCGGTGGTGAACTTACCGAACCACGACAGTTTAATCTGATGTTCTCCACTCACATGGGCCCTGTCGCCGATGATGGAAATATGGTTTTCTTAAGGCCCGAAACAGCTCAAGGGATATTCGTGAATTTCAAGAACGTCCTCCAGTCAAGCCGGGTTAAGATCCCTTTTGGAATCGCTCAGGTTGGAAAAGCCTTCAGAAACGAAATCACAACAAAGAACTTTATCTTTAGAACCTGTGAGTTCGAGCAGATGGAGATGCAGTTTTTCATCCACCCGGATGAAGATGATAAATGGTTCGAGTACTGGAAGGAACAGCGATGGGCCTACTACACCGAAAAACTCGGAATCCAGCCCGACAAGATTCAGTGGCATCAGCATGGCCCCGATGAGCTAGCTCACTACGCCAAGGATGCCTACGATGTCGAGTATGAGTTCCCCTTCGGCTGGTCCGAGCTTGAGGGTGTTCATAATCGAACAGATTTCGATCTTTCTCGTCACTCAGAGTATTGTGGTAAACCCATTAACTACCTGGAAGAGGAGACCAAGGAGAGATTTACTCCCTACGTTATCGAAACTTCCGCCGGTCTTACCCGAACGGTTCTTACCGTTCTTTCCGATGCGTATGAAGAGCAGAATCTGGGAACAGATGCAAAGGGTAAAGACGACATTCGAACTGTTATGCACTTTCATCCAAATCTGGCTCCTATCATGGTTGCTGTCTTTCCATTGGTTAAGAAGGATGGTCTTGCTGAGCTTGCCAAAAAGATAGAGACCGAGCTCCGATCCGACTTTACGACCTTTTATGATCAGAGTGGTGCTATCGGTCGTCGGTATCGACGTATGGATGAGATTGGAACGCCCTATTGTATAACCGTTGATTATGATTCCAAAGAGGATGACACTGTTACCCTGCGTTACCGTGATTCCATGGAGCAGGTGCGGGTAAAGGTTGAAGATCTTGCCGCCACCATCCGAAAAGGGATTAAGGATTACAAGAGAGTATAATTTCTCAAATCCATTTTCTTATAACAGGGCCTTCCATTCTTTATCGGGAGGTCCTTTTTTATAGCGGATTATCTGGATCAGAGTTTGGGAGGGGAGTCTACCCTAAATTGAAGCCAAAGGATTCAGTTATTCAACCTGCCTTTTTCTGTTCTGTTTTTTTGTTGACAGATTCAATATTGTATCTGTATTATTAACTTCCTGTTCCCACAATTGATTTTCAAATGAGGATACATTATGAAGAATCATAAATATCTTGTTTTTGCTATTATGGTACTCTTCATGTCTTGTGATAATCGAGGTCTCGTCAGACCGCCATCCGGCTATTCAAATTTAAATTTTACTTATCGAATTGCTGAAGATTATAGAGGAACAGGTATCCAGCCTAATGAAGTATTAGTTGTAAACCTCGATGAGACTGGGCAGGTTGAAAAGTTTCCTTTAGTGGATGGCCTGAACAATGTATTCTTAAAAAAAGATGCGATACAGCTTGTTTCATTTGTATATAACTCTAATTTAGAAAGTTCTACTGCAGCGAATGTACGGAGCATTTCAACCAGTATTCAATTACTCGGAAATATTACTATTATATCAAATGGTTTGGACTCTCTCCCCGTATCACCTGCTGCCTCTACTTATATTGACCTTGGTCAGCTTGAACAGACAGAAAATAATTTTCAATCTGAAGCTGACAGTAATATAATAGCCGATGAATTAGGTGTTGATGAATATTTATTAAATAGTGCCCCAAAGCCTGTTGATACCTTACAACTCACAAAAAAATATAATTTGGAATCCTCCGACCTACACTCCTGCCTGGGTTAGTCCACTGACACGTCCAGGTTTTTACCTCATCTTCACTTAAATTGGTTTTACCCAGAAAGGGTCTCTTTCCCCAAAACTCATTAATTGTATCAGATAAAACCGCTCGTGGAATACCAGCAGCCTCTGCATGGGTGGTCCAATCCCCGGCCCGACTGGCCTTCACCCTTCTGGGGTTGAAACAGTTGTAAGCAAAACGAAAGGCTTCCATTCGTGCCATCAAGGCACTGGGACATTTCGCCCATTGCAGGGTTTCACGGGTATGATCCGAGAGATCCATACGCAGAAAACGGTGAAAGTAGTTGGAAGGAAAGAGATTGTTATACACTGTCCTTGGTTTTTTCGATGATATCTGAACATGGTCGAAGGTTTCCTCAAATCCGTCCAGTTTTCTGAAAGCCAAAGG
>JAEINK010000117.1 GCA_016342585.1 Spirochaetales bacterium
CTACAGTAAAAAAGTCCTCAAAAACCGGAAAATACTATGTAATTTACAGTCTTGAGGGCTCATCTATTGTCTCTCACTCATCTGCGATGAAGAAGAAAGAAAATAAAAAAATCCGGCAACGACCTACTCTCCCACCGTAGCAGTACCATCGGCGCTGAGGGGCTTAACTTCCGTGTTCGGGATGGGAACGGGTGGGACCCCCTCGCTATGGTCACCGGATAATATAAGTTTTTTTACGACAAAAAGCTATCCCGGTTCCTTACTCTCGTAAAACCGAAAACAGTCCTGAATAAATGGAAACAGCACATAAAAAACAGGTGGACCTTCGATTCCAAAAGAAGTCCAGGTCGACCTCCCATAACTATAAAGGTGCGAAAAGAAAAATCCGTGATTGCTTCAGCCCTTTTTTAAGTTTTTCAGAATCATCTATTTGAATTTCCGAATCTTTAAGCCTGGATTCAATCTCTGCAGTAAAACAATCTTATTTATACTCATCTAGCTAACCCTCGTTGTTCCAATCTCGATTTATGTAGCTTCGTTCTCATCACTGGTCTAAAAAAAACGCCGGCTCCGTATAAAGGAAGAAGCCGGCGGGTGATTATAATTAACTAAATCAGGGATTGATTATACCAATTCCTGGAATCGCATAGGGGGTTGTCTGATCCACATAAGCAGTACCATTGCCAAGCCGGCCTAAATCAAGCGGACCGGCAATATATTCATTTCCCCATGAAAACATTGTTCCCGTTTTATTGACAGCAAAGGAGCAGTTCTCCCCTGCAGTTACTGAGGCTATTTCTGTTAAGGTGGAAATGTGGGTGGGGGTTGCCGTTGAAGTCGTTGATACAGCTGTTGTCAATTCGTTATTTAAATTCCTTCCCCAGCCATATACCGTTCCATTATATTTTACAGCGAGAGAATGTTCGGATCCCGCAGAAATATCTTTCCAATAGACATCGATTCCGATCCTGTTTGAGGTGCTTCCATGGTTTGTTGAACCGGTCAGTCCGATCTGAGAATATGAATTATTCCCCCATGCATAAAGTCCCCCATCTGCCGATAGAGCCAGTACATGCGAGTCCATAAAGTTACCGGCCTGGGTTCCCAATGATGCCGAGACTTTCGCCCATATGATACCCGTTCCTATTTGTGTAGGTGTCGAATAGTCCGCTCTGACGGTTCCGTCAAGAGCACCATTACTGCCATTGCCCCATGCATATAGCTTTCCGTTTGTATCGATTGCATAGGAGGTTCGTCCCCCTGCCGCGACAGTAGCCCAATCACTCTTTGTTCCGATTTGTACAGGACTCAACTGATCACCTGCCGTGGTACCGTTTCCAAGCTGTCCCTGCAAATCATGTCCCCAAGCCCAGAGTGTACCATCGGTTCTGATTGCCAGGCTGTGATAACCTCCGGATGAAACCATTTTCCAGGTGTTAACACCGGCAACCGTACTCACCTGCCCGAAAGTGGTCTGACTGGTATTTACTCCACGGCCCAGCTGTCCATAGTCGCCGTATCCCGCTGACCAGATTGTGCCATCGGTTTTAACCCCTGTTACAAAAGAGTATCCCGCGGAGACTTGTTTAAATTTATTAACCAGATCGATTAACTGCGGCATTTCCTGTCTGCCTATGGGATATCCCTGCAGCTCTCCGTAATGGTTGTATCCCCATCCGCCAAGGTTTGTCTGTATGATAACATAGGTGGCATGATATCCTGCGACAATCATGTTGGCTAAGTCAGGATAGGTATCAGATACATCCACAATACCGTCTGAATCTCTATCGTTATCACTTATATTGGGAGGCGTTTGAAGAATTTTAACTTCATCATAATCACTGTAATCATCCCAGTCCCCGTTGTTAAACGAAATGACACTGGAGTAAATCTTTACTTCATCGTAATCGTTAAGACTGTCATTGTCCGTATCAGCAGACTGAGGGTTTCCAAAGTGTCTAAAAGTACCAGTCTGGTATGCCGATCCATTCCACCAAGTCAATGTACTATTCCAACCATCCTTTTCTTCTTTATCAGATAAGCCATCATTATCTGAATCCCCGTCCATATCATTGGGAAGGCTGGATACAGGGGTTAAAACACCATTTATTAAAATATCCCATCCTGCTATCTCTACAACATCCGTCAGGCCATCGCCATCGGTATCGAGATCGGGATCAACTATCGTGGGATTATCGCTTACAGCCGGATTTCGGCCTTCCGTATCAACCTCATCCCTGTCTCCCATGTTATCACCGTCGGTGTTCGGGTTCGAATCATCGGTTCCATATAAATCTTCGGTTCTGGAAGGAAGACCATCACCATCGTCGTCAACCACATAGATTAAATGGATCTCATCTCCGGTTCCCACTTCGATGGCCTCGAAATCGTAATCTTCCAATGCAGAATAGATTTCCACATGAAGATCACCCTGCATCATATGTTTATGAATCACCGCCCAGTATTTATTTTCTCCCGGGACATTCACATTTCCATTAATACTGGATAGTATTCCATTTTCAGAGGTCACTTCATAGTATTTATACGCCTCCGGCGAATTGGCCTTGTTAAGAATATACAGACTGTCCATGATTTCACCCATGGTTATAGGAGTGTACAGATCACTGATCCCTGTAAAATCGGGATTCAGTTTTGTCTTGCTGGCAACCAGATACTGTTCCGGCCGAATGCCAACAGCGTCTCCATAATCAATAAAGACCGCAGATGTCCGTGCATAAACATCCGTACTCTGTTCGGTAAAATCACGGCCATTCATACTCAGCTGGAAGCCACTGACATCCACAATTATTTCGGATTCATTTCCTAAGAACTCAAGGACCTCATTCACTGGAAGGCCCCCGTTCTCAAAGCTGTAGGTGCCGCTTGATTGTCCCGGTGTGAGCATAAATGATGGAAAAGAGGTGAAGGATGATTCAAGATCGAGGGATCCTATCATGGAAACAAAATCGGGCTCGTCTGGATCTTTTGTATAGGCGGCAAGAGTCATGGAGTCGACTTTATAGGCTATATTACCTGAGTTTTTGAACCTTACAGCCACATTTATTTCACCTCCAACATTTTCTATCCCATGTGTAGTGGTGAAAGAGGTTCCTTCATCTTTTGCAGATTGAACATCTATCGAATTATCCTCCGACCATGAAAACGTATCTTCCTCGGAATAACTTCCCGAAGCACCGACATTGACAGAAAAACTCGTCTCTACCTCCGGTAGTAAGCCACCGCTGACCGATGCACTCATTCCCAAATCGACACTCCATCCATGCTCCATCCCTTGGGTGTGAGAATAGGAGTTTGACTTAGTTCTGCTTTCACCGAAAGTGTTGGAGGTAACCAGTGATTCTTCAGCCGACGTTGTTGTCCCGGAAGTTGTGTGCATGCTTATTGAGGGATTGCTCTGTAAAATAAGTTCAATCCTTGGCAGATCGGCAATGAGAGGATTAAATCTGCGTGGGTCACTTTCAGGACTGAAATTCAGTATCTCCTCATAATCTGACCAGCCGTCACCATCGGTATCCTTGTGGTAGATAGAGGTTCCGAAAGAGCTCTCCTGCTCATTGGCAATTCCGTCACCGTCGATGTCTGTATCACTGCTATTTTTTATCCCATCCATGTCCAGATCCGAATCATCTCCGATATTTGTTTGATTGATCTCCTGGGACGATATGGTAATCACAACCGAACCGATATCCGAAAGTATACTATTAGCCACTGCAAGTGCCTTTATTGTTGTTGTCGTACTGATAAGGAGAGGCTCACTGTAAACCGATGAATCAATTGTGGGAATATCGCCGTCCAGAGTATAATAGAGTATAGCATTAGGTGTTTCACAGACTATGGAAACAGCCTGTGCAGAAAAGAATTCACCTGTACCCGGTGTTAGAACAGGTGTTTTTACAACTGTCCCTTCCCCACCTCCCGGTCCAAATAATTCACAGCTGAAAATAAGGAAACACAATACAATTACTGGCAAAAACACATTTTTTACTTTAATCATAAGAAACCCCTTTTTTTTCAATTTTAATTAGTATACATCAGTATTTCAATAATAGCAAAAAATCATATAGCCACATGTACTTAGCTGACAAGAAATGAAAAAAAGGGGAACATTTTAATTCAGTATATTACACAGCACTTAATATAATAAAGCCTGCTCTCAACACAAAAAGTTTAAGGCATACCCCGTTAATTCTTATAGTGTATTTTTTAAACAATATCATAGCTGTCCAAAACAAGGACTATTAATGGCCTGAAATCCAGAGTATAATGATTTAAGCTTGGCGGCATAAATC
>JAEINK010000033.1 GCA_016342585.1 Spirochaetales bacterium
AGAAACATAGTAACAGAGATTCATGGGGCTCTTTTTTTATCTTCTCATAGGGTGACAGTTAATATTAACATTCGGGAAGATCAGCTTTTAAAGGAGTTAATAGAGACTGTGGGCTTTTTTACCAGTAAACTTATCCTTATTAAATCCATCTTTAATCATCTATCCCTAAACTGCCGAAAAAAATTGTCGATAGTTAAAGGGAGGATAAATATGACAACTCTCATAGAGAAACAGAAAATTGGTAAAAGACAAAAAACGGGTTCCCTTTTAAAAGCAGCCTCTTTGAAGGTTGAAAATATCATCCCTGAAAAACAGAAACCCGCAAAAAGAAAAAAATCCCTTCCTTCATTCACTACAGAAGGATTTATGGATACGATTCTACATATACGCATAAAAACCCGGTGGTTTCTGAAGAAACTCTTCAGGGGTAAAGTATTCTCAAAGAATATGATAATTTCCGCTGCTTCGGTATTTGTATTAACTGCTGCCCTTGGTGCTGTCTTCATACTGAATAATCAGGGAGAGTCCCTGGAGATCCCTCTTCCGGATGATACAATCCTGCAGACGCACCTGATGGATTACGCTTCGGTTGAGTTTTCGGGCCAGGGTTCCGGTGAGATCCTCCCGGCTGCCTCGGTTTTGATCCCCTCAGTGAACCCTGTAAATTACACTGTTCAGCCCGGTGACACAATCTCCGAAATTGCCAAGAAGCATGGTTTGTCTGAAGGCACCTTGATCGGTTATAACTCGGTAACCGATGTCTATCGCCTTATCCCCGGTACTGAACTGAATATCCCGGATATAGATGGAATGCCTTATCAGGTAAAAAACGGGGACTCCTTGAATACTATAGCGACACATTTCAATGTTTCCCTCAATTCAATTCTTGATGCGAACGATCTCGATGACGATATCCTCCAACCCGGCCAGAATCTATTCATTCCCGGAGCCAATATCAGTGATTATGAGTATAAGAAGGCAACAAAAACCCTTTTTATCTATCCGGCACGGGGGCGACTCTCATCCGGTTATGGTTATCGTTCCGATCCCTTTACCGGTGTCAGACGTTTTCATTATGGAATTGATCTGGCCAACAGTACCGGAACGGCAATCAAGGCCTCCATGGAAGGAACAGTAATTGACGTTCAGGATAAATCCACAGGTTATGGTAAATGTGTCATAATACGGCATGCCAATGGTTTTCAGACCCTGTATGGCCATCTGGATTCGATAAGTGTAAGAAAGAATCAGTGGGTTTCCCAGGGGCAGACCATCGGCCGGATGGGAACAACAGGTCGAAGTACCGGTCCGCATCTCCATTTTTCAATTTATAAGAATAATAATACGATGAATCCATTGACTTATCTATTCAACTAGGCAGGAGTAATAATATGAGAAAACTTGTTTTTGCGATAATGCTTCTTTTTGTAATATTCTCAGTTTTGCGGGGATTCGCCGATGTTGGTGATAACAGCAATCTTGCGAAGATGAGTGAACAGACAGAAATAACCGGAATGTAGCTTTACATCCCGGTTATCCCCTCTATTTTAGTAAAATAAAAAAACCAGG
Source organism: Spirochaetales bacterium (assembly GCA_016342585.1). Taxonomy (GTDB): domain Bacteria; phylum Spirochaetota; class Spirochaetia; order UBA9216; family UBA9216; genus JAEINK01. The sequence goes on from JAEINK010000033.1 coordinate 1,570, forward strand.
AACGAATTCCTTATCATTTTCCATGACAATGTTTATATTTTTTACCACTTCCACAGGGGCAGAGATCATTTCTTCCCACCTTGGGCTGGTTCCGCATTACTGTTGCCTGAGCCGTTGCCTCTTTGGCTTCTCTGTTTTTATTAGCGGAAAAAGCTCCCATGGCAGAGTGGCTGGCCACACCGGAAGGTATGCGCCTGGTCGGCTGATCACCTCCCTTTTTTTCAATCCTGACTTTGAGAACTTTTCGAGCAATTGAATTTTTGATATCGGCAATGAGTTTGTCAAAGATATCAAAACCTTCAAGTTTATATTCAAGTAAGGGGTTTTTCTGACCATAACTTCGCAGGTAAACCGCTTCCCTTAAGGATTCAAGGTTTTCAAGGTGTTCCTGCCAGCGGTTGTCGATATTCCTCAGGTATTCAAAGAGGATGAACTGATTTAGGCGTTCAAGACCAACCATATCCCGCTTCTCCGAAAGGTCCTTTCGGAATTCGAGGGATAGTTTTTCCTGTATCTCATCAACCCCAAGTGTATCCAGCTCTTCCCTGCTTAATTCCGGGGTCATGAAAAATTCCTCAACAAGTCTCTCCAGGAGAAACGATGTTCCGGATTGTCTGTTATTACCTCGAATATCCTTGAACTCTTCGATAACATCGTCGAGAATTTCCAGGGCGGCAACGAGAACCCGGTCAGTAAGATCTTTTTCTGTTATGATAGAATCTCTCTGTTCATATATGAATGTTCTTTGTTCGTTAAGTACATCATCATATTCAAGGAGGTGTTTTCGAATTTCGAAGTTTCGATCTTCAACTCTTGACTGGGCTCGTTCGATGGCCTTGTTTATCCAGGGGTGGAAGAGGGGCTCTCCGGTATCCATACCGATGCGGCCCATCATGGACTTCATATTATCCCTGGCAAAGAGTCTCATGAGATCATCATCAAGTGAGAGGAAAAACCTGGATAAACCCGGGTCTCCCTGTCTACCCGCACGTCCCCGAAGCTGATTATCTATACGTCTTGATTCATGCCTTTCTGTACCGAGTATATAGAGGCCTCCCAAATCACAAACTTCTTTGTAATCTTCCCGCCATTTACTATACTCTTTCTCATAAGCGGCCTTGAATTCTTCCAGAGTCGCTTCGGTTCCCACCTTTCTTCTGGCCCTGAAATCCGGATTTCCACCGAGTTTGATATCGGTACCTCGACCAGCCATATTCGTGGCGATGGTAACCGATCCTTTGGCTCCAGCCTCCCCAATGATCATGGCTTCCCGGGAGTGGTTTTTCGCGTTGAGTACTTCATGGCGGACCCCCATACGGGTGAGAAGCTTGGAAAGGAGTTCCGATTTTTCGATGGAAACGGTACCCACAAGGATTGGCTGGCCAATCTCATGGACCCGTTTAATTTCATTGCAGATCGCTTCAAATTTGAATTTTTCATTAAGGAAAACCGCATCATCCTCATCTTTTCTGGCGAGGGGCCGGTTCGTGGGAACGACAACGACCTCAAGTCCATAGATCGAGCCGAATTCCTTGGCTTCCGTATCGGCGGTTCCTGTCATTCCCGATATTTTGTTGTACATTCTGAAGAAGTTCTGGAAGGTGATTGTTGCCAATGTTCTATTCCGCTTGGCTACTTTGATCCCCTCTTTGGCCTCTATGGCCTGGTGTAAACCTTCCGAATACCTTCTGCCGTGGAGGATACGACCGGTAAATTCATCAACAATCTGAACAAGACCATCTTCGACAACATAATCTGTATCCAGATGGAAAAGTTTATGTGCCTTAAGGGCCTGGGTAAAGTAGTGAATGAATTCAAAGTTTTCATCTATAAAGAGGGAGCCATTAATAAGTTTATTTTTATTTAAGACTTCCTCAATGTGATTCATTCCCTCATCAGTGAACGATACCTTTTTGGATTTTTCATCGAGTTTATAATCTCCAACCGGTTCTTCCGGATAATCACCTGTCTCCGGATCCCTGGCACACTCACTCAATTGGTTAACAAGAGCATTAATCCTGTTGAATTTGGAGGTATCATCATCGGTCTGTCCAGAAATAATTAAGGGTGTTCTCGCTTCATCTATGAGGATAGAGTCAATCTCATCAATAATACAGTAGTAATGGTCCTTCTGTGCCTTGCCCTCTATGGACCAGCGCATATTATCCCTGAGGTAATCAAAACCGAATTCATTGTTCGTACCATAGGTAATATCTTTTTTATAGGATTCGACCCTTTCATTGGGATCCATATTGGAAATTATAGCGCCTACAGTAATTCCCAGAAAACTGTAGATCGGCCGCATCCATTCCGCATCTCGGGAAGCAAGGTAGTCATTTACCGTTATAACATGGACACCATTACCGGCCAGGGAATTAAGGTAGGCGGCAGAGACACTGGATAAGGTTTTTCCTTCCCCTGTTTTCATCTCCATTATTTTTCCCTGATGAAGAATTATCCCACCAAGAATCTGGACATCGTAATGCCTTTCTCCCAAAGTCCTTCTGGCCGCCTCTCTTACAAGTGCGAAGGCTTCTGGAAGGATATCATCCAAGGTTTCGCCCCCTATAATCCTTTCCCTGAACTCTCTGGTTTTTTCGGGAAACTCTTCATTTTGGAGGGATACTGCCCAGGATTCTTTCTCGTTTATGCTGTGTAGAATTGGTAAAAGGGCTTTTAAATCTCTTTCATGCTGGGAGCCGAATACCTTTTTCATTGCCTTTTGAATCATCTATTTTTCTCCTGAAAAACGGTGCAAATCTCTTAGGATCTTAATTCAATGCATACCGTAAACATCATTGTATTTGAAGATACTCAAATTTTATCCTCTTTACAAGGGTGGACCGTGATAGTACTATTTCATTCATGAAAAAGCTTATGACAATCCTAATTTACAGCTTCATATTACTTCTCCTCTTACCTCTTTCTTGCGCCAAGGGTGAAATAAAACTCCTCGAGAAGGAGACCCTCTTTAATATTGAATATGGTCGGATGGAAGATCAGATTGATATCGGTGCTGCCGCTGAAAATTATTCACCAAGAAAAAATAGAATAACCATGCAGAATGGTATTTTCCATATTTCAAACGGAAGATCGGCTAAGATAATGGAATTCAACTCCTATGGGGAGATCCTTAATCTCTATTATAACAGTGGGGAAAATCCCGAACCGGTTATTCTCACCAAACAGCAGCAGGGGGAGCAGACTTCCACAAGGAATGTATATGCCTATCCTTTTAAGGATGTTGGAGAGATCGCGATTGATTCGGGTAAGCGGCTCTATATCGATGACAGGATAGCCGAAAACAGGGTTGAACATGATGATGGATTGGGTGTTCCTCTGGATCGAATCATACTCCAATTTAATCAGTCGGGAGAGTATATCGATTATTTAGGTCAGGAGGGGAGTGGTGGAACTCCTTTTTCCTATATTGAGAAGATCAGGATATCAGATCGGGATGAGCTTATTGTGTTTACCAGAAATACCCAAGGATGGAAGATTTTCTGGTTTTCATCAGAAGGTCGTCCGTTATATATCGTAGATATCAACTCTGACGCTCTCCCTTTTCCAAATGAGGAGGAGAAGGAGCATAGTTTTGCAGACCTGGAAACTATCGAAAGTGATCAGATTAACAGGTTTCTCTATATAAAGATTGATTATTACATCGATCACTCCATGAAACTTGATTCCGAAGAGACGGGTATCTCCTTTAATAACTCGGTTATCTGGACTTTAGATATCAGCAAGGGTGAGTATGATGAGTGGGTAGAAATTCCAAGTTATCTAAAGGAAGAGGATAAGCCCCAGGTGTATGAGGATGAGACTACGAATCTCCTTTATGAATTCATTGGTACATCCGGTGACGGTATTTTCTATTTGATCAGTCTTGATGGAAGGAATTCGTATAACCTGATGCTCCTGAACAGGAATGGTCAGGTGATACAGACCAGCGGGATAGATATGGGGCCGGATCGACTCATGATTCAGGAGTTTTATATCAGTAAGAATGGAATACTGACCGGTTTACTCGGGTGGGAAGAAAATATGGAAGTGGCCTGGTGGCGAACCGATAAGTTCCTGGGTAAAGAGGAGTGATGAAGATAGTTGATTCCCATATTATGGGTGAGATTGATAGAAAATCGATTGAAGATTATGGTATCCCATCCATGATTCTCATGGAGAATGCCGGGATACGGGTCTGGTATGAATTTAAAAATGATCATCCTCAGCTTTCAAAATCATCTAAAATTGTCTTTCTTGCGGGGAAGGGAAATAACGGAGGAGATGCCTGTGTCATGGCAAGGCAGGCTTTTACAGAAGAGTTTACAAATATATCCCTCCTTTCCTGGGGTACGGATGTAAAGACCGATGGTACCGGTCAGAAAAAAATCTGCCATCGTCTTCATATACCAATTCTCCAGTGGGAAGGTGATAGAAACTCTGCCGAAAAACTAATCTCGGAAAGTGATTTTATCATCGATGGTCTTGCCGGAACCGGATTGAAGGGGGGCGCACGCCCTGAACTTTCGGAAATAATTGAGGCTGTAAACAGGGCTGAAGGGAATACGATAGCTCTGGATATTCCTTCTGGCCTGGGGGATGATTTTCGCCCGGGATTTTCTGTTGTGGCGGCCTCTATCACTTATACCATAGGGCTTCCTCTTATTTCTCTCTATTCACCTGCCGGTAGAGTTTTCTGTGGTAGAATAAAGGTGATCCCCATCTGCTTTCCCAGGGAAGAGATCGGGAATCCGGATATCCCCGGTGAGTTGATCGTCTGGGAGGATGTAATTTCAAAAATTCCCTTTCCCGCTACTTCGGCATACAAGGGAACCCGCGGTCATCTTCATATCTATGCCGGAAGTTCCGGATACTCCGGTGCCGCCTGGCTTGCTGCCAATGCTGCTGTTCGCTCCCTACCCGGTCTGGTTACCCTTTTTACGGACAATAGGGTATATCCCTCTCTGGCGGCCTCCTGTCGTTCTGTTATGGTACGCCCCTGGGAACTCCCGGCGATTGGCGATAAGAATCGGGAAGCCGAAGCCGGCTGTAGAACCCTTCTTATTGGACCGGGCTGGGGTACAGATCAGCCGGATTTACGGAAAAACTGGCTTGAGGAGATACTCTCCCGGGAGGATTTCTCCGGTGTTCTTGATGCAGACGGGCTGACCATTTGGGGGGAGGGTGGGGATTTTGAGACCCCGGCAGGAGGATGGATCTTCACACCCCATCCGGGAGAACTTGCACGGTTGACCGGGAAGGAGACAGGTGAAATCATGAAAGACCCTCTGCCGGTCATCCTTGAGTACGCGATAAAGTGGAATGTTACCCTTGTTTTAAAGGCTCATGTGGTTTACCTCGCCCTTCCGGATGGCAGATTTTTTATTGTGGATGGAATGAACCCGGCCCTGGGGACAGGAGGTTCCGGAGATCTTCTCTCCGGCATTATTGCCGGCCTTCTTGCTGCCGGAGCCTCCCCGGAAGATGCGGCTCTCATTGGTATCTGCCTTCATCAGGAGGCCGGTCGTTTGGGTAAGGAGAGGTCTGGCTGGTTTGCCGCCGAGGATTTGATCCCCCTGATCCCCGAAATTCTGAAAAATGCCGAAAACAGCCAAAAAGCCGGAGGTGCTATAAGTGAATGATTACCATAAAATACCGACGGAAGATCTGCCCTTTCATTACAATCGGGAGGAGCGCTTGGGGCAGGCTTCCGAAGAGGTTCGAAATACCCTCTATGCGGAAGGAAAAAAGAGGGTGATATTAGACAAAAGGCTTCTGATCATAATGATCGATATAGTCATTGTAGTTATTGCCTTCATCGGGGTAACGGCTTATCAGAAATCTTTAGCCAGGGTCGGAAATTTTGAAGGTGTAAAACTGGCACTTGTTGCTATTGAGTATGATGGACAGATCCTGGCAAGTCTGAAGGTGGAGAATCTGGCCGAAACCGAACCTGGACGAATTATCGAAGCCGCTTTTTTCCTGAAGAAGGGGGAAGAGGTTGTTATTTCGGATTTGATTCCTGCCTCGGTAGGGGGGAAAAGGGTCCTCCGGGAGACCCTTAAACCCGAATCCGGTTTCACTTCTCTCAATGTAAGGGTCAGGATCGGGGATAATGAGCGGATTTTAAAGAAACAGATATCCGGAGAGTAAAAAATTAGTTGACCACTGGGTCTGTTTTGGATATTCTTTTATCGAGGTGTAAAATGATACAGTTCTTTTTTCTTTCGGTATTATTGAATGTGGTTGGTGGAGCCCTGCTGGCCTCGGATTTTCTAAATGAAAAGCTACCCGTTATCAGCTGGCTGAATGATCCCTTCCGGGATATGGCAAATTCCAGACTAATCCTGGGTATTCTTTCAATAATTGTTGGAATATTCAAACTTTTGTCAGTCATCTCTGGAGATGTGAAAATAGTCGGGGATCTTCTTCCCGCCCTCTCAGGTCTCCTGGTTGGGTTTGGACTTCTTGTCGAATATTATAGAACAAGAACCGATGTTCAGACTGAAAATAATATCAATACAATTCTGGATAATTATAAGCATATTTTCGGTACTGCCGCTATTGGTGTTGGAATCTTGCATTTCTTCTTTCCCAGAGTTCTTTTTCTATAAACAATGAGGATTTCCACAGCGGGGGTCGTTATGCGGGACGGCCGTTATTTAGTCACTTTACGAAAACCTGGTACCAGTATAGGTGTTAAATGGGAATTCCCGGGTGGTAAAGCCGAAGCGGGTGAAACGCCTGATGAGGCTTTAACCAGGGAGTTTCAGGAAGAGCTTTCGCTTACCATTAATGTGAGAGAAGAGATTTTTGAAGGTCATTTTTTCAATGGTGAAAAAAAATATAAGCTGAAGGCTTTCAGTGTTGAATTGATAACACCTCTGGATGAAATGAAATTAACAGAGCATTCAGAGTACCGGTTGGTTTCGCTTGACGAGATGAAAGAGCTTCCTTTTCCTTCTTCAGATTCATTAATTAGAGATTATTTGATCCAAAAGAATTCCTAGAACAGGCGGTATTTTCTATGGAAAAACTCGAAAAACTCCTTTCCGAGCTGGAGAGGGATCCTTCATTCCTAAATAATGTGACACGATGGGAGAAAATTCCCGCCTCCGAAGGTGATTACCGTGATTTTCCGGAAGATCTCCATGCGTCCCTCTCATCCTCTCTTAAAGAGAGGGGGATAGACCGTCTATATTCACATCAGGAAGAGGCGTACAGACAGGCGAGGTCCGGGAAGGATTCCATAATTGTTACCCCGACGGCTTCAGGAAAAACCCTCTGTTACAATCTCCCCGTCATTCAGACCCTCCTTGAGAAACCCGAGGGGAGGGCTCTTTATATTTTCCCTACAAAGGCACTCTCCCAGGATCAGCAGGCCGAATTGAACGGCCTGGTGGAAGAGGGGGATCTTAAGGTAAAGGTTTCAACCTATGACGGGGATACTCCTTCATCCCTCCGGGTTTCTGCCCGGGAGTCCGGACGGATTGTCATAACGAACCCGGATATGCTCCATTCCGGAGTTCTCCCGAATCATCCTAAATGGATAAAATTCCTGAAGGCTCTGGAGTACATTGTTATCGATGAGGTTCATATTTATCGGGGAATTTTCGGTTCACATATGACAAACCTTATCCGAAGGCTACTCCGGATTACCCGATTCTATGGGGCAAACCCGAAGTTTATCTGCTGCAGTGCGACCATAGGAAATCCTGACGAGCTCGCCGAAAGAATAATCGGACGGGAGGTTACCCTCATCGATCGAAACGGTGCTCCCCGGGGTGAAAAGCATATGATCCTCTATAACCCCCCTCTTGTTGATGCCGTTCAGGGGATACGAAAAGGGATTACCAAGGAGGCTCGTTCCATTGCCTATAGATTCCTTGTCAGGGGAATTAAAACCATCGTTTTTGCCCGTTCCAGGGTGAGGACGGAACTCATTGCCAGTTATATAAACAAAAGCCTGTCAAATTTTTTTACAGATAATAACAGGATCCGTGTGGAGGCCTATCGAGGTGGTTTTCTCCCGGGTGAAAGGCGGGCCATAGAGAAGGGGTTGCGGGATGGTGACATCCATGGGGTTGTCTCGACGAATGCCCTGGAACTGGGGATCGACATCGGCGGCCTGGATGTTTCCATCCTTTCCGGGATCCCCACCTCCATTGCTTCCTCCTGGCAGCAGTCCGGAAGGGCCGGGCGACAGAAAACACTGTCGGTTTCATTTTTGATTGCCTCTGTGTCTCCCACCGATCAGTATCTCATAACTCACCCCGAATATTTTTTTGGAAAGAGTCCCGAAAAGGGTTTTATCGATCCGGACAACCTCTACATCCTTATGGACCACCTGAAATGCGCTGTCTTCGAGCTCCCTTTTAAAGATGGGGATTCATTAAGCGGGGAGGATGAAACAGAACTCCTGGAACACCTGGAGTCGGAAGGGGTTTTAAGGCACACTTCCGGCCGGTGGTATTGGGCCGACAGGGGCTATCCAGCAGAAGAGATCAGTCTTAGATCCGCTACAAACGAAAATGTTGTTATCATAAATACCACAAAGGGTAAAAATGAGGTTATTGGAGAGATGGATAAACCATCGGCCAAGGAGCTTATCTTTGACGAAGCTGTTTATCTGCATCGGGGAGAACAGTTTCAGGTGCAGAAGCTTGATCTTGCAAATCTCAAATGTTATGTCGAGGAATCATCCCTGAATTTCTATACAGATTCGATTGTAAAAACCGATATAAAGGTTCTACTGGAGGATAATGGTTTTCGGAGGGATGGGGTCGATCAGATTATAGGGGATGTCCTGGTTCGAAGTCAGATATCAAAATATAAAAAGCTGAAGTTCAGTACGAATGAAAATGTCGGCTATGGTGAAATCTTTCTTCCGGAGGAGGAGATGCACACCCGGGGGATCCTCCTCTGTTTTCATCCGGAAACCCCCTCAGGTGAAGTTTTTTCACGCCTCGATACGGAGCAGCAGATGCAGGTCACAGCCAGGATGGGAACACTGATGAAGAATGTTGCTCCCATATTCCTCCTGTGCGATTCAAGGGATATCGGGGTGGCTGAGAGGTTGAAGGACCCCCATACGGATATGCCGACCCTTTATATATACGATAATCATCCCGGTGGAACCGGGCTATCCGAGGCTTTTACAGGGAAACTCCCCGAAATCATAGAGGCCTGCCGGGAGCTGACTGAAAACTGCCCCTGTGAAACGGGCTGTCCCTCCTGTGTCGGGGCTCACGAGGATGAGGTTTCCACTAATGCCAAGGAGGCCGTCTTGAAAGTGCTTGTTCCCTGGTCTGATTTTCTTCGGGAGCGCCGGGGGAGATAGATGAGAAAGGGCAGCCTATCATCCAGATTATCGGCCCTGAAAGCGGGCAGGCAGGAGGCCGAAAAACTCTCATCCCAGGGAAGGACCGGCAAAGTCTCCGGCACGGGTGCGGAAGAGAGGGGCAAGGGTGAAAAGGGAGCTTGTAAAACCACTTCCGGAGTGTTTGATTCTGGTGAGGATTATAGTTTTCCCTTTCCGGGTTGGGAAAAGGTTTCGGATTTCGTTTTTCGTAAAACTACAATCTTCAATGATCTGCAGCCGCCGGTTCCCGGCATGGAATTGAAAAAAATCTACGCGGTTGATCAGAAGGATAATCAAAATCAAGGCCCGAATAAGTCTCCGAATCAGTACCGGGAGCCAAACCCGGCTGGGCCGAATAAAAACCTGATATTTTTTGATCTTGAAACAACCGGTTTGAGCGGCGGTGCCGGGAATATCGCATTCCTCGCCGGTGTGGGATTTTATTCACAGGGACAATTCACCCTTATTCAGCTTTTCCTCCAGGATTATCCCGGAGAGAGGGAATTCCTCCTTGAGCTCATGAAACTCATGCCTGAATCCTCTGTCTGGGTCTCATATAATGGAAAATCCTTCGACACATCCCTTCTGAAAACACGCCTGCTTATGAATGGTGAACAGCCTGTCATCGGTGAGAATCTGGATCTTCTCTACCCCTCCCGAAGGTTGTGGCGGACAATTCTTCCCGATTGCAGTCTGGGAACCCTTGAAGTTGAAATATTCAAAAAGAGAAGAGCCCTGGATATTCCCGGGAGCCAGATTCCAGACATATATTTTAACTATTTGAAAAACAGGGAGGCCAGTAATCTGGAACGGGTTTTTGCCCACCATCTGGAAGATATTGTCTCACTTCTGAAACTCTATAATCTTCTTGGAGAGATTTTTTCAGGTGTAGAGAATCCTGAAAAGATCCCCGTTGATCCGGCTGGTTTGGGGGGGCTTTTATTGACTATCGGTGAGAGGCGGGCTCCCCGTATTCTTGAAGAGGGTTTATCCTGCGGCAATCGAAAATGCGGCCTGATTCTTGCCGATTATTATAAGAGATGCGGAGACCGAAACACTGCCCGGGGGATATGGAAACAACTCTGGGATGAAAAGACCGAGCTGATCCCGGGTCTTGAACTCGCCAAGGAGCTGGAACACCGGAGGGGGGATTATGGACAGGCTTTACGCATTGTCGATACCCTCCTTTCTGGCGATTTTGATTTTACGGTAAGGATAAAAGAAGGGCTTCTCCATAGAAGAGTTAGACTTAATTCAAAAATTGATAGAAACGCTTCCGAAAAAAATATTTAGAAAAGATAGGATATACGAAAGTCACCTATATCATCCATTCCACATTTTTTATAGACAGAGATTGCCGGTGTATTTTCCGGTTTTACAAAAAGACAGGTTGATAAATTCAATCTGTTGAGCTCTTTTATCAGGTGTTGAACCAGTACCTGTGAAAACCCCTTACTGCGGTGGGCGGGTATGGTATAGATTCCACCTAGCTGAGCATAGTAAAGGCCCCTGGCATTTGTTCCTGCTTTGGCTATAGGCACACCATACATTTCTGCCAGGAATATTATCTCATTTTTAAGCTGTTTTCTAAGATTCTCCATACATAAAAGGGGACTGAAGGTGGCTGGATCCATAATAACCTCTTCGAGTTCATAGGCCTGCTGGAGGGGAAAGAGGAGCTGTGCGTCGGCGACAGTGGCTCTCCGGATGGTAAGACCGTCCCTTTTCAGCTGCTCCTTATCCTTCTCATTATCCTTAATAAGCCTGGTCTGACTCATGAGCCGGTAGTTTACACTCTCTTTTATCCGGCCAATGAAATTGATTTCAGATGACTGGATAACATTACCGGCACCCATTAAGGTTTTGAAATCATAAAGATCTCCCGGAAGACCAAAATCCATGAAGTCATAATTTTCTGAAAAGATAGGGAGAAACAGGCCATAAGGTCCCTTTAAAAGGAGGGCTTCAAGTTTTTCGTTGGGTGTACAGAGATAGAGTACACTGGTTTTAAGAAGTTTGAATAATCCCTTGCGTGTAAAAAAATACCGGCTGAGGTTAACATTTCGGTACTCCCACCGCTTGAGAAACTCCCTCAATGATGCCATTTCGGATGCGCGAAACAGGTGCCAGCAATCTTTCATGATCTTATAGTCCGTTTAAGGGAACATGGCCGGAAGGGGAGTACACGCCCTGGAGAATGGAAAATCCAGCCAGAAAAGATTCATGAGTTGTGCCATAGAGGGCCAGGGACTGTTCAACCCAGGGGACTTCCGCTAGATAAACCGGAGTCAGGACCGATAAAACAATGAGGTTTCCTTCATAGGTTCTAAGGGTTTTCAGGATTTCCAGGCTGTTAGGGTTGGCAAGACAGAAAATTATAGTGTCGTAGTCGGAAGCATTACGTCTGATATAGGTCTTTTCCGACTCTTTGGGGTAGTAGAAGGGGTTATAGGAAATCGAGTATTCATCTGCACCGGGGAAGGCTTTTCTTCCCTCTTCAAAGAATTCGTCATACTGGCCGGTAAGGAGAATCTTTCCATTCGGATCGACAGGAGCCGAATTCTCAGTCCAGGATACAGCCGAAACTGAACGGAAGGATTGATCCAGAAAAAAGTCATATCCTTCAGGCAGAACCACTGTTTGACCGATAGCTTCGACATCAGGATAGAGGGGCACGGCCCCATCCCTTTTTAGGTAGGATAGTTTTATCCTGATCACCCTGTCCGCCGATTGGATGACCCTGGCTCGAAACGTTTCGTTCGTCTGCATTTCCGTAAGCATCCGATCAAAAACTTTTTCATGTAACTCCGGTGGTCTTGAGATCAGTACCAAATCATTTCCTGCCAGGATCGCCAGTTTCGTCAATGTTGCTGTATCGTAATTCAATCCCTGAACACCCCACATGATTAAATCATCGGTAACGACCATACCCTTGAAATTCAGTCTGTTCCGGACAAGCTCGGTGAGCATGAATTCGGAAATCGTCGCCGGAATCTCGTCTCCTGTAATATTTGGAAAGGCGAGGTGGCCGCTCATGATGGCCGGGATTCCCTCCCTCATAAGAAAACGATAAGGCACCAGTTCATTATTCCAGATTTCTTCCAGGGTGGATCTTATGATGGGAAGGCCCGAATGGGAGTCGGTATCTGCATTCCCATGGCCGGGAAAGTGTTTTGCTGTGGATATTACACCAGTTGCATCCATCCCCTTGAAAAAAGCTGTGGCAAGGATGGCTGTTTGAACAGGATCATCGGAAAAGGCTCGAGGCCCAATCACGTGGGCCTCAGGATTGTTGTAAATATCTACGGTCGGTGCAAAATTCATATTTATACCAAGGCTTTTCATTTCAAGGCCGATATAGTATCCGGTCAGGTATGAATCTCTTGGGATATTTGTGGCTCCCAAACCCAGGTTTCCTGTGGTTGAAGAGGTTCCCTTACGGATATGACGAACCCATCCCCCCTCCTGATCTGTCACCATGAGGAGGGGAATTCTGAAACGTGTCTCCTGGGATAATTCCTGCATATCCAAAACCGACTGGGCCAGGGTGGGGAGATCGGTCACATTCCAACCGAAAACCTTAACACCCCCGAGTTTTCGGAAGGATATGGAGTGTTCGATCTCCGGTGAGGGTTCTCCTCCATAGTAACCCAGGATCAGAACCTGCCCCAGAAGTTCCTGATCGGTCATCTCTTCGATCAGGGCTGTGGCAAGCTCTTCCTCCGGTAAATCATCCCAAAAATCCAAGGCCGGGGATTGAAAAACAGATAATGTGAAAAATAGTATTGTAAGAAAAGATGCTAAAGTTGTTCTACCCATCACGATAACCCCGGTTCAAACTTATTTAAATGTCAAACTGAAGCTTTTTTTAAAATACTCCAGAGGCAATTTCGAAAATAACCGATTTTTGAAATTGCCGCAAGGTTTTATACGTAAGCCTGACCTTTTAGAGAATCAATATAATGGGCAGACCAGTGTGCAGCAACTGCTCCATCGGAAGCTGATGTTATAACCTGTCTGAATGGTGTATTCCGAACGTCTCCGGCGGCAAACATACCCGGAAGGGAAGTCATCATCTTCTCGTCTGTTTTTATGTATCCGGCCTCATCTTTTTCAACATCAGGAACAAGTGCCGTCTGAGGAATGGATCCGACAAAGATGAAAACCGCTGCAAAATCCTCGGTAACCGTTTCATTTGTTTTAACATTTTTAAGTCTGACTTTACTTACCTTGTCCTCACCCATGATCTCTTCAGCAACCGTATCGAATCTAACATCGATCTTTTCATTTTCAAGAACCCTCTGGGCGACAGCCGGCTGGGCTCTGAATCTATCTTTCCGATGGATCATCACAACCTCATCTGTGAGTTTGGCGAGGAAACCGGCTTCATCGCACGCGGCATCTCCTCCACCAACGACCAGCATCTTTTTTCCCCTGAAGAAGGGACCGTCACAGGTCGCACAATAGGATATTCCCCTGCCTGCAAGGGTGTCTTCGCCGGGAACTCCCAGGTTTCGGTGTTTTGCTCCCGTTGCCATGATTACTGCTGTGGCTGTAAATTCACCCTTTCCTGTATTAATTTTAAAAATGTTTCCCTCTTTGGTAAGGGATCTGACTGAAGTGTTCAATATTTCAGCCCCGAATTCCCGTGCCTGTTTTTCCATATTCTGGGAAAACTGAAAACCGTCTACCGGTTCAGGGAGGCCCGGGTAGTTTTCAAGTCTTTCGATAGTGAGTCCCTGACCACCGAGGGCCATCTCCTCAATAAGAAGCACATTTAGATTAGCTCTTGCCGCATACTGAGCAGCACTCATGCCGGCTGCGCCTCCACCGACAATTATTACATCCCAATTAGTTTCCATATGGATACTCCTGAATATCTGTTATTTATCCTTAAATATACAAAAAATATGCATATAAATCATCTCTTTTTCTAAGATCATTTTTTTTTATACCGATTATAGAAGTAATGAAATCTAGCGCCCGAAATAATTGATTTAAAAGGGTCAGATGAATATGAGGAATGAATGATGGAAGAATTGAATAGAAAAACAGGAAAACTTCTCGACACCATGCAGACCCAGAATCTGCTTCTGAAGAAATACCGTGACAGGGAAGAGGAACTCAGGCAGTTCATGAAAGAGCAGAACTGGGATGAGATGAATCTCCTTCTGGAGAGGCTCGATTTACTGTCAAATGAGATTAATACCCTGGATATCAGACGAGACTTCATCTTTAACGAACTCCTCGATGATGCCGGTATCGAAGGGAAACGGGATTTTTATCAATTAGTCGTTCGTCTTCCCATAAATTACCGTGAAGAGTTAGCTGCAGAATTTAGAAAAATGAAAATCATCATAACTCAAATCGAAGGTATCTCCTGGGCCATCGATGTGTATATCAGAAGCGTTGGCGACACGGTAAACCAGGTGTTAAACGAATTTTACCCCCATCGAAAGGGAAATCTATATTCAAAAACCGGTGTTTCTGTTCCGGTTGAATCCAATCCGGTTGTTTTTAACCGGGAACTGTAGGCTGGAGGACTAAATGAACTCAACATTCAGTGGAATTGAGGTTGGAAAAAGAAGTCTCATGGCCCATAACCAGGGGATGTCCACCATTGGGCACAACCTGAGTAACGCTTCCGTGGACGGTTATTCAAGACAGAGGGTCCAGATGGCCCCCTTTTCTCCCATATATATGCCCGGATTAAATCGGGCAGAGACTGCCGGTCAGCTTGGTCAGGGCGTGATTGCCGAGAGGGTAGAACGGGTTCATGATAATATACTTGAAGGAAGGATTGTAAGCCAGGCGAATGGTCAGGGATATTGGGAAGCCAGGGATCGATACATTCTCATGGCGGAAGAAGTATACAATGAACCTTCCGAGTATTCGGTAAGAACCCTGACAGATCAATTCTGGGAAGGGTGGCAGGAACTCTCCATGCATCCCGAAGAGCCGGCGGCAAGACAGCAGGTTGTTCAGCGGGGCGAGGCCCTCATATCGGGTATACAGAGACGACATACAGGTCTTAAGGAGATCCGGGGTATGATTGATGAGGAGATCGGAATTACTGTTGAACGAATAAACAATCTTCTGAATGATGTCTCGGGACTGAATGAACAGATCGTGAAAATAAAGGCAGTAGGAGACAACCCCAATGACCTTCTGGACAGGCGGGATCTTCTTGTTAAAGAGCTGTCAGGGCTTGTGGATATAACAGTTGACAGTAGAGACCCGGATGAGTTTCTAATCCACACAGGGGGGATCCACCTGCTTCAGGGGAAGAATGTTCACCCCCTTTCAGTCGAATCCAATCCTCTGAATGAGGGCTATTCGGATGTGCGGTGGGCAGAATCGGGTGATAACGCCTATTTCGGCGGGGGAAAGATTGCCTCCCTCGTTGAATTAAGGGATCAGGATATCCGGAGGGAGATCCAGAAGCTGGACAATATGACTATTAATTTCGTTGATCTGGTAAATGAAAACCATTCGGCAGGATTCGGTCTTAATGGTAAAACGGGTATTGATTTCTTCAAATCACACCCCTTTATAAATAATATCGCTGGAAATTACGATGCAAATGGGGATGGCGCTTTTGATTCCACCTATCTCTTCAGGATAAATGGTACAAACAGCCTTGATGCCCGTGAGCAGGTTGGGATCAATGGCGTTCTTACCCTTTCGGGAG
Source organism: Spirochaetales bacterium (assembly GCA_016342585.1). Classification (GTDB taxonomy): domain Bacteria; phylum Spirochaetota; class Spirochaetia; order UBA9216; family UBA9216; genus JAEINK01. The sequence continues at coordinate 17,622 of JAEINK010000033.1, forward strand.
ACGGAGAGGATGTCCGGGTTCCCTATTTTCCCACCGATACGGTTGAAGATGTTGTAAAGCGAATCAATCTTTCCGGGTCCGAAGTTGTGGCCCGGCTTGACAGGGAAGGGCATCTGGCCTTGAAAGGTTCTACCGCCGGAAGTATTGAAAATCCCGATTTCGTTATACGTCATGTTGAAGACTCCGGTCAGTTTCTGGTTGGGTATGCAGGTATGCTCCAGGAGTCAGGTGAAAATGGTGCTTTCGACTGGGGACAAGCCAATTCTGTTCTCGCCCTACAGGGGGGGGAGCTGGACTATGCGGTAGCCCCTTTAAGTCATCCTTCCGGGTGGATAGAGGTTAACTCAAGCCTGATCGATGATCCGAACTCGGTTGCCGCCGGTTTTGGAGTGAATGGCCGGGTGGCGGAGGTCGGTGACGGGACAACGGCGTCAAGTATTGCCTCCTTGCGTACCAGTGAGATAATGGTTGGCCGGATTCCCGATTTTGATACCTATTTCTCCGAAGTGGTGGCGGATATCGGTCTGAAGGGTGAGACAGCAGCAAGAGCACTTGATACAGAGAACCTTATAATGCAGGACCTTGAAGCTATGCGGGATTCCATCTCCGGGGTGAATATCGATGAAGAGTTGTCGGAGATGATCAAGTTCCAGCACGGTTATACTGCTGCGGCACGGTTCGTTACGGCTGTGAATGAGATGCTTGATACTATAATCAACAGGTTGGGAGTATAAATAGATGAGACGAATCAGCACCAATATGACCAATAATGATATGCAGAACTCTTTGAGGCTGAGCGAATGGCGGATGAACAAGCTTCAGAATCAGATGGCCGACGGTACCAGAATTCAGGAACTTAGAGATGACCCCATTGGGGCCGCTCATTCAACGAGGTATCTGTCAAAGATAACCAGACTGAATCGGTTTTCGAAAAATGTAGATTCTATCCAGTCGGATCACAGGATTGCCGAGGGGTATATGCAGTCTGCTACAGATATTCTCCACAGGGTAAGGGAGATCTCCATTCAGGGAGCAAATGGTACTTACTCAAAGGAAGATAAGGGGTATATGGCTGCCGAGGTCAACCAGCTTTTAAATGAACTTGTCAGCCTTTCCAATGCAGAAAATGGTGATGGACGGACGATTTTCGCCGGGGACAGGACCCAATCTGAGGCCTTCCGTGCTATGAAAGGCCACATTCCAGGGGTAGAAGCTTCGGTTATTACACAGGTGAATTACACCGGTACTATCGAGCCTGGCATGGTTGAGGTTTCCGAGGGTAGTTTTATGGAAACCAGTTTTGCTGGTAATGAGGTCTTCTGGGCAGAACATCAGCAGATTTTTTCCAGTCAGGATGCTGGTTCCTATCAGGTACTGGAGGATTCACAGATTCTGATAGATGGACGTACCATCGATGTCATGGCAGGTGATAATGTCCAGGCTGTAATTTCGAAGATAAATACTTCCGGAGCGGCTGTTAAGGCCTCCCTGGATCCTGTTAACAACAGTATGGTTCTTGAATCAACTGTTCCCCATCAGCTTTGGCTGGAAGACGGTGGAAACGGGACAGTACTTAGAGATCTGGGAATTATAGATGATTTCTCTAAACCACCCCAGAATCTGGCCAAAAGTGTGAGATCCGCCGGAGGCTCCATGTTTGATATGGTAATAAAGGTTCGTGACAGTCTGTATGCCGGAGACACCCTGGATATTGGCGGGGGAGCCCTTAAGGGGATCGACCTTGCCATGAATAATCTTTTGTCAAATATAGGTAAACTGGGCGCCCAGGATGAACGGCTCGGTATTATAAAAAGCAGGATAGCCTATGAAATACCCGAGGTGCAGCAAAAGAATTCGAATGAAGTTGACGTCGATTTCACTTCGGCCATAACAAATCTTAAACAACTAGAGTATAATAATAAGGCAGCCCTGCAGACTGCCGGTAGAATCCTGCAGCAAACATTACTGGATTTTTTGAGGTAGAATATGATTGAAGTAAACACAAAAGCATATGGAAAGATTGATATTGATGAGAGACAGATTATTACATTTCCATCCGGTATCCCCGGTTTTGAAAGTTTGAAGAAATTCGCTCTTCTTGATGCTGCCCAGCAGCCCTTCTACTGGCTTCAATCATTGGACGTTCAGGAAATTGCATTCGTTATGATTAGCCCCCTCCTGTTCAAGCCAAACTATAATGTTCAGCTCAGTGAGCAGGAGCTGGAAGAGTTGAATCTTTCGGAATTCCCCAATGAAGAGGCTCTGCTTTTTGCGATTGTTACCATTCCTGAAAATCAGGCAAAGATGACTGCCAACCTTCAGGGACCTGTCATTATAAACAAGCATACAAAGACGGGTCGGCAGTTCATTCATTCCGATGTTCAGTGGAAAACAAAACACTACATTTTAGATGAGTTGGCAAGTGTCAGGAACGAAGCATGCTGATTCTGGCAAGAAAGATTAATGAAAGTATAAACATCGGTGATAAAATCGAGGTCTCCATCATCGATATAAGGGGAGATCAGGTTAAGGTTGGTATAAAGGCACCTAAAGAGGTAAAAGTCTTCAGGAGAGAGGTTTATGAGGCAATACAGAGTGAAAACCTGATTGCTTCAAAAGCTTCCAAGAACCTACCCACTATTGATAACCTTCTAAAAGATAAAAAAGATCCTGCCGAATAGTTTCAGAAAAAGATTAATTCTATCGAATTAATTATTATCATTGAGCATATCATAAACACCCATTATCTTGGATTCCAATTCTATAAATACTTTTATCAAATTGGGGTCGAAATGTGTTCCTGAATCTTTTTCAATAATCTGACACGCCTTCTCATGAGTGAAGGCATCTTTGTAGGAGCGTTTCATTCTCAGGGCATCGTAAACATCACCTATCATTGTAATCCTGGCCGAAAGGGGGATCATCTCTTCGCTGAGTTGAAAGGGGTACCCTGTACCATCCCATCTTTCATGATGGGAAAGGGGGATCTGTTTTGCCATCTCATCGGGATATCCTGACATGACAAATCCTCCATTTATGGTATGTTCCTTCATGATCTGCCACTCTTTTTCATCCAGGGGGCCGCTTTTATGAAGAATATCATCGGGAGTTCCAATTTTTCCTATATCATGCATAGGGGCCAGAAAGGCTATGTTTTCAATGAACTGCATATCGACCTCAGGATAGCTCTCTTTCTGAAAAAGACTTTTACTGATTATCCTGCTGTATTCACCAACCCGTCGAATATGGTTTCCTGTGTCATTGTCCTTGAGTTTAGAAGCTTCCAGAAGGCTCAAATAGGTTCGCGAAAAGATATCCTTATTTTTTTTTGTTACATCGTCAAACATGCAGATGTAACCACATGGCAGTTTCTCGAGCTCTGATTCTCCATCGTATATAGGTGTAAAAATGGCATTGGCTGTTACATTTAAATAGTTTTTATGGATTATATTGACCCCGCCAATCCAGGAGTAGCCTGTTTCAGGATTTCTCAGGGATTCAATGATCCCGGAAGAGTTGATCTCCTTCTGATTGAAATCAATAATATGAAAGAAAGAGGCTTTCATAACATCTTTATCATGGATTATTCTTTCGATGACCGCCGGGTTTGCATAGATAATCGTAAATCGATTATCCGTGATCAAAACTGGTACAGAAGAATAATTATATAATGAAGTCAGCTTCTTATAGATGAAAGTGTCCGAGATGGAATTTTCTGTATTGAACCTATGTCCCGGATCCTGAACATGGTCTGGGGATACCACTGCCTCAAATTCATCGAGTTCTTCAAGTTCTTCGAGTTCTTCGAGTTCTTCGAGTTCTTCGAGTTCTTCAAATTCACTGAAATTATCCTCAACCATTTCACCCTATCTTCCCAGTTCGGCATCACTGGCGCGCAAATAGGCCGGACCTGATTCGGGAGAATCCGGGCCTTCCTTGTTGAATTTATCTTCTCCCAATACAGAAAGTATATTACAAAAAGAGTTCTTTTCATAATGGTCAAAATAATAATCAGGATTATTTTCCAGATCAGGACACCTTTCCATAAAAATACCTAACCCGGGACCTGTAAAAAGGATCTGTCCACGGTTGGTGCAACCCTCTAAAATTAGCTCTGCGGGAATGTCTGATTCTTTCATAACAAGGGTACCCTTCTCATAAAATCCCGCATAAAATTGATTTTTCTTGGCATCCAAGAGTGGAACGACCGTTCCGGGGAAAAAGGAGTAGAGACTGCCATACACCTGGAGGGTCGATATGGCTACGAGAGGCACTCCGGAACCTTCCGAGAGTCCTTTTGCTGTAGAAAGACCTATACGAAGGCCTGTAAAGGATCCTGGTCCTTTTGTGCAGACAATAAGGTCCAGGTCTTTTGGAAACAAGGCTGCCTCTTCAAGTAGAGATTGAACCATCAGGATTAAATTTTCCCCATGGCGGAGTCCTGTTGATCTTATATTTTCAGACCACCCCTCAGGAGTACTCAAACCAGCACGAAGAATATTTGTGGAAGTATCAAAAGATAGTATATTCACCTCAGACCTCTTGTATAACTAATTTTCTGCTGCTGTCTTCATTGATAGTAATAATGATCCTTACTGTCGTATCCGGGAGGTGGGGTTCCGCAACGCCATACCACTCCACAACGCAAATGCCATTACCATAAAAAAAGTCATCTATCCCCAGTAGATCAATCTCTTCCGCATCATCGATCCTGTAAAAATCCATATGGTAGAAGGGTAGTGTTCCCTCATATTCGGAGATTATAGTAAATGTCGGGCTGGTTATTATTTCATTGATTTGAAGCGCCCTGCCAATACCCTTTGTAAAGGTTGTCTTTCCAGCTCCTAAAGGAGCATCAAAAGCAATAACAGCACCCTTTTTAAGGGTTTTTCCAAAGGATTCCCCTAATTCTATCATCTCTACAGCTGTTTTGATAAGATATTCTTTCAGGGTAGGTTTCCATCCTTATCAAGGTTAATGATATATGTTTTTAACTTGGAAATCGTAGAGAGGAGAGGATAATCAAGATCATTCTTGACTTCAATATCAATATTCACTTGACCGAGGGCATTCCTTTCGAGTATGAACTCGGCAGAGACATACTCCTCCTTTCCTGTGAAATCCTTGAATGTAAAATCCCCTGAATACTCGTTTCTGTAATGTAAAGGGATATCTTTTTTCTTTATGTTTTTAAGCCCAATTATTTCCATGTGTCTGAAATTATAATAAAAAACCTTATAATAATCTATACATATTTATTTCAATATTACATTTCATATACAAAGCTGTTAATTCTATTCATAAATTTCTGGGACAATCGTGTAAACTGTACATGCATTATACCACCCATGGGACGAACTTTTGTCATACTCACAACTTTGCCGTAACCTGAGACGGGGTTGCCCTTATAGGTCTCGAAATCAATCTTTATAAGTTCACCACGTTTTAAAGGGTAGGTCGTCTTGATAGAACATCCTCCTGATGATACCTCTAATATGGTACCCAAAGAGCCGTTCTTGCTTTCAACAAAGGCTTTCTTTTTTTTAGCCTTTCCTACACCGGTAGTGATTACCCTTACAGGATAGCAGTAGGTTGGTCTGTTAAGTTCCTTCCTTCGGAAACGCCTCTGCTGAGCCTCTTTTACCATGTTGGTATGTTTAAGTAGAAGGGCTGTATTACCTCTGATTTTTGTATAACCGAGAATTTTGGACATGAATGAAAACCCCTGCCCATTATTCTTCCAGAAAAAGACCTTCACCGGAATGCCTTTATTAAGTCGAACCTGACCGGTAGGGGAATCAGGAATCTGAACACCAATAGCATCTTTCAGGTTGGTTAACACCTTTACCGGATATTTACCCCCTGTCTGTGGGTTTATTACAATTTTCTGTCCCGGCTGAAGCTGTTTTGTTGCTTTCACAGATCCAGCCTTATTTGAGTTCCGTTCAACCTTCTGTTTGATCCTGAAGAGTGTAAGCTTCTGGCTATCCTTTATCTTATCAGACGATACCTGTGTCTCGATATCATTCATTCCATGCTGAAGCAGCTGGTCCAGATTTTTCGGATGCGTAAAAAGAAGGTAGGGGTTGGGGACACGATATCTTTCCATGAGGTTTTCGAGGGTATTGAGTTGAACCTTATTCAAACCCATAGCGGCAGCCTGTTTTCTGAAGGTTGACTTTTTGAATTTCCCCGAATTTTTGGATCTCTTCGAGGATTTTCCACCCTGGGCCCGCCCTCCGATGGCAATGACACCAATAATTATAGCCACTATAACAATAAGACCTATGAGTGAGGTGTTATCTCCCTGTACAACCATAGGATTAAGCTCACGCAGGAGTGGTAAATTGAAGGATGTAAATCCAAAAGAGTTGAAGTTCATTCTTCCTACTCCTCCTTATTCAGTTCATGAAGAAATGAAGATAGACCATCCAGTCGTGGAGCCACTTCATATTCAAGGAGATCCCCAAGAAGAACAGAATCCCCGGCACCGAAAGCATTTGCAAGATCCAGGAGTATTGTATTGAAATTTTTATAAAACTCATCAAATGGTAAATCCATGATTTTGGCACTGCTGGTGTCAAGGATACCCTGAGCCTTCAGGAAAGGGTAAATTCTAATGAGTTTTTGGGATAATTCGGTAAAAGTGATGACAGTTTTCATGGCATCCTTATCCTTACCTGTTTGAAGTTGTACAGAGACATCCTCCATCGGCGGTATCAGTTTCTTTAAGAGTTCCGCTGTATTGATGATCTCTTTTAAAGGCGAGGTTATTTCCCTTATCAATTCAGAAATGATGTTTACAAGGCTTGAAATAAGCTGAAGAATTTCCGCGGTGTTCTCGGGGATCTTTTCGGCATTCAATACACCACTTTCCGAGAGAAAGTTATCAACCTTGTCGGCAAGAGTCATGGTGTCACTTTTTTCGGCTGGAAATATTATTCTCAGGTACTCTTTTATGATCTCATAGTTGTTCAGATTCTGCTGCATAAGGGGAAGGTTTTTCTCTTCAAGACTACGTTGAAGGAGGGTAAAAAACTGATGAAGTGTATGGAGGTACTGAAGTCTCAACTCAAGACCGTTAACCGCTTTAAAATCAATACGTTCAATCGATTCAAGACCGACCTTGGCCCATTCAGCTTCGGATTTTTCGGATATATCTATGCCATCTACATTGATGGCTTGAAGAAAATGCCCCTCTTCAATAAGCCAGTCCCTTACTGAACTAATAACCTGCCGCAGGTCTTTCTCATTCTCAAGTTTAAAATCCAGCTCAAGATCATTTACAAATATTTTCACAACTTCCTTCCTAGTTTCCATTATTATTGTTTAAGTTATTCAGAGCTCGTGTGCTGTCCTGCATGCTTTCAAGGGCTCCTTCCATCATTCCGTACTCTGTGCGAAGCTGCTGCTCTTTCGTCTCCAGTTTGTCGTTATAATCATCTATATCATCTTTTGTATTATCGATTCGTGTATCCAGTGATGATACTTTATATGATATTATTCCACCGGTTTCAACATATGATTTGGCATAATTATCCAGCTCGTAAGCTACTCCGGAATCGATGATCAGATCCCCATCAGAATCCTGACCAAATAGTTCTTTGATCGGTTCAAAGAGGGATTCAAGGGAGGCATCGAGGGTATCCTCCTCGATCTCCAGATACCCTTTCATTCTTGTTGAATCATACCCGCCGCTGGCAGAGTTCGTCGATATACCAACCTGAGCAAGAAGAGCTAGAGACTGTTCTGCACTCGTCGTATAGGGTTCCATCATAATACGCTGTAATCGCGATTTCATCTGCCTTAATGTGGAATCTCCCTGATAGAGCCCCAACTTTTTCCGCGCATCTTCTTTTTCTTCAGATGTGAAATAATCCAGCTGATCGATTATGTCTGTATCAGAACCTGTCAGAATATTTATCTCGGCAACAACCCTGTTATAGGTCCCGACGAAATTAATAATATCTTCCTTAACCAGTTCCCTGTCCGGACCTACATCGAGGGTGATTGGTTCATCAGATTCCCTTTTTATATTTAGAGTAACCCCGGGAACGACATCTTCAATCTGGTTTGAATCTCTTGTGATCGGAATCCCATCGATATTTATGATACTGTCCCTGGCCGTTGAGATGGGGTTTGCAGGAACGTAATCCCCCCTTGCGTTGGGATCGTAGATCTTTATCCCGGAAACGGAGACCTCTCTATGGGTATTATTGTTTCTGATATTAAAAGAGGAGAGACTTCCTACCTTATCATTCAGTTCTATTCTATAAGTTCTACTGCTGGTCTCTCCGGCCGGTATATTGTCTAAAGAGACAACCCGATCACCTTCCTGAAGAAAAAATACACTCAGATCATCGGTTCGGGGTGGGGGGAGAGGTGGCTCCCATGCGGGTATATCCACTTTGGAGGTGGCACTGAAGATGCTTATATCGCCGAATTCAATGCTTCCGGTGGGTGGAATCGAAGGACCGGGTGGTGGTGTTTCCACTGCCGCTATCTGCTCGGGAAGAACCTGTACATCCAGGGTGTACTCCAAAATCTTTCCGGCCAACTGACTTCCCGACATGGATAAGGGGATCTTTCCCTCTGTGACAGGCGGCAAAGTGACTCCCCCAGACGCGGATATACTCAGACTGCTACTATCCAGGGGTCTTTCCCACTCCCTGAAATCGGCAGGTTCCGGTCCTAATTCGATGAGTTCATTCCTGACCTCTTCTATAAGGCCAAGTTCCTTTGCCAGCTCTATGGAATCACTTTCAAAGAAAAGGCGGTTTTCAGCCCCTGTTTTAGAGGCTTCAAGAGATAGAATCTGGGTGTTCGCTGTATTTCTAACGACCGAGGCACGCAGGAGACCTCCGCTTCGCCTATTAATTGTGTCGGCAAAACTTTTAAGACTTCCCCCCCGGAATCTAATCGATACTTCGTCATCACCGACTTGAAACGAGTAGGTCCCTGATTCAATCCGGTAATCTTCATCTAAAGATGAAGAGAGGAGTCTATCCGCCTTAGCGAGTTGTATAATTTCAATTTCGGAAGAACCTTCCATAGAATCACGGTTAGCCGTAGCTGTCAGGTAGTCTGAATCGGAGGAGGTAGCAACCCTCTCGTTGAAGGGGTTTTGAAATCCGTAAAGTTTTTTTGATGAATCCCGGAATTTTGAAAGATTCAGATTAAGATCTTTCCAGGCTTGTCGTTCAAATTCATAATCCTCGACCTGATTCTCCATTCGGGTAAGGGGAATCCGCTCAAGGCGCATGAGTTCATCAATCATACTATCTGTATTATATTTACTGGTTACACCGGGGATGGATATATCAGACATTGCAGCTTTCATCCTCCCAGCAGCTTGAATTACATCTGTTCGTCTATTAGCTGACCAAGAGCTTCCTTCATACTTCTGTATAGCCGCTGCAGCTCTTCGGGAGGTATCTCCTTAATTACTTTATCGGTCTGACTGTTAACGACCTTTACGATAACCTGATCTAACTCTCGATCAATACTATACCTGAGTTCTTTATTATAAAACTCAGTCATCTTGAGAATATTTTTCAGGTATCGTTCGGAATCTACTCTGGAATCTGTAGCGAGTTGTTCCTGTGTTATTTCCTGTATCTTTTCGTCTTTTTCACGTTTTATCTTTTCCGCTGTTGCATTGTTACTCTTTTGTTGCTTTTGCTGATAAACTTTAGCGGTATCGTATGTTGAAAGACCATGTATGTCTAACTCCATGACAAACCTCCTGGGTACTCCTTTACCCATTTCTACTCTTTGAAATGTATACAAATAAACATTTCAGTAAAAATAGAGGGGGGCGCGTCCCCCTCCAAATCGTGTTCAAAAAAAAGATAACGTCCAGAAATCTCTTCTTTAATTTTATCCTAGCAGTGACAAAACGGCTTGTGGCTGTGTGTTAGCCTGAGCCAGCATGGAAGTTCCAGCCTGAGTAAGAATCTGATTCTTCACGAACTCAACCATTTCAGAGGCCATATCTGTGTCTCTGATCCGGGATTCCGCGGCCTGTAGGTTTTCTGCGGCAACTGCAACACCTTCTGCAGCCATCTCAAACCTGTTCTGGTAGGCACCAAGATCCGCCCTCTGCGTAGAAATCTGTTTCAGAGCGCTGTCGACGATTCCAATGGTAAGGTTGGCAGCTTCGGGATCAGAGATCGAAATTGCATTATTACTTCCCTGTGCTCCCTGCAGACCCAATGCCTGGGCTGTCATTGTTCCAATATAGATCTGTTTGTTCTGATCCATGTTGGCACCAACCTGTAACTGCATAATTCCTCCGGTAGCGCTGTCCTGGGCAAAATTACCCGTCAGCATATTCATACCATTGAACTGAGCATGTGAAGCGATCCTGTTGATCTCATCAACTAACTGAGAAACCTCAACCTGAATCTGCATCCTGTCTTCATCGGTGTAAACACCGTTGGAAGATTGTACTGAAAGTTCTCTAACCCTATGAAGAATGTCCTGGGTTTCCTGAAGGTAACCCTCTGTGGTCTGGATGAAAGACACACCATTCTCAATGTTTCTCTGGGCCTGATTGAGACCTCGTATTTGACTTCTGAGTTTTTCAGAAACCGCAAGACCGGAAGCATCATCACCGGCTTTATTGATACGCATACCTGAGCTAAGCTTTTCAATGTTATTGCTTACGTCGGCACCATTATTTGAAAGCGTTCGATTTGCGTACATAGCGCTCATGTTGTGATTAATTATCATATATTAACCCTCCTTGATATTCGGGAATGATAAAACTCTGCATCCTTGCAGCAGTTATAAACCATTCCGTATTAGCATGCTGGCACAGAGGTAGGGGAGAGATCGCGCCTCCTCCCTGGTATACTCCTGCACAACAAGGAGATTCCCCGATCCTTTATGAATCGGGTAAATCTCCTTAGCCTTAGCACGCAAATGCGAGGGTGTTTTTTCAAAGAACTAAACGGTACTACTAAAAAATATAACCTACTAACCCAGCAATTGCAAGACTGATTGTGTTTTCGTGTTAGCCTGGGCTAACATTGCTGTTCCAGCCTGTGTAAGAATCTGGTTTTTGGTGTATTCAACCATTTCGGTAGCCATGTCTGTATCCCTGATTCTGGACTCAGCAGCCTGCAGGTTTTCAGCACCAACATTGAGACCATTGACAGCATGTTCAAGACGGTTCTGATAGGCACCAAGGTCTGCTCTCTGCTTGTTAACCTTTTGAAGAGCCATGTCGAGAACACCAATTGTTCTGTTTGCGTCTTCGGGAGACTCAAGACTTACAAATTCTTTTGATCCAACATCCCGGATCTTCAGGCCTTCACTGGTCATTGTACCAATGTTGATCCTTTCTCTCTGATCCATGTTAGCACCGATATGGAACCACATTGATGCTGTTACAGTGTTCTCTCCAGTTTCAGCGGCGAAACGTCCAGTAAGCATGTTCATTCCGTTAAACTGTGCATGAGAAGCAATTCTGTCAATTTCATCAACGAGCTGTGAAACCTCAACCTGAATCTGCATTCTGTCTTCTTCGGTGTAGATTCCATTGGAAGATTGTACAGAAAGTTCTCTCATTCTCTGAAGGATATCCTGTGTTTCCTGAAGGTAGCCTTCAGTGGACTGGATGAAAGAGATTCCATTTTCTGCATTTTCAGAAGCTTTGTTGAGTCCACGAATCTGTGATCTCATTTTTTCGGATACTGCAAGACCAGATGCATCATCACCAGCTTTGTTGATCCTAAGTCCAGATGAAAGTTTCTGCATGTTGCCTGCAACGGCGTTACCGGTTTTAGCGAGTTGTCTGTTTGAAAACATGGCACTCATATTGTGATTAATAATCATATATTTCCTCCCTGGAAATTTTTATTGGATGAAATGCTCTATGAGCACTTATACCTTAGGGGCATCCTTGCCCTTAATTACCGTTATAATTGTTTTTCTTGAAGAAAAACGAAAAAACCTCCTGAAAAATGAAATTTTCCCTAAACCAAATTAATATATGCCCGATAATCTGACTAAGGGGGAAGGTTTCCCTCTTTATATTAAGAGTTCAAACTCCCTACAAATTTACTATCGACATCCCCCCGGCATAATCTTTAACGGACTTTAGAGTTTTTTTTAAAAATAATAAAAAAAGTTTTATTATTATCCTCCGGATAAATAGGATAATGAGGTTAAATTGTTTATGTGTAGGAATTTAAGCGAAAAGAAAAGTTAATAGAATAATCGATAAATATCAGGGAATAGGTTTTTGTTTTTTTACAAGGTACTCATTTACACGCATTTTGTATTCGATGGGGATCAATTTCTCATCAAATTTGAAACCGAGAGTAGACAGATCCTTCCTTCCCTCTACTTCATCATACCTTAGAATTGTCCCGGAAATAGAGAAGGGGGGGAGATCTTCCATTTCAAAGTTTAAAATAGCAGGTTTGTTAACAAGGAATTTGCCTATACCGGAAATAATTATTTTTGACCCGGTAAACGAGAGATCCCTGAGGATACAGGCCCGTGGTATCCCTGTGACTACCAGGGTGGCTTTTTTGGGTATCAGTCCTAAACTCTTTATGGCATCAGGAGTAAGTAGAATCCTATCTTCTGCCCTGTTTTTTGCATTGGTGTTGGCCTCTATAAGGAGACCTATTGTCGAGACAAAATCTTCAGGGGGCTGGTTTGTAAATGAGATTGTGATGATCTGCAGGTTTGTATCTGCCTGACTGTAAGGATTAAAACCCGTTATCTTAGAGGTTATAAAAAAACTTACCGGGACCGATTTGTCTTGATCTTTAAAACACATTCGCAGAGATACCGCATTATTGGCTTCTCTGAAAGTAGCCAGAATAGATTGGTTGACTTTCATTACAATCTTGGCACTCATCATCGAACAAGAATATACAACACATCGCCACTGGTTCCCGAGACATTTGAGATATATTTCATTTGAAATCAATCTGACGGCTTTAATAACAGGTTTATTGAACGTAATTTCCTGATCTTTAAACTTATTATATAAAGTATTAATCCGCTGACTCGTTAGTAATGCCATACCTTGCTATATTAGATTAGAGAGTTCACATAGTCAACAAGAGTATGAAAAATAAAAATTAAAACCCGCGATGCCGCTTGGAGAAAAATCTCTTGAACCTAAAGTCCAAGTGGGAAACCTCTTCGGCGAATCCTGTCGTAAAACGGCAACTCAAGCACCGAAAGTCAGAATCCCTTTTTATAAGTTTGTCCCAAGAGATTATGCTCCCCGCCCGAACACCGCAGGAGATTATTCTTGTAATGTTTTATCAATTTTTTTTAAAATATGCAATGTAAGTCGTTCAGCTTCTTTGAAATCTTCAGTCTTTTCAGGCCCTATAGATTCCTGACGATTCCTGCTCTTCATGCATTTTAAAAGCTCATCCTCAAGCAGAATACCAGCGAGAAGAGATAATTTTAAAGGGTTTTGCAAGCCGGTTGAACTTCCAAGTTGAGAAAGTCTTTTATCAAGATTTTCTATTAAACTTTGAAGGTATTCCGGCTTTTCATCAGTTTCTATGGAAAAACGGGTTCCTAATAAGTTAATATGAACCAGATTTCCAGCCATATCCTAGAAAATATCCAATTCAGCCTCAGGTTCAGATTTTTCAAAAGAGTTCTGCCCAGTTTCTTCTACTGATGCTGCTGGAGCATTTTTAAAATCTGAAGGCTTATTTTCCGAATTTATTGAAGAATCATTGTCCTGGCTGGAGGCTGCTTCTGCAGATGATTCAGTAACTGCCAATTCAGTTTCTGCCTCATCTTCCGATTTAACCTCACGGCTTGAAATCTCTTCTGTTTCCGGTTTAGTGGTCTTTTCCTCTACTGTCTCTTCGGGAACTGATTCATTCATGACTGCTTCAGAATCGTTTCTCTTAATATCAGTGTCCGGTTCTGGAACATTCTCAGAAACTACTTCACTCTTAGATTCAATTTCTGATGATTCTTCATCATGAGATGAAAAATCATCTTCAAGTTTATCCAACTGCTGAAGTATATTCAGAATGCCGGTTTCAATATCATCCTGATCCCGGCTGAATGAGTTAACCAAGACCTCAAGTTCTTCCATCCGTTTTTCATAACCGCTCAGTTTTTCCCTGAGTGTAACATTCTCCTCTCTTAAGGATACAATTACATCAAGGGCATTCTGAACTTTTATATTAAGTTTCTGAATTTGCTCGAGGCTGATCATACCTATACCAGAGCCGCTTTTGATTTTTCAACAATAGCGGAAAAAGATGCAGGATCTTCAATAGCCATATTGGATAAAGCCTTTCTGTTGATCTCAATATCAGCCTTTGCAAGACCGTTAATGAATCTGGAATAGGTCATCCCTTCATTTCTGACAGCCGCAGAGATTCGAGTGATCCAAAGTCTTCTGAATTCTCTCTTTTTTCTCTTTCTATCGCGGAAAGAGTAGGTGCCTGCTTTTGCAATCGCATCTTTTGCAGTTCTGAAGTTTGTGCTTCTTCGTCCCCAATACCCTTTGGCCTGTCCTAATATTTTTTTTCGTCTTTCACTTCTACGTGTTCCGTCAACTGCTCTAGGCATCTGTGTTGCTCCTTATGTATGTGTAATCTGCGTGTTAAATCCAAAAAATGGTTTTAACAATAAGGTTTAAGTCCAATAACTAGAGTTATCAATAACTTCAGTTATCTTTGACTTTAGTTATCAATGACCTGAGTCATCAATAGCCTAACCGTAGGGCAGCAGCTTTCGTGCTACTTTCAGCTCAGCCTTACTTAAAAGTCCAGCTTTTCTAAGTTTTCTTTTTCTCTTAGTGCTTTTCTTTGTAAGGATGTGTCGCAGACCCTGTTTCTTGTATTTAATTTTGCCGGTTCCAGTAATCTTATACCGTTTAGCAGCGGCTTTTCTAGTTTTCATCTTGGGCATATCAATATCTCCTCTACTTCTTTGCCTTTGGGTTGAGTATCATTGACATAAAACGCCCTTCCATAGCGGGTCTTTTGTCTATGACATACTCGCAGTCCAGTAATTTTAGCAGGTTGTCTAAAACAACCTTTCCAAGTTCGGTATGGGCAAGTTCCCTTCCCCTGAAACGAATCGTCACCTTAACCTTGTTTCCTTCTTCAAGAAACTGCTGCACATGCTTTGTTTTAAACTGAAGATCATGTTTTTCAATCTTCGGCTGCATGCGGATTTCTTTCATTTTAACAAGCTTCTGCTTCTTCTTCGATTCCTTAAGCCTCTTATCCTGCTCGAACTTGTACTTACCATAATCAAGTATCTTACATACAGGAGGGACGGCTTTCGGAGAAACCTCGACCAGATCGAGATCAACTTTCTTTGCCATTTCAAGAGCTTCTATAGTGGAAATTACTCCCCTTTGTTCACCCTCACTATCGATCAGTCGTACTTCACGAACCCGAATATCCTTGTTAAGTCTTAAATCCTTGGTTGACAATCCGCCTCCTTAAAGATGGTCGTAACCATCTTAAACGTTAATTTGCAGTAATATAGCATTAAGAATTAAAAGAGTCAAATAGGTGAGGCTGATAGATTCACAATTTTATGTAATAAGGAACAATTTATAAACTCAAACTTTTGTGACTTTTAAAAGCTTCAGTTGATGAAGTTTGAGATAAATGCTATCTTTTTTTCATGTTTATTTTCATGCTGACTGCGGTCCCACTTAGTTTTTTTATTACTTATTCTGTATATAATTTATGGCAGAAGGGCAGAAATGTTCTGATTGAAGATATCCTTTGGGGGGTAAGGGTTTTTATTTTCTCCCTGATAATATTGGTTATAACAAGATACTTCTATAAAAACAGCTGGAATCTTAAAGGTATGTTTTTGTACAGGTCAATCATGGATCACGGCTTATGGAGCTTTTTTTCCCTCGTTGGGTACTATTTACTTTACGGGTTTGAAAAGAAGGGTTTTGCGCATAAAGCTGGAGAAGTTCTTGGTTATCTGATGGGTTACTATATGCTGGTGGGGATCATTGATACCCTGACCTTTTTTGCTCATTACGATCCCTACACTCTTTTTATTGTTACCATGTTCAGAATTTCTACAATAATTCTGGTTTCCATATTCATGGCCCTGGCTGGAAATACAGATTTTAAAATTCAACTGATTGTTGCTTTGGGGTGTCTGATAATATCCGGTCTCGGAGGGGTCTCCGGAATGCTCTTCTATTCAAGGCATCTGATTGGTGCCTGGATTATAGCCGGTACTGTCCTGGCAGGGGCTGTAAGTTCTCTCATTGTGATTTTGAATAAAAATTGATAGAAACGCGTCTTAATATTAATATAAAAAAAACCGGCTCCCTTTCGGGAAAGCCGGTTTTTTATTTGAGTATATTCAGCTGGTTGTTTAAGCCTGACCTGCAGAACCGAGAACTGTCTCGTTTTTCTTCATATAAATAGCTTTGAGAGAGTCTCTTGCAGGAGAAAGGTATTGTCTGGGATCAAAGTGACCGGGATTTTCAGCCATATGTTTTCGAATAGCGGCTGTCATAGCAAGGCGACCATCCGAGTCAATGTTAATCTTACACACAGCAGATTTAGCAGCCTTTCTGAGCTGTTCTTCAGGGATTCCTACAGAATCCTTCAATGCACCGCCATTTGAGTTGATGATTTCAACCAGATCCTGGGGAACGGAAGACGAGCCGTGAAGAACGATGGGGAACCCGGGGAGTTTCTTTTCGATCTCTTCAAGGATGTCAAATTTCAAGGGAGGGGGGATAAGGATACCCTCAGCATTTCTTGTACACTGTTCCGGTTTGAACTTGTTGGCACCATGGGAAGTTCCGATAGAGATAGCAAGTGAATCAACACCAGTCTTTTTAACAAAATCTTCGACCTCTTCGGGCTGTGTGTAAGTTGAGTGTTCTGCAACAACATCATCTTCAATTCCGGCAAGAACACCGAGTTCACCCTCTACCGTTACATAATTTTCCTGTGAGTGGGCATAGTCAACTACTTTTTTTGTAAGGGCTACATTTTCATCGTAGGGAAAATGACTTCCGTCGATCATTACTGAAGAGAATCCATTGTCTATACACTCTTTACAAATCTCGAAATCTGCACCGTGGTCCAGGTGAAGAACAACTGGAATTTCGTATCCAAGTTCCTTCGCATATTCAACAGCACCCTTTGCCATGTTTCGAAGCAATGTTCCATTAGCATACTTTCTTGCTCCTGCTGAAACCTGAAGGATTACCGGAGATTTTGTTTCGACACAAGCCTGAATTATTGCCTGCATCTGCTCCATATTGTTAAAGTTATATGCGGGGATTGCATATCCGCCCTTTACTGCTTTTTCAAAAAGCGCCTTGGAGTTAACTAATCCAAGTTCTTTGTAAGAAACCATTATTGTCTCCTTATACATTGTTTAATATTGATAATTATACAGTAGTGATAAGGTCGGCTAATGTCAATAAAACCGTCTCCCCCTGAACATTTATAACAAAATTGTTTATAAGTGAGGTGATATGGCTCATTGACCATGGTTTCTTATAAATGATATTTTTGAATCATGAAAAAAGGAATCATCCAATTCATCATTATTTCATTAATAACAATTTTTACGCTATCAGGTTGTGGTCGTAATATCATCGTTATTTCTGATGAATATTGGGAAAGTTATCTTACAACAGGAGAGGGGATTACCCCTGACTGGAAAGCCATTGTAAAGTCCGCAGGATATAAACCGGAGCTTAGAGTTGTTCCTCCTGACGAAGAGGAGTGGGAATCACTCCTTAAGACCGAGAAGCCTGAATACCTGCTGTGGGGGCCCCTTTGGATAGATGAGGCCTATGAATTCAGTACCCTCCATCCGGATATTTTCTCTCTTGTAATGTTTCCCCCCATTGATGGAAAAGAGATCCTTCCTAATATCAGTCACTTTTCCCCCCTGAAACTTGAAGCATACAGGGAGACGGGAGAGATACTTGCGGCAGAGGCTGGTCCGGAAGGGACTGTTGTTTCTATTTTCTACACAGGAAGCACCGATAGAAAAGCCGAATATGATGCTTTTCTCGAAGGAATTGGCGATGGCAAGTGTATTCATGAAACCAGAACATTCGATAGGCAGAATAATTTTCAATCTGTCCTTAATTTTTTAAATCGTTATGAAGATAAAAATGTTAGTTTTTTATTAATAGCTGCCGGAGGACGGACCTTTGAAATCAGGGAAACGGCTCAAAAAAATATAAGTGGACGAATTTTAGTAGAAATTCCCGATATTCCTGATTTTTCTATAGAAGAAAACCCCTCTTTCATGCATTATTTATGGAAGGAAACAATTATTTCTGTTTTGAATACGATTCCCGTAGAGTTGAAAAGGGAGTATGATGTTCCTATTTCAATAAATATTGGAAAAATTGAAGAGTGACGAAAAAAGAAAATGATTTGACAAACATTAATGATAGAAATATAATTCACTATGCTATGATTTGTGACCACGTGATTTCATAAGGAGTACTTAATGCGACGGGGTATAATACTGTTTATCTCATTATTAATTGCTTTTGCGTTTCTTCCGGTTTATGTTTCAGCCGATGAAGTTACCGAAAGTTTAGAATCCCGGATTTTGGAGAGCTTTGACACTGAAGATAGAACATCCGACTGGTTAGTGCGGGGAAGTAAGTTCATCAGTGAAGATTATCCTCGACAAACCTATGCACCAGCTTGGCCGGATGCCCTGCATGGTGTTAACCGGGAAGAAGTTGACTATCAGGTTCTTGGTGTCAACGCACGTTTCGATCGCCAGGGGTATAACTATTTAGAGTTTATTCCCGTAAAGACCGGCGATGATGGTGAAGTAGTAGCCAATCCCCTCGAAATCGAGGGAAGAGTTAAATATCTCGATATGTGGATATGGGGCTCTCAATTTGATTACTATGTTGATGTTCATATTGAGGATTATACAGGTGTTGTATGGACTCTCAATCTTGGTGATATCAACTACACTGGTTGGCGAAATCTTAGGGTAGAAATACCCCATTACATTCCTCAGTCAGAAACATATATCCCCTATCTTAAAAGTTTGAAGCTCGTGAAGTTTGTTGTTTGGACAAGACCATCAGAACGTGTAGCCGACTTTTATATGTATTTTGATCAGATTAAAGTTCTTACCGACACTTTTGAATCTACCTTTGATGGTGATGATTTAACGTGGCCGGATAAGACTGAAAGTATCTGGTCAGAAGTAGAGTAAGGAGCAGGTTGATGAAAAAGATACTATTTATACTTATAATTACAGTTATTGCTGTTTCCGGACTCTTTGCACAGCTTAATAATGTAGGTGAGCCAGATCCAACCAGAATCGGAGTAGATACTTCACAGCAGATGCTTCAGGAAATTTCTCTTTCCAAGTTTGAAGATGCGGGGATGTGGCGAGCTGTCATGCCTCGTGACTTCGGTGTAGCCGCTACGAGAAAGATTTTGGGTGGACCTCTTGATAAAGAAGCCATAGAAGCTGAAGTTGAAGCTGGCATTGATGAAGCTGATGATTATGTCCTTGGTGTAAAGGCTTATTACTATAAGCGAGCCATGAGTCATATTTCGATTATGCCTGCCCGCCCCATTCCTATTGAGGGAATCTGTAAAACAATATCTCTCTGGGTCGTTGGTCGAAACTATGAGCATGTTCTCAAAATTATGCTTACGGACTATTATGGAAACTCAGCGGAGTTGACCATTGGAAAGCTTAACTTTTCCGGTTGGAAGAAACTCACAGTCGCGATTCCTCCTTCCCTCGCTCAGAAAGATGTACATTACAATAACAACATGGGAATTCAGATTGAAGGTTTCCGTATTGAATGTGATCCTAAGGATACCCTGGGTACATATTACATCTACCTGGATGACATGAGAGCTTATACAGACCTCTTTTCTGAAAACAACAGGGACCCCGACGATATACAGGATGTTTGGTAGGATATAGTTTTTATAACTGGAGGGCTGTCATTAGGCAGCCCTTTTTTTATGCGGAGAAATCAGGCGAAAGGTGATATGTTAATGGATAGAAGTTTTTATCTTTTTGATTTTCGGGGAAGTAAGTGTAATTCTATGAAAAAATATTTATTTCTACTCTTTTTATTTCTATTCACTACTGGATTGACGGCAGAAGAAGTTGAATTTGAATTTTTTCCAGGTGAAGAGTTCAATATAACGGAAAAGCAGGATCTTCGACAGCGAAAGAATGGAAGATATCAGGGTTTTATCTATCGGGAGACCAGGACCTCGTTATCGAGAGATGACTGGGATGAGAACGGGATGGACTATTCAGGGTGGGTTTATGTTTTCCAGGAGATGAAACGGGATTCAAAGCTTGTTGCCAGACGCCTCGAAGATTCTTCTTCATGCGAAATACGGTTTTCGTATAATGGTGCTTATCATATGGATGAGGATCAGTATCAACCATCCTTAAGAGGAGTCCCTTCCTTCCCCTCTGAGCCTGTTTCGGTTGGTGAAAAATGGAGAGCCTACGGCGAACGGATCGTCAGGGTTTCGGGAGAGGCTGCCTACACAAAAGTTCCCATATACTGTGAATACCTTTATGAAGGCATTAAGAGTGGTGGCGGGGGTGATTTTCACTCCATTACAGCTCAGTATGCCTTAAGGTATCGCGGGGAAGATCGCTCGGGGGACACCAACATTTCCAATATTGATGGTAGCCATAAAATAGAAATACGAATCCCTGTTGACTCTCCGGAAAATATCTTTATGCGGGATCACATCGAAGAACAGTATCGAATGCAGAACCGTGACATGATTACATTTTCAGGAGTCATACTCACATGGTTCGAAGCCCCTGTTGAATATAGCAGTTCTCAGGTGGAAGAGGATGTTATCAGAATTTTCGGTAAAAATGAGGACCTTAGGGAGCAGTCTCAGGAGGATCTTCAAGAGGGATTGGATGAGGAGCTTGGTGTCATTGTAAAAAGGGAGGATGAGGGACTTGTGCTATCCATTCCAAATATACATTTTATACCGGATAGTGCCGGAATTCTCCCTGATGAGAAGGGAAGGCTTGATGGTATAGCAGAGGTGTTACGTCGTGTTCCAAACATTACTTTTTTGGTCAGGGGGCATACGGTCGATGTGGGAAGCCGAGAGAGCCAGCAAATACTCTCTGAACAGAGAGCCATGACGATTATCAATGAGCTCAGTGAGAGGGGAATTCCGGAGAATCGGTTCATCTATGAGGGAAAAGGTGGTCTGGTACCGGTTGATACGAATAACACGGAAGAAGGTCGAAGGAATAATAGACGGGTAGAGATTATCCTCTTGGATTAGAGTCGGCGGGAATCGGTTTTCAGAGAGAAATTTAAATAGTTTGCATGTTGAATTGAACTGAATTATGATTAAGTGGATTACTAATCAGGTTTAAGAAGGTAAAATATGGAAAATAGAAGAAAAAATTCTCGATTCCGGTTGCATCAGATTATTGAGATGTCATGCTTCTCCGAGAATTTCATCCATGTCTCTTCGGTGGATATGTCGATTAATGGAATGCAGTTTGTTACATCCGAACCCATAGAACATGAAGCCAAGGTTTTTCTCATGTTTGAGATTCCCGATGGACAGGAATCCTATATGATCAAGTGTGAAGGGGTTCATATGTGGCAGAAGAGTTTAGGCGATTCATATCAATCGGGGGTCCTCTTTACAACCTTAACCGAAACTGACAAGATCAAAATAAACAGTTATCTTGAAAGTTTGGAAGAGGGTGAAAAGGACGAAAACGAAGAGACCCCGCAAGATATAAAAGATCCGGAAAACCCGGAAAACGAATATTACTGATTTCCCCTGGATTATTCATAAACCTCTAAATATTCGAGGGCAGATTTTTCCCAGGTAAAACGCTTTTTCATACCATTTTTGCGCATTTTATTTATATGCGGTTTTCTCTGTTCCCAGGTTTCAACAACCCATTTTAAAACATTGTAGAGAACATCCGGGTAGAGATCGTTAAATATGAATCCTGTTCCATTACCCGTTTCCTGATCATAGTTTTCAACCGTATCTGCCAGCCCTCCTGTGTTACGAACTATGGGGAGAGTGCCATAGGATAGCGAATAGAGTTGGTTTAACCCGCAGGGTTCATAGATACTCGGCATGAGAAAGAAATCGCTGCCAGCCTCTATCAGATGCGACAGGCGGTTATCATAACCTATGTGTACTGCAAGATTAGGCAACTTTTCCGATAGACTTCTTAATTCATCCTCGCACCACTTATCACCCGAACCGAGAATAACAAACTGGACGTTGAAATCTCTGCAAATTGAAAAAAGGGCACCATGAGAAGGGCTGCAGAGGGCGCCAAACCCTTTCTGCTCCACAAGACGGCTGACAATACCAACCAGGGGAATCTTTGTTTCCACAGGTAAACCCATCTCTTTTTGAAGAACTTTTTTAACATTGCTCTTGTTGCGAATATTCTTTTCGGAGTAAAAATGGGGGGCTATATGGGGATCAGATTCCGGTGTCCAGACACTATAATCGATCCCGTTTAAGATTCCCTGCAAATCTTCATGTCGGTAATTTAGAAGACCATCCAGTCCGAAGCCCTGTTCATGTGTTTTAATCTCATTCGCATAAGTGGGAGAGACTGTGGTAATTCTATCGGCGGACATAATCCCTGCCTTCAGGAAATTGAGTGCTCCGGAAAACTCCAGGGTAGAAAGGCTCAGCCAGTCTGTTTCCGGCTGAACGTAGGAGGAGTCCTCCATGGCAAAAATACCCTGATAGCCAAGATTGTGTATAGTCAGAACCGACCGTGTTTCTGAAAATTCCTTATATTGCTCCTCTTTTTTTAAAAGATAACAGGCTGGTGCCGCCGCCCAGTCATGACAGTGAAGAACATCCGGGATCCAGTGAAGCATCCGGCACAGTTGAAATGTCCCTCTGGAGAGTAGGGAAAACCTTGCGGCATTATCTACGAAGCCCTCATCGGGTCTATGCCCATAGATTCCATCCCGGCCAAAATAAAATTCATGATCCAGGAGGTAGACAGGTACTTTTGTGTTTGGGAGTACCCCTTCATAGACCCCCGTCCACTCCTCTTTATCCTTTAACCAGATCCCCAGGGCTTCATCCCGCTTGATGAGTGCCGAACGGTCGATATGGTAATATCTGGGCATAAGGATTCTTACGTCATGGCCAAGATCTGAGAGATGAATGGCCAGTTCCGAAACAACTTCAGCCAGACCTCCGGTTTTCGCAAAGGGGATTGCTTCACTGGTTACCATAAGAATCTTTTTTTTCATTTTCGGGTCCTTTATTTCTTTTTATTTACACGTAAAACACATATACCGCAGGGAGAAAATTTTATACTGTGAAATTCTCCTGTGGTTTCATCTTTTATTATTTCTGCTCCCGATGTCAGGAGGGGAGTACAGCTGCGGCAACTTTTAAGCTGGAAATATTTGTCTTCTGTTGTATTAAAGTTTGTAGCAAGAAAAAGAGTCTTTCCTGAATCGGGATCTACCCTGAATCCTGCGATCAGACTATCATCACCTGTATCGACGAACTCTATACCTTTTTGAAGAAAAGCCGCCTCTTTATCCAGTAGATAGTTTATTTCCGTTATAGTATTGGTGAAATCTCTGTCGCCCCTGAAATTGCCTTTTTTATGCCTTCCAATGAAATTAATCTTACGACTCCATCCATATTCAAACCCCTGAACGATTCCTGTTTGTCCTGTCCCCATGAGGGCACAAACAAAGTACCTGGGGATAGAGGAGTCGACCGTACCAAAAAGTTCGGCAGCCGTCTCTGTATCGTGGGATGTGGGGGATAAATAATAACGGACAGGATTGTCTTCCTTGTGAATATTTCGAATATAATCTGTAAGCATGGGAGCGAAGGGAGATTCCCATGTATTGGCAGTTAATATATTCAATCCAAATTCTGTTACCCCTTGGAAAAGGTGTTCATTTGAACCAAAAAATTCACTTAAAACGGGGACTTCCGGGACTTTTTTACTGAGTTCAGAAAGGAGCCATTTCATGAATACATCGTTGGAAGAGTGAAGATTATCCAATCTGATAAGGGCACCGCACCCCTTAGCTTTTTCTATCCAGAAGAGGACATATTCAAGCATATAATTATAGATCTCTTGACGAATTTGAGGGTTGGGGTGATCAAAATTGATCAAAACCAGGTCTTCCCAGGAAATCCAGGTACCTTGATGCCAGCACCCAGCCCTTTTTAGTCCATCCTCCCGTTCGGGATCCGCAACCATCCAGTTCCCATGAGATGTTGCCAGCACACTCGCATCGCTTACATGGTTCAGGACAATATCAAAACAAAGTGACATGCCCAGGTTTTTCAACCTGTCAGTGAATTTTTCAAAGGTTTTGAAGTTCCCTTCCTGAGAAAGGTAATGGCTGTCGATTTCAAAGTAATTTGCGGCTGAATAGGGACTCTCCGATGGACCCATGGCTGTAAAAGGGAGAATGTGGACAGCATTGAATCCCATACTGCTGATATGCTCGAGCTCTTCGGTCCACTCGTCTATTTTACCTGAAACGGTAGGAAGAAGAGTGTACATCCTCAGGTTATTGACCAGGGGGGGATCGATGAGGAGTCTGTGATAATTACAGGGCTCCCAGTATCTGATAGTTCCCCCTTTGTTCACATTTTCCAGGTAGAAACGGAAAGAGAAATACCCTCCCGGTGGCATAGGGATTTTCAGATTAAAGGAGTAATCTTCCGATTCATTATCACCGTTAACCGGTATGCGTGTGAAGGGGATTTCTGCCCAATGGCCATCCTGTATATCTGTATGCAGAAAAGCACCGTTGTAGAGTTCTCCTTTTTTTATGGTGAGACGGAATTCCAATATACCCGGATTATTCGTCTCCGGGTTTACAACCCGTAAGAAGTCGTGTGCTTCTATCACCCTGCCTGATGGGGGTATGATTTCCAGTATAAAAGGAATATCCCCCTGATATAATTGATCCAGGGGAATATTTTTCTCTTTTGCTGGTATCTCATTTATACCAGCAGCGGAATATGATCCTTTAGAATGTGCCTTATTCTCACTCAGGGACATGAGTACTCTTTAAATCCCATATGTCTTTGGCATACTGGGATATAGTTCTGTCCGAAGAGAACTTTCCCGCATTTGCGATATTGTAAAGTGAAGATTTCTGCCAGGATTTCTGATCTGTATATCTTATTTCTGCTCGTTTCTGAGCTTCTAAATAGGAGGGGAGATCTGCAATATTCATATAATAGTCGTATTGGTAGAGGTTCCCAAGCAGTGAGTCGAAAATACCCTGTTCACTGATATTGAAATAACCGCTGGACAAAAGTCTCATAATCTCCTCAATTTCAGGAAACTCCTTCATAAACACCGTGGGGTTGTATGTTGGACGAAGGGCTTCCACCTCATGGGCCTTCATACCGAAGACAAACATATTATCGTCTCCCGCCTCTTCAAGAATCTCGATATTAGCACCATCCAGTGTACCCATGGTCAGAGCGCCGTTAAGCATAAACTTCATATTACTCGTACCCGAGGCTTCTGTTCCGGCTGTGGAAATCTGCTCTGAAATTTCAGCGGCAGGGAATATTTTTTCAGCGAGGGAAACACTGTAGTTGGGTAGAAAAAAGATCTTTATCGCGCCATTGATGGTTTTATCACCATTAATAACCTGACTTACATTATTAATGAGTTTAATTGTCATTTTGGCTGCCTCATAACCGGGTGCAGCTTTTCCTGCCAGAAAGAAACTCCTTGGCTGTATTTTCTCCCCGGCCCGAACTCTGTTATAGAGAGCGATGATATGGAGCACATTCAGGAGCTGTCGTTTGTATTCATGAATTCGCTTTACCTGAATATCAAAAATGGAGTCAGGATCTACATGGAATCCAAAAGTGCGGGAACAATGATTGGCAAGGGTGATCTTACCCTCTCTTTTTACTGCTCCCAATTTTTCCAGGAAAGAGGCATCATCTGCAAATTTTGTCAATTTTTTAAGTTGATTGAGGTCAATAATCCAATCATCCCCAATGGCTTCGGTAATCAGGTTTCCCAGTGGCAGGTTTGCCTTTAGAAGCCACCTGCGCTGGGTTATACCATTGGTCTTATTGTTGAATCTTTCAGGAAATAGTTCATTGAAATCCGGTACAAGCTTCTCTTTTAAAAGTTTGGAATGGAGTTCTGCCACACCATTGACAGAATGTGAACCCAGGATGGCTAAATGAGCCATTCTAACCCTTTTTTCACCAGATTCGTCGATGAGTGAAAGTCTTGATAATTTTCCCATATCACCGGGGTAGAGTCCTGTAACCTGCTGCATGAAAAAGTGGTTCAGGTGATAGATGATTTCAAGATGGCGAGGGAGGAATTTTTCGAACATTGAGACAGGCCAGGTTTCCAGTGCCTCGGGCATGAGTGTGTGGTTTGTAAAACCAAGGCAGGCCTGAGTCAACTCCCAGGCATCATCCCAACTCATCTCTTCTATATCTACTAGAAGCCGCATCAGTTCTGCAACGGCGATGGCGGGGTGAGTATCGTTCAACTGGATTGCCATAAAACTATTTAAGTTCTCTATTTTCTCATCAAGCTTTTTGAATCTTCTGAGGATATCCTGAAGGGAGGCGCTCACAAAGAAAAACTGCTGTTTAAACCTGAGTTCCTTACCTGAATAGATTGCATCATTCGGGTATAGAACCGTGGTAAGGGTTTCCGCCAGAACATCCTCGTCGACGGAATTGTAGTAATTCCCTTGATTAAACTCCTGAAAATCGAATTGCTCGGCACTCCTTGAATCCCAGAGTCTCAAGGTATTTACTGTATTTCCACCATAGCCGACAATTGGAGTATCGTAGGGGATACCAATGATATCGTTTGTATCGACCCAGAAGCAGCGGCCCTTTTTGTTTCTGGCCACTCGTCCTCCGAATTGAACAGAAACAGGAATATCGTTTCGTCGGATTTCCCAGGGGTTTTTGAATTTCAGCCAGTCGTCGGCCTCTTCTACCTGATAACCGTTTACAATATTCTGCTTAAAGAATCCATATCGATATCGGAGTCCATATCCATAGGCGGGCATCTCCAGGGTGGCAAGGGAGTCTAAGAAACAGGCCGCCAATCTTCCCAATCCGCCGTTACCCAGCCCGGAGTCTACCATGGCGCTGGTTATCTCTTCCCAGCTGACTCCCACTTCTTCCAGCATTTTATCGACATCGTTTTTAATGCCTAGGTTGATCATATTGTTTGACATGGATCTACCCATGAGAAATTCGAAAGAGAAGTAGTTTACATATTTTGCTTTGGTTTCCAGATTCGCTTTTTTAGAAGCAAACCACCTGTCAATTATTCTATCTCTTACCATCAGGGCTAATGCCAGATATTTATCTGTGCTCTCACTTGAGTCCAGAGTTACAGCCTGACTGTATCTTAAATGATCAAGAAATCCTTTCTTCAGGGCTTCTATCGATTTTCCTTTTCGTGAACCTTCAATTGTGTTCATTGTTACTCCTTTACAACTCTAACTTTTTCCAAAAGCGAAAAAGCTCTGAGTATTTCACCAGTACTCCAGGCCTGGGCAAAACAGCCTTTTCCCTCATCGGGCTCAAGACCGTCAAATATTTCAGAGACAAAACCTATACCTTGGCGGTAGAGGTGTTTGTCCAGTAAATTATTAAGATATTCTTCCCAGAAAACCACTTCTTTTTCAAGGTCTTCACTCCCTTTTAAGGCTGATTCAATCATAATACCGAGTGGCCAGGGCCAGACTGTCCCCTGATGATAGACTGAATCACGTTCATCAGAATTCCCATGATACAAACCAGCAAAGGCAGGATCCTTGGGGGATAGAGTTCTCATCCCCATAGAGGTAAGCAGTTCTCTTTTGGCCGTTTCTGCGATAGCCTTTTTTATATCGGAATTCAGTAGTTCAAAGGAGGAAGAGGAGGCAAAGAGCATGTTGGGTCTTAATTTCCCATCCATCTCTCCTGAAACGACGGTATCAGAAAGATAGGTTGATTGGTCCTTTGACGAATTTTCTGCAGTACTGCCCTGATTTTGAATTAAAAAGGTTTCTGCAAATACAGATTTTATCCTGTCCTTTACATTCAGGATTGTCTCGGGGAACCTCTTTTTAGAGAGTTTAAGGAGTTCCGCATACACACAGAGGCTGTCATACCAGAGGGCGTTCAGGTCGACAGCCAGGCCATGTCTTGGTGTTACCGGTTTTCCCCAGGCTGTGGCATCCATCCAGGTGAGCTGGGTTTCCGGCGATCCTGTATCAAGGAGGAAGTCCTTGGTTAATCTTGCATTTGGAACTCTGTTTTCAAAGAAGGCATTCACAATGGATTCCACAGCGGGAAGGATCTGTTTTTTCAAACGCTGTATGAATTTTTTCTCCCCGGAATATTCAGAGTCCAGGAATTTGCTGACTGCCCAGCAGTATAGTAGTCCTGCGTCCATTGAATTGTAGGAGGTGAAACCCTGTGATTCTCCCAGTGTATTGGGCAGGAGTCCATCTTTGATGAGGGCGGCATAATCTGCGAGGATATCCAGCCCCAGGGCCGGTTTGTCATTGTGAAAGGTAAGTCCCGGCAGGGCTATCATGGTGTCCCGACCCCATTCGCCGAACCAGGGAAAACCCGCATTGATAGAGCGGCTGCCCAGGCTGTTTTTTACTATGAACTGCTCTCCCATATACGCAAGTAACTTTCTATTAAAGAAAGAACCTGAGGTTGTATTGGGTTTGGTTTCGGGGACTACTGTATCGTTCATTTCACCAACACTACCGAGGTTCTTCATGGCTTTTATACCTTGAGAAGAGACCTTTCGATAGATCTTTTTCAGATCAATTTTTTCCTCTGCCTGAGGGGATTGATTATCAAGGGAGACCCTCAGTATGAAAGTCTGCTTCTTTTTTATTTCAATCACCGTATTGCCGGGAACAAACCTGTCTTCCTGGTAATCAAGTCCCCTGTTCTGCTCAAGGGGATATTCAATATTTTTATCCCAATAACAGGTTCCTGATCTTTCCCAGTTTCCTGAGAAATCAATGGTGCAGCCTGGAATAGGCGGATAGGGGCGGATGCTGAAACCTGTTTCGCTCTTTTTGATACCTGCCGATATATCGATATTCTCTTTAGTCGTGTAGTTGGCATCCCTGAAGGTAAACAGCATCTTCAAATCCATGGAGATTTTTGCCGGGCCTTCAAGCAGGGTGAATGCGGCGTAAACAGATGTTTCACCCTCCACCATGAAGACCTCTTTTCGAATTTTTACGCCATCCTTTAAATATACCCAGGACGGGAAGGGAAGGGGGGTGAAAGATTCGAGATATTCAAATCCGGTTGGATGGATGGCTCCTGCGTATTGATTGGTACTCATCCTGAATTCAGGATCATCAGAAGGTCCCGCCTCAATGGCAGAGAGTATGTGATATCTTCCCTCTTTGCCGGGGAGAGGAGTAACAAGCAGGCCATGATACTTTCTGACGGGACAGTCGGTTATAGTTGATGAAGCAAAGCCTCCGACACCGTTTGTTATGAGCCATTCCGAGTCCGTTCCTTCATGAAACAAAAAAGGTCCCTCAAACTGAGGGGGGAAATGAGATTTATTTACTATAGACATATATTCCTCTTATCTCTTTTTTTTACTGAAAACCAGGCCGGTTCGCGTTGGAAGATAGGGTGTAAGTCTTGAGACCCCATCAGAACAGGATTCTGTAGAGAAGATGATCTCATCGGTAACTCTCCCAAACCCGTCGAATCGTTTTGAATCGGTATTAAGAACCAAATCATAACTGCCTTCAGGAACAGGAATCCCGTAATCCGTAAAGGATCTATGGGGATTCAAGTTTATAAGATAATAAAGATCTCCCCTGCGGTAAAACAATACCATGTCCCCTTCATTAATAAAAATGAGATCCGAATATCGATCTTCGAACGATTTACTGCATGTTTTAACCAGAGCAGTAGTAAAATTCCGAATTTTACCATATTTCAGTTCAGGGTTATCGGCCAGGGACCATTGGCGGCGGGCATAATGATAGCTCCAGTCGTTTCCCTCCCGGGGGAAATCGATCCATTCGGGATGACCAAATTCATTTCCCATGAAGTTCATGAATCCATCGCCTCCAAGTGAGAAGGTAAGCAGGTTTATCAGTTTATATATTCCGATCCCCCGGCTGACAGGCAGAGATTCAGAATCTATAGTCATATCCGTATACATGGCCGCATCGATCAGTCTGAAAATGATGGTTTTATCTCCCACCAGAGCCTGATCATGACTCTCTGAATAGGCGATATGCTTCTCCGTGTATCTTCTGTTATTCAGGGTTTCCCATATCTGTCCTGCAGGCCACTCTTCATCCTTCACATGTTTTAGAAGTTTGATCCAGTAATCCGGTATTCCCATGGCAAGCCTATAGTCAAAGCCACAGCCCCCCTCTTCAGGTGCTCTGGCTATTCCGGGTAGACCGCTCATGTCTTCGGCAATGGTAACCGCTCCGGGAACAAGGGTGTGAATTAGATGGTTTGCCATGGTCAGATAGAGGAGGGCATCTTCATCCACATTTTCTCCGAAGTATTTATCATAATGATCGAACGAATCTCCCAGTCCATGATTCATGTATAACATGGAGGTTACCCCATCGAACCGGAATCCATCCAGCTGGTACTCCTCCATCCAGAAAGCACAGTTAGAGAGTAGAAAATTTTGAACGTCCGGGCTTGCATAGTTAAAACATCGTGAATCCCAGGCGGGGTGATCCCCCCGGGGACCATCGTGAAAATACAAATAGGATGAACCATCTTGTCTGCTTAGGCCCTCGACCTCATTTTTAACCGCATGGCTGTGGACGAGATCCATGATGACCAGGATACCGGATCTGTGACACTCATCGACAAGCTCTTTAAACTCTTCGGGTGTTCCATACCGGGATGAAAGGGCAAAGAAACTTGAAACCTGATAGCCGAAGGAGCCATAGTAGGGGTGTTCCATCAAGGCCATGAATTGAACCGTATTAAAGCCCCCGTCAATTATTCTCGGGAGGACATTGAGGCGGAACTCTTTAAAAGTTCCCATTCCTCCCTCTTCACTGGCCATACCGATATGGGCTTCATAGATTACAGGAGATATTTCTGTTGCTCTCTTTTTGCTGCAGGGCCGTGGAAAATTCCATGAATATCCCTCTTCGGGATTCCACACTTGAGCACTGAAGATGTACGATTCAGGATCCTGAACCGCTCTTCGGCAGTAGGCGGGGATCCTGTCACCGCTTCCCCCGGGCCAGCAGACATGAAGTCTGTAATAATCCCCATGGGAGAGAACATCTTTAGAAAGTTGAATTTCCCAATCTCCATGATCGTTAAGGCGTGTAAACCTGAAATCCGAAGACGTCTGCCATTCGGTTTTGTCACAGAGGAGAAATATTTCCGATGCATTAGGTGCCCATTCACGAATGATTGTTTTTTCATTCATAAAATGCACACCATAATAGAGATGGGCATGACCAAAAGTAGCGGATTTATCTGAAATTAGTCTTTTCTTCTGATTAAACCGCTCTATTCTGCCTTTAATCTGATCCGTATAGGGAGAGAGGTACGGATCATCCTTAACTATCCCCGGGATATTATCGTGGCCGGTCAGATTACTGTACCGTCATTAAGAATTGCATCCTTATGGATAATGATGATCCCGTCTACAATATGATAATTACCGTAATCACCATCATTTCTTGTACTGCTGTCTATCCCTATCCGGCAGTGTTTTCCTATTCTCGCATTCTTATCTATAATCGCACCCTTTATAACAGTCCCCTTTCCAATTCCAATGTGGGGAATCTTTTTCTTTCTATTCTCTGCCCGTTCCTCGGGTGTTTCGTAGAAATCGGACCCCATACAGTATACTCCGTCGAGGGATGCCCCCTCGGATATAATCGTTCTGACTCCGACTATGGAATAGGTGATATAGGCGTCCGTGATAATTGACCCCTCAGCAGCCAGGGCCTGCCGGAATGTACAGGAATTAATCTTTGAAGGCGGCAGATTCCGACGATGTGTATAAACCGGTGCATTTTCATCATATAAATTAAAATTAGGTTGAAATGTAGCCAGATTAAGGTTTGCTTCGTAGAAGTTCTTAATTGTTCCAATATCTTCCCAATAACCATTATAGACATAGGCGTTGACTTTGCGTTTCCCAATGGAAGCAGGGATTATTTCCTTTCCAAAGTCGGTGTGCTCTGTTTCAAGACATTCATGCATCACATCGGCATTGAAAATATAGATCCCCATCGAGGCCAGATAGTCCTTCCCGCAGTTTTCCGGGATATCCGAAGCCCGCATGGCTTCCGCTGGTATTTTAAGTTCTGAAATATCCATATCGGGACCTGGTTTCTCAAGAAACGCATCTATCTTTTGCTTTTTATCGATCTTTAAAATTCCCAATTCGTCAGCAGTTGGCCTGTCGACAGGCGTTGCCGCTACTGTAATATCCGCACCACTATCCTTATGCTGCTGGAGGAATTCTTTCAGGTTCATTTTGTAAAGCTGATCACCTGAAAGGATGATATAATGTGACGGATTATGGAAGGAGAATCTGTGTAGATTTTTCCTTACCGCATCGGCAGTTCCCTCATACCATCCATCATTATCTAAATTCTGTGTAGCCGCCAGGACTTCTACAACACCCTTGGAAAAGATGTCGAACTGGTATGAGGTGTTGATATGCATATTCAAAGAGGCCGATTCAAACTGTGTGAGAATATAAATTTTTCGAAAACCTGAGTTAATACAGTTGGCGACGGCGATATCTATTAGCCTTGATTTTCCGCCAAAGGGGACTGCTGGTTTTGCTCTACCTTTGGTCAAAGGAAATAGTCTGGATCCCTTTCCCCCGCCTAAAATGATGTTCATTACTCTATCCATGAAATGCTCCTTACTTACTGTATGTAATAATTATACTCTGAGGGGGACCATGCTTGCAAACAATAGTTTGGTAAATATGGAAATTCATTAGTATGAAATATCGAATGTATGAAAATATAAGGTCCCTTCTGTCAAAGTGGGGTAGTTCTAAAATGGATATATACCAATCTGTAACTTTTAATTTGTATTTGACGTTGAATTGTTACTAAATTATAGTTTTCTCAATAGATATATTTTTGACTATTTGGAGATAATTTTGAATCGAAAAAGTGTGTTCTTTTTAATTCTCTTTCTTTATGGAGCTTTTCTTATTTTTGGTCAGACCGGAGAAATTGATGCTTCCTTAATTATAATGGAGCAAGAAAAGAAGATCGATCTTATAAAAACGAATCTGGATTATGTCTGGGTTATTCTTGCGACCATGTTGGTCTTTTTCATGCAGGCTGGATTCATGGCTCTTGAATCGGGGATGGCCAGGTCTAAAAACTCGATTAATGTTTCCATAAAAAATCTTACAGATTTTGTCCTGGGTGTCATTGGTTTCTGGTTTATTGGTTTTGGTCTCATGTTTGGAAAATCGTGGAATGGCCTTATTGGAGTCAGTGATTTTTTAATTACAATTGAGAATCCATGGACTGCTGCATTTTTTATTTTCCAGGCCGTTTTTGTTGGCACGGCCGCAACAATAGATTCGGGTGCCGTTTGTGAAAGGGCGAAACTGAAGCAATATATACTGTTGTCCTTCCTTCTCTCCATTATTATTTATCCCATATTCGGCCATTGGGCCTGGGGGAGTTTTTTACATGGAACAGACCCCCTTGCCGGCGGCGCCGGGTGGCTTGAAGCCAGAGGATTCAAGGATTTTGCCGGGTCCTCTGTTGTTCACTCTGTCGGAGGATGGATGGCCCTTGCCGGTGTCATTGTCGTCGGTCCAAGGATTGGAAAGTTTACTGTTGATAAAAAAACGGGTAAGAAGATCAAGGTGAATAAAATCGCGCCGGGGGATATGCGTTTTGTATTTCTTGGCACCTTTATCCTGTTTTTTGGTTGGTTTGGGTTTAATTGCGGATCAACCTTAAGTGCTTCCCCCGATATTGCTGTTATTGCTGTGAATACAACAATTGCAGCCTGTTTTGGTTGTGTTACTGCTACCCTGTTGAGCTGGATATTTCATCCTGAAAAGAAAATGGAAGGAGAGATGATCGCCAATGGAGTACTTGCCGGCCTTGTTGCCATCACGGCAGGTTGCGCTTTCGTTGGTACTACTGGTTCTGCTATAATAGGCGCTGTGGCCGGTCTTATCGTGTTTTCGGGATCTAATTTTCTCGAAAAAGTGCTTAAGCTTGATGATGTTGTTGGGGCTATACCTGTTCATGCATTTTGTGGTGTATGGGGAACCTTTGCTGTTGGTTTGTTTATCACTCCTGAGCATCTAGGCAATATGAGTCGACTTCAGCAGATAGGTATACAATCATTGGGGATAGTTGTCTGTTTTGTCTGGGCGTTTGGTCTTGGGTTTTTGTTTTATAAATTGATCGATAAATTTTTTGGAGGGGTTCGTGTCACCGAAGAGGAAGAGATCCTTGGTCTCAATATTGCCGAACATGGTGCACGATCTTCCATTATTGAATTAGCCAATACGATGGATCAGCTTACACAATCAGGAGATTTTTCCGGTGACAAAAAGGTTGATATTGAGCATGGTACTGAAATAGGGGATCTTGCCATATTGTTCAATCAGATGATAGACCGGGTCCGATCGGCCCTCGAGGAGAGCCGGTTACAGAAAGCTGCTGCAGAGAAAATGTTCAATGAATCCGAAATTCAAAGAAATGAGATCGAAGACACACATAGACAACTGGAAAATGAGAGAAACAGTGCGGCTACCCTTCGTGCTGAATATGTTGAGGAGACAAAGAGTAAACTGTCTTCGGTGACGAATCGGATTGATGGTATGAAAGAGGCCATGTCCGGGACCTCTCATATAACTCGAAATATGAAAGATACATTCGGTAACATGACAAATTCTCTGGAGGGGCTATTGAATTTTTTGGGAGATATATATTCCAAGCTTGGGAAAATGAAAAGCATCACCACCTCTTCGGCTGAAACCTTTAGTTCATCCAAGTTTTCAATTTCTGATTTGGGTAAAATAACAAAAGAGATAGGAGACATGGTCGCCTACATTAATGATATTGCAGATAAAACACATGTGCTCTCTATAAATTCAGGTATTGAGGCTGCAAGAGCCGGGGACGCCCCTATGTGTCAACATAGTTGAAGCATCAACTTTTTAAGGAGATATTCAATTATGAGATACAGTTCAGGGTTCAGA
>JAEINK010000034.1 GCA_016342585.1 Spirochaetales bacterium
GACGAAGAGATTTCATTGGACGACGAAGAGATTTCATTGGACGACGAAGAGATTTCATTGGACGACGAAGAGATTTCATTGGACGACGAAGAGACTTCATTGGACGACGAAGAGATTTCATTGGACGAAGAGATTCCATTGGAGGAGACCACAACTGATGAAGATGAGATTATCCTTGATGAAGTCCCAGTAACCGAAAAAGAGTTAGAAGACGAGTTTGTATCAGAAGAAACAGCATCTGAAGAACTTGATATTGAAGATGATGAAATTGTTCTTG
The DNA here is from genome assembly GCA_016342585.1 of Spirochaetales bacterium. Classification (GTDB taxonomy): domain Bacteria; phylum Spirochaetota; class Spirochaetia; order UBA9216; family UBA9216; genus JAEINK01. Next base: position 278 of record JAEINK010000034.1, read on the forward strand.
ATGATATAGAGGAAGAGCTAGAACTTGATGATAAAATTTTATCAGGCTCAGATATTGAAGACGAGGAAGATGAAGTTATAGAGGATGTTCCTCCCCTTGATTTCGAACCTATGTCTGAAGAAGAACTTTCACTCGAATCTGATCCTACATCTCCATTTGATGATATAAACGAAAACATTGACATTGACGGTCTTTCTGATGTTGTATTCGAAGAAGTTGATATGGATGAATCAGATTCACCGGATATGGAGTTAGAAGAAGAGCCACCAGCAATTCCAGACATGGACGACACTGAAGCACCCGATGATATGGGTTCCTCTGTTGAGGATATTCCAGACACAATAAAAGAAGAGATTCGTTCTGTCTTATCGTATATGGATAAACTTCTTGAAGCCCTTCCTGATGATAAAATAGAAGAATTTGCTAAATCCGAACACTTTAATGTATATCAGAAGTTGTTTGATGATTTGGGTTTAACTGAAGAATGAGCCAACGTTTTGAAAATTTAACTTCAAATGAAAAACCCGGTCTATTAGGCCGGGCAATTCATTTTAAAAACCTTTCAGATATTACAGAGACAGGAGATAGAGAGTTACTCCCTAAAATTGAAGATTTTGAAGAGTCACCAATAAAAAATGACAACGCTTCCTTCTTAAACAAATTGAAAGCTTTTAATGATGGTATTGAACTCCCATCTCAGTTATTTGAATTGATAAGGGAAGAGTTAACCATTGATGGGGGAGCACTGCTCCTTCATGATTCATCTACCGGTTCTTTTGCCCCCATGGCAAATTGTAACCTGGACAAAACCACTCTTCACAGACTCAGAATATCTAGAGAGTTTATTAAATCACTCCCAGATGGTTTCATTTCAGCCATTACATTAGAAGATGAGGACTTAATTCCTTTTAAACCCCTTTTATCCATGCGAATATTTGACGCTCTTGAAAAAATAGATCTCTATCCTTTTTATGATAAGAATAATCTTCTGGGGATACTTCTTATATTCGACTCTTATATTGATACAAATGTTTTTACAAATACATTAAATCGAATTTCTTCGCCAATCACTGAATTGCTTATGAATTCACGTTTTATAAATCTCAACAGGATTGGTAAAAAAAATATATCTTCAAAAGATGATATTCTTTCTGAAATTGATAAGAGAATTGTGTTAGCCTTGAGCCATAATAGCAAACTTACTCTGATTCTCCTGGACCTATCTAATATCTTACTTTTTCTTGGTGAAAAATCAAAAGAAATAGATCTCTTTCGTGCCAAAAATGATATTCTATCAGTTTTAAATACAATGGTTGAGGATATCGGAGAGGTTATGAATTATGACACTGACCGCGTAATTCTCATAATTTCCAGTAAAACATCAATGAAGAATGTAATTCTTCTTAACCAGATTAAACTCTCCCTCCAAAGCTTTTTTCAAAGTACGATTGATTTTCCGGCTCTTTCGGCAGTTATAAAACGCATTCCTGAAGATGGAATGGATTCAAGTATAATTACTAATGAACTTAACTGATTGTCAAAAAGATGATAGAAGTTTTTGATGCAAAAGACGGTTCTAAAAGCTTAAAAGTATCCGGTATACAGATCCATTCATCCTACTCACCTCTTAAAGAGGTGGAGAAATATCTTCAAACGTTTAAGCTTCATAAAAAAAACAGTATAATCCTCTGCGGCGACATGCTTGGACATTTATACACCATTATAAAAAAGAGATATCCGGATATTAAAATAATTTCCCTGCTTTACAGTAGCGATTTTTTATCATATTTTTCAGATAACAACAGCGCCCTATGGTATCCCGGTTCAAATATATCTTTGTATGAGTTTCTTCAAAACAATTTAAAACTACTGGATACAATCGGACTTGAAATTATCTCATGGCCTGCATCAGGTAAAGCCTATCCGACAGTCTATCAAAATATACAATTTCAATTAAATCAATTTTTACTTGAAAACAGCGGATCCTTAAATACAATCAAACAGTTTGGAAATCTTTGGCTGCGTAATACTTTTTCCAACTTCCTTTCTCTTAAGCGAATCTCCCTATTTCCAGGTGGAGTCTCTTCACCGCTGTTTATAGCGGCCTCAGGTCCCTCTCTTTCAAAGAGTTTCGCCTTCCTGAAGGAATACCGGAAAAAAATAACGATATGGGCCCTGCCTTCATCGCTTAAAGCCCTGCTCTCTGTCGGAATAGAGCCCGATCTAATCATTCAAACAGACCCGGGATATTATGCCACCCACCATTTAAGGGATCTTAAAAGCTGTTCAACCCCCGTTGCTATGCCATTATCCGCATGTAGAAGCATTTGGAATTATGAATCTCATATTTATCTTTTTTCTCAAGGGACAGGGCTTGAGAAAAGTATTTTTAAAAAGGCAAACGCTCGTATACCAGAAATTCCACCCGCAGGGACAGTCGCGGTAACAGCCCTATTTTTATCCATGGAAGTGAATACTGAATATCCGGTTATTCTTTTAGGGTATGATTTTTCGCATTCGGATATAAACACACATGTACATCCAAACGCTTTCATGTCCATATTTCAGTCCTCAAGCAGAAGAACCGCACCTCTTCTGGGTACCATGCTTTTCCGTTCGATATCTGATGATAAGAATCAAACCTCACCTTTGAAAACGTACTCTGGATGGCTCCAACGATTTTCCGAGAAAGTAGCAAACAGGGTTTACAGGCTGCATGCTTCACCTATCTCCCTGGGGAGTATAAAGGATATTGATGAATCTGAGGCAAGGCTCCTATGTAAAAAAGGGCTATACCGTGGTTCCACGAAATTAATTTCCGAAAACCATCTTTTTAAAAGTATTGATCGCAACAATATATTAAATCAAATAGTACAAAATTGGGATGCTGATATTATGAGTCTGATAAATACAGCGAAATCCGGAAGTTCAGTGATTTTCAATCCGGGTGGCGAAACGGAACTTGCTCTTTCCTTAAATCCATCTGGTTTAATGCAGCTTAAGAAAAAATGGCCAAGCCTCTCCCCATCGGAAAGGAAAAAAGAAACGATCGAATTTGGAGAAACTCTTAATAAGATTATTTCAAGATACAAAGAGGAATATCTGTCATGATCGCTACAGAGCTATTAAATAGAAATCTATTGGCACTTTCTTCAAGAGAATCCCGTTTATCTTCTCTACTTTCACAGGCTGAATCTTCACCGGATGTATTCTTCCAAGATGCAAGAAATGGCGATCCTATTCCGGTTATAAAAAAAGATGGGAGGGACTTTCCGCTTCATTCCACCTTTAATCCGATAAAGGAAGCTGCTAAATTCGCAGCGGAATACCCTACAGGCGGATATATCATTTTCCTCGGCTTCGGTTGCGGGTATCAGATAGAGCCATTTCTAAAACGTGAAAATGTGAATAACATCCTTATCATTGACAGTAATATCGGCTACCTGAAAGCACAATTGAAAAGCCGTGATTTAAGGAAAATAATCCTGGATCCACGTGTTCATTTTTTGATAGACTCTTCAGCTGAAGAGGTTAAGGATTATGTTCTGTCCCACTGTTTTCCCATCCTCACAGGGGATATTCAGGTTATTCCGTTACGAAGCAGGATTAATCTGGATAATCAATATTTTTCAACTATATTTCAAACGGTTAAAAAAACTCTTGAATCTCTCGCCGACGATTTTACCGTCCAGACATCATTTGGAAAGAAATGGTTCGTAAATACCTTGAAAAATCTCAAAATTGCAGAAACAGCAACAGCCATTCTAACCCCCATATCCAGGGCTCTCGTTACTGCCGCAGGACCATCCCTTGAATCGGATTTAGAAAACATTGATCTTTCCAATACATGTTTGATTGCCACCGACACATCCTACCCCGCTCTGGTGAAACGGGGTATCAAGCCGGATATGGTTATTTCAATAGATTGCCAGCATGTCTCTTATCACCACTTCATGTCTGGATATGATCCCTCAATCCCGCTGATCCTGGATCTTGCTTCCCCGCCGGGATTATCCAGACTTAGTAATTCGCCCCTTTTCTTTACAAGCGGTCACCCCTACTCCATCTATATAAACCGTTACTGGCGAAGTTTTCCTTTCATAGATACGTCGGGAGGTAATGTTACTCATGCAGCTATCTCTCTTGCGGAACATTTAGGTGCCAGAGAGATAGATATAATCGGAGCTGACTTCTGTTATCCTTCCGGTAAATCCTATGCAAGAGGAACGTATATTTATCCCCATTTCAACTCACTTTCAGATAGGGTACATCAGGGAGAGTATCTTTTTTATGATTTTGTTTTTAAAAATAAACAAATGGGAGAAAAAAAAATAGAGGGAGAGACGGTCTATCAAACCTATACTTTAAACGAATATCGAAACAGACTGACTGCTTCATTTATTGATAAAAACTTTTCGGTAAGAAATCTTTCGCCCTATAGTGAACCCGGGGATAGAATTACCAGGCCCTTGGAAACGGGGAGAAGTGTTTCAAAAACCACTCAATTTTTCGGATCCGGTCCTGCGGACTGCAGCTGGAAGGAGTTTCTCTCCCTTTATTATGCCAGATTAATAGCATTGCCCACCCCAACCTCTCCATTAGCAGGATATTTTGAACAGATTTCACCGGATAATCGTGCCCTCTGGTTAACCCTTTTCCCCGCAGCGGCAGCCATTAGAAAACAGTACAGTAAACAGATAATTGGGACTTCAGATATTCTTAAAATGGCATATACCTGGAGTATTGATACAATAAAGAGATACCTATAGAAAGACAGATCAATTATTCGTAGAGAATACCTGCATAACCGACAAAAGAGTCGGCAGGCTGTATATCATAACTTGTATAGTAATCAAGACACCGCCCCTTTTCAATACCACACTTCAGAGCCCAGGCGACAGCGAAAGAGGCCCCCCCGACGGAACAGGCCGCTTTCTCTTCATTTCCAAGCTGAAGAGTTCTATCTATATCTAAATTTACCATGGCCTCAATAATTCTATGGTCATTTCCATTTTTCACCCACTCGAGTCCTTTCTTTCCGTAGCCAGCAGGAGAGAACCCATAGCTGTCTCCATAATGGGTGAGATCAGTTGATCCTATAACCGCAATCTTCCGCCCTGAATCAACTCCTCTCTGATAGAGTCTATCAGCAAGATCCGCTACGACAATATCAGGCGGGAGTCTTAACCAGAGAATCTTGCAATTAGGCCAGTGATTGTAGACAAGAGGTAATTGTATTTCCACAGTATTATCAGTGTAAATATCACTTTTCACATGGAATTCTTGCTTTATAAAAGTACTTAGTTCTTTATCGCACTCAAGAACCCCTCCGGGAACCTGAAAGCCCCCTTCATCGGCCATATGAATATCAGCACCGGGAGGAAGATGACCACCTGCGACGATTATAGTATCTAAATTTTTCTCCATATGAGAAATGGTATGAGCCGCTATTTTTCCTGAGTAATACCAACCGGCATGAGGTATCACGGCGGCTCTGGCCGTTCCCAGCTCACTACCCGTTATTCCCCAGCCCTTAAGATATTTATCAACCTCAGACTCATGTATTGGATACCATCCTGAAGAAAGGGCCCTTTTTCTTACTTTCATAACTAACCTCCCTTTAATTTTAGATCAATTTTAAAAAAGTGAGTACACAAAATGTTGAAAATACGGTTATAATATCGTTATGAATAAATTCTTTTTTATATTTATCATTGCATTTTCAATTATTTTGCTCCTAAGCGCTGTTATTGGCGGTTTTGTTATTTTTGATAAAAACAGGACCGATCTTATTGATATGACCGAATCTGCCTCTTTTTCCATGGCTGCTGGATTAAATCGTAATTTTGCCAAGGGGGTATACCCGGGTAGTCCCGAATTCGGAGAACTTTCAGAGGCATTTTTTGATCGACACCCTGGACTCCACTCAATTGTCATCTACACCCCGGATGCTGGTATTTTTTATGCCAAAACAGATATACCAGGTGTCTTTGATACACAGGAGCTTGCCAGCCTTGTTTGGGATGGTAAGATCCCCTATTCCGATGCCGTTATGAATGAGTTGATACAGAGTAGAGACCTTCAACCATTCGATCAACTGACAAACCTCAAGATGGAAGTTGTTTTTGAGAACTCTTTTACCCCATCAAATTATAAGCTCAGTCTGACATTTTTCTTTATTATTACAGGATTATTGGTATTCACCATCTTTGCTCTTATCTTCTCCGATTCCGACACCAAAGCGGTAGCAGAGGTAACGACAGTAGAGAAAAAGCCCTCACCAGCAATGCCGATGGAAGTTCATAAGGAGGCTCCTTCCCGATCCACCTCCTCTGAATCGCCGCCATCCGATAACACCGTCGTAGCACAGACAGAAACAGTCGAAAAAATCGAGGCAAAGAACAGCACTAGTAACGAGGAAAAACAAAGTGTTGAATCTTGTATATACTCAACAAAAACCGGCTTTGTCAAATCAGAACTTTTGATCGATAAACTTGATCAGGAACTCAAGCGATCGGCCTCTTTTGATCAGGATTTGGTGCTTGTCATATGCAGTATAAAAGGAATGAAAGATAGTGATATTGGAAAGTTTCAGAAAATTGTTAGTGAATCTTTTCCATACAAAGATCTTGTTTTTGATTATGGTACATCATCTTTTGCCATAATAATCCCCAATATCGATCTTGAATCAAGCTCTACCAATATAGAGAATTTCCAGATAAAAATAGAAAAAGCTGGGGTGTCTGGTACATTGTCTGCTGGTATCAGTTCCAGAATCGGCCGTCTGCTCACGGGAGACAGACTTCTTCTGGAAGCATCAAGTTCTCATAAGCGAGCAGCCTCAGAAAAAAACGGCGGGATCATACTGTTCAGGATCTCTCCCAAGAAATACCGTCAGGTAATATCTCAGAAGGCACATTAAATATCAGGTTATTTAAGCGTCTTTGTTGGGAAGTTCGATCTCCTGACCATCTCGTGTCAAAAAACAAGGGGGGTATACTTCCCTGGCCTCATCCACAAGCTGTTTCAGATCCCGTTTATTGTATCGGGGACTGTAGTGAATCAGTCCCAGCTTTCCAACCCGGGCATCCTTACCTATCTGTCCTGCCTGAGCTGCGGTAAGATGCCGCTTTTCTTTAGCACTCGCTTCAAGATCATTGGTAAACATTCCTTCACAGATGAGAAGGTCGGCGTCCTCTACATTTTTATAGACCTCCGGGATATAACCTGTATCGGTTATAAAACCGAATTTACGCCCCGGTCGCGGTCCCCCCATAACATCTTCAGGCTTGACTATCTCTCCCTTCGTATTTTCAACACTTTCCCCCTGCTGAAGGGCTGCCCAGAGGGGTCCCCTGGGGACATTAAGTGCTGTTGCCTTTTCGGGAAAGAAAATACCCGGCCTCTTATTCTCTTCCAGTACATATCCTAAACAAGGTTTTGTATGCCTTAACTTGAAACAACTGACCTTAAAATCATCACCTTCATAGATCATTCCAGGCTCATTTATCTCAACGACTCTGATCTCATAGTTAATATACATATCCAGAACTTTGCGGCTGGATTCAATATAATCCTTGATTTTAGGTGGTCCAAAAATATAGAGAGGATCATCCCTGTCCACCTGGGAGGATAACATAAGGATCCCCGGAAGACCGGTAACATGATCCGCATGGGTATGAGATATAAAAATAGCCGAAATCTTCTTCCATTTGAGATTGAGTTTTCGAAGGCTTATCTGTGTTGCCTCACCACAATCAAAAAGGAATAGTTCACCTTCGCGTCTGATAAGCACCGATGTAAGGTGTCTGTTGGGAAGGGGCATCATCCCGCCGGTTCCAAGAACAAAAACTTCAAGATTCATGGGCAAAACCTAACATATTTCCATCATTATTGCACTACCTGAGCAGAGGATCATTTCAACCTTGTATTTGAATACAGGAAGAGCTCCTTTACGGTCATACCAGAGGAGTTCTCGATATTGGGTAAGGCTTTTAGAAAGAGCTGCATACAGAGGCGGGAATCATCAAGGGCCCTGTGTGCATTTCCAGCGGAGAGATGAAGGTATTTAGCAAGATTTTGTAATGAATAGCTCTGATACCCCTTCAAAGCCTTCCTGGAAAGGTTAACAGTGTCAACTCCCATATCAAGTTTAAACTCCTCACCTAAAAGCTGTGCCTCTTTCTTCAGGAAGCTATAATCAAAGTTTATATTATGGGCTATCACCAAGGAACCATCTATAAATTTAACAATGTCCTTAAAAACATCTGCCATGACCGGTGAATCCTTAACCATATCATTTGAAATCCCTGAAATCTTGCTGCTTTCCGAAGGGATATGACGTCCCGGATTTATTAAGGTTTCAAAACTATCGATTTCTCCTTTAAGGTCAAATTTTAAAATTCCGACCTCAATTACTCTATCACTATCAGGATAAAGTCCGGTTGTCTCAAAATCTAGGGCCGTAAACACCGTATCCTCGAGTTTCTGCTCCTTTAAAGGGGGTGTAAAAAAATCAAAATATTGGTCTGACATGTTTTCTCCGGGTTATACTTATTTCTTACAATATTAATTATTTAAATAATAACAATTTACGGCTCTAAAAACAAGAAACATAAAGAAGCGACTATCAGTTTAAAATTGTAATAACAGCAAGCACGATGAAAAGCACTGCCGTAAAGAGTTTTACAGCGCCAAGATTCTTTTGAAAAATAGCCGTAACTTTATCTGAACTTACTCCCCGATAGGTAATAAAGAAAATCAAAAGAAGGGGAAGTATGAAAGCAAAATTATAGAGGGCCAGCATGAAATATCCCGAAAGGCTCCCCTTCGTCTTAATCATATATGTAATTGTTGGAAAATATATCTGACCAGTACATCCCAGCTCAAAAATCGAAACCAGAAAACCCATAAGAATTGAACTGCCGGCTAAAGCTGTACTCCTCGAATACGTCCTGACAGATTTGTGAATCCTTTTCTTCATCCCTTTCGGGAGCTGAAGTATGATTTCGGAAGCCCTGTTCTTTTTAATCTTGAAAAAATCCAGTATGCTCAAGACAGCAAAAACCAGCAGTACCGTAACAAGCAGCCACTTTATAACTATACTTATCATTGAAAAAGAGTCGGCCATCCTTATGACACCGAAAAAACCGACACCTACAAAATAGTAGGTTATATATACCGAAAAAGTGAAAAATAATCCTATAACAAGGATTTCACGCCGACTTCTACCGGCAACTGCCAGGGCCGTCAAGAGAAATATAAGGGTTGTGAAGGCACATGGATTAACGCCATCCAGAAGACCGGCAAGAAAAATCGGAAAAATCCTCAAATCCGGTCCGGTATGATTCTTTTCAGCCACATTCCTAGCATCAGAAGCCTCTGTTTCAAGAAGAGAACCATCATTCTCTAAAAGATTTTCAAGTTCCTTTTCAATCTCCCGCTCCCCCTGAATCACCCTGTTATTAAATATTATGACAGGGAAAGCCAACGATTCGACACCGAGAGTCGTCAACCTCTTAAACAGATCCTCGTAATTTAAGGGGTCCTGAATATCCTTACCGTTTACAATGATATTTTTACCAAGTTTTTCCGATAGTTGTGGAACAGAATGGGCCAGGAACTCCCGGCACTCCTTGCAGGAAGGGGAGTAATAATAATCGAATGCCAGCATCTCTTCCTGGTTCCTTAATTCTAAGGTCTCGTCGGAATCTGCCATGGGAAGAGTGGGATCTTCCTTCAAATCCTCGGTTAATGGGTTCTGCTGTTCATCAGAACCTTCCCCGCGGCCTTCCGCGAGAAACTGACCGGCAACCTCTCTTATGACATCACCCCTAACCATGAAAAATGCCTTGGGCAAATCCGGATTGGTTGTTCTAATGATGATAATTTTCTCAAATTCACCGGTATCATCCGAAGAGTCAAAAATCATTTTAACAATAGATTTTGCATTAGGTTCAAGAATTATCTCCTGAGGATCAACCGAAAGGCATCCACAGGTACTCATGAGAGACACCCGAACGGGTTCCGTCCCCCGGTTTTCAATTTCAAGTTCTTTGATATATGATAGGTCAGCTTCTATCTTCCCCAGATTCCATTGAATCAGGGAGAGTTGTATATCCGAAAAGAGTGGAAATATAGAAACGAGTAGGAGGAGTATCAGAACAGAAATGAGTCTTCCGACTCGACCTCTAACTATGTAAAACAAGATCAATCTCCCTGAAGCCGGGCAATCATCTCTTTTTTATACAAATCAAGCCTTTTCTTGATAACCGGATCCCTGGGATCCTCCATATAATCAAAGTAGATAAAATCACCATCGATTCTTTCAACATTATCACCATCAAAATAAATAGTAGCCCGGCCTACCCTGTTTCCGTTATCCCCGGGAGAAGCAATATATCGATTGCCACCGTCATTCTCCTGATGGAGTTTCTGATCATGAGCAAAAAGAACAAAATCCCAGGCTTCATCATCCTGAAACAGAGCTTCCGCCTTATTCGAAGGACCATGAAAAAGGAGCACCCTGGCTTGTGTATCCATATTATCCAATTCAGAAAGAAGCCTGTCGGAGGCCTCATTTATATCTTCTACAACCAATGCCTCTTTGATATTGGCAGGATGGAAATAGAAAACCTGTGGGTCAATTATCGAAGCAAATCCAATTCTTCGACCTTCCCTCTCAATTATCACCGGAGAGTCCGAAATCAGGGATCCATTTATTCTCAAACTGTTATTTATAAAAGGGTACAACTCCGCCTTTTCCAAAAGATAATCTAACCCCTCGGTAAACTCCTGATCACCTAACGAAAGGAGATCATAATTGAGTTCGCTGAAGACATGGAAGATATTATCCGCAAGAAGATCATCGGGGTAGACATCCATGAAATCCCCAAGATCCACAAGTATTGAATCTGAAAGGTCACGCTGACGAAGATAAACACCCGTTGAAACAAGGCCTGCTCTTGGGACGGCGACACATTCACATCCATCCAGGTTTCCATTAATCGAAGATGTAAAAAAAATGTCGACCTTATTCTCCTCATCCGGCTGAGACCATAAAAATAAAACTGAAATAAAAATTAATGCTGATGCAGAAATGAATTTCTTACTTTTTATAAACATATGAGGTTCCTTAAAATTCATACACCAGGGTATGATCCCTACTACTCAGTCTCCAGGAATGCTCTTATTTCATCATCAACTTCCGGGTGAAAACCTGTCCCTTTGTACACAACCTTTCCTTCCGGATTGATTAAAAATACGGTAGGCAGTACTTCAACACCAAAACTTTCTACACTCTTCTGATACCTGTCTAAAAGTATTGGTATGGGTGTCGGATTTGCTTCAAAAAATGGTTTCACAATAGACGAACCTTCCGGATCGGTGGCCATTAGTAATACCTGTAAACCATTATCCTTATGATCCAGGTATATATCCTCAATTAGAGGGAGTTCCTTATTACAATTCACACATGTAGTTGCATAGAAGTCCAGGAGAACATAACCTGTTCCATAAATATTTTTTGAAAATACATAACTCCTGTCAATATTTGTTAAAACAAAGGGAGGTGCCGTGTCACCGACTTCTATCGCAAAAGAAGGAGCAACAGACAGAGCTAAAAGAATAATAATTAAATACCTCGAATGTTTCATATGATTTCCTTTTCCTTTTACTATCCTGTTACTTTTTCGGGAACAGGTTTTTCTTTTTTAATCCTGAAATTTATCTTTCCACTTCTTACTTCCACACCCAGCTGACAACCACCACTCAAATTCCCTTTCAATACTTCCATTGACAGAGGATCTTCCAACTCTTTCTGGATAACTCGTCTTAGAGGACGGGCCCCATACTTGGTATCATACCCCTTGTCAATAAGCAGATCCCTGGCACTTCTGGAAAGCGTCAGATATATATTCATCTCCAGGAGTCTTAAGGTAACTTCCGCTATCATGATATCAAATATTTCACCAAGCTGTTCTTTTGAAAGTGAGTGAAAAACTACGATCTCATCGACCCTGTTAATGAACTCGGGACGAAATTTCTTTCGAAGTTCATTCATAGCCGAGGATTTAATCTCCTGATACTCCCAAAGCCCCTCATTACTCCTGAATCCAAGTGCAGAATCCCTCGAGATTTCCCGGGCACCGGCGTTCGAAGTCATAATAAGGACGGCATTCCTGAAAGAGACATTATGGCCAAGGTTATCCTGTAATTCACCCTCTTCAAGAACCTGTAATAGGAGGTTGAAGACATCTGGATGTGCCTTCTCTATTTCATCGAGTAAAACAACACTATAGGGTCTTCTTCTAATCTTTTCGGTCAGAAGACCACCCTCTTCATATCCAACGTATCCAGGGGGGGCTCCCACCAGTCGTGAAATATTATGCTTTTCCATAAAATCAGACATATCAATTCTTATGACCGCATCCTCATCCCCAAAAAGGAACTCGGCTATTGTTTTGGCTAACAGAGATTTACCAACACCAGTTGGTCCCAGGAAAATAAAGGAGCCCATTGGTCTTGAGTGGGATGAAATCCCGGTTCTCGACCGTCTTATAGCGGAAGCTACCGCTGTAACGGCATCTTCCTGACCAATAACAGAATGATGGAGTTCCTTTTCTATCTGAAGAAGTTTATCCATCTCGGTCTGGGCAATCCTGGAAAGGGGAATTCCAGTAATATTGGATATAATATTCTGAATATCATCGGCGTTTACCGTATTTTTTTCTTTGCGGATATTATCGCGCCACCCTTTCTTCTTCTCTTCGATGGTGCTCTTGAGCTGACGAATCTGATCTCGAACAGCGGCTGCTTTCTCATAATTTTGACTATTCACCAGGGCGACTTTTTCCGAAGTGAGGGAATCTTTCTGCTCCTCAAGATCGGATAACTCCTGTGGTCTTACAGTATTCTGGATCCTTTTTTTCGAACCCGCTTCATCCATCAGATCAATAGCCTTGTCCGGTAAAAATCTGTCAGATATATATCTATGGGCAAGCCTTGCCGCCGTATCCAGTGCTTCCGGTGTATAGGAAACATTATGGAAGTCTTCATAACGGGCTTTAATACCATTGAGAATTGTAATTGTATCTTCTACGGTAGGCTCATCAACAAAGATAGTTTGAAACCTTCTTTCGAGAGCAGCATCCTTTTCGATATATTTTCGGTATTCGCTCAATGTTGTGGCACCAATGCACTGGAGCTCACCCCGTGACAGGGCAGGTTTTAGCATATTTGAGGCATCAATAGCCCCTTCGGCACCACCAGCGCCGATAATTGTGTGAAGCTCATCGATAAACAGCATAACATTACCGGCCTGACCGATCTCTTTCATGACCCTTTTCAATCGCTCTTCAAATTCACCCCTGTATTTTGTACCTGCAATGAGGGAGGCCAGGTCAAGGGTCAGAACCCTTTTATCAACCAGAACCTCGGGTGCTGTCCCGTCGACTATCTTCTGGGCAAGTCCCTCGACAATGGCAGTTTTACCTACACCGGGTTCTCCTATCAATACTGGATTATTCTTATTTCTCCGCGCAAGGATCTGAATAACCCTAACAATTTCAGAGGATCTACCGATTACAGGGTCAAGCTTGTTTTCCCTGGCCATGGCCGTTATATCTCTGGTGAACTCATCCAAGGTAGGGGTCGAAGTTTTCACCGCACCCTGAACTTTTCTTTTATTCTGAGCTGGGTCAGCCGCTCTCTTCTGGGGAAGTTTTGTACCCCTGATATCAAGAACAAGCTCCCTTAAATCTTCAATACTGATTGAATATTTCTCAACATACTTGGCAACGATGGAACCATTTTCGATTACAGCAGCCAGAATCATATGTTCTGTACCAATGTATTCATGTCCCAGGTTCTTCGCCTCTTCTGCGGATTTCTCGAGAAAGTCTTTCCCTCTCTTGGAAGGGGGAACATTCCCCAGAATAAACCCTGCCTGTTTTTTGGGAAGACTCCTTTCAATATCTATCTGCAGGCCAACAGGATCTATACTGGCTTTTTTAAGGGCCTGTATTCCAACCCCCTCGCCATCCTTAATAATCGCTAAAATAACATGTTCCGGAAGAAGTTGATCTGAATGGAGCCTCTTTGCCTCTTCCTGTGCAAATATTGTTAAAATTCGTTGAGCCCTCTGGGTAAGTCCTTTAAACATTATGCTGATCCTCCCTGAGTATCCTTGATGTATAGATAATTTCTGAAGAATTCTGCTCTCTCTCTGTCTACAGAAATTGAATCAATATCTTCATTTCGGCTTTTCAGCCGTTCCTTTATATGAGAATCCTGTCCCAGGACAAGCAATCCGTTTAACTTTTCAAGGCTGTAATTGTTAAGCTCAAGAACCGTCCCCAGCCTTAAGGCTGCTGAAAGTTCTATCCCTTCATTCCTTGAAAGGAGTCTGCAGTTTGCCAGTAACCCTTCACCCCGGAAAACACGGTCCTCAAGTTCAATCATCTTTCTTTTAACCAGATCTTCTCTGGCCATACGTTCATATGTGAGCAGCTGTCCGGTTATATCGGATAGTTTTTCCCGTATTCCATTCTCATTATCACCAAGAGTGTTCCTGTTGGAGATAATATAAAACTGCCCCAGAGACTGCTCCTTTTCACCGCTGAATCCTGTTATCTCCATACCGGCATGGAGAATCGTCTTAAGGGCTTTATCTATGAGCCCGGTAGCTTCGAGTGATGGAAGATGAAGCATTACCGACATCTTCAGAGCTGTCCCGAGATTTTTGAGGTCCGGTCCAATATATCCAAGATCAAAGGTGGCATTAAAATCGATAATCTCTTCCAGCTTTGAATCAATATCCATGAGCTTTCCAAGAACATCTTCAAGGGCTAATCCACCGCTAAAGCTTACCATCCGCAAATGGTCTTCACCATTGATCATTCCGGAAAAATTCCTGTCATCACCGAGGATAAGATGCTTGTCTTTATTCAAGCAGAAATCCTGTGTGATCAGTTTCTGTTCAAGGAGAAGACGTTTTTCCATGGGGGGCATCTCCTCAAGAGCGAGATATGTATACCCCTCCCCGGCTTGTGAAAAAGCATCCCTCACCTTCTCCTTCACGGAGTTCTCCTCTTCAATCCCCATGGATCCGGGGTAGAGATGACCTGAGAGATTCCTTGAAATACGCCCCCTGGTTGAAAGAACAACATCAGAATCAACACCTGCCTGGTGGTACCATTCATTCATAACCGGCCCCCGTCATGACATCAAGTTCATACAGTTGATCCCGTATTTTAGCGGCACTCTCATAATCTTCTTTCTGAATGGATTTCTCGAGTTCGCTCTTGAGTTTTTCCCTGTCGATTATGAGGGTCTTCAGGGTCTGAAGCGTCTTTGGCAGCTTTCCTTTATGATGAGCCTCTATTTCATTCTTTTCCAAAAATGAGTATATCTCGTCAGGGAAAGTATTTAAGCACTCTCCACAACCAATTCGCCCCTCTTTTCCAGCTTCCTTGCTTATCATCCCGCAACTGGGGCATTTATCGGCTTTATGCTTTTTCTTCTTATCATTTGAAACAAGAAGACCTTCAAGGATCTGATCAATAGAAAATTCGATCTTATCTCCGGCACCGATCAAACCTTTCTTTTCAGCACACTCTCTGCAGAATGCAATATCTTTTACATCACTTCCGATGATTTGTCTTATATTTATTACCGCGTTCTCTTTACCGCAGCTGTGGCACTTCATATCTAACAATCGCCTCCATAGTAAATATACACTATTCCGATCTGAAAGTACAGGAATCGGATATTTTTGATTATTTCATTGTTTAAAATTATCCGTGGTGCCTCAAGACCTCAAGAGGAAGTATTTCAGAGGCTTTCCTGGCGGGAAACCAGGAAGCAAGAATGGCAGAAATCAGGGTGAAACCACCAATAATCATGGTCTCGATCAGGGGAAGTTTTAAGGGGATATCTTCAAGATAATATTCCGGATTAAGAATCGTTATGGCAGGTTTTACCACACCACCGAGAGGATCAAGAAGAGATTTCCCCAGGTAGACAGCCCAATTGAGGATCGACTCAATAAGTGAAATTCCGGAATTGATATTAACCGAGAGAAGAAGTCCAAGGGACATTCCCAGAAAAACCCCGGTTATCCCCGTAAAAAACCCGGTACTTAAGAACTGCAGTCTTATATTGTGTGGCGAGGCACCAAGACTCTTCAAAATCGCAATCTGTTCCTGTTTCTCCATCACCAGATTCAACATGGAGGCAGAGATATTAACAGCAGCCACGACAATTATTATTCCCATGATAAACAAAAGCATTGTTCGCGTCGTTTCCAGATTTCGATAGAGGGATCTCTCCTGATCATACCACGGTATGATGTACCATGAATCACTTAGAATCCTCTGTATATCACCCTTTATACCCCCAAGAGAGTCGGTATAATTTACAGTCTTGATACCAATTCCCAACGTTCCTTTTTGTCCAAAAACCTGGCCGGCCCGGTCAAAATCCATATAAATCGAAAATTTATCCAGCTCATGGTAACCTGTTGTAAATATACCTGTCAAATGATAGTTTCCCGGCTTCAGGATGGGTCTGCCACCCCTGGCAGATGTTCTGGATATAAGAAGTTTAACAGCATCACCGACTTTGATATCAAGGTCTTCGGCGATTGTGCTGCTTAAAAGTAAACCCCGGCCATCCTCACCAAAAGAAAAATCACCATCAAGGATGGTAAGATTCTCCTGAAATCCCGGATCGTCATGGTAAAGTGCCGGCTGGACACCACGAACCTGAACACCCGTTCTACCCGTTCCTGAATAGATCAACCCCTGTCCATCAATGAAAGGGACAACAGATTCAACTCCGTGAACCTTTTTAAGCTCATCAAGAACAGAAATATCGTTCGTCTCACTCATATCACCATAGGTACCGGCCTGGAGATGGAAACTGCTTACTTCGACATACCGTCTTGTTATCCCTTCGATCATACCGCTGGAGACTTCCAAAACAACAATGATGGGAACCATGGAGAGACCAATACTTAGAACAGCCCCGATAAAGCCCCGAAGACTCAGAAAACCATTCCTGTAATTTCTGAAGTTCCTTACACCAATGTAGATATCCGCTTTTAAGCTCATAGATTTTTAAAACTCCCCCCTTCTAAATGGAGGTGATAATCACCACGACTTGCCAGGCTTGTATCATGAGTAACCAGAATCAAGGTTTTCCCAAAATCTTTAACAAGCTTAAAGAGAAGTTCTTCTATCATCCGTGAGTTTTTTTCATCTAAGTTCCCTGTTGGTTCATCCGCCAGGACCAGAGAAGGATCATTTATCAAAGCCCTGGCAACAGCCGCCCTCTGGCGTTCCCCCCCGGAAAGCTGGGATGGGTAGTGCAAAAGCCTGTGAGAGAGGCCGATTATATCAAGATACCTCCGGGCCTCGGATTCGGCCTGTTTTTTTGACATTCCCCCCATATACAGGGGCAGAAAAACATTTTCCAGGGTGTTAAAATCCTTCATCAGGTAGTGAAACTGAAAGATGAACCCTATCTTCTCTTTACGGTAAACGGATAAAGACTCTTCCCGAAGCTCTTCAATGGACTGTCCGTCCACAACAATACTGCCCGACTCAGCCCTGTCCAAACCGCCTAAAATATTAAGGAAGGTACTTTTACCGCTGCCGCTCTCTCCTGTGATGAGAGCGATTTCACCCTTCTCCAGGGAAAAATCGACCCCTTTAAGAACAGGAAGTTCTTCACTTCCGGAGATATAACTCTTTTTTAAAGCTTTAATTTCAACAATACCCATTATTCATACCTCAATACACTGGCCGGATTGATTTCCATTATCCTTCTACCGGCAAAATATGCTGCTGCAACACTCGAAAAAAATGCAAACAGGAAGATCATCAGGACTTCCCCCGGTAAAACTCGTACAGGGACTTCGGGAAGATAGAAAAAGGCCCTGGTTACCGGTCGAAGATACCCACCTGTAGAACCGGTCATATAGATAAAACTGTTTATTAACGAAACACCAAAATTCCCAATCGTTTCAGCCATGGTGAAAAGGAATTGTATGTTCATGCTTACAAGGAGGCCCAGGAGAGTCCCTGCGGCGGCCCCAACAAGACCGATAAGCATCCCTTCCACAAGGAAAATCTTCATGGTATCCCCGGGAGAAGCCCCCAGGGTTCGCATTATACCAATCTCCTCCTGGCGTTCCATGACATTTCTCTTCTGGGAGTGATAGATATTGACCCCAACCACAAGAAAAATCAGACCAACCAGGATTTTCATGGCATTTTTTTCCATCCGAAGGGCACCGAAAAAGGCCTTGTTGTACATGCGCCAGGAGACCATCTCATCCTCCCGGGCGACTCCATTTTGAAAAAGCCTGTTCATCACAACCTCATCCTTGTAGGAATCCTCTAGTTTTAACCCATATATCAGATTGGTACTATCCGATATGGTCTTCCCACCTTCCAGAGAAATAAAGGAGAGCCCCGAATCAAACTCATAATACCCACTTCTGAAGATCCCGGTGACCATGAAATCAACCGTTTCGGGAGAGAGCATACTGAAGGATCTTCCGGCCATTGAGACAACAGAAACAATATCTCCTAAATCAACCCCCAGTCTATATGCCATTTCAAAACCGATAACTATCTTATTCTGACCATCTAAATCGAAGGAACCCCGTTCTACATTAAGCTGTTCAATGAGGGTTGAATCAAGTTCCTTTACATTGGGAGGAACAGCACGAAGTAAACCGGGAGTATAATCGCTACCATCGCCACGATAGAGGGTCTGTACATCGATAAAAGGAAGAACAGCCTTCACTCCCCGCGTATCAAGAAGTTCACCGGAAAATTCAGAGGAGGACTCCTCCGGTCTTTCGTCAGGGGTAACCCGTATGTGGTAGGATGAAATCTCAAGGATATCTTCGATAAAGCTTAACTGAAATCCATTCATAACAGAAAGAACGGTTATCAGAGCTGTCACCCCAACACCGAGTCCTAAAACAGCCAACATGGCAGAACCTATGCCTGATGTCTTACGCTTTACCCTCATATATCGCTGTGCGACAAAGAGTATCCACTCTATATTCACTAATTTAGCTCCAGTCTTAACACTTTTTCCGCGCTTTCGTCAGGCTCACCTCTATTAGAATTGCCGTCAGATTCACCTTCAGTACCACCGCCCCAATCAAAATCAGGTTTAAACTCATCCACAAGTTCCTCCCCGAAATATGTTTCGGTTGGGATATCATTTTCATAAACAACGGTAGCCAGAACCTCACCATTCCGATAGGTAACTTCCCATCGCACACCCTCTTCTGGGTAGATTAACTTTTTTACGGGGCTGTTATTTCGATAAACCTTCTCGGAATAGAGAGCATTCTTATCCCAGAGATACTCCCACCGTTCTTTCCGACCGCCGCCACGGATGATCTTTTCAATGACATTATCCTCATCCCAAAGGTAGGTTATAATTTCACGCTCCTCCCCTGTAATCACAGTTTCTTTAATCAGCCTCTCCTGCTCATCAAAATGCCGATAAATTTCTAGGTCTTCACCTGGATAGAGGATCTTCAGAACCTCTTCACCATCGATTATTTCCCATGATTCACTGGACACAAGAGCCCCATCCATCCACTCTGAACGACCGGAAACCTCACCACCAGTAATGCGAAAAAGCTCTTCCCTGCCCTGCCCTTCATGCCATTCACGGGACAATTCCCCGCCGGTGTATCCATAACGCGCAGTTATAACGTCCTCATCAGGAAATGACCTTGTAACACGGATCAGCCTTCCGCGGCGATCCAGAAAATATTTATCTGTATAAGAAGCCTGCCCATCAAGAGAGAACTCTATCCTGTTTACCATCCGACCCAGATAGAAATAATCACGCCTCTCTACGGGTCCACCACCAGTTATGGTTTCGCTCCTGAGAAGGCTATCCTCATATACCGATTCTGTGACGAATCCCTCTTCCTTATCGATAACCCGAATTATCTCTTCATCTCTGAAATACCGTATATTTTCAGAAATCAGCCGGTCATCCCGGTAGAGGTTTCTATGCTCCTCAAAATCCCGCTCCTTTATCTCAAGAACCCACTCATTCTCATCCTTCAAGTAAGGGCCAATCTCTTCAAGAGCCATCCCCGAAGGATTAGAGCGAAAATATTTCACCTCACCAGCCTCCTCCGCAAAAGAGAGTGATGAAAACAGGAGAATATTCAGCAGTAGGCAAAAGAAAGATTTTTTCATATCTCCAAAAGAGTATTCAAGAAATAATCTTTATCGAAGGGTTGAAGAGACTCATAGTTTTCACCGGTTCCAATAAAACAGAAGGGGACCTTGAGCTCTTTGCATATAGGAACAACCACGCCGCCTTTAGCGGCGGAATCGTATTTGGAGAGTATAATTCCATCAATTCCTACCGCCTCATGAAAGGTTTCGGCCTGACGCAATCCATTCTGGCCAGTAGTGGCATCAATGACAAGCAATTTTTTGTAAATTGCATTTTGAGTCTTTGATTGAACAATCTTATGGATCTTCTGAAGTTCTTTTATAAGATTCGCCTTATTATGCATCCGTCCCGCAGTGTCAGCAAGAACAAGGTTTTCAGATCTTGCGGAAGCACTTTCAAGGGTATCAAAGATAACAGCCCCGGGATCTGCTCCGGGATTCTGCCTTACCACCCGAATACCCAGACGTTCACCGTGAACCTCCAGCTGATCGATAGCCGCAGCCCGAAAGGTATCACCGGCACTTAAAACAGGAGTTATCCCCTCCATCGCCGAGAAGTATTTAGCCATCTTTGCTATGGTTGTTGTCTTGCCGACACCATTTACACCAAGAATAAGGTAAACATTCATCTTATCTTTTTCGGGAATAATCTCTTCGGTTAGGATCTCTTCGGAAAGCATCTCCTTAAGCATATTCTGGATATCCTCCCGCCCGCCGGGTTTATCTTTTTTAATCCGCTCCTTAAGCCTGTCGGATATTTCCATTGATGTAACAGCGCCGAGGTCTCCGCCGATTAAAAGATCCTCCAGCTCCTCAAACATATTTTCATCCCATTTGGGTGATGTAAAAAGCTTTTTTAATCTACTTCCAAAATTTATTTTTGCCAAAATATATTACTCCTTGAATTGCTGCCCGGCTGATCGGACATAATCTATCGCTTTAAAAACAAGATCTGTAAACAGTACACTATTCACAAAGAGGGAACCGAAATAACCGTAATAACAGATATTCCCCATATCATATAGTCTTCCAAGTTCATCGTTTATAACACCCGATGCTTTTTCCGTCGTATAGGCATTGGAATAAACAGAATAGCCGGAATAAAGGAAAACAGTCACGGGAATACTTAAGAAAAATCCACCTAAACTCTGGTAGAAACGATCCCTCTTGTTCTTCACATATATATCCCAGTCAAAGATCGATTTTTTAAGCATAATATTCAAATCAGTGGCAGAATCACCCTCAATATAATATGAATAATCATCAAACCCCTTTTTACGAAGCAGAATCCTTGAAAAATCACCGGGAACATTTAAAAATAGAGGGGTCTCCCCCATCCATTGAGACCCCAAATAGACATCTGCCCCCTGAGGGTAACTTCGAACGGGGATTCTGGACATGAAATCCGGTGCAAGGTCAAAGCTCAAAACAAGCTCCTCACCTGCGGCAAGTGCTATCGATTCCGTAACCGCTTTAAATCCATAGGCAGAAATGGTAATTTCATGAAGACCGGGCAAGATAAAGCCGGATTCCAGCCGGCTCATCTTCCAGGGCCCGCCATCGAGACGAATCCGCGAAGCAATTGGTTCCGCGTTGACTATCAATCGGCTCCACTCCTCTCCTAAAAAAAGGGTCCACAATTTGTCACGATCATCTGAAATAATATCCGCTGAATTCTCGGGAAGAAAAACAGTCTCTTTATAAAAAATCCTGTTTCCACTTATAAAACTATAGACCTCATAATAGAGATAAATAAGTCCTTCAATATACTCAATCTCACCCCAGATAAGATAATCGATTGAATCATCATTCCTGTTCTCTATATTTCCGGCTACTTTTTGGAGGAATTCCCCCTGCCTGTTTTTTTCAGAAAGAACAAGAGGAATCGAAATGCCAGCAAGGCCATGGCTTTGGGCATCCATTCCAAGAAGTGCCCTCTCCTTTTCTTCTATGGAAACGGAAAGTTCAGCGTATTTCTCCTCACTTCGATTTTTATCAAAAAGGAGTTTATCCCTCTGCTGCCGCAGGCTTGTTATTTCATCCCGAAGAGTATCAATATCCTCTGAAAATTTATTATAGGCGAGGTCTTCCACCTCCCGAAGAGTCAGAGTATGAGTATCACAGACAGAAACAAACTCAAGAATCTCCGAAGGAAGGCTTTCAGCCAGATAGTCATAGGCAGGAGGCAGATTATTCCTCTCAAAACGGGCTATTCCAACCCGAAGTTTTTCCGGGAAAACATCACTTTCAGTTTGGGAGGAAAGGGGGCCCATGGAGAAAATATAAACTATAATAAAAAAAATGAGATGGCATCGTTTTTTAATTCGATGCATATCCATTCTCATCAACTCCGGCCGCCTTTTTAACTGCGGAAACTATCCTCTCCGGCCGGAACGGTTTTACGATGAAATCTTTAGCCCCCGACTGTATTGCCTTGATAATATACTTCTGCTGCCCCAGGGCCGAACACATGACGACACAGGCCTGGGGGTACTCACGCCTAATTCGGCGCAGGGATTTAAGGCCGTCCATTACGGGCATGGTAATATCCATAAGTACAACATCCGGGAGTTTCTCCGTATAACTCTTATACCCGTCCCAACCATTCTCAGCCTCTCCGACCACTTGGAATCCCGCCTCTTCGGCTATTTCCCTAATAGCACTTCGCATGAATGAGAGATCATCGACTATAAGCAGCGATATATCGGCTACTGTTTTATTTCCCACTGCCATTTCAAATACTCTTCCATAAAAGAATCGATATTACCATCCATGACCGACTGGATATTTCCTGTTTCAAATTTATTTCTATGGTCCTTCACCATGGTATAAGGCTGAAAAACATAGGAGCGGATTTGATTACCCCAGGAGATATCCTTCTTCTCCGCAGCATTTTTCTCCTGCTCTCTATCCTGCTCTTCCTTGTAATACTCGTACAGCCTGGATCTCAAGACCTTCATGGCGGTGGCCTTGTTCTTATGCTGACTTCGCTCATTCTGACATTGAACCACAACGTTCGTCGGAAGATGAGTTATCCTGACGGCCGAATCGGTCTTATTAACATGCTGACCACCCGCACCCGAGGCCCGGTAGGTATCAATTCTTATCTCATCCGGTTTTATATCGATCTCTATACTATCGTCAATCGAAGGTGATATAAACACCGATGCAAAGGAGGTATGTCGGCGAGCTCCCGAATCAAAGGGTGATATCCGGACCAACCGGTGAACGCCCGTTTCTCCTTTCAGGTACCCGTGAACCCACTCACCTTTAATTAAAATGGTGATGGATTTGATCCCCCCCTCGGCCTCCAGAAGATCGATAATCTCTATTTTGTGTCCGTTTTTTTCACTCCAGCGGGAATACATACGATAAAGCATATTTACCCAGTCACAGGCTTCGGTACCACCGGCTCCGGAGTGTATGGTAATAAAAGCATCACTCGGATCCATTTCATCCGATAAAAGTTCCATTACCCGTAGTTTTTCGTACTTTTCCTTCAGCTTTTCGGCAGCTTCTGCTATTTCCGATTCGAGGGATTCATCCCCCTCCTCTTCAGCCAGCTCAACCAGGGTTTTAATCTCTTCAAGCTCTTCCAGAGCTTCTTTCCATGGGTAGAATTTATTCTTTATACTATTCAACCGGGATAGTACCTTTTCCGCTTCATCATGGTTATTCCAGAAATCAGCCTCGCCGGTTAGAGCTTCCAGCTCTTCTATCTCTTTATGCCTGGCATCAGGGTCAAAGATGCCCCCATGTATCGAGTATCTTGGAGTCAAGCTCCTTTATTGTGTTCTCTAGATCATTCAGCATTCTATCTACTCCTCCTGCTGCATTATCCGCCGGTGCCATTTCTTTTTGGCAAGCGTAGTTACGACCAGGGTACCCTCTATAGGGTACTGATAAAAGTTAACAATATCGTATGAATCACTCACCTTATCAATTTCTCGCTTCAGTCTTGTCAGAGTTGTCTCACCGATAGTATTACTTTCATATATATACTTGCCGTTAGGTTTAAAACCGTAAAGTTTGAGAATTTTATCTACTGCTATTTCGTGATCTTCATTACTCATCTCTATTATGACGGCTACAAACATTTTTCTATTCTATGTATATCTTTTTCTTATGTCAAACCCTATTATTATAAGGATTATTTTTTTAAGGTGCGGATCACCCATACACACCATTTTATACAGGTCCGAAATCAAGCGCTTCTATCAACCCTGAAAAAGAATACCCGCTAAAAAAGGGAATGTATTTACTTATTCCTTTCACTGAAGTAAAATATGAGTAGATAGAACTATAATGTAAATAAAGGAAATAACCGATTATTATATATGCATATGAAAAAGATTCTTTTTATAATTTTAATGATTTTCTCACTTTCAACCCTCTTTTCTCAAGTGGAAGAGGGAACAAAACTTTTTCCAACCCGACTTTCGGTCAGTTCTACCGATTCCACCATCACTCTTAAATGGCGGGCTTCCGGAAACGGAGAAGCCGGCTATGTGATTTACAGGTATACAGAGGCAATAACCCCTGAAAACTTCGGTGAAGCAGAAAAAATATCGACTTTGACCGGTGATGTCACCACTTTTGAAGATTTTCCGCAAGCCAAAGATGTTCCATACTTTTATGCTGTATTGGCATTAAACGAATATGGGGATGAATCTGAGATTTTTATTCCTTTTGGTAATATAAATCTTTATGGTGTTTCTGTTCTCTATGTTCAAAGTGCTGATGAGGCGCTTGTTAAAATAGATGGACTTACTGCTGTTGAAGAGAATGGCACGGCTACCTTGAAATTTAGGGCAGAACCTGAGGGTAGAGAGATACTGATCTACCGAAATACGGCTCCTATTTTAAATTCAGCGG
The DNA here is from genome assembly GCA_016342585.1 of Spirochaetales bacterium. Lineage (GTDB taxonomy): Bacteria > Spirochaetota > Spirochaetia > UBA9216 > UBA9216 > JAEINK01. The sequence continues at coordinate 25,378 of JAEINK010000034.1, forward strand.
ATCTTCTTGAAGCAATTTTGATTGATCGCATAAGTTCAGGTATGGGAGAGTATATAGATACACCTATCAGCGGGGTTGACTATTATTATGCTTTGATAGGGTCCAGAGCTTTCAAAAAGGGTGAGTTCTCTTTTATTCCAGGGGAAAACAGTACGTTGTCTCCACTCATCCTTCCCACTACCGATGACAGTATTTATTCGGTAGATGCAGACTTTTCTCTTAGGTCACGCCCCCTGCCCTACCTCTCTTCGGGAACGGTATATCAGAATAGAGGGATCTCTGCGATTATAGAGAAAAAGCCTTTTGTACCGCTTGAAAATGAAATGCAGGCAAATATTGATAAACTACTTGCCGGATTAACCATACCAGACAATCCAGATCTTGAACCTGTAATTCTAAGTAAAGATCTTGATGAAAACGCTCCAGGCTGGGATCCCAGATTATCCGCCATCCTTTCGGGTGATTTTATTTCTGGTAATTATGAGAAGGCCCTTAGTCTCCTTTTAAGTTATCAGAAACTTCCCGCTAACAGGGAAATGGAGTATCGGATTCATTATTATCTTGGACAGGTTTACTTTTTCCTTGAAGATTATGAGAACGCCCTTGTTGAGTTTATTTTTGCTGAAGAGAATTTCTTTATTGAAAGTAAACCCTGGATGGACCGGTTATTTAAAGTTTCAGATCTTATCGAGTCGTAAGCCTAATTCAACACCCCAGCTTTTATGAGGTTCGGCCTTCTTTTTCCAACCAAACATGAACTTTGTCCCCTGATAGAGGGGACCGAAGTTTTCATCGACTATTTCTCTTCTTGTTTTAATCAGATCTGAGTTCTTTGACGTGTTTAAAGAAAAAAGACATTTATTTTTCACGTCTTTTACCTGAAGGCTCTTTAGATCCCTGTAGTTACCGTTTGGGTCATTAGAACTCTTCTTCACACCCCTTGTCACATACTCAATAATCGTTTTATCAACATCGGTAGCAAAATTTATATTAATTTCAGTTGTAAAATAAAACTCCAGAACAGTATCGGAGTTGTTTTTTATTTCATAATTAACATTTAAACCATTTTTCTTGAATACATATTTTTTGATCAATGTAACAGCATGCTTTTTACCGAAAATATCAGGAATTCTTGTGTCAAGGGTGAAAATTAAAACATTCTTATCCTTATCAAACTCTTCTAACTCGAAATAAGAACTCTCTAAAGAGAAACCTTTTGAATTCACATTCTTTCTGGGATGATCTTCGTCAGAATAAAATGTCTCGATGAATGAGTCCCTGTTCCCCTGAGTCTCCGCCCAGTGACATATTGTATCCTGATAGTTCCATGGCTTAGGCAGGTAGTCGAGTTCAAAGACCTTTGCCCCTTCGGAGCTTATATAGGCATTAACCTGGGTTCCCTGAAACATAAAATCCGGAGTTCCCTTCATGGTAAAATCGTATTTGACCATATTCGGTTGAAATATCCCAGATTCACGGGAGTGGATTTCCGCCTGAATAAGATCATGATAAGCAGACTGCCTCACATATCGATAGGTGTTTCCCTCATCTTTTGGATACCAGAATATTCGATTTTGTTGAGCCTTCCAGATACCGAGCTGAGCACTCTTTTTCCTTGATTTATCGCCTCGAATCTGCCGTATCTGATTATTTACATATAAGAGTTTGGAGTAAAGGAGGTTTATCTCAGGATAGGTAGTCACAAGAGACCTTGCCGTATCGTGCCGGGGAATATCCTTTTTATCATGAATCATTTTACCGGGCATCAGGGCGGGGAAATAAATTTTCTTTAAAGGGGTGGTGACTCTTGTATAGTGTGAGGGTAAATCAATATTCAACTCTTTTCTATTTTTCTGCAATAGTACAAGTAATTCCCTTAATCGTGAACCACCTTCCACGCCATTCCACTCTTCACCCTTAAAAAAAAGTGATAGAACCCTGATCCTGCCGCGAGGATCTTTCTTTTCAAGACTTTTTAGTCTTAACTTAAGATAGGCAAAGCTGTCGGCGGGAGAATTTTCAAGCAGATAACTTTTTAGTTCTGAATCAAGAGGAAAGATCATTATGGTCTTACCCTGCTCTTCGGTAAGACAGGGATAATTCATCTCATCACTTTTTACCCCGGCGGCTTTTAAATAGGTGTCATCAAGAAAAGTATAATCAAGTCCTGAGTTTTTCAGGGAAAGGGGAAGTCCCGGTTCCCAGACCATCTCTCCAATCCACCCTCCTCGGGGTCGCCGACCGAAACGTTTACGGATCTGTATTGTCTGGAGCTCTATATGACCGCTTCTATCTGAATTCGGAATAATTGAAAGGAGTGGTTCATAAAACCCACCCCCCAGAAGCTCAACCTGCTTCCTTTTCACCATGTCATTAATAAGCATGGTTGCTTCCGGGTGCTTAACCTCAAGCCAATCCAGTAAGGGCCCTGAGTAGTAGAGAACAAAAGGAATGTCCGGAAATTCACTGAGTACGGTAAGGCAAGGCTTATAATAATTCTGATACACAGCTTCATAATAATCCTGCTGCAACCCGAGGGGCTGACTATTTATGATTCCTAATACAAGCCTTGTTTTACTCATTTAAATCCTGTAATAAATTTAATCTTCTTTTTTTTCTTCGATATTTTCACTTAAAACTGGTACAACCTTCTGTTCAAGACGAATGATACATTTTGTAGGACATCCTGAAACAGCGGCATCAGTACTACCGGTACTACTATAATCCATCGTAGCAAGAAAATTTTCAACTAAAAAACCACCATCAGGGGATTTTTTTTCACACATCTTACATCCGATGCAGCCAACAGAACAATATTTCCTCACAACTCCACCTTTATCGATGGAATTACAGGCAACAAAAGTATCGGCGGTGTATGGCATCCATTTCATGACTCCGGTTGGACAGACATCAATACACTTTCCACAGGAGATACATTTCTCCTTATCTACAAAAATATACCCATCCGAATGTTTTAAGATAGCATTTACGGGACACACCTTTATGCAGCTTCCCTCTCCAAGACAACCATAGGGACACTCTTTATCACCTTTAAAGCTTGCATAAAGGGCATTACAGTCACCAAGGCCGCTATACTCAAATTTATATTTACTTGTATCTCGGGTCCCTCGGCAGTGAACCTGGGCTACCATTTTCTCACCTGAAACTTCAACAGTAACACCCATAAAATCACCAACAGCCTCTGCCGTTGATGGCCCGCCGGGTGTACAAAGGGTAAGGTCTGAAGCCTCACCAGAGACAATGGCTTCGGCATAACCTGCACAACCGGTATAACCGCATGCACCACAGTTCGCCCCGGGGAGCAGTTCTTCAACCTGGCTTTGCCGTTCGTCCTTCTCTACAGCCAGGATACGGGACGCTACAGCCAGACCGATACCGAATAGACCTCCAAGTAAACCCACAGCAAGAAAAGCCCAAATAATGGTCAATATCATAATCTATTCTCTCCTATCCTAAGAGGTTATTCAGTAAAGCTTTATCAAATGCCATGAAAGCAAGAGCCATCAGTCCGCCGGTAATAAAAGCGATGGGGACTCCCCGAATCGGTTTGGGAACCCATTCAAGATCCAGTTTCTCCCTGATTGTTGACATAAGAACAATAGCCAAAAGGAAACCCAGGCCTGCGGCGAAACCTGCCACAAAACTTTCAAGAGCATTATAACCAGACCGAACCGAAATAATAGCAATACCCATAACAGCACAGTTAGTTGTTATTAAAGGAAGATAGATACCCAAAGCCTTATAAAGGGAAGGAGATATCTTTTGAATAACCATCTCCACGAGCTGAACAAGAGATGCTATTACCAGAATGAAGGTTATTGTCTGTAAAAATTCAATATTAAGCGGTACTAATATAAAATTAAATATTGCCCAGGTAGTGAGGGATGCTATAGCCATTACAAATGTTACGGCAAACCCCATACCTACGGCAGATTCCATGTTCTTCGAGACTCCGATAAATGGACATAGTCCAAGAAATTGGGTCAGGATGAAATTATTTACAAATATATATGTAATCAGTATTCCAATATAAGTCATTATTTGGTAGCCCCCTTCTTTTGTCCCATCCAGTTAAAAAGGGCTTTTAAATAGCCTACAACCAGAAGTGCTCCCGCAGCCAGACCAAAAACCCTGACGGGTGCGTCAACGAGTCCCGGTATTTCAATGACTCCGCTGAAAGATCCAATGGGGAAGACGGTAATAGTACCGGCACCCAAGACCTCTCTGATTAAAGCAACCAGGGTTAGTCCAAGCGTAAAACCGATTCCCATTCCCAGTGCATCCAGTATGGATGCACCGACTGTATTCCTATTGGCAAAACCTTCTGCCCTTCCAAGAATAACACAGTTAACGACAATGAGTGGCACGAAGACACCCAGACTGTCATAAAGACCAGGGGCAAAGGCCTGCATAACCATCTCTACGATGGTTACGAAGGATGCAATAATTACAATGTATGCCGGAATCCTGACCTTGGCCGGGATGAAATCACGCAGGAGTGAAACCATTACATTCGCACCAACAAGAACGAATATGACGCCCCCCCCCATTCCCAGGGAGTTAACAACCTTGGTTGAAACACCCAGAACCGGGCATAGTCCAAGCAAAATCACAAAAATAGGATTTTCTCTGAAAATACCCTTTGTAAACTCTTTTATCATTTTGCTACCTCCAGGGTTTTAACATATTCAGACCCTGACTCCAGAGCCTTGGCAACACCAATAAATGTTATGGTGGCACCGGAAATGGAGTCGGCCCTATCCTGGGGAAGCTGAGATTTACGGACAGGCATGGGTTCGTCGCCCCCCTTGCCTTGAAACATGGCCATATATGAGGGTTTTTCAGCCTCTTTTCCAAGGCCTGGGGTCTCCTGATCTTCCATCAGGACCGATGCATTCAACGCGCCATCAAGGGTATAACCTGCAATCATTTTCAGGTCACCCGCATATCCGGCCCCTATCATACTCACGACATAACCGGTAATTTCACCGGAAGAGTCTGTGACCTGGTGGTAGGATCTTATAACCCCTTCCTCGGATACCGGAATATTATCTCCGATCTCGCCTTGGGGAACCACCGCGCTCAAGGCTTCATTCAATGCTTCTATTTTCAGTTGTTCAATCTTTGGAGAAGTTACACTGTTTACAATCCCCAGAATGATGGCGGCAACCGCACAAATAAGGGCCAGTCTACCGCCGATATTCATCACTTCCTTCATTTATCTTCTCCTGTCTTGACAATTCCAAACCTGGAAGGACCGGTATAACGGTTGATCATGGGAACAAAGATATTCATTAAAATAATGGCCAGCGAGACCCCTTCCGGAAAAGAACCATAGATTCGAATCAGGAAGGTAAGAAAACCACATCCCGCTCCGAAAATAAGCATCCCTTTTCTGGTCAATGGACTGGTTACCATGTCGGTAGCCATATAGAAGACTCCCAGCATCAAACCACCGGTAAAAAGATGGAAGATTATATCTCCAGAGAAGAATCCGTTGCCAAACCTAAGGCCACCAAAAATCCATATCAGAATTGTGTAGATACCAAGGTATGCTAAAGGAATTTCCCATGTAATTATTTTTCTTATAAAGAGATAAACCGCTCCAAGTAAAAGCAGAACGGCAGAGACTTCACCAATACATCCAGGAATATTACCTAGGAAGAGGTCCCAGGAAATCGGGTCAGTTGACCATCCAAGGTTTGTTTCAAACCATCCGGAAACAACCTGCCCCATCCGGGAGGATTCATATCCGGTCTGATTTAAAAAATCGATTGAACTGGAAGCTCTTCCGGAAAAATCCAGAATCCCGGCCTTGATATGTCCCAGAGGAGATGCTCCGGAAACACCGTCAATACCACCGGTGACAGTATTGGGAAGGGTCCATTTTGTCATCCCTCCGGTCCAGGAGAAAAAAACAAAAACTCTTCCAGCCAGGGCCGGGTTCATCCAGTTAGCCCCCAGCCCGCCGAAGGACCACTTAACAACTAATATCGCAAAAAGTGATGCAACGGCAGGTACATATAAGGGAACGGCTGCTGGAACGTTATATGCTATAAGCAAACCAGTTAAAAAAGCACTGCCATCAAGAATGGTAAACTTTTTCATGAAAAATCCAGCCAGAAGTTCTCCCAGAAGTGCGGCAATAATTGAAACGGCCATGACTGCGAGGGTCCTGTAACCGAATACACCCGCACCCCAGATTCCGGCCGGGGCAAGGCATAATACAACTGTCCACATGATTTTTGATGTGGAAGTTTTAGAGTGTATCTGTGGAGATACCGTGATTAATTTATGTTCGGCTTGTTCCATCTTTCTAACTCACCTTCTGTTTTCTGTACATATTTTTTCCAAGTTTCATACCCTGAACCAGAGGAATGTGTGCAGGACAAGAATATCCGCAGGAACCACACTCTTTACAGTCTAGAAGCCCCTCTTCCACGGATTTACCATATTCAAGGTGATCAATCCATTTAAAGAGTCGGGTTGGGTTCAGGCCCATTGGGCAAGCGGAAACACATCGACCACATTCAAGACATGTGGTCTGCCGTGCTGCGGCAACTTCTTTGGCAGATAAAACAAGTATTCCTGAAGTCCCTTTGGAAACGGGTGTATCCATATCGAAAATCGAAAAACCCATCATGGGTCCACCCATTACAATTTTGGCAGGCTCTTTTTTAAAACCACCGCATTCATGAATAAGAGAGCTGATAGGTGTTCCAACCCTGGCCTTGAGATTGGCAGGATTAACAATACAATCACCGGATACAGTAACAACACGCTCCATCAATGGCTTTCGATAAACCACAGCCTCATACACCGAAAATACAGTTCCAATATTTGAAACCACAGCCCCAATTTCCAGAGGCAATGCTCCGGATGGAACCTCTCGGCCTGTAACGGCCTGTAAAAGTTGTTTTTCATCCCCCTGGGGATATTTGACTTTCAAGGGGACAACCTCAAGGTTCAGTTCACATGCTTCGGCCGCTTTTGAGAGAAGTTCAATGGCATCGGGTTTGTTTACCTCTATACCAATGGCAATCTTTCCGGGATTTATCATCTTGTTAAGGATACGTAAACCCTCAATAATATCCGCAGTACGTTCTATCATCAGCCTGTGATCGGCCGTGAGATACGGTTCGCACTCGACACCATTTATAACAAGGGTTTCAACAACCTTTCCCGGAGGAACCCCAAACTTTACATGAGCCGGAAATGTAGCCCCACCAAGACCAACCAGGCCGAATTCGGATATAAGACTGATAAGTTCTTTAACAGAGAGATTTTTCCACTCGTGTTTCTCCTGAACCTTACCAGATCTATCAAACTCGCCCTTAAACTCAATCTCAACTGCTTTGGAAATCATTCCATTAGGAAGATAAATATCCTTTATTGTTTTTACAGTTCCCGGAATTGGAGAATGCACATTTGCAGAGATAAAACCATCTGCCTCACCAATAAGCATTCCTTCTCTTACTTCGGTTCCGGGTTCAACCAGGCATTTCGCCGGCTTTCCCAAATGCTGCTGCATTGGAACAACAAGAACCGAAGGAATCATGGCATTTTTGATCTCCTTATGGGAGGTCAAAGCTTTTTTCCCTGCAGGATGAATTCCACCCTTGGAAAATGTTCTTATTCCTTTCATCGTCTATGCAATATTCTCCTTTTCCAATTCTCTTATATAAGTAAGTGTTTCTGCTTTTGCTTTACCAAATCTGAACTTTCTTTTATTTTTAATAATCAAAAAGAGAAGGAAAGCAAAGAAGTACAGTGAAAAAACGGCAGAGGCGCCTCTTTTCCAACTCGTAAGCTCTCCGACAGTTCCCATTCCTGCGGTTTCAATCCTGCAGGGAGCTTCCTGATTAAGCAGGATAGCTACCACACCCTCTTTTTTTTCGAGGCTCAGTATATCTATATACCACTGGTCTGTAAACTCCTTAATGACCACAAGATCTTTTTGCACTTCACCCTTTTCAACAAGAATCACCTCTTGTTCAATCCTGTCTCCCGTATTCGGAAAACCATAAGAACCGCCGAAAAAGAAAACCTCTTGAAAAGCCTCATGGGCGATATAATCTGCTAAATCGGGATACTGACTCTCCTCCCGGGAATTCTCTAGCCGTTTTAACCCATCCGCATCATAACCTACGAATTCTTCACCATTAGAGAGAAAAACAGGTGCGGGTACAGGAGCTGTTATCTCTTCAACATCCAAAGGAAGGATCAAAGCAGCTGCCAGAACCATGGCCGGAAGTATGGGAGCAAGGAGTTCCCCGCCGGAAACTTTTCTTCCGGGTTTCTTCAGGATGAAAATGGGGACGAAAAGTTTATGATCCCGTCTTTTTACCTTTAGATACTCATAGAAGAGCTCCATCAGCTCAGCGGATATCTGCCCCAAAGCACCTGAAATCAAGTACAGGAAAGCCCTGTTTCCAAGTCCCATCCTGCCAATCCAAATCAAAGTAATTATCAATGTACCCAGGAATAAAATAAGGGGAAACCGGAGCTTCTCCTTAATCAAATACCGTGTTATCGGATATTCAAGATGTTCTTTCCAAATTTTCAGCCCCCTGTTTCTAATAAAAAACAGGGATACCGCCAAAAATCCTCCAGCTATAAATAAGGCCAGATTCCCACCTTGGAATATACCTATCCAGGGTAGGGCAAAAAATAGAATTCTCCAAACAGACTTTCCCATAAACACAGCCATAACAAGGAAAAACAGACCAAATAGAATTGGAATCCATGGATTTGATTTTGTTTTTTCATCTGCCAGGATCCATTCTGATGATGTATTCACAGGAAAAATTGACTCCAGGTCTCCTGTAATCTGATTTACACTCTGATCCGATGAGAGATAGATTATATCCCAATCGGCATCCATATACCGGGTAGAAAAGAATCCGGGTAACTTCTTCATGAAAGGATCGATTCTTGGATCAAGTTTATCAAGATGTTCTTCAATATCCATAAGGGGAATTGAACGCATTCCACAGTAATCGAAAAAATCTACCATCTGATTTGAAAGAGAGACAACTTCGAAACCCTCTTGCTTAAGGATATTTTCAGCATCAAAAGTGGCATCAGTGCGGATTAGAAGGGTGTAATACCCCTTCCATATCTGAAAATTAGGAGCAATCTCTCCGGTCCGATAATTTAAAACGGAAAATAAAATGAAAGATACCAGAGGAACAATCCAGAATATGCGGGCAGGCCCTTTTAAATTGATCTTCATAATACCTATAGGTTACAAAAAGCCACGGCTATGAAAAAACCAAGTATTATTCCCACTGCTACTTCTGGAAATGTGTGGCCGTTTACTTCCTTTACTGAGGTTATGTTAAAATTAAGACTCTTATTTAATTTAAAACCAATATAATTAATGGCTTTCGCCTGAACACCTGTGGATCGCCTGACACCCAGGGCATCACGGATCACAACAATGGTCATTACAAAGGCAAGAACAAATATTGATGATTCCACCCCATTCACAAAGCCGATTGCCGTAGTAGCTCCTACTATGGCAGAGGAGTGACTGGAGGGCATACCACCCGTCTTCCAGAGAAAGAGAATGACAGAAGCTCCCATTCCCTCTGATTTTCCGCGGATTATATTAATAATCACCTTGATCAGCTGAGCAATAGCCCAGCTGAAAAGCGCAGACATAAATACAGGGTTTGAGGAAAGCCGGTCTATTGTTGAAAAATATTCAGTTTCAGACATTGATTACAGTTTCTTCATACCAGCCCATCTTGTCAAGACTTTATTCAAATGTTTAAATTATTGAACATGAAATATAGCAAAATCGAACCGGGACAGGATGACCTTGATAGAAGAATCGACAGGCTTATCAGGAAGTTTATTCCTCAATTAACACTCGGAGAAATTTATAAAAATTTAAGAACGGGTTGGATCAGAATCAATGGAAAAAAAAAGAAGCCTGACTACCGACTTAAATCTGGTGACATCATTGAAATATCCGATTTTTTGCTCACTAACATAAGTTCCAGAGGAAATGGGTCGGGTCATATTCCTGCAAATAACGGCTCCCCTCACAATTCACCCCGAAAGCTCATGAAAACCTCACAAAGAAATAAATCCAGCTTAAAGATCCTTGCCGAAACAGACGATTTACTTGTCCTGAACAAACCGGCAGGTGTATTAGTCCATGGAGAAGAGAGTCTGGAAATCGAAGTTGGAATATATTTGAAGGGTCGAATCCCTGAATCACTATCATTTAAACCAGGCCCCCTTCACCGCCTGGATAGAAACACATCAGGGATTATTTCCTTTGGAAAATCACTCCGGGGATCCCGGCTTTTCAGCAGTATGATGCAGTCCAGAGCACTGGAAAAATACTATTTATCAATTTTAAAGGGCAAGACAGAACCGTCAGGGATTTGGGAAGATGAACTTGTCAGAAATAATGGTATAACCCGAATATCTGGGAAAGGAAAGGGAAAATCCTCAAAAACTTCCTATCAAACACTCACCTCCAATAAAAGCGCAAGCCTCGTCCTTATGCAACTTCATACAGGCAGGACTCATCAGATAAGAGCCCAGGCGGCAGGTCACGGTCACCCACTTATGGGTGATAACAAATATGGTGGCGGAACGGAAGACAGAATTAAGAACACCTACTATCTTCACGCATGGCTTATGATGCCTGTAAAAAATGGGCAATCACTTCCGCCCTTCCCCCTATCCTCACCCCTCCCGCCCCCATTCCAACAGAAAATAAGAGAGCTTTTTCCACAAATCAGCCTGAATAACCTTCTTGAGGAGATAGAAAAGAAGATCGTTTCGGGCTTGGAAGAGGTTGATGGAAAGTATACAATACCTTAATGAAGCAGATATACAGGCACTTATACTGGGTTGTAAAAGGCGTTAAAGTATTCGCACTGGTAGGCAGAAGCGGAACAGGAAAAAGTTTCCGAGCCAAACTTGTCGCCGAAAAATATGGTGTGGATCTAATTATAGACGATGGCCTACTCATTCAGGATCAAAAGATCATCGCAGGAAGATCTGCCAAAAAAGAGACAGCATACCTGACAGCCATAAAAACAGCACTTTTTGACGATCCTATCCATAGAAGGGAAGTCAGAAACACTATTCGAAAAACCGACTTCAAGCGCATTCTTATTGTAGGAACTTCAGCCAAGATGACCGCGAAGATAACCCAGCGTCTGGATCTTCCCGAAATCGCAACCTACATAAACATCGAAGATATCGCCTCCCGAGAGGACATTGAGATCGCGTCCCACTCCAGAAAGGAGGGAAAACATGTTATTCCCGTCCCTGCTGTTGAGGTGAGCAGAAAGCATGGTTCTATACTCTATGACACGATCAAGGTATTTCTGAAAAAAGGATTCTCCTTTAAACAAACAACGGAAGTCTTTGAAAAATCGGTAGTCAGGCCCGAATTCGGTGAGAAAGGTAAAATATCCATATCAGAGGTAGCCCTCACTCAAATGATAATCCATTGTGCTGATGAGTATGATGAATCACTGACAATCAATAAGGTCAGGGTTGGTGAGACACCCAAGGGATATTCAATACATATTTTTCTTAAAATACCCTTTGGAGTCCAGCTTTCCGGGAATATGCACGATTTCCAGCAGTATGTAATCGAAAGCCTTGAAAGATATACCGGGATCATGATCGAAAAGGTTGATGTAGAAATAGATAATGTAAGTAAGTGATGTGAATGGATCTCCCCACAGGGACCTGCGGTGGTTTAAACCCGGGTCGAATAAGGGATTTAAGCCAAGTTTTTTAGCCGATAATAAAAAACGATTTGACATATAACTCGTAACATTTTAAGATCACCCTAGGAGAATAAGATGAAGAAAAATATCATTGTAGTTTTACTGCTATTAACCTGTGTTTTTGCATGGGCGCAGACCTCAAATGTTGATGAAAGTTCCTATTATAAAGTTTATTCCGATGTAAGTCTGAATCATGCAAGAGAAACAGCTCAAAAGCTGGATGCCTATTTTGATTTTTACAGTTCCTATTTTCATTTTGATCCAACAAATCTTGAAGGCAAATTAACCTTAAGACTCTTTAATGACAAGGAAGATTTCGATTCATATCTTACCGGCATCATTTCAGAAACCAGAGACTCTTTTGTTTTCCTTCAGTACTCCAATGCCGAGAAAAATGAACTTGTAGGATTTATGGATACCGATAAAGATAAGTTCAACACTTATCTTGCCCATTACAGTATGATCCAGTACCTGAAATCATTTGTTAAGAATCCGCCCCTCTGGATGCAGATGGGTTTTGCGGTTTACTTCGAAAAATGTTACTACGATCCCTATGAAGATACAATTGTCTACATTGAAAACCTTGACTGGCTCAACACATTAAAAGGACTTTTAAACGAAATAGATCCTGAAGATTACAGCCGTCAGGTCTATGTCATGACCGAGCTTCTTACCATGACTCCTGATTCATTCAGCAGAAACATGGAAGCATCCTATGCTGAAGCATGGGGTCTTGTTTATTTTCTTATGAATACATCTTCCAAAGAGTACAGCCGTATACTATGGGATTCAATTTCACTGCTTAACTATGAATCTTCCAGAAAAGAGAATGAACTTCAGGTTATCAATGGAGCCTTCGGGTGGGCAACTAAAAATAGACTTATTGGAAGTTTCTCTAATTTCATTCTTGGAACCAAAACATTCCCCGCTCTGGTTCAGGATGGTATGTCACAGTATAATATGCAGGATTACACGGCATCAGAAACATCATTCATGAAAGCTGTTGAACTTAGAGACACGCATCCACTCCCCTATTATTACCTTGGGCTTATCAACTATACAAATGGTAATTACTCCGCAGCGCAGAGCTACTATGATACATCCCTGGCCGTTGGCGGGGAAGAGTCTTTTACCTACTATGCTATGGGTGTTAATGCTTATGCGGCAGGACAGTTCAGTGATGCAAGAATCTACCTCCAGTACTCTTTCCAATCCGATCCTTCCGGATATGGTGAAAAAGCATTTGAACTCCTGACGAAGATAGAAGAGAATTAGATTTTAGTTCAAATACAGAAAAACCGACCTCGAAGGTCGGTTTTTTTTGGTTTTATTGTTATAAAACCTTCGTTTTCAACAGCTTATTTTTATCAGTTGGTTATAGCTGGTCCAGATTTTTTTGAAGTACCTGCTCTTGGTTTCCGGCTGTTGTATCTTCCTGCATATCGCTTCCGTGGGCGTTTTGGAGGTTTTAATCCCTTTGCTTTGAAAATGTTACGGACAGCCACTTCTACATCATGGTTCGGCGGTGTAAGGGGGGTTAGGATCCTTTTCATCTCCTTATACGTATCCATAAAGAGAGGCTGGTTAACTTCTAAATCTTTATCAAAATCGATGACCGGTTCAACAAGTACGGCAAGCATATTCGCCCTTGTAATCTGCCCACTCCCGATTTTATCATCCATTTCCTTTAAACTATTATAAAACCCCTCTTTCTTTTCACGATCATCTTTAATTGTCTGATAAATTACAGGAAGAAGATGATCAAAAATACCAAAATATTCAAGTTTATTAAAAATTCCGGCAGAATTACCGCACTGCAGTATTTTAAAAATTTCTTCTGTAAGCCTGGAAGAGGGACAGCCAGCGATATTGGGAGCAAATTTCTTTATACTCCGTTTCATCTTAAAAGGGATTGTGCAATCGGTATTGGCAGAGTATTTAATCGCCCTGATAAGCCGAACAGGATCTTCTATAAAAGTTGTTTCCAGCGGGATGAGAGAACGCATCTTTTTATTCTCGATATCCTTCACGCCACCGATGTAATCTAAAACCCACTCCTCTTTCGGCGAGTAGTAAAGGGCATTCAGTGAAAAATCCCTTCGCGTTACATCATCTTCCAGGCTGCCATACACATTATTCTCACCACCTGGTTCATTTGAACGGAAGGTAGAGACTTCTATAATTTTTTCACCATAAAATACATGAACAAGCCTGAAACGACGGCCAATAATCCGGGAATTTCTAAAAAGATTTTTAACCTTTCGAGGTAGCGCATCGGTGGCAATATCAAAATCTTTTGGAACCTTCCCGACAAGAAGATCCCGGACGGCCCCCCCCACAAGGTAGGCCTCGTGACCGGAACTGCGTAATCTTCTAATTATCTTCAAGGCTTCCCTGTCGATAAGACTCTGATCTATTTTATGTTCGTCAGCGGTGTAAATCTCCGCGATTTTTACTCTTTTACCTTTTGAATCGGTACCATATCTGATAAGCAATGAAAATTTCTTCCTTAAGGAACTTTATTTTATTTATTTATACTACGATAAAGTCATAATTTCAAGGCACATAGGATATTGTCTCAGAAGGTCTTAACTGTTAATATGGCCATGAAATTTTTTACAGACAGGAGAAACAAATGGCCTCCATAATAGAGCCTCGGGTATTAAAAGGATTCAGGGATTTTTTACCCCCAGCAGAAATAAAACGAAAAGAAATTCAGAGAATTCTTGAGGGCACTTTTGAAAACTTTGGATTTGTCCCAATCGATACACCGGCCCTTGAATACAGGGATGTACTCCTGGGTAAGGGCGGTGGAGAAACCGACAAACAGGTTTACGCCTTCCAGGACAATGGTGGACGAGATGTCTCCCTTCGATTTGATCTGACTGTCCCCTTCGCCCGCTTTCTGGCCGCCCATAGAAATGAACTCTATCTTCCTTTTAAAAGGTACCATATCGCTAAGGTCTGGCGTGGAGAAAATACACAGAAGGGACGCTATAGAGAGTTTACCCAATGTGATTTTGATATTGTCGGCCCCGACTCCGCTTCCGCTGATTTTGAAATTATTTTCATGATGTACACCTCCATGAAAGCCCTGGGTGTTGAAAATTTCATAATTCATATTTCCCACAGAGGTATATTCAACGCCTTTCTCGAGCATAACGACCTGAAGGGGGCTAATGTTGAGATATTGAGAGCCGTCGACAAGATAGCTAAAATTGGAGCCGATGAGGTAAAGAAAATCCTTGAACCTGTCACAGGGGGAGAGATGGCCGATAAAATCCTTGACTTCATTAAGGCCGAGACAAACTGGCAGGATACCCTGAAAAAGCTTACAGAGCTTGTTGGTGGTGAAAATGAACATACCCTTCGCATGGAGAGCCTTTTCAAACTGGCAACTGAAACAGGAATATCCGAGGCATTATATTTCGACCCATCCATTACTCGTGGTCTTGATTATTATACGGGTGTTGTTTATGAAACATTCCTCAAAGATATCCCAAGAATCGGTTCGGTATGTTCCGGAGGGAGATATAATAACCTGGCAGGGCTCTACACAAAGGAAGAACTTCCCGGCGTAGGCTCCTCAATTGGCCTTGACCGACTGATTGCCGCATTGGAGGAGTTGGACATGCTTTCCACTAAAGAGTCCCTTTCACGGGTCCTCATTCTCAATATGGATGATTCCTTGATGGGGTACTACTTTTCAATGGCCAGTAAATTGAGGGAGAAGAATATATCAACAGAACTTTATCTGGAGAAGAAAAAATTAAAAAATCAATTTTCCTTTGCAGAAAAAAAGAATATTCCATTCGCCTTGATTTGCGGAGAAGATGAATATAAAAACGGTACGGTAAACATAAAGAATCTCACCACAAGAGAAAGTTTTAATAATATTGGATTTGATGAGGCTATAAAACTAATTCAAGCTTAATTGCAAAAAAATATAACCAAGTCAGCTGATAATATTATCAGCTGGCCGAGGATTTTACAGGGGTCTTCTTTTCAGCGGTAACACTGGAAGTGGATGCTGGTTCTTTTGTTTCTGATGCTTTTGCAGGATTCAATTCTGAAGATGTTTTTCCTGTCGAACCACTGGAATTTGAAGCGGTTTTGTTATCTGTGACATAAAAACCGCTTCCTTTAAAAATTATCCCGAGACCGCCTCCAATCATCTTTTTTGAAACATTGCCACAAAGGGGGCATTTGATCTCCGGGTCTTCAGTCATCCCGTGAAATTCCTCAAAAACATTTTCGCATTTTTCACATCTGTAATCATAAGTAGGCATTTAAGGATTCCCTCACAACTGGATAAAATTTAATTATAATATAACGATTTCCAGAGTCACTGGCAATAGTTTATAAAATCCTCTATCAAAAATATTGAATATCACAAAAAAACTTGTGGATTTATCTTTTCACACCGGCTAAAATATCTCTGAAACAAAATGATTGGATTTTAAACTGTTAAGGTTAACATTTTATGGAAGCAAGCAGAGAATCACTCACCTATCATATGGATGCCAAGATCATTAATCCATTCCTGAATGGAACGATAGAATTGTTCAGAGAAATGCTTTTTTTATCCCCGACTCCCGGTGCTCCCTTCCTTCTAGACAATGATATTTCCCATAGATGGGAGATATCCGGTTTAATCGGGCTTGTCGGTGATAGCGATGGTATTGTCGTCCTAAGGGTAACAAATTTACTGGCAGAGAAACTTCTTTTTAAATCTAATCTTATTGTGGATGATGAAACCGAAAAAAAACAAATTATAAATGAAATGATAAGTGAATTAGTAAATATCATCTCGGCCAAGGCTCTTTATCACTTGAAGGATTTTAATATACGACTGACTCCTCCCTTCACAATCCAGGGTAAAAACCATACTATCAGCTGGCCAAGTAATTCTCCGATTATTGCTGTACCTTTTCATACAAAATATGGTCCTTTCGAGGTTGAGATAAGTATAGCAAGCAGGAGAATAGGATGAATACGACACTTAATGGATATATTATTGAAAGAACAATTCAACTTTTTAAAAATCTCTTCCAAATGGATATTCAAGCTGAAACCCCTTCCCTGATTTCTCCGGAATCCGCCGGTTCGTGGGAAATATCGGGTATAATCAGTGTTACAGGAACCTTAAACGGACTTGTATCCATGCGGTATAAGAAAGAACTGGCAGATATAATGCTTAAAAACGCTCTGATATATAATATGGATTCTGAGTTTCAATATAACATTCTGGCAGATATGATAGGTGAAGTAACAAATATCATTGCCGGAAATGTACTCACTGATGATGGTATTGAAGAGCTCCTCCTATCCATCCCCATCACGATTCATGGGGAAGATCATGAAATATCCTGGCCCAGAGATACCCGCATTACAGCGATTCCATTCAGATCAGGGGAACACTCATTTGTTATTCAGACAGGCTTAAAATAAAAGCTACTTTTTTAAATCAATTTTAATTTTTTTTTTTTTAAGTTGCTTTCATTATCCATTATTTATTTCAAATATAAATACTACTAAAGTTGTATTTTCACTTTATATTTTTTTCTCTTTTTATTATCATATTCGAAGGATTATGAAATTATACCTAACTACTGAAGAGCAGAAAATTATTACAAACCTTTACTCAAGCTCTTCTGAATTATCTGAACCTGATGCATTTATTCAGAGATTTTTATTGAATTCAAGCAAACTGATAAACAGTGAATTTTACGCTGTAATGCTCCTTCCCAGCAGGTTCACCGACAAACCAGTAGCTTTTGACAATAATCCTCCCGATTTTATGAACCTGTATTTGGATAAACTTATGGAAAATGATCCGATTTTGAAAAAACTTTTCGATGATAGATCGACTATCCATACATTATATTCCATCGATTATGATACCCCTGAAATCTCTGACTTCCTATCGTTAGGCAATGAGGTTCGCCCCACAGGAGATTATGTTTATTTACCTATAAATTTCAGGGGAGAATTGATCGGGTTCCAGGGGTATACCAAACCACCGAAGCAACCCTTTCAAAGTAAGGATATGCAAATTTTAAAGATTATCTCTCCTATATTGAATCAGGGATTGTTGATATCCATTTTAAGCGAAAAGTTAGAAATGAAATCAAAATCTTTGAACAGGAATAATGACGAAGATTTCTGCTTCTTCTATATCTGGCATAATGATGATATTGAATTCCCACGTAATAATTCGAACGATCTGATTTTAGAATCTTTAAACCTGAAAAAAGCAGATAGAGATTCTATTATGAATCATCAAATCATTAAAAATATTTTCACCCAGTTGTCTGAACAAACCTATACTACTCTTACATATACCATAAAGGGAGAGAACGACTCGTATATTCTAAGAATGGTTAAGAAAAATCAAACCGAAATGATTATTTCGGGCATTAAAGCAATTGTAACGATCGAAAGAGAAAAATCTGTATATCAATATGATCTTTTCAAGACAAGTTTTGATCTTACAAACAGAGAAATAGAAATTATCAAGCTGATAAGCAAAGGGTATTCGAATACCCGGATCAGCAAAGAACTTTTTATATCTGAAAAAACCGTAAAAAAACATATTTCAAATATTTTTGAAAAAACTGCAACCAAAAGCAGATCACAGCTTATTTTTCTATTATCACAATCGACACGAAAACTAAAACAGACCTCACAATAACCAAAATAACCAGTTAGAGAGAGGTAAAATGATTTAGAAGAAATATGCTACCAGGTAAGTCTGACAGGAATGTTCTGTCCGGCAAGAGAATCTTTGATCGAACCTACTGTATAATCCCCAAAATGGACCATAGAGGCAATGAGGGCGGCATCAGCCTTTCCCTTAGTCAACACATCGGCTAAATGCTGAGCAGTCCCTCCGCCTCCGGAGGCCACAACGGGTACAGAAACCTTCTCGGATATCATCCTGGTTATATTAAGCTCATAACCTTCCCGCATGCCGTCTGTATCGATGGAGTTAAGAACAATTTCACCTGCACCAAGCTCTTCGGCACGTAAGGCCCATTGAAGAGCATCCAGCTCTGTATCGGTCCTTCCACCATTAATCACGACCCGGTACCCCGAAGGCATGGCTGGATCTGCTTTCGCATCCATACCAAGGACAATACACTGATTCCCGAATAATCTGGCACCCTGGCTTATTATTTCAGGATTTTTTACAGCCTGGGAATTGACTGAAATTTTTTCAGCTCCTGCCAGTAATACGGATCGCATATCATCCACATTGGCAATCCCCCCCCCAACACAAAAGGGAATAAAAATCTCCCTGGCCACCTTTCGAACAACATCGATCATAATCCCCCGCCCTTCAGCGGAGGCTGTTATATCATAGAAAACAAGTTCATCCACACCTTGCCTGTAGTATTCACGGGCCATCTCAACGGGATCGCCAATGTCCACATTCCCTTTGAACTTTATTCCTTTAGTTGTCTTACCATCCCGGACATCCAGACAGACAACGATTCTTTTCTCAAGCATAATTTCTCCCTAGAGCTCAATATAATTCTGGATCATTTTTAATCCATGCTCACCTGATTTTTCAGGATGAAACTGGGTGGCCATAACATTATCCCTGGCAACAGCCGAATCAAATTTTAGCATATACTCGGTTTGTCCTATCACATCACCCTTTTCAGCCGGGGAGGGATAGTACGAGTGAACGAAGTAGAACGATGCACCATCCGGAATCCCTTTAAACAGAGGATGATTCCCCACCTGTTTCACCTGATTCCAGCCCATATGGGGAACTTTAAACCTTTGCCCGGTCTCATCCCTCTGGTCCGCAGGAAACAGGGGGATATTCCCGGAAAGTATACCAAGACAATCTGTGTCTCTTTCATCGCTATGCTCAAAGAGAAGCTGACAACCGATACAGATACCCAGGAGAAAATTACCCCGGGTGGTCCAGCCTTTCAGAAAATCATCCAGGCCCCGTAGCTTTAGAACCCCCATAGCGGCCCCGGCATCCCCGACACCCGGGAAAATGATTTTATCGGTTTTATTAAGGGTTTCAGGGTCGGAGGAGACAATATAATCACTATTAAGGTATTCCAGCGCGGTTTCAACACTCCTTAAATTCCCTGCATCATAATCAACCACACCGATGGTCTGTTTTTTCATTATTTCATTCTCTCCTAAAAAAACTATCCGTTATTCCGATCATATCCTCGGAAGAAAATGTAAATCCGGAAAAAATAATCCTGTTACCATCCAGGGTCATACCTTCCGTAAGGATAGAACCAAAAAGCGCGCCTGATTCTTCTTCAAGACGGCCTGTCAGTGTTAAAAGTTTAATGGTAGTCCCCAGAACCCGGGCGCTTCTATCATCCTTCAACTCCAAAATCAGTTGACCTGAATATTCCTCTTCCCTTTTTATAAGGAGGAGCTGCCACTCCTTTAGAAGATCATCAGGTATTATGGAGGCAACCCCATCCAGTTCAGGAAAGGAAGTGCCATAGAGGGTTATATCCCCCGCTTTCAGCTTTTCAATGAGGGGGGCCTGTACACCACCTCCGGTTATGCGATCATCAAGAGCAAACATGGATTCAATATTTTCATTGGAAACAAGGAGAAATCCTGTTTTTGAAAATCCGATCTCCAGACCATTTTCAAGCTGCCAGTAGCGGAAATCAGATTTTGCTTTTTTTATTTTGTTATCAAAAAAGAATGAAAACCTGAGTAAACCTTCAGGGTATTCTCCCTCTGCAACAAGATGGAATAGACCATCAGAATTAATACCGCTGTAGATCCTTTCGGTTCGCTCAATAAACTGATCAAGCTGACTCTCTTCAATTTGGCCGGCAAGAATACCGACAAGCAGTTCACGGTTTTCTTCGGGTAAAATTGAAACATACAGGGGCAAATTTTCCGGGATCATGGATGGAGTGGGTTTGACAGCTTCCGGCCCTGCCGCACAACCAGCCACAAGGAAAGCCAGGAGTATTATCGCCAATACTCCCGCTGTCCCTGCTTTAATATGATTTCTCTTTCTTCGGTTTTTAAGCTTTCTCAAGACCGATAAGGGCAGTCTCTTCACCGCATTCAATCTCCTGTCCATTCGTCGGAGCAGCCCAGTTAAGTTCAACAGAAAGTGTTTCACCTGTGATATGCTCCCTGTATCCGTCAACAGCGGCCTTTACCTCATCATTACCATGAAGAGTCAGGTTGATCCGATCAGTAACATCCAGACCCGTATCCTTTCGAAGATTCTGAACCGATCGAATAATATCCCTTATAAGCCCTTCCTGTTTCAGTTCAAGGGTAATTTCAGGATCGAGGGCCACGGTTAAAGAGTCTTCATTAAGTACCTTCAAGTTTTCTTTTTCAAGTCTCTGAACGAGGACAGATTCCTCTGTCAGCTCCAGCTGGAAACCTTCCATATCGATATAGAGGGTATTACCCTCCATGAGCGACTGAATTTCGCCGGGATTCAACTCTTCGATCCTGGCGGCAGCGACCTTCATATCCTTTCCGAGTTTCTTTCCAAGTACCTTGTAGTTGGCTTTTGCCTTGTATTCAACAAGATCCTCTTCATTTTCACGGAAAAGAACCTCTTTCACATTCAACTCTTCCCGGATTATATCTTCCATCTCTCTGAGGATTTTCTTTTCCTGTTCATCCTTGGTAACAAGGTGGATGGCTTTCAGGGGCTGTCTTGTTTTAAGTGAGTGAATAGCCCGTAAGGCACGCCCCATAGAGACGGTTTTCATGGTGACTCTCATCTTCTGCTCAAGATCCTCATTTCTCCTGCTCTTTTCGGGAGTTGGGAATTCAGTCAAGTGCACAGATTCGGCATCCCCTTCGCCCTTGAGATTTAAATAGATCTCTTCGGTTATAAAAGGAACTATGGGTGCCGCAATATGAACAAGTCTCATGAGAACTGTATACAATGTCTGATAAGCCTGATCTTTATCAAGATCATTTTCGGATCGCCAGAACCTTCGTCTTGATCTTCTGATATACCAGTTATTCAGATTATCAATAAAAGATACGATAGGTGAAATCGCCCTCTGAAGTTCGTACTTATCAAGATGGAGTGTGACCTCTTCTATAAGTGCCTCGAGTTCGGACAGGATCCACCTGTCCAGAGGATTCTCCGGGTTAACCGGAGCTTCAGTAGGTGTTACACCATCAATATTTGCATAGGTGATAAAGAAAGAGTATGAGTTCCACAGGGGAATGAGTATTCCTTTAAGAACATCCTTAACACCGTCGTCGGAGTACTTTAAATCCTCGGCCCGCACAACAGCAGAGTTCATTAAAAAGAGTCGTAAGGCATCGGCACCAAAGGTATTGATAACATCCACAGGATCCGAATAATTCCTTTCGGATTTGGACATTTTCTTCCCATCTTCAGCTAAAACAAGACCATTAACAACGACATTCTTAAATGCCGGCTTGTCAAATAGTGCCGCAGCCAGGATAGTCAAGGTGTAAAACCAACCTCTAGTCTGATCAAGACCTTCAGAGATGAAGTCTGCGGGGAAATTGGCCTCAAAATGTTCCTTGTTATCAAACGGATAGTGATTTTGAGCATAGGGCATTGAACCGGATTCAAACCAGCAGTCCAGAACCTCAGGAACCCTTGTCATAGTACCACCACAGGAACAGGGATAGGTAACATCATCCACATAATGCTTATGTATATCGTCCAGAAGAACCCCGGATTTCTCCTTGAGCTCCTCACGGGATCCGAGACACTCGGAGTTCTTACAGGAATCACACTTCCAGACGGGGATGGGATTTCCCCAGAACCTGTTTCGGCTGATAGCCCAGTCCCGGGCCCCCTCAAGCCATTTTCCAAATCGACCATTCTGCAGATGATCAGGAACCCAGTAGATCTGACCATTGGCCGCCAGCATCTTATCCTTGACCTTACCTATGTCAACAAACCATGAAGAGACAGCCCGGTAGATTAAGGGGCTCTTACATCGCCAGCAGTGAGGATAGGAGTGGAGGTAATTATCACGTTTTACAAGTTTTCCCTCATCTTTCAGCCTTCTGATGATATCCTTATCCGCATCTTTTACAAAACGGCCGGCATAGTCACTAACCTCAGGAGTAAACTGACACTCATCATCTACAGGACAAATAGTGGGTATTCCGGTCCCCTTAAGGGTATTATAGTCATCTTCACCAAAGCCGGGAGCAGTATGAACGATACCAGTACCGTCTTCGGTGGTTACATAATCAGCCAGAAAGGTTTTAAAAGCCCCCTTCTCGGCGGCATCGGCAAAATAGGGGAAGAGGGGTTCGTAATCCATTCCAATCAGTTCACTTCCCTTCTTATTCCATATGACCTTATATTCACTTTCATCCTTATAAAACGCTGAAAGTCTTGCTTCGGCCAGGATATATCTCTCCTCACCATCTTCGACCATGACATAGTCAACATCCCCGCCAAAAGCCAGAGCCAGGTTGGAAGGAAGGGTCCAGGGCGTGGTTGTCCATGCAAGGAAAAAGGTTTTCGCTTCGCCTTTTAACTGAAACTTCACCGTGATGGCAGGATCGTGGACATCCTTATATCCACCAAGATTCAATTCATGATTTGACAGAACAGTGGAGCATCGGGGACAGTAAGGAAGAATATAATGTCCTTCATACATGAGGTCCTTATCCCAGAGCTGTTTTACAACCCACCAGATTGATTCCATGTAATCAGGTTCCATTGTCTTATAATCATGTTCAAAATCTACCCATCGGCCCATCCGTGTGACCGTTTCTTCCCACTCTTTTGTATATCTCAATACGATAGAACGACAGGATTCATTGAATTTTGCGACCCCGAAATCCTCAATCTCTTTCTTTCCGGAGATCCCGAGTTCTTTTTCCATCTCATATTCAACGGGAAGACCATGACAGTCCCAGCCGAATCTTCGATCGACCTTTTTCCCTTTCATTGTCTGATACCTGGGAATAATATCCTTGATTGTCCCGGGAACCAGGTGTCCAAAATGGGGAAGGCCGGTGGCAAAGGGAGGTCCGTCATAGAAAACAAACTCCTCGCACCCTTCCCTCTGATCGATGGATTTCTGAAAAATTCCCTTCTCTTTCCAGAATTCTAATACTTTTTCTTCCATCTTTGGAAATTCAACTTTGGGATCAACAGGCTTATACAAAACATCCTCCAGGAGCAATTCGGTCCTAGTCTCAAAGACTGACCGGCATAAAGTAGTAAAGGAAACAATTTCCCTAGGTTGGCATTTTAAAGAAGTGGTACGGAACGGTCAAGTATACCGGCAGAAATTACAATTTATTGAGGCGATTTCAAAAATCGATTTTTTCAAAATTGCCTCTAAGGAGGTTTAACAGGTTTTCTGCAAACAATTGCAATGTAAAGACGTACAAAAAATGCACAAATTACATCTTCGGCAGCTTTTTGATCAAATAACTGATTTGTAAAAAAAACGCTATTAAAAAACGATTTTATACCGGGAGCTCAACAAAACATGACCAAAATAGGCATATTTATTTATATATATTTATTGTTTTATATACTTTACTTTTTATATCGATATATATATATTTAGTCAAAATTAAGAACAGCAGCATATTCAAGGTGAGGAATAAAAATGAAAACACTAATTGTAGGTGGTGTCGCCGGTGGAGCCACAACGGCAGCAAGATTAAGAAGAAATGATGAAAATAGTGAAATAATTCTGTTTGAGCGCGGTGAATATATATCCTACGCAAACTGCGGGCTTCCTTATTATATAGGAGATACGATTCAAGATCGCGAGCAGCTTTTTGTAAAAACTCCCGAAGAATTCTCCAAACTATTCAATATGGAAGTCCGGGTATTAAACGAAGTTACAGGGATCGACAGAGAAGCCCGGACGATCCAGGTGAAGAACCTCAAGACGGGGGAAAAGTACACCGAGGGTTATGATAAACTTGTACTTTCACCCGGGGCAGAACCTGTAAGACCCCCTATCCCCGGGATCAACTTACCGGGAATTTATACATTACGTAATGTTCCTGATACAGATACCATTAAATCCTTCCTTGAAGAGACTAAACCAAGACGGGCCGTCATTGTAGGTGCTGGATTTATCGGTCTTGAAATGGCCGAGAACCTTCACCATCAGGGAATTTTTGTCACAATTGTTGAAATGGCTGATCAGGTAATGAATATCCTCGATTATGAGATGGCGGCGGAAGTCCATCAGCATCTAAAAGTAAAAGGTGTTGAATTTTACCTTAAAAATGGAGTCCGTTCAATAATTCAGGCAAAACATGGCCTTACTGTTACCCTTAACAGTGGCAAAGAGCTTGATACGGATATGATCATCCTTTCAATTGGTGTAAAACCCGACAGCAGTCTGGCCGTGAATGCAGATATTAAGACATGCAGCCGTGGCGGCATCCTGGTCGATGACTACCTGACAACCAACGATCCCGATGTTTATGCTCTGGGAGATGCTATCAGTTTTAAAAACCCGATAACCGGTAATGCAGCCCTCGTTCCCCTGGCAGGGCCAGCCAATAAACAGGGAAGAATTGTCGCGGATAATATTGCTTTCGGTAATAAGAGGACATATAAGGGTACAATCGCGACAGGAATCGCAAAAGTATTTGATCTCACCGTGGCTTCAACCGGCATATCGGAAAAACTGGCAAAACAACAGAATATTGAGTACGAATCCATCATCATTCACCCCTCATCCCATGCGGGTTACTATCCGGATGCCATCCCCATGAGTATCAAGGCCCTCTTCTCTAAAAAGACAACAAAAGTTCTTGGGGCCCAGATCGTCGGTTATGATGGCGTGGATAAGAGGATTGATATGTTTGCCGCCATAATCTCCATGGGGGGAACTATCTCAGATCTTGAAGAACTTGAACATGCTTATGCGCCACCTTTCTCCTCTGCTAAGGATCCTGTAAACATTATTGGATTTATTGCAGACAACATCATCAAAGGAAAAACCAATATCATCCAGTGGTATGAGTTGGAACAGATCGATAGGTCCGAAATCTTTCTCCTTGATGTCAGAACCCCCGATGAGTTCGCTCTGGGAACAATTGAGGGTGCGGTAAATATCCCCCATACAGAAATCCGGGATAACATTGAGAAAATACCAACAGATAAAGAGATTATACTCTTCTGTGGTGTAGGACTCAGGGGGTATGTTGCCGAAAGGATCCTCATTCAAAGGGGATATCAAAATGTCAGAAATTTAACCGGAGGCCTGAAAACCTATTCAGCTGTAACAATGAATCAGGGAAATGAAGATATCTTTGACAATGACAGCATTGGAAAAGATGATATTCTTTATCAAACCGGTTCTCTGGAAACAAAATCAGATGCCCCCTCCGACGCCAGGATTATTGAAGTTAATGCCTGTGGTATGCAGTGTCCCGGTCCGGTTTTAAAACTTAAAACTGAAATGGATAAACTGAAGCCAGGCGACCAGCTTATGGAGATAGCTACGGATCCAGGATTTGCCAAGGATGTTTACTCCTGGGCAAACATGACAGGTAACAAGGTAATATCGGTTGAACAGTCAGCGGGAAAGGTAACCGCTCTTCTTCAGAAAGGCAGGGTAGAAAAGGCGCCCGTAAGCGCAGTCCCCTCAAAAGGGACAACACTGGTTGTTTTCTCGGATGATATGGATAAGGCATTAGCCTCTTTTGTCATCGCCAACGGGGCGGCGGCCTCAGGGAAAGAGGTCACCATGTTCTTCACCTTCTGGGGACTCAACATAGTCAAAAAACACCATAAACCAGCGGTTAAGAAAGATTTTATGGGCAGGATGTTCGGCATGATGATGGCTAAAAGCAGCCTCGGTTTAAAACTTTCCAAAATGAATATGGGTGGAATGGGAACCAAAATGATGCGCGGCAGGATGAAGGCGAAGGGTGTAGACTCCCTGGAATCCATGATACAAACGGCCAGTGATGCCGGTGTTAAAATGATTGGCTGCCAGATGTCTATGGATATTATGGGGGTGACCAAAGAGGAGCTCTTCGATTTTGTAGATGTTGCCGGAGTGGCCTCCTACCTGGAAGCTGCCGAGACAGCCAAGGCAAATCTTTTTATCTAAGAGAACCAATTTACCCTTTGAAAGCCCCTCAACTGTTGTCGAACCGAAGAGGGGCTTTTTTATCATTTTATTCTGTTAAAGAGAAAAATCCCGGGATACCTGTGGAAAATCCGGCGTAAACCTGCCACCGATTCCGGTTTTAAACTGCCGGGCAATCCGGTTGAATCCTGCCACC
>JAEINK010000035.1 GCA_016342585.1 Spirochaetales bacterium
CGATGTTCATGCAATGGAAGCGCTTTTAAGAGTCTTTGCCGGAAACCCATTCATGGTTGGTGCTGAGTAGTTACAATATTTTTTTATTTATGCTTTCATATAAGTCTATCAGTACATAATGGATTGGGACCGTTGACAGTATCCTGTTATGCTGTCCGGAATTTTCCCATGGTTTTCAGGTTCTGGAATGGAGTCCCCCGGGGGACTTCGCATCCTGCTCCGATAATATACTTAGTTACAGCCTCCATACGGCATGCCTGAAGCCGCTCTTTAATCTCCTCGGGGGATCCATCCTTGAGATCTTTAACGGGATCAATATTCCCGGCTATAGCGGGTCTGTCCCCAAGAATCTTTCTTGCATTACTTATAGAACACATGGAGTCAAGGTCGATCATATCAACATTCAGTTCGGCTATTAAAGGGTAAAGGGGATTTATATTTCCACAGATATGCAGCCTTACCAAACCGCCGGAATCATGAATACTGTCCACATATCTCTTCATCCTTGGTAGAACGATTGTTCGGTAAAGATCCGGCCCGATAAGACTTGAAGCAGCATCCCCAATCCCAATAATATCTGCCCCTGCCTCTATCTGCCTTTTTGCAAAAAGGATCTCCTGAGCGGTAATAAAATCCATCAAAGCTTCCACGAAGGGAGGGTCATCAAAAAAATCAAGCATGAGCCGGTTTATACCCCTAAGGTCTGCGGCTTCGGCACATGGCCCTTCAACCCATCCCTCAACTATGAGATCTCCCCTGCTCTTCTTCAGAGACTCCAGGACCTTCAGCCGGTTTGCCATTCGCCTCCCATTTTCCGGGAGAATTATCCGAAGGGTAGATAATCTGCCTTTATTTTTAAGAAGAGCTTCATCCTCAAAAATGGCCTGGGGAGCATTTTCTGGAATAAGGACGGATGCTCCGAGGTCCGATGCCTCGACGGCCGGATCGGAGATGGCTGAAACATGAGTTGTTCCAAATGTTTCAGCGACCTTCAGCTGGCCCCGGCATTGGATGGCGGCATTTGTTGCATACTCTCTGTACGGCACCTCTATCAGATCTGCGGCGAACATCATGGTAATCGGCATGAAGGGGATTGAGTCGATGGATTTGTTTTCCAGTAAATGGAAAAAGTTATTTTTGGGGGTCATTATTGTATCCTGATAGATCAATCATAGCTAAAGAAATCATCCCAGCGACTATCCAGAGTTTTTAAGGATTTTTTTAATCCCTTTACTTTGAAGCGGCCCTCCCTGTCGGGCTGTAGAAGTTCAAGCTTTTTTAATTTCATCAGGGCGTCATCACATTCAAAATCCAGAATACAGCCATGTTTCTCCTTCATCCATGTCTCTATTTGCTCATCCAGTTCTTCTTCGGTTAAACCCTTTTCCGATAAAAATAGAAAATAGTAGGCCATGAAGGTCTCCTTGCACTCCTCTTCTTCAGCAGAATCAATGAGTGAATAGAAGACCCCGGCATTATTTACAAGGTTGCGAAAATAGAGGTTATCACTGAGTTCCTTCTGAAACTGGAATTTTTTAGATTTATATTTGCTCCACTGTTTAAAGATGAAGCCGGCTAGTGCTCCCAGGGCGGAAAAAACGGCAATGGCTTGCCTCAGCTGATCCTCTTCTACCGTGCCCGTCACTCCAAAGTAGGCGCTTAGGATGACAAAGGCGACTATCAGGGCCGGGACAACCTTTGTTACAAGGAGGGGTACTCCCCCGGCGATGGCGGGGACAGCAAGGATGAGTTTATCCTTTAAACTCATGGTAACTTTCGAGTTCGGGAAGAGGATTTCAAGGTCTTCAAGAGGGACATCCTTAAACATTTTTATGAAAGTAACTCCGGATTTATCCGTATCTTTCTCTCCCTTCTCTCTTTTTTTTCTGGATTTTGTGTCAGCGTCTTCTTTCGGTTTTAACCTGGCGAGCAGAATTACCCTTTCGAGGATTTCATGCTCCATCGTACTCTTCTTAAGCCCGAAAAATTTAGAAAAGGTGAAGGATTCCGTTCTTCGTCCCCGGGCGTGTACCTCTACAAAGTCATATTCCTGAAAGTCTATTTTCACACTGAAACCAACCAGGGCGTTTTCATTGAAAGCCAGATCGATCTCTTCCTGGTTTATTTTGTCATAATTCGCATCATTAAGGACATCCTGCATGGTTGCAAAGAGCTCTTTGTTTGCACTATGAATCTGCGCCTCCGACACGGGGGCGTTCTTTTTCAGGTCCGGATTGATAGGGTAGTAGGAGTCCTTCAATTTCTCAAGCAATTCATGAAACTCAAAATGGAATATACTTTCGACAATGCCACATAGAAGTTTAAATTCATCTGCCTCTTTTGCGGTTTTAAATCCGGAATCCTCCAGAAGCATTCTGACAATATCTTTTTTTCGAAAGGGGATGTATCGTGCCTTCTGTACTTCATTGTTCATCTGTACTCCTCTATGCGGTAAAATGGGTATGAATTTACTCAAAGATTATCTTTGAATTCAGTTCGGCTACTTTTGTCAGTGTATTATAAATGGAACAATATTTTTCTGCCAGCATCAATGTTTTTTGAAATTGGGTATGAGTTTTTTCATCGGTCGTATCAGCACCTTTTACAGTGTAGAGAATATCGGCTTTTTTTAGAAAAGCAGGAACTTCATCCCTCTTTTCTCCTTCGATGGTAATTGTCACAGTGCTGTATTCCAGTTTTTTCTTCCTGGCAATATCGAGGAATGTTGCATACATACAGGAAGCGAGGGCGGTGAAAAGGAGTTCATAAGGGTGCCACTCCTCTTCTCCGATTTCTAACTGGCTGCCTCTATCGTTTTTACCTTCCCCTCTAAATCCTTCTTTAAAATCTACTGTTATCCTGTTCGCCATTTTGGGCTCCTTTATAAAAATCAGTATTTTTCCGGGACAAAGGTCTGATCGGTTATAGGCGGTCTGATATAACCTGCATCCACCTGTCTTTTAGGGAGTTCTATTTGATTTGGAGTCAGATCCTCATAGGGGATGATACTCAGAAGGTGGGATATACAGTTGAGTCTGGCTTTCTTTTTGCTATCCGCTTTTACGACCCTCCAGGGGGCCTGCTTTATATCCGTGTGCTTCAACATGGTATCTTTTGCGATGGAGTATTCTACCCACCTTGATCGCGCTTCCAGATCCATGGGGCTTAATTTCCATCGTTTGGTGGGGTCCTCTATTCTTGCTTCAAATCGTCTTTCCTGCTCTGCATCGCTTACGGAGAACCAGTATTTTATTAGGATTATTCCTGATCGTATCAGCATGCGTTCAAAATCGGGGCAGGATCGAAAGAACTCCTGGTACTGTTCTTCCGTGCAAAATCCCATGACCTTTTCTACCCCAGCCCGGTTATACCAGCTACGGTCAAAGAGCACCATCTCGCCGGCGGCCGGAAGATGAGGGACATACCGCTGAAAATACCATTGCGATTTTTCTTTTTCGGTTGGTGTTCCAAGGGCAACCACCCGGCAGGATCTTGGGTTAAGGCTTTGGGTAATTCTTTTTATGACCCCTCCTTTTCCAGCGGCATCACGGCCTTCAAATATAATTACCACCTTAAGACCCTTATATTTGATCCACTCCTGTAGTTTGACGAGTTCAATCTGCAGGCGAAGCAACTCTTTCTCATAGAATTTCTTGTCGAGTTTATTTTTATTCCCTTTTTCTATCATCACATATCCTCTCTCATCCTATATTATAGACTTGGTTTTTATGGAAAAGAAGGAAAAAATGAAGGATGTTTGAACTATCAGCCTTAGATTTTTCTGCAGGCCTGGGTTTATAATCCGAACCCCTGCAGGATTAATGATTTTTGGTTGTTCATCAGTTCGATGAGGCTTTTATAATCAGGAGGAAATTTTCTGTTTGAGTAGTAAAGCATGATTCCTGTTATTTGGTATTTAAGTAAGTTAAGGCAATCATCAGCCTCCTTCCCGGAAAGTCGCCCCTTCTCCACCAGTTGATCAAAACCTGAGCGGCATACTCTTCCGAAGGAATTGTTGATAAGATTTGACGTCTCCTTTAAATGGCCCACATCACCGATCCCTTCTATAAAAAAGAGTTCAAATATACCGGGATACTGAACAAAGTAGTTTACCCAGGCAGAGATCCCTTTCTTTATTTTCTCTTCAGCAGTTTTACATCCTGAATTCATTGTTATAACACTCTCTTCGATCTCATTTTGAAAGTCTTTCACACATTCAAAGATGAGGCTGTTCATATCTTTGAAGTAGGTATAGAGGGCTGGATAGGAGTACCCCGCCCGGGAGGCTATATTTCGCGCACTGGCGGCTTTCAGCCCTTCCCCTCTTAATATCTCCTTGGCCGATTCTAGAAAATACCCTCTGGTTCGTTCTTGCTGGATCTCACTGGCACTCATATTTTACTCCTCTTTCTGATCTCTATAACAAATTTGATTTAACATTGTTATAATAATTAACAGTGTTAAATTAAGAGTAATATAAAAGATAGCTTTTGTCACCCTTTTTTACTGATTATTTACCATATTTCGATCGCTCTCCCTTTATCGTAAGGATGTCCGTCAAGAAAAATTGACATTATAGGGAGGCGGGTCTATAATTTTTAAAGGTAAACAAATAAGGAGATAGACAAAATGAAAAAGGTTATTATTCTTGGCTTGCTTGTAATGATGCTGATTGCACCATTAACAGCAGAGGGTGTTCAGGAGGTCGTTCCCGCAGAAGGCGATTTTGCGTTAACAATTCTTCACACAAACGATACCCATTCGCATTTGGCCGCGGATTACAAGGGGCGTTATGGAGCGGCGAAAGTTGCTTTTATGGCGGATCAAATCCGGGCTGCAAACAAAAATGTACTCCTGCTTGATGCAGGTGATTACGTGATGGGAACAGTGTATTACACTGTTTTCGGCGGCGCTGCCGAACGGGATGTCATGAATCTTCAGGGATACGATGCTATGACTCTCGGAAATCATGAGTTTGATAAAGGTGTTGACGGAATGCTTGCTTTCCTGACAGGTCTGAATACTCCTGTGGTTAATGCAAATATAGATTTCAGTGATTATCCCGCAATTGACAGACTTGTAAAACCATACATCATTAAAGATGTAAATGGAACAAAGGTCGGTATTATCGGTGCGACCCTGCCCGAAACACCCACCATTTCAAGTCCTGCCGACGGTATGGAATTCACAGATGTGGTAAGTGCGGTACAGCCTGTTGTGGATGTACTTGAAAACATGGGTGTTGAAATTATTGTTCTTTTAAGCCACAACGGTTATATGAATGATCAGGCGATTGCGGCTGGTATTGATGGTGTTGATGTTATCGTCGGTGGTCATTCACACACAAAGCTTATCGGGGATGATTATCCGGGAGTATATGAGTCCGCCTCGGGAGAGCCCATTCTTATTGTACAGGCTTCTGAATACAATTCATATCTTGGAAATCTGACAGTCACCTTTGATGATGATGGTGTGGCAACAAGCTGGTGGGGCGCTCCTGTCCCAATGACAGCCGCTGTCGCACAAGACCCTGAAATCGCAGCATACCTGGCTGAGAAGGATGAGGAACTTGCGCCATTTACCGGTGCAATTATTGGTAATGTAAAGACTGAACTTATCCGATCCAGAACTGAAGAGAGTAATATCGGAAACCTTATTGCCGATGCCATGCTGGCAGCCACAAAAGATAAGGGTGTTCAGATTGCTCTGACAAATGGTGGAGGAATCCGGGCAGATATTGGAACCGGTGATCTTACGATGCAGAAATTGATGGAAGTTCTTCCTTTCGGAAACCTGGTAGCTACCTTTGAAATCAAGGGTGCTGATCTTTGGCAGGCTTTTGATCATGGAATAAATCAGGTGGAAGAGGGTGCCGGAAGGTTCCTCCATATGGCTGGTGCAAAGATGGTTTGGGATCCTGCTGGAGAACCATTTGATTATGCGACACAGACAGGTGGAAGAGTAAGAGAGATTTTTGTTCAAGACGAGAAGGGAGGATGGGCTCCTCTGGATCCTGAAGCGATTTATAAGGTTGCTGCCAACAATTATATCCGTGGCGGTGGTGATGACTTCCAGGTACTCAAGGAAAAAGCCATTAATCCTTATGATGCCGGAGCACTTGATCTTGATGTTGTAAAGAATTTTATTGCTGATATGCCTTATATCGATTATAGAACAGAAGGCAGAATTACTACTGTTGGTAAATAAGTAATTTTTCAGTTATATCGTATAACCCTTCGGATGGTTCATCCTTCGGAGGGTTGTTTTGTATACAGGCCTTCACACATTTTTCTTGCAAAATGATCCATTTCCCCTGATGATAAAGGTATGAAATACGATATAGCGATTATTGGTGCGGGTGTCAGTGGGGCTGCCATTGCGAGAAAACTATCCCAGTATAATCTGAAAACTATCCTGCTTGAGAAAGAGGCAGATGTCTCCTTTGGTACATCCAAAGCAAATTCCGGTATAGTCCATGCGGGCTTTCACACCAATCAGAAATATCTGAAATCCCGGCTTGAGATCGAGGGAAACCTGATGTTTGACAGTTTTCAACGTGAGCTGGGTTTTCCATTTAAGCGATGCGGGATAATTGTGGCCGCCTTCCGGGAGGAGGAGCTTAAGCATGTCCAGGACCTTTACCGGCAGGGGGTGGAGAATGGTGTTATCGGGATTGAGATTTGCAGCCGAGAGCGGATCCTTGATATTGAACCGAAGCTGAATCCTGATGTCATCGGTGGTCTCCACGCCCCCAACGGCGGCATTATCGAACCTTATAGATTTGTATTTTCTCTTGTTGAGTCCGCCCGGAAGAATGGGGTGGATCTTTCTGTAAACTTCTTGGTGGAGAGGGCCGAGCGGAATGGTGATTTCTACAAGATTTTCGCCGAAGGTGGAGATTTTATCGAGGCGAAGTATGTCATTAATGCTGCCGGTCTCTATGCAGATAGAATTTCGGAGATCTTCAGGGCCGAGTCTTTTGAGATCATTCCAAGGAAGGGGGAGGAGTATCTTCTGGACCGGATGTCTCCCGCCTATCCCAATAAGGTGATTTTCCCGGTACCATCGGGCAAGTCAAAGGGGACCCTGGTGATTCCCACCGTAGAGGGGACTATGATGGTTGGGCCTACCGCCATTGAGATAGATGATAAGGAGGATACCTCCACCAGTAAGGAACATCTTGAGCGTATCTTTGATTTTTCCAGGCGAATTGTTCCTTCTATCTCCGTGCGGGATATCATTACCTCTTTTGCCGGTCTTCGGCCCACCCTTAAGTCGGGGGATTTCTATATTGATGTTTCAAAGAAAGCTGAAAACTTTATCCAGGTAGCGGGAATCCAGTCTCCCGGCCTGACTGCGGCACCGGCCATCGGTGAATATGTTAAGGATCTGCTTAAAAATCTGGATTGTGAGCTGGTGGAGAAAAAGGATTTCGACCCCTATATCGAAAAAGTCCCCCGTATGAGAAATTTATCTCATTACGAGTCTGAAAAAATTGTGGAAGAGAATCCCCAGTATGGGAATATCGTCTGCCGGTGTGAAAAGGTCTCCGAGGCAGAGATCGTCGAGGCCATAAAGAGGGGACATACCACCCTGGACGGGGTGAAGTTTTTCACACGGACAGGGATGGGACGCTGCCAGGGGGGCTTCTGTACCTATAAGACTATCAAAATCATTATGCGGGAAACGGGTCTCTCCTACGAGCAGGTTACAAAACGCGGCAGGAATAGCGAAGTATTATCGAGCAGACTTTAACAGGGGATTATATGAAAGAGTATTTCTTTGATTGTGTGGTTATAGGCGGTGGCGCCGCGGGTATGGCGGCTGCCCTGGAGGTAGAAAAATCCGGATTTAAGGTCGCTGTTGTCGAGCGGGAGGAGTGCCTTGGCGGAATCCTTCTTCAATGTATTCATAACGGTTTTGGTCTGCATGAGTTCAAGGAGGAGTTGACCGGTCCTGAATACGGTGAGAGGTTCGCCGATATGGTAGACGATTCTGACGTGACGGTTTTTCTTGAATCGACAGTCATGGAGTTGTCTGAATCGGGAGATAATCCGGATACACATGAGGTTTGCTGCTACTCCTCTGTATATGGTGTTTTTTTACTGAGGGCCAGGACGGTAATCCTTGCTATGGGATGCCGTGAGAGAAACCGGGGAAATATAGGAATCCCAGGGACAAGGCCTGCAGGGATTATGACCGCCGGACTTGCCCAGAGGCTTGTTAATGTGGATGGTTATATCCCCGGAAAAGATATCGTTATAATTGGATCCGGGGATATAGGTCTCATTATGGCCCGGCGAATGACCTGGGCGGGATGTAAGGTTCATGCTGTAATCGAAATTCAGCCCTACCCCTCCGGAATTACCCGAAATATTGTTCAATGTCTGGAAGATTTTGACATTCCCCTTTACTTAAGTCATGTGGTCAGTGAAATCCGTGGTAAAGACCGGATTGAATCCATAAAGGTGACACCTCTGAAGGATGGAGCCCAGGATGATGAAAACTCTTTCGATATAAAGTGTGATACCCTGCTCCTTTCTGTAGGCCTGGTCCCGGAAAATGAACTGTCCCGGAAGGCCGGGATCCTTCTTAATCCCCAGGGAAATGGTCCCTATGTGGATAGTTATCATATGACAAACAGAAAGGGGATCTTTGCCTGCGGGAATGTGCTCCATGTTCATGATCTTGTGGATTATGTGACCGGGGAGTCCCGATCCGCAGGATCAAGCGCTGTAAAATATCTGCAATCCAAACTATCCGGAAGGCAGGGTAATGTAAAATCCGGGTCGAATGTGCGGTATGTTGTTCCCCAGAAATTCAATTTTTCGGAAGACAACCGGTTTTATATGAGGTCCATGATCGTTAAAAACGGGGCAAAGGTGGAGGTTAAGGTGAATAACAGTATCATTAAATCTGTGAACCACAGTCATATTCAGCCGTCAGAGATGATCAGTATTGTCCTGAAAAAAGAGGAGATTTCAAAGATCGCAGCCATGCCCGATCCCCAGCTGGAAATTTCTATCACCTAGGAGCTTATCATGGAAAAAGAGTATATCTGCATTGCCTGTCCGATTGGGTGTCACCTGAAATTGAATGTCACCGAAGACGGGGAGATGATGGTCAGTGGAAACAAATGTAAAAGGGGGGAGGTGTATGCCGTTGAGGAGTATTCTGAACCTAAGAGGGTCGTTACGGCAACCTGTTTTATCGGTATTGAGAACTTAGAAAGACTTCCCGTAAAGAGTACAAAGCCGATTTTAAAGGATCTCATCCCTCCCCTCCTTGAGGAATTATACGCCATGAAGCTTGAACCCCCGGTTAAGAGGGGGCAGATCGTGATCGAGAACTTCAGGGGGACGGGGGTGGATCTTGTCACTTCAAGATCTGCCGGATAAGGTTTTCTTATCCAGGTGGAAATGAAGTAAGATCTTAAAAATTTTCCTTGCTATTAAATCTTACTGAATTTATCATATATATAAGGAGATTTATATGTCTGTATTGATAAAAAATGGAACCATTGCAACTGCTGATGAAACCTACCTTTCCGATGTCTACTGTGAGGGTGGTGTGATCAAGGAGATCGGTCTTAATCTAAATATAAAGGCAGAGAAAGTGATAGACGCCCGGGGGAAGTATGTTATACCCGGCGGTATTGATCCCCACACCCATATGGAGCTTCCCTTCATGGGGACTGTGGCAAGTGAAGACTTTTACACGGGAACCTCGGCCGGTGCTGCCGGTGGAACAACCATGATCATCGACTTTGTTATTCCCGGTCCCGGAGAGAACCTTCTGGAGGCCTATAAGAAGTGGCGCGGCTGGGCCGAAAAGGCGGCCACCGATTACTCTTTTCATGTTGCTGTGACCTGGTGGGATGAAAGTGTACACAAGGATATGGAGACCCTGGTTAAAGAGTATGGTGTAAACTCCTTCAAGCATTTCATGGCTTATAAGAATGCTATCATGGCACCGGATGAAACCCTGGTAAACAGTTTTAACCGTTGTCTGGAGCTTGGTGCGATCCCCACGGTTCATGCAGAGAATGGCGAGCTTGTCTATTTTCTTCAGAAAAGCATCAAGGAGAAGGGGATTACCGGTCCGGAAGGCCATCCTCTTTCGCGACCACCCGAGGTTGAAGGGGAGGCTACAAACAGGGCTATTCGAATTGCCCAGTCTTTAAAGGTTCCCATTTATATCGTACATGTCTCCTGTAAGGATTCTCTCGAGGCTGTTACCCGGGCGAGGAATGAGGGACTTCGGGTGTACGGTGAGTGTTTGGCAGGCCACCTTGAAATTGATGACTCCGTTTACCAGAGTAAGGATTTTGAGTTTGCGGCGGCCCATGTAATGAGCCCCCCCTTCAGACCGAAGGGGCATCAGGAGGCCCTGTGGAAGGGGCTTCAGTCGGGCAATCTACAGACTACGGCTACGGATCACTGTGCCTTCTGTGCTGAACAGAAGGCAATGGGTAAGAAAGATTTCACCAAGATCCCCAATGGCACGGCGGGGATCGAAGACCGGATGGCCATTATTTGGGATTCGGGTGTTCGAACCGGCAGGCTGACAGTGAGTGAGTTCGTCTCGGTTACCTCGGCCAATGCGGCAAAGATTTTCAACCTTTATCCCAGGAAGGGGTGTGTGAAGGTTGGGGCGGATGCGGACCTTGTTGTCTGGGATCCGGATAAAGAGAGAACCATCTCAACTAAAACCGACCATCAGAATGTGGATTTTAACATTTTTGAAGGTAGAACTGTCACGGGAAATCCTTCCCACACTCTGAGCGGAGGGAAAGTCGTTTGGGAAAACGATACCCTTTATACTGTCAGAGGGGCTGGGAACTATGTTAATCGTCCGGCCTTCAATGGCTATTACGATGCGGTTAAAAAGAGAATTGATGCCACCGAACCCAGGGCTGTGGATCGGAACTGATTCTAAGCAGTTATGATGTTTTTACCGGGCAGGTGATGGATAATAGAAAACCCTGTCCGGGACTGCTTTCATGCCGTACTGTTCCCTTAAATTCCTTCAGGCGATCGGCCATCATGGTTAATCCCTCTCCCTTTGTTTTATCATCAGTGCCGGTTCCTTCATCGGCAATAAGTAATATCAGCTTATCATTTTTAAATTGAAGAATAAGCTCAACTCTGCTTGCCTTTCCGTGTTTTACTGCATTTGTTATCCCCTCCTGACAGCATCTATAGAGAGTCCTGGATAAGTCCGGAGAGAGAAAGGGGACCGTCCCGATCATTGTGAACTCAATTGATAGATTGATTGAAGCGTAGGATTCTACCAGACGATATAAAGATTCTGAAAGGTTGTCACGGTTTTTATTGATATGATTTTCAATATTATCTGTATCATCCAGGCATTTCCGGCAGATCTCTGTCGCCTGAACTACAGGCTGAAGTGCCTTGGTTGAATTATTATCAAGAAGTGATTTTGATGACTGGAGCAGAAGGATTACCTGGGTCAGGGTATGGCCCAGAAGATCGTGAAGTTCCCGCCGGGCATTATTCGTCATCTCTGTGGCCGCGAGGGCAACCCGGTTTTTATTATTTTCCTGTATTTGTCTGGCAATCTTTTTCAGCTTTTCATTGGTGGCCGCCTGTTCCCTTTGGAGTCTCCTAATCCGGGAGATATCCGATAAGTGGTAGAGTGTTTTATCATTTTTCCGGGTTTTATTCACCAGAAGATACTCCTGTTTTTCATGGGAAAAGATATTGTTTACATCGAGGTCCTTGATTCTGTCCGCCAGGTTTCTATCACCATAAAGTGTATGATCATAACTATCTTTTATAATGATAGGATCTTCCAGTTCCATAATAATCGTATTATAGGCCATGGGAAGGACACCCAGAAAGTGGTGCCTGAAGGTAGCTGAAGAAAGAAAAAAGAGTGAGATGGCAATGGCAATAGGAGTGTAGTCAAAAACAGGTTCCAATATACCCGTTACATAAAGGATGTTGAAAAGGAGAGGGAAGAGTGCCGCCAGGGTGAGAAGCTGTTCCTGCCGGGCTATACTCCTTCTCTTTATCATCCCATAGATGAGCATTGTAATTCCGGAGAAAATCATCACATAAATGATTAAGGCATTCCAATAAAAGAGGGGACCGAAGGTATCACCATAAAAATCAAAGGTGCTGTAAAAGAGAGAGTGAAGCGGGTTTGTAATCACAAAAATAAACGTTAAGGCGGATAGAAGCAGGAGGGTGTAGCGGATCCCTCTGCGGGGATCTCTTCTGAAGATAAGGTAGAATACAAAGTGGAAGAAACTTACTCCGATAAAGGAAATTCCGCTATATTGGATGACCACAAATAACCAGCGAAGACTAAGGCTGGGGGCGATAGTTTTAAGTACTTTACAGGTCATCCAAATAAGTAAACAGGCCTGAAGTATTTTATAACGTTTAAGGAGAAGAGATTTTTGAGTTCGCAGAAGAAGCCTGCAGTTGATCCATATTGTTAAGGATATGGCAATAAGATGGCAAAGCTGATGAATGAAAATATCTTTTGCATCTATCAAACTCATTTCCAAGGGGCTAAACCAGTCCTTCTTTCAAGGCTCTAACGGCAATCTGGGTTCTGGCCTGAAGTGACATTTTGTTTAATATGACAGAGACCCTGTTTTTGATGGTTCCTTCCGAGCTGTTCTCCAGATAGGATATCTCTTTGTTGCTCATACCCTCGACAATATATCCAATAATTTTTAAATCCTTTGGTGTCAGTCCGTATTCGTTATCAGATGGGGAATTTTTAGCCATCAGCAGATTAGTTTTAATATAAGGTTTGATCGAGGGGTGATAGACAATCAGGCCGCCCGCAACAGCCCTTAGAGCTTTGACAAACACATCCGGTTCGATATCTTTCAGGAGAAAGCCGGCGGCTCCGATCTCCAGGGCTTTTCTCATAGAGTCCGGATTATCGAAGGTGGTGAGCAGCACAACAGGTATCTCCGGATGAGTTTCCATGATTTGTCTGCCGGTTTCAATTCCATCCATCTTCGGCATGAAGATATCAAGAACAACGATATCGGGTTTGAATTTCTCCACTTGTTCGAGGGCTTCTATCCCGTTGGACGCTATGGAAACGACCTCAATATCCTCTTTTTCAGACAATAGAATTTTCAGGGATGACAGAATTAATGGCTGGTCTTCGGCTAAAACGATTTTCATAAGGATTCCTTTTTCTCTTCATACGGCAGGTTGTGAACTACTTTTCTGATTTCATTCATAACCTCCTTGCTCAGCATGATGGCTTTATTTAAATCTTCTTTTTTGGATAGTTTTGATTCTGCTAAATCGTATAACTCCTGTTTCAATATCAGCAGATGGCTTTTTATTTTTTCGGATGCCTCTTTCAATAGTTTTTCAGAGGATTGTGATTTCGCTAATGAAACGGCTATCTTCCCCTGCCCTTTCAGCTGGTCTATCTGCTGAATAAGCTCTTTCCCTTTTTCGATCTTTCTGACAGTCAGATTATGCTCTTCGGTAAGATCTGTAAGGAAAAGCAGGTACCCCTGGAGGGTTCTTTCTCCCAATTTGCGGAATATCCACCGGTAATGGTTCTCTGTGATATCAATATTGCCACTGGAATCCTCTTTGTTAAATAATAACTCTGAGAGCGTTTTTAAGGATGCCCTATTTTGCTGGTTACTGGAAGATGCTTCGGCGGCTCGAATCAGGAAACTGTTCAGGTTTTCATTATGATAGGGTTCCAGGTGTGAGATAACCGTTTGCCCGCAGGATTGTATCCGGCCTGAAGGATCGGTTATCAGATAATACCCCCCAAGGTTTTCCATTATCCAACTGTGAGTGGAGGCTGCATTAAAGGTTAAGACTCTTCTACCTCTTATTTTCATAATGAGGATCAAAAAAGCGGACATCCCAATGGAGACTGCAAAGATTAGAGTAGCAATGGAGAGGGCTCGTTCTACTGAGGGATAGGGGCATGTTTGTGAAAGGGGGAAGAAAAGGAGAATTCCGATACAGCATGTAATAAAGGACTTTAATAGTGTATGCCCCCCGTACTCTTTCAGATAGAGGGCCGCTGGAATTATGACGCCAAGCAGTATGATCGAAAGAGCATAAAAGAACAGGTTAGAATAGGAGTAATAGGGATCCATACTTAAATAATAACCGGAACAGTCGAAAAATTACTATAGTTAAATTTCCTCTATGACTTTAGTCACCAAAAATTTATCTAAAGTTATGGAGTGGTGACTAAGGTTATTGAGTTGATAGGAATCTGCAGGGATATAGTAAAGTTTAAGAGGACAAAAAATGAAAAAAACTCAAAACCTGATTTTATTAATTTTTATGGCTGTTCTGTTTTTTGGATGTGATAACAGTACAACGACTCCCGGAGAGCAGACAAATACTGTAGCCTCTCCTGTTATAGCTCCTGAGCCGGATACGACAAATGATTATGTCGAAGTTTCAATTAGCTGTGCCGAACCTGGGGCTGTTATCTATTATACCCTTGATGGAACCGATCCAACGGTAAATTCTACTTTGTATACTGTTCCGTTTATACTTTATGAGGATACCACTGTTAAGGCAGTGGCTGCAAAAGCGGATATGGATAATTCTGGAATTACAATAGCCTCCTATATTGTCGTCTATAATCCTGATGGTGATGTGGATGGGGATGGATTGCTTAACAGTGAAGAACTCACCTATGGGACTTCCCTCATGTTGGCTGATACGGATGGTGATGGTTATACTGATTATGAGGAGATACGGGAGTTAGGGTTTAATTCCAGTATCGACCCCTATAAATTTAATCCATTAATTTCGGATATCCCCGAGATCCAAATTCTGCTTACAAGTGCACCCAAGATTATCCTGAATATGGAGAGCAGTATTTCGAGTGCTACAGAAATAACCACCGGAAGAACTACCGAAACAGCAAATACGGTTACTACATCTGAAACAACCACGAATACCACCTCAATAGAAACTTCAGTTTCCAGAAGTCGAAAAACCTTCAGTATTACCTCAAGACCCCTGGCTATGAGTCCCGTGGGAACGAATAATTATAAAACGACTACAACAAAAGAAGAGTCGTTCGCCTGGAGTGAAGAGCAGAGTCAGGAGAACCGTGAATCCCTTTCTCAATCTGAAGCATTGAGCCAGGAGGAGGGGTTTAGATACATTGGTGGGGAGCTGAAAATGACAGTAAAATTAGTAAACTCCGGTGATATTGCATTCACCCTGGAGAGCCTGCTGTTAAGTGCCGTTCAACTGGATCCCTTCTATTATGAGTTGACCCTGCCTATTGGTAACCTTGATATTGATTCCGATTCGGTATTTCCTCCGACGACCCTGGGGCCAGGTGAAGAAATTACCAACCTTGTATTTATAAAAGATGATCTGGATTTGACCACAGCTAACGATCTGCTGGAATCAAAATCCGGTTTAATCATTGCACCCACCCTCTATGAACTGAAAAATGAAGCGGGAGTCGCCTTTGCCCATGACTTAACGGAAATTGGCGCAAGAACCGCCACGGTGATTATTGATTATGGTCCCCTGAATTCAAAGGCTCCCGAATCCTACAAGGTTGCCACAAATGGTGGTACGACTTCTATTACCATGGATGGAATCCTAACGGATATCCTGAAGATACCTTACGTTGATGATAGTGGACTGACCAGTCTGGGGGGTGTCGAAGATGACCTTGCAAACAATAAAAGCTGGAATGTTATCCATCTCTTCACCGAGGGCGGCGTTGAAGACTATGAAGTCTACGCTAAAATTGATGAAGAATATTCGGATTTTGCCAACATCGCCATTTCTGCCGGTGAGGTTGTGCAATTTATATATATGGACGATTCGGATGGCGATGACCTGGGCGCCAGGGAAGAGGCCATCTTTGGAACTGATCCCACCCTGAGCGATACCGATTCCGATGGTCTGGACGACGGTGTGGAAATCTATGGTATATCTGTTAGCGGTATAACCCGGGGGGATGATGCCATTCTGTATACCAGTCCTCTGGCAGACGACACGGATAATGACGGGACGGATGATAATACGGAAGTAAATGCAGGAACGGATCCCACATCACGATTTCCTATCACCAGGAATTATCCTACTGATTATGAATATATACGGGATATGGTGGTCTTTCCAGGGGGTGGCATAATTGTTGCCGGCGTTACGGATGTGGAACAGCTCTACTATGATGCTGCAGAGACAATTCTTTATGGTCAACTTGGAACCTGGCAGTTAAAGAAATACATGGATGATGGAAATGAGGTAACAGCCTGGAGTAATACCAAAGATGGATATAATCATCGATACACCTCTCCCTATGCCCTTGTTATGGGTTCGGATGGCGCCCTTTATGCGGCGGGTGTTATAACAGAAATGAGTAATATTGCTCATGAAGAGAATTGGCATATTGCGAAGTATGATCCGACCGGTATCGAAATCACCACGGGGTGGCCTAAAACCATAGATTTTGATGGGGCTTCATCTTCTTCCTATCATGACAGAGCCCTGGCCATCGCTTCTTTTGAGCAGTATATTTATGTGGGTGGATATGGTCACAATAATGGGTCTACCTATGATAAGGATTGGGCCTTGAAGAAGTTTAATAGTGATGGTACGGAAGTGACCTCCGGCTGGGCAAAATTTATTGATATAAGCGAGGATGATGAGATCACTGGACTTGTAACTGATAGTGTCGGGGATGTCTATGCCGTGGGGCACACCCAAAATATTGTCGATGCAACTTCCGGAAAGGATATCTATCTGGTAAAATATCTGGCTAATGGAACCGAAGGCTGGATCAAATCCCTTGAGTTTGTTACCGGTAAAAATGATACCGTGAATGATATCGCTATCAGTGGTGACCGGCTATTTATCTGCGGAAGTGTGGAGATGGACGATGGCTATAACACTCGCAAATGGTGGGTTAAGGCCTTTTCCCTGATTGATGGAATCGAAGATTCTTCCTGGGAATTGAGCGGTGGAGCCCAGGGAGAAAAAGCCTATGCGAATGCCATGGAAATCGATCGGCATGGTAACCTGTATCTGGCCATCCAATCTCAGCTGTCTGGCTATCCTTCTCGTTGGGCAATCAAACGGTGGGATGCGGATAAAACTGTCAACACTGACTGGAATATTAATACTTCCGGTGATGGGGACTATCCCCGGGCTATCGCCATACGACCAAGTGGGGAGGTATATATTGCCGGAGAAATTGCTCCCGGTTATTTTGACTCCCAGTGGCATATCAGAAAATATTACGCTGAAGAGTAGAGTGAAGGATTGAAATCAGGGGATAAATTATATGGCTGCCTGAGGATTGTTTTATCCTTCAGCAGCCATTTTTTTATACAACTCCTTCAGCCCTCTCCTTGAGGTAACTGCTGAAGGAAATCTTGGGAATACCCCTGGCCGGTTTTGCCTTAACGGTCATCTCTTCTCCGGTGCCCGGGTGCCTTACGACTCTTGGTTTCTGAGCCTCTCTTGTTTTTATGGAGAATTTACCAAGCTTCCCGAAGGGAACCGACTCGCCCATGATCATCCCTGTTTCTATCAATGTCATAAAATCGTCAATAATCAGCCTGGCTTCCTGTCCTGTTAATCCATGTTTTTTAGCGAGAAAACGGGTCATTGACTTCATTGTAAACTGATCGGGTATCGAACCACTCTCTATCTGCAAACTCTGGTTGTACTTCATAAAACCAGCTGTAATAAAAATGGCACTTTCCCTGATCCTTTTATCCTGCTCCTCTTCATCTAAATTCTCAGGACAGACGGCAATCAGGTAGGCGGGGCTTGTGGTC
Organism: Spirochaetales bacterium; assembly: GCA_016342585.1. GTDB lineage: Bacteria > Spirochaetota > Spirochaetia > UBA9216 > UBA9216 > JAEINK01. Next base: position 17,801 of record JAEINK010000035.1, read on the forward strand.
TGCACCTTTGAATTTTCCATTTTGACAGGTTGACCGGTGGAGAGAGGGGCCGCAAGACTTGCCCCTTTGCCGGTGATTATATCCGGAACTTCGGTCCGTATTTTTATACTTGAGTACTCTATCCATCTGCCAAAATTGATATTGGTGTTTGTTAGAAAGACCGGACCGACACAGAGGATTGAACCCGAATAGGAGAGTATCATCATTCCCCGGGTATCCTTATGTGAAATCGAGTCCACGAATTCAAGTTTAACAGCCTCTATCTGTTTCCGGAAAAGGTCCTCTTTTTGTTTCCAAACGTCCACCAGAGTCTGAATAAACTCTTTGTCATCCTGTTTTTTTTGATCTCCAGCGATTGCCATAAGGTGTTTCTGTATGGCCGTGGGTAATTCTTGCAGGTCTGTTTTGGTTTTCATTTTCAGTCTCTCCTGATAATAAAATAGAGCCTTTTATAGTTAAAAACAATGTTTTTTCAAAAAAACACGGAAAAAATGGTTTTTATTTGAAAGTGGGTGTAGGATTATGTTCGCAGCTGCTATAAAATCTATATTGGAGTGTAACAATGGGTGAAAAATTCAATAGTCTTGTACCTGAAGTACAGGCACACATAAAATCGCTGGTAAGAACAGCAAAACTTGAAGATAATGATGAATCTCTGGAAATGCTTTCGGATGGCTGGCTTGAAAAACAGCAGTCCTTCTTTGAGCAGACCAAACAGCGTGAAATGGAAGAGGTTGATAATTTTAATATTGATGATCTTCGAGGAGCTCTGGTTATGACCTACTCTGGTTCCCTGATAAATATCGGTCCTGAACAGAATGACCTGAGATCGGTTCTGTATTACAGCATCGGTCTTCGAAACGATGTCCCCGAGTCTGCCGAGGAGGACTCTTCTGTGCTGGGAAGCAGTATTGAAAAGGGGAAAACCGTTATATTTGAGAAGGGGCCGATTGCAAAGAGCAGTCCGGTTTTGTCTATTGCTGTATTTAAAGAGGAGATGGCGCTCGAACCGGAAAAGGAAGAGGAGCTCCTTGAAGAGGTTACTATGATCATTGCACAGGACTTTGCGTCTATAAATAAAACAACAATACTGGAAGATTAGAGGTTTCAATTGAATAAAAACGGTGAATCCTGGCTGGGTATCCTGGGGCGTCTTGAGTCTGTACTTGAGCGCCGGGGTATCCCCGAATTATCAGAATTGCTTGAAGTACTAAGTGGCGGGATAGAAACTCTGCGGAATGAAAACCCTGTCATACGGCCGGTCGGTCGTGGCGGGTCTCCGGGTGGTCTGGTCAGGTTAAAGCCGGAATGTTATTACGTGATAATACCGGATCTTCACGGCCGGCTCGATTTCTTTCATGGAGTGATGAGCTGGACCGGATTTTCCGGCCAGCCTGTGATTTCCGATATGGCGGAAGGCCGGGCTCAGGTTATCTGTGTGGGGGATGCCTTTCATAGTGAATCCCGGGGACGTGAGCGTTGGCAGAAAGCTTTGAAGGAGTATGCCGGAGGCTTCAAAAAGCACAAGCATATGGATAGAGAAATGGGTGAAAACCTGGGACTTCTTGAGATGATTAACCTTGTAAAAATCACCTATCCCGAACATTTTCACTTCCTTAAGGGGAATCATGAGAATATCGCCAATGAAAAGGGAGAAGGAAACTTTCCTTTTCGTAAGTATGCCTATGAAGGGGAGATGGTTAAACATTGGGTTCAGAACATTCTTGGGATGGAGGCTTTTGATTTGATCTACAGATGGGAGAAGGCTTTACCCCTTCTGGCCGAAGGAGCCGGATTTCTGGTTACCCACTGTGAGCCTGGCCGGACCCTCACTCCGGCTGAAGTCATAAACTGTTATGAGAATCCGGATGTTATATTCAACCTGACCTGGATCGACAATAATCAGGCCGAACCGGGGAGTACTGCCGGAACCCTCAAATCTTTTGGAAAGGATATTCAGACTGGCCGGATTTTCGGTGGTCACCGGCCCGTGAAAGGCTATTATGATCTAAGGCAGGATGGTTTGTATGTCCAGATAAATACGCCGAATGAATGGGTCATCGCCGCCTTCGGCAATATTCTTGAGTTTTTGCCGGATAAAAATATTGTTTGTTTGAAAAAGGAAGGGAACCGTGGCTAAGATACCGGAACAGATCGATAAATATCAGATAGAAAAGTTGATCGCCACCGGCGGAATGGGTGCCGTTTTCAAGGGCCTCCATCCTACCCTGGAGCGCTCGGTAATCCTGAAAAAGCTGACCCTTCGGGGGAATACCGGCATTAGAGAACGTTTTAAACGTGAAGCACGGATCCTCATGGATTTCAGGAATGATAATATTGTGGATGTTCAGGATCACTTTGTTGTTGGTCGAAGCCATTATATTGTCATGGAGTTTGTGGATGGACAATCTGTCAAAGAGTTGCTGGATGAACAGAGGTACCTTGATAACTCCACGGCGGCTTATATTATTCTTCATACGGCGAAAGCCCTGGCATATGCCCATACAAAGGGTGTTGTTCATCGGGATATCAAGCCCGGAAATATACTGATCTCAAGAAATGGAGAGGTTAAACTGGCAGATTTCGGTATCGCTTCGTCACGGGATTTGGACCCTGAAGAGGCGGATCTGACAACCGATGGGATGACACTGGGGACGCCGGCCTATATGGCTCCGGAACAGTTTGAGAACTCCCGGACTGTCGACTACCGGGCAGATATTTATTCGTTGGGGGTTATGTTCTACGAGATGCTTGTGGGCTTAAAACCCTTTCCCGGGGGGTTCTCACCCGAAACCATCAGACTTATCCAGAAGGGGAGGTATAAGCACCCCCGGAAGATAAACCCTACAGTCTCGCCGGAATTACAGAAGATAGTTGTCTCTCTCATCCGGCCGCGGCCGGAATCCCGTTGCAACGATATCGCAGTGATCATCAAAAAGCTGGAAGCCTATCTTGGGAAGTTTAATGAGGATGATGTTCAGGCCAGGGTTTGTGCCCTCGTAAGGGAGGAGCCTTCTCCCCCCATCCGTCCCAGGAAATACTCAAGCTTAAAACTATATATCGGCAGTGGGATTATTGTTCTTATTCTGGCGGGATTGCTTACCGGTTATTTGAGTATAACCGGGGGGTATAAAAGGGTCTTTAAACCGGCGGAGTACGGGCAGATTAGACTCCTGGTTGATTCATCCATCGGACGACCTGTCACCCAGCTTTTCATCGATGATGGCGGGGCAATTCCTCCTGTTGATCGGAAGATTTGGTATTTCCCTTTTAAGGAGGGAAGCCGCAGTCTGGATCTGGTCCTGCCGGCAGGTAATTACAGAGCCAAAACAACAACCGGTGTGCGGGTGATCTGGTCTTCCTTTGTTGTCGCAGGCTGGGAAGTGGCGGGTAAAACCACGGTTGTGCATATTGGCCGGGCCAAAGGGACCATCAGGCCGCTTGAGGTCTCTCTGGATGTTCATGACGCGGAGACTGGCTGGGATCTGATGGCAGTCGCAGAGCTTGAGGTTTTTAAAGAGGAAAAATTCCAGACCCTGGATGAGGCCGGCGAAATATTATCCGGCCGGATCCACAGGTTCCGCATTTCCGCTCCCGGGTATTTAAGTCAGGAGTATAGCCTTAAAATCATCAGTGAAGAGTCGATTCTCCATTTTCAGGTTGATCTCCGACCGGAAATGGGAGCTGAAAAGGTTTTGGAGAATTAAGGAAATAATAGAATGACTGGAAACAAGAAAAGAATCATATATTTATTTTTAGGATTATGTGCCGGGCTGACTGGTTTCTCGGCTGTGGAGCTGCTTTCTGCGGCTGGAGTTGAATCCTATCTCTTCCTGGCGATTACTCAAGGGGCTTCTCTCGGATTGATTTTCGGTTTCATCTTTGGTTTTACCGATGCAATCTTTTATAAAGAGTTGAAGCGGGGACTGATCAAAGCGGGGATAGCCGCCGGTCTTGGTGGTCTTACCGCCGCCGCCGCCGTGATCTTCTCTTCCCAGGGGATGCTCTGGACAGCCAACATCTTCAAGCTGGAGTATGAGCAGACCATGGGGCTCCTCTTTCCATTATGGCGGGGAGTCGGGTGGATGTTTATGGGGATGTTTATTGGCGCCGTAGATGGGATACAGCGAAAGACCTGGCGAAGGGGAGTGGCCGGGGGGCTGGGCGGTCTGGCAGGAGGCCTGCTTGGCGGTTTGATTTTTGAGTTCCTTGTACGATTTTTTCCCGAAGCAGCACTAGCAAGAGCCTTCGGTCTTATTGCCATGGGCCTTCTGATTGGCCTTTTTCTCGGGGAGTTTGAAATCCGTTTCAGTTATGCCCGACTCAGGGTTCTAAACGGTCAGCTCAAGGATAGAGAGTTTTTACTGGTTAAACCAAAGGTTTATTTAGGTGATTCCATCCATGATGATGTTTACATCCACGGATACAGGAAAATTCTTTCCGGTCTTATTTTGAGGAAAAATAGTGAGATCTATCTTGAACCGGGAGATGAGTCTCCCCTTCTTTTAAACGATGAACCCGCCGGGATCAGACAGGCCTTGAAGTATCAGGATGTGATCCAGCTTGGTGATGTGAAGCTTCTCTATCTGCCCTTATAAAGGAGGTCAAAATGAAAAAGATACTTATTACAGGATTTACACTTTTATTTGTTTTTAATATATGGTCACAGAATATTCAGATTACCCAGGTGGATACAAACGACCTGCTTTTCAGGGGAGAGATAAATATCTATTTCTCTCTGACGGGAACAGAGAGCAGGGAGTTATCTGTCGATGATTTTACAGTGATTGAAAAGAGTGAAGGGGAACTCGATATTGTCGGTCTGAAGAATGAACCGAACAGGGATGCGGGGATAGATTTTATCCTTCTCATAGATAATTCAGGATCCATGTATGAGGAGCGTTATGAGGGGAGCCGGCGAATTAATCAGGCCAAGCTTGCTCTTGGGTCCTTTCTGGATCAGATTGATGATTCTAAAGACCGGGTAGCCGTATACTCTTTTAATACCAGGCTTCAGGAGGTCGCTCCTTTCGGGACCGGGATACCGGATATCCACCGATCCCTGTCGGCTATTGAGGAACCTGATACCGGGATGTCCTATACGGAACTCTATCACTCCTTGAAAGATATCCCCAAAGCCTTCCCGAAGACCTCCGGGAGACGTGCTGTGATCGTGCTCTCGGATGGCGAAAACTACTCTCTCTTTGAACATGCGGAAATAAAACATGAGGACTGGGGTGAATCCCTGGTTGATCCGGAAGAAATTGTACTCTCCTATTACGAGGCGGGGATTACCCTGGATGGAATAAACCTGTCTGATCAGATGGATGCTAATCTGGCGGAGATCTGCCGTGAGAGTGGCGGGAAATTTCACGATGTTCGGACTACCGAAGCAATAAGCGGGGTGTATTCTGATATTCGTGAGAAGATTACAAACGAATACCAGATTACTGTGAAAGCTCCTCCCTTGCAGAACCCCAGCGGGGTGATCGAACTTGCATATAAGGGGAAGCAGGATAGTCGTATTCTGGTCGTTCCCACCCTCTTCGGAGGGGTTTCCAGGCTGCCTGTTATAATTCCCCTTATAATCCTGATTATTGGCCTTGCCGGGGTGGGAATCCTCTATTATCTCCCTTTTGAGAAACCGGTAAAGGGTGCCCAGATACAGGCCCTCGATTCAAATATGACTATAGCTCTGAATAATGAGGTGACCGTAATTGGAGCCAGTAGAGAGGCTGACTTCACTATGGCCGGTAATCCCGGTATTGAGGCAGAGCACGCAACGATTGTTCATGATGAGAATGCTGCTACCTTTATTCTAAGCAGTAAAAGGCCTGTGCGGGTTAACAATAAAAAAGTCCGAAAACGGAAACTGACTCCGGGAGATGTGATTCAGATTGAAGGCAGTACTATTATTTTTGATGCGCCGGAACCCCAAAAGTCTAAAGCGGGTGCTAAGGTTCAAAGTACAAAAGCTACTTAAAGGTAATTTAGCATCAAGCCGATGGCCTGGTTTTTATAGCTGTCACCAAAAAGATTCAGATGGTTTAGAATGTGATAAAGTTTGTACAGATCGAGCCTGCTCCGCCAACCTTCCTTGAGGGGGTAGGTTTCATTATAGGAACGATAAAATTCTTCGGTAAATCCTCCGAAAAGGAGAGTCATTGCCAGCTCAAGTTCCCTGTGACCACGGTATGCTGCAGGATCTATCAGCACGGGTTGGCCTTTTTCATCGGCTATGACATTTCCCGCCCAGAGATCCCCGTGAATCAGACAGGGGGCTTCCTTTGAACTCTCAAGGAGATCGGGAATCCTCTTTCGTAATTTATTATAGGTTTCCCGGACCTTTATATCTCCGGAAAGTTCTACCTGAAAATCGAGACGGTTTTCAATGTAGAACTCTATCCAACTCTTTTTAAAGGTATTTTTCTGTTCTGTTGAACCAATGTAGTTATCCTCGTAGAACCCGAATTCGGTATTGGTATCGGAGGTTTTGCGATGAAGCCGTGCAAGTTCGTTTCCCAGCCGGTTTTGAAAATCCCGGGATTTTGCTGCCTGAGGAATATAGTTCAGCACCAGAAAGTGGTCATTATATTTGATGACTGCCGGAACCGAAATACTCCTTGATTCAGAAAGGGCATTTATACCGTGAGCCTCTTTTGGGGCCACACCGGCTTTGGAATAATGTTTTATAAAATAATCGCAGGTTTTCGTTTTTACCCTTGCGCAGCTACCTATGCAACCTCCGGAAAGGGGCGTCGTTGAAATAATATTATCATTTATTAATGAGCTATAGTCCATTGTTCCTTTTTAATTCCATAAGGAGCCCCCGGCAGCTGTCGTCCAGTATATTCAGAACCTCTTCGAATCCGGAATCTCCCCCATAATATGGATCGGGAACATCTATTTTCTGATATCCGGAAGAAAAATCGGTCATCATTTTTACCTTCTCATAATATTCACCATGTCGGTCCATGGCAGTAATGTCCCTGTAGTTACTCTTGTCCATGGCGATAATAATATCAAACTCTTTAAAGTCATCTTTTCGGAATTGCCGTGAACGGGAAGTCAGTCGGATATTTCTTTTGGCGGCATGCTTACGCATCCTGCTGTCGGCGGCCTCTCCCACATGGTAGGCTGATGTTCCTGCGGAATCGATAAAGAAGTTCTCCTCCAACCCCTCCTCTTCAACAAGGGCTTTAAAAACGCCTTCACCGGAAGGACTGCGGCAGATATTTCCAAGACAGACAAACAATATATTAATCATATACTATTTATATCAGGGATAAGGGCCTGACGAAAGGTCTTTAAAAAGAATATTGCTATTCAAATTATCGTATCCATACAACAGGTTCTATTAATGTATTAATATCTTCTGAGTTTAGAAGATGATATATCAGATTCTGAAAGTCATTATCATTATACTGGTTTTCAATGGTGTTTTTTAAACATTCGGGATTAATAATATTCAGAAATTCAAGACCGGATGTAAGTTCAATTAACTTCTCCCTTCCATATTTTTTGAATACCCCCCCGGAATCCCGATAGAAACTATCCTCAGCCAGTATACTTCTTCTTACGGGCAGCATTCCTCCTGGACTCATATGTAACCAGGTTGTATAGACATCTTTCCTGAACAGAAAACGAACCAGCTTTTCCTGCGCTATTTTAATATTCAGGTCTTCACTTTTAAAAAGTCCTAAACCTGAAATGCTGCCGAAGGATGATGGTCTGGTACCCGTCAGGGTTGTGACCATTCCGGTATTCTTTAATAAATCAGGTGAGAATTCGGCTCCATCCAGATCGGGAAAATTATTATCTGTAAGTGAATTTTGAGCCACTTCGGATAAGGCAAGATCATCCATCAGATGGGTTGAATAAAATAGCAGAGCTGCTCTGTTTTGAAAATAATAATCTCTTGTTCGCCAGTCATTTTCCCCGGGGGGCGTATAAGCAATCAGTGTTTTATAAATATTCAGGGCTTCGATAAGAGGCTCCTTAGGGAAAAAGCAACCCCGATTATCAAAATCGATTTCCACTCCGATTGAATCTGCTATCTGTAGAAAGCACTGCATAGTGTATAGGTCATTTTTAGAACCCACAATATTACCATGCACCCCCTCGTGGAGGTTTTTGAAATATTCCCCTGCTTTTAGTAATGAGGTGATGTTATAAGGTGGTTCCAACCCTTCTGATTCAAACCAGTCATTTCTATACCAGATCACCTGCAACCAGGCTGAGTATGGAATCCCATAGTAACCTTCAGTGAGGTTAAAAGCTTTCAATCCTCCTGTATAAAAGTCTTCAATTCCAATATCCATAAGAATTCTGGATGTCAGCTCCTGATTTATCAGACTCTTATTTGATAGGCGGGAAAGGAGGAGGGAGTCAGCCATTATCATATGAGGTAATAGACCGTTTTTACCAACTGAAATTTCTTCGGTGCTGTAACTATCTTCAAAGGGGAGAAGGTTTACTTTTATATCAGGATTATATAATTCAAATGCATTGAACAGGTATCGGATAACTGCTTTTCTTTCAGGATCATTGTTTGAGCTGTAAAAATTTAAATTCACTTGGGCAGTCAGCAAAAAACAGGTTGTCAGGTAGAGGATGGATAAAATCTTTTTCATTATTTCCTTCTTAATATTCGGATGCCAGTCCAATCTTCCGGAGGGGGAGAGGCGAGTAATTCAACACATGACTTTTTGAAGGATAGCAACGCACGATCCTCAGGTCTGATAGGTGATGCTTTTTGAAAAAATGATAAAGCATTCATCCATTCACCCTTGTAGTATGAATTAAAACCTTCGGTAAACAGTTCTGCAAAATCTTCCTCTTCATTTTTTACTTCAGATTTATATCCTATTAGCTCGTATATTGCTTGAGGTACAGTTTTACCCTTTACGATAATATTCTCAAGAGGACGATAGAGAAATCGGGAATCAATCTTTTCTACGACCGAATCACCAATAATGATATTTGTTCCATACAATTTGTTAATACTTTCCAGTCTGCTGCAGCTGTTTACTGAATCTCCTATTGCGGTATAATTCATCCTGTCCATTGAACCCATATTGCCAACAACAGCCTGTCCTGTATTTATACCCATCCTGGTGAAAAACGCAGGCACTCCTTTCTCAGTCCACATGATATTCATCTCTGCCAATACATTCTGTATTGCAATACCGGCCTCACAGGCATGTACGGCATGATTCGGATCATCCATAGGCGCATTCCAGAATGCCATAACAGCGTCTCCAATAAACTTATCGATTGTACCCTCTTTTAATCTGATTTCTCTCGATAGGACTTCGAAATAATCGGAAAGTCTTTTCATAAGATTTTCCGGAGTGGTATTCTCTGCTATGCTTGTGAATCCCTCAATATCCGAGAAAAGAAAAGTGAGCTCTTTTGAGACTCCTCCAATGGATACCTCCTGTCCCGACTTTATGAGCTGCTTAACAAGTTTTGATGGAACATACCGGTTGAAAGACCTCAAACCTCTTTTCATTGATGTCATTTCGGTAGACAATCCATGAATCTCGGTTATCCGGCTGGCTACAGCGATGTCATCAGAAAGATCAAAATTTCCGATTTTTCCCGCCTCTATAACGAGTTTATTCAATGGAAAACTTATCTTGCGCGAAATAATATATATTATCGGGAAAGCCATAAGTACTATGAGAATCGAAATTATTGCAGTATTTTTGGCAGTTCGTTCGACCGGACCGAGGATGAACTTTCTACTAATGGCATGAAAGAGATATTCATTATTACTATATTTCTCGGGAAGACTTTTGACCTGGACTAAATATTGGTCCCGGCCGGTCTTCAGGATGAATTTCATTTCCGGGAGAAGAGGTTTTTCTTCCAGATATTCAAGAAAACCTCTAATTTCAGGGATTGTAAAATCTGATAATTTGGGCATGTTTATTCCATTGTCCGGATTGAGAGATGCTGGAAAAGCCGTAAGGTTTAAATCGGAATTAAATATAAAAATGGTATCCGAAGAGTCGTTAGTTAATTCCTCGAGGAACCATGCCATCTCATCTAAAAGAATATCTGCTCCGAGAACGCCGGAGACTTTTCCATCGATTTTTCTGGATATGGTCAGTCCCATTTTTTTTACATTAGAAAACATATAAGGATCGGTTTTAACACTTCCATCGGCTTCCTGTGCATTGATATACCAGGGCCGTTTACGTGGATCATAGCCCGTATAATTCTGCTTTATGGAACCAATAGTCTGATGGGCCTTATTCAAAAATTTCCAGAGTCTTACTGGTTCTGAATTTTCTTCAGTTGTAAATTGGCGTAATATCCCGTACTGAGCCTCCCTCGGAGCACCCACCGAATCTTGCAGCTGGGATCTGGACCTTCCCTCAAAAGAGAGAATTTCATAGAAATCACCATCATTGTAACCTATATACAGGATCTGAATCTGTGGGTAGGATTTCATGGTATTAATAAGAAAGTTCTCTGCAGGATGGTTTTGTAGAGTTGGTTTTTCACCAAGTATAGGCAGGTCGACAGCCTGATCGGTAATGTAGAGGAGAGGCTCATAAAGATTCTCTATTTTCATAAAAACCTGTTGAGAAGCCTTATCCATTAATTGATCGGCCGTTGTTAAAGCAGATTTTGTGTTTCTAAAATATGTAACACTGATGATTACACTCATTAAGACTAAAAGTGCTACCGAGAAAACTGTAAAGATAGTAAACTTGATTGAATAAAGTGTTTTTTTATTACTTTTGAGCATATATAAATTATAATCAGTCTTGATGAATTAGCAAGCGATTTTTTTATAATTATATTACAGGACCACTATGAAAAAAAGAATAAACCTTTTTTTATTAGGTTTGATCATTGGCGTTGTTCTCCTTCTGATTGGTTTATTATTAACATATAAATTCTCATCTATAAGGTCAGGGTTTCTCAGTCCGTTTAAAGCAGCTGCTGATTCAGAAGTTGTGGTGGAACCATCAGATAAACCTGATATCGAAGATATTATCGATGAAAAGTCAGGCTTTTTCATAGAGCTGGCTAAAGCCGCAGAGGCTCGAACCCGGGAGAAGATCACCTATGATGGTTCATATGTGTCGATTAATTATCCAAACGGAGATGTTGATCCGTCTAAAGGGGTCTGTACCGACGTTATAATAAGAACCTATCGAGTATTTGGAATTGATCTTCAGGAATTGATACATCTTGATATGAAGTCAAATTTCTCGAAATATCCGAACATATGGGGAAGTGTCTCTACAGATACAAATATCGATCATCGTAGGGTTCCCAATCAGATGACCTATTTCAAGCGCAAGGATGCTTCCCTGCCCCTTTCCGATCTACCTGCTGATTATTCTCCCGGAGATATTGTGGCCTGGGATTTGGGAAGAGGGCTTATGCATATCGGAATGGTATCCACCAGGATATCAGACCGCACCGGCAATCCTTTGATAGTTCATAATATCGGAGGTGGTCCAAAGCTGGAGGATTGCCTGTTTAGATTCGAGGTCATCGGCCACTTCAGGTACTATGAAAAGGGAGAAACCGAATTAAACTCTGAATAGCTATATTTAATGTATAAAAAAGATGAAGATTCCTATCTTGACAAAATAAGTTAAGTTGACTTAATATTTAATCATGACTAAAGAAATAGGTTTGAGAGATAAGAAGAAAGGCCTTCTGAGACTGGAGATCCTCGAGACTGTAACTGAACTGATGAAGGAAAATCATTTCGAAGATATCAAAGTTAAAGAAATCTGCAGCATGGTTAATATTTCGGAAGTAACCTTTTTTAAGTATTTCAAGAAAAAGGAAGATCTCCTTCTTTTTTATATGCTAGTCTGGAATTACAGGCGTGAAATGAGTATAGCAAGGCTGGTCAGGGAACAGGGTAAAATTGGAATATATAGTATCTTCCATGATACTGCTTCGACGGAGCTTGCTCTGGAGATTTTATTGGCCTTTATCACTTATGTTTCCAAACTCACCGAGAGGCCTGCCGGACTTGTTCTTGAAGATTATGAAAAGCTCCTGCTTTTCGATATGGGTGAGATTATCACACCACTCTCATTGGACGATCAGATTGTCATGCACCTGCAGGAGGCTGTTGATTCGGGGGAACTGCCGAAGGAAATAGATATTCATAAAACCAACAACTTAATAAGCAGTATTTATTACGGTACACCTCTGGTAGCTCATATGACAGGTATTTCTCTGGAAAAGCTTTATATTGAGAATTTAGACAACATTTTTAATTTGAAGGCAGGAGCATGAAATGATGATGGATGAATACTTTTCAATAATCATAAATGATTCCACCCAATGGCTGGCCATAAGAGGTGATAAGAATAAACCTGTGCTTCTCATACTTCATGGAGGCCCGGGGACTCCCAGTATGAATCTTTTCCGTAAGTGGAATAAACCCCTGGAAAAAGATTTTCTTGTTGTTACCTGGGATCAGAGAGGGACTGGCCGATCCAATTCAAAGGATTTGGACCGGGACAGCTTGACTATAAATCAGCTTGTGGAAGATACCTGCTCTCTCACCATATATCTTAAAGATCAATATAAAAAGGATAAAATATATCTGATGGGGCATTCTTTCGGTACAACACTGGCTTTGAAGACAATTATTCGATACCCGGATGATTATGCTGCCTATTTCGGTATATCACAATTTGTTAATGCATCGAAAAATGAATCAAGCTGTTACGATTGGCTCCTGCATGAGGCAGAAGCAAGAAATGATAAAAAAGGATTGAAGATGCTTTTATCTGTTGGCAGGCCTGTGGATGGATTTTATAAATCCGGCTTAAAAGGTACTGTTAAGGTAAAGCAGCTAGTCGGCAAATACAAGGGAGATTCATTGGGCAAAAGTTCTACCTTTGCAGTTCTCCTTAACCTGCTGATTTGTAAGGAATACCGGGGGAAGAATCTTGGTCGGGCACTAACGGGGATCAATCTATCCTTGAGTACTATTGGTTATGATCTAAAGGGGATCGATTTTCCGATGGAGATAAAAAAATTCAGTATGCCTCTCTTTTTTTTCTCAGGTCGTCATGACAGGCTAACTCCTCAGCACCTCCTCTGGGAGTATTATGAGAAGATTACAGCCCCTGAAAAGAGGCTCTTTATATTTGAAGAATCTGCACATAGCCCTCTATGGGAAGAGAGTGATAAATTCCATCAGATTATTCATGAACTAATGGTTTGAAATATTCATCTTTACCCCTATACTGAGTAGTCGGACTTATAATTGGTATCAGGAGTATTTTTATTGAGATTCTTTAATTACAAATTAAACAGAGAAATTCTATTTGCGTTCTTTTTGATTATTGCTATCCCTGGAATCTGTTCGTTTTGGGTAAATTACTACACTTTAAATAATACAATGCGACTCAGTACGGAGGACCGCCTTCGGGAAGGTGTTTCGTTGTATTTTAATGAATTTAAAATGATCGAGGATAAGTGCCTTACTATCGTTTCCTCCTATTCCAAAAAGGAGTTCATTGTTGAACGTTTGATCAATGATGATACAGTCGGGTTTGAAGAGGAGCTCATTGATTTTTATGAAATGAACCTTGTCGATATTATAGAAATTGAAGATTTTTCCGGAAAGGTTATTTTTCGGGGACATAATCCGGAATTAGCAGGTGATATAAAAAGTGATCAATGGGTGATTCAGGAAGGTCTTGAAGGAAAATCAAATGTTTCTTTTGAATACGGCCAGTCAGGGTTTGCCATACGGGCGGTAGCACCCATAAATCATGAAGGCGAGATTATAGGCCTATTTATGACGGGAGAATTATTCTCTGAAGAGTTTGTTGAAAAATTAAAGACTTTGACTCTCCTTGATAATGGAATTTATCGAGAGGATAAAAAAATTGTCGCCACTTTCGATGGACTGGATATTCTGGCTAATGATTCGATCTCCATGCTTAAGAAGGGAGAATCTGTATTCTTAAAAAATGAAAAGATAAATTCTAAACTTTATACAATAATTCTTGAACCTATTTTCTTGCGGGACCAATATTGGGGGGCAGTATGCCTGGGGATTTCAAATACTGATAGTCAAAGGCTTTATAATTATTCAAATAAACAGATTACTTATATCGTTCTCATTGGATTTTTTATCGCGCTTTTGATTTATTTTTTCCTGGCACGGAATATTAATAATTCCCTTGTTAAAATCATAACTGGAATATCAAATTACAGTTTTGATCACAGCAATGAAGAGATCCATCTTGATAGAAGAGATGAGTTTGGAATCATTGCTGATAACTTCAATACCTTAATCCAAAGAGTTGATTTATATAATGAAAGGATTAATCGGCTCCAAAAAGACTTACTTAAATCGACAAGGCTGGCCACCGCTGGTCAGGTTGCTGCTAGTTTAGCTCATGAGATTCGAAACCCATTGAGTTCGATTAAAATGATGACACAAATAATAAAGTCCCGTAATTTGACTGATCCATCCTCAACTGAAGAAATAGATATTATTTTGGAAGAGATTGATCGCATTAATTCCAAGGTAAAAGAACTACTTGAACTTGCACGACCGAGCAGGATGCATTTTATTAAACAGGATATTCGCACTGTCATCGAGAGCGTTCTAAGGTTATGTGGGGCGATAATAGAGGGAAATGAAATTGAAGTAACAACCGATTTTGATCAAAATTTACCAGATATCAAAATAGACAGTGAAAAGCTTAGAATTGCTTTTATGAATATTATTGTGAATGTTGTACAGGCGATGACCGATGGCGGAAATTTAATATTAAAATGTAAATATGAAAAGCAAGAGCTATATATTCAGATCTGTAATACAGGAGATATCAAAGAACTTCCTTTGGATGAAGATCTTTTCAAACCCTTTTTTACAACAAAAAAAGAGGGTACCGGTTTAGGATTGGCTATTTCCAAACTCATTATAGAACGTCATAAGGGAACTATCAATATATCAAAAGAGGGGCGGTTGATATGTTTTAATATTGTACTCCCTGCTAAGTTGGATAAAGAGGAGGCTGTATTTTATGGCTGGGATTCTGATAATTGATGATGAGATTAATATAATAAAGAGTTTTATGGCTCTTTTGTCAGCCGACCATGAGGTGTATAGTGCTGCTAACTCCCGTAAGGCTATGGAGCATCTTCATGAAAATAGAATTGATTTTGTATTTCTTGATTACAGTCTGGCCGGAGAGAATGGGCTGGATGTCCTTAAAGAGATAAAAAAGGTTCAGCCCGATTTGTATGTCGTAATGATTTCCGGTCATGGAGATTTTGAAGTCATAATACAGGCCATGGCTATAGGGGCCTACGATTATCTGGAAAAACCTCTGGATATAGATAAAATACAGATGCTTCTGAAACGGGCAATGAAATCGAAAAAACTGAGTAATGTTGTAAGTTTCATCACCGAGGAACAAAAAAACACTTACAGCTTAAATCGAATCATTGGAAAATCCGAGTCTATACAGGATATTTTTAAACAGATTGGCCTCCTTCTAAATCAGGATGTAACGGTACTTATCACAGGGGAAAATGGAACTGGAAAGGAGTTGGTCGCCAGAACCCTTCACTACAGCAGTTCCCGTAAAGAAGAACCTTTTGTGGCGGTTAACTGCTCGGGTTTAACGGAATCACTTTTAGATAACGAATTATTCGGGCATGAGAAACAGGCCTTTACTGGTGCCGATTCAAGGGTGAAAGGAAAGTTTGAGACGGCGGGTGAAGGAACAATCTTCCTTGACGAGATTGGGGAGATGCCCCTTTCATTTCAGGTTAAGTTTTTGCGTGTGCTCCAGGAGCGCGAATTTCATAGGCTCGGGGGAAGCAGGAGCATAAAATTAAAGGCAAGGATAATTACCGCTACCAATGTTGATTTAGAGAAAGAGGTTGAAACAGGGGGCTTCCGACGGGATCTTTTTTATAGGGTCAATGTAACACGGATAAAGCTTCCCTCTCTTCGTGAACGAAAAGAGGATATTCCTTTACTGCTGGATCACTTTGTTAAAGAGGCAAATATCAAGATTAACAGGAAAATTGCGGGTGCAAGTGAAGCTGTTATCGGAAAACTGGAAGAGTATGACTGGCCCGGGAATATCAGGGAGCTGGAGAATACGATTACAAATATGTGCATAAATACACATGGTTCGATAATACGTTCTTCGTCGATTCCTGATTATATAATGACTAAAAAGAGAGATATTGAAGGGACAGCTCTCCTTGATACTTTTGTCTCTCATTATCTGGAGGAAAACGAAGGTCAGGAAAATCTACTGCCTGGTATTTTTTCTGATGTGGAGCAAAAAATGATTGATCTACTGATAGAAAAATTTGGAAACAATAAAACACGCATTGCATCGGTTCTTGGGATCAGTCGTGTCACCCTTGCGAAAAAAATGAATAAATCTGATTTGTAAAAATATTTTACACTCTTGTTAAAATGCTGATCAATAATCGCTCTCAAAGATATCAATTAGTTGTTTATTACGGTAATAGGTTTTTGTAACTCCTTATTTTATCGGAAGTTAGAGATTTAACCACAGCTTCTTCAAGTTGGTATGGAAATTGCATTGTTTTATCTGGAGGCCCTTAAATGGATAACAGGCTAAAACCAGACTGTAAAAAATATAAGCAAAATATTTTTGGTAACAAAAAGTTTCTTAAAAAAAAGGTGAACCGTAATATCTTTTCTGGTTTGAATACTTACAATACCTATATGAATAAAAAATCTGATAGTAATTTTTTGAATTTTGATGAATCCAACGGATCTCTTGTTTCAGTATTGAAACGTCTATCTACTTATATTCATGATATTTCCAGGATTGTTCCTGGTGGTAGTTATCACGATATAAACCTGGAGGCAAGGATGAATATTAAGAAATATGAATCTCTCACTGTCCTGTCTCATGATTCCCAATATGATTTTAAACCAATAAATAAAAATATTATTGCGATCTTTCAGGTTGTAACCACTATTTATAAGATATTTATCCAAATACAAGATCAATTAAATAAAAATCTATCAGGTTTTTACTCTATAATTACCAAAGAACGATTGTGCATTGAACAATTGTACTTATTTTTCAATGTTCTTTTTAATGATTACAAGGTAAACTTAGAACTACTTTCATCCTGGAAGAGAAGTTGTTATGATTATGAAACTCTTCTTTCAGATTGTATTGATTCTCAGGAGCTGCTGTTAAATGGAGGCCTCTCTGTAGAAATTCTGGATTTACTTCAGGATGTAAATGAAAAAAACAGTTTATTAAAAACTTATCTTGGTCCATTTTTCTCGGCTGCTGCTGAATTAGATGAACAATAAACTATCAAAAATATAATCAACTTAGGATGCGTACTATGACAATTTGGAATCTATTTACCCTCTTTGGAGGGCTCGCCATTTTTCTTTTTGGAATGATGGAGATGAACAAACATTTGACAGCGATTGCCAGTGGCAAAATGAAATCAATAATGATGACATTAACCCGGGGAAAGGTCCGTGGATATTTAACCGGGCTGGGGATTACCGCAATAAATCAATCCTCTTCTGCCACCACTGTTCTGGAAGCGGCATTAGTCGGAGCAGGGCTTATGACATTTCAGCAGAGTCTGGCTGTAACTCTTGGAGCTGAACTTGGGTCTACCCTTCTTCCTCAGCTGGTCGCTTTTCCCTCAATTACTAAATTCGCCACCTTGCTTGTGGCATTGGGATTTATAGTTTCTTTAGTAGCCAAGACGAAAAGGAATCGACATATAGCAATGACGATTTTTACATTCGGGCTGCTCTTTTTGGGCATGGATATGATGTCTTCGTCATTAAAACCCCTTCGAACTTATGAGCCTTTTATTCTGCTTATGAAAAATGTAGAGACACCTATTCTTGGTATACTGCTGGGACTTGTTTTTACAATGATAATTCAATCTTCCGGAGCTACAACTGGAATTACAATTGCCATGGCCATGGCCGGGACAATCTCCCTCGAGCAGGCTATTCCTATCAATCTGGGTGCTGCCGTAGGCACTTGCATCACGGCGGTATTAGGCAGCCTCACACTTAACTGGGAAGCTAAGCGATCTGCCTATATACATGTTGTTTTTCAGATGATAGGTGTTGTCTGGGTATTTATTCTATTGATGATCCCATATCAGGGTGAGCGACTTTATATTTGGGGCATAAAATGGTTCTGCTTTAAGGTTCTTCGAACCGAAAGTCTTGCCAGACAAATTGCCATGGCTTTCACGTTCATGCCGGTTATCAACCATTTCATAGTCTTTCCCTGCTTGAACATTATCGTAAAGGTTTTTAATAGGATCTTCCCCGAGAGAGAGGAAGATAAACCCTTTGGTGCCATTTATATCAAGGAAAAACATATTGCCCAGAGTGTTGATTTATCATTAATGATGGTAAAGAAAGAGATTATGCGGGTAGCCGAATATATTCAGGTAATGTTGCTGGAAACAAAATCGGCATTCAGAAGTAAAGACACCAGGGTCATAGATAATATTCAGGAGATGGACTCGAAGGTGGATATACTGCACCAGATTATAATTTCTTTTCTGGCCAAGCTTTCTCAGGAAGAGTTGACCGAAATAGAGTCCCGGAAATGTATGAATTATATGTACATTCAAAATGAGCTGGAATCAATCGGAGACATTGTTGATAAAAATATTATGATTCTTGCCTCCAAAAAGATAGATCAAAACCTTAAATTTTCAGAAGAAGGTTTTTTTGAACTGGAAAAACTACTTCGTAAGTTAAACAAGAACTATAAAAAACTTTTTAATGCATTATTGAATGATGATAAGGTTCTCGCAAAAAAAATAAGCAAGAATTATAAAAATAAGGAAGAGGAAAAATATAAAAAGCTCCATATAAAAAGGCTGCATAAGGGCCTTGAAGAATCGTTGGCTACATCTTCTGTTCATCTGGATCTAATCTCTTATTTTTCCAGGATTAATGGGCAAATTGCTTATATTGCGGATCGTATTCTTTGGATTAAAGAATAAATTCAAAAAGGGCTGCCCATTACAGGTAGCCCTTTGTTGTTTGCAGCAGGTTGGTTTAATTATGAAGAGCTGCTTTGACTGTTCTGAAGTTTTTCCTTTTTCCCTGCTTTATAGGTCTGATAAAGAGGAACTCCGAAAGAGAGTATGGCAAGTAAAAGCAGGATTATACTTACAGGCCTTGTAAAGAAAATATTATATCCACCCATAATTACTGCTCTTCTGAAGTTTGTTTCCGCCAGCTTACCCAGTACCATTCCCAGTACGATTGGTGCTCCAGGATAACCGTATTTCTTTAGGATCCAACCTGCAATACCAAAACCTATACAGGTGGCTACATCAAAGAACGAGTAGTGTACGGCGAAACTTCCAATGATCGATACGGCAAGGATAACGGGGAGAAGTACTTTTTTGGGAATGACAGTAACTTTTATCCACAGCCTGGCACCAAAAAGCCCAAGAACGAGCATGACTATATTGGCAATTAATAATGCAGCAAAAAGTGAATAAATAATATCCGGTCGCTCGGTAAAGAGCAGTGGGCCCGGGACTATATCGTGGATCATCAAAGCACCGACGAGAACCGCTGTTGTGGCACTTCCAGGAATTCCCAAAGCCAGGAGGGGAACCAGTGCTCCTCCTACCGAGCTGGAGTTTGCTGCTTCTGCGGCTGCTACCCCTTCGGGGTTCCCTTTTCCAAAGGTCTCCGGATGTTTACTGGTTTTCTTGGCAAGATCATAGGAGAGAAAGGCCGCTATCGTAGCTCCGGCTCCCGGGAAAATTCCGATCAGGGTTCCCATAATGGATGACCTGATAATCGAGACTTTTAGCTTCCAGTAATCCCCGACACTTGGCCACTTGGTTTTCTCAAATTTTGTTTCCGCTCCCTTTTCCAGTTTATACTCTTCAATTTTCGAAAATACTTCACTTAAAGCGAAAAGCCCTATCAGTGCCGGGATTAATGAAAACCCGTCAAAGAGTTTGTATGTACCGAAAGTGAATCTTTTCACTCCTGAAAATGGGTCAATTCCAATAGTATTTATCAGGAGTCCTATCATGGCGGCCAGGAAGGCTTTTGCCCAGTTTTTACCTCCCAATGAGGCTACGGTTGTGAGGCCGAATACAGCCAGAGCAAAATATTCTGCAGGATGCAATTTAACTGCCAGACGGGCAAGAGGAACCGAAAAGAATATTAAAATGATAGTCCCGATTATTCCCCCCACTGTAGAGGCTACCAATGAAGTTCCGAGTCCTATACCGGCTTTTCCCTGCTGTGTCAGCGGATATCCATCGAAGGCTGTTACAACAGCTGATGGGGTTCCCGGTGTGTTGATCGTAACCGCTGTAATGGAGCCGCCATAGTTTGCCGCAATATAAATTGAAACAAGGAGGATGAGGGCAACCTGAGGAGACAGACTGTAGGTGAATGGGACCAGAAGAGCCACTCCCATCGAAGGGGAAAGACCCGGCATTGCTCCCGCCAGTATTCCCAGGATGACGCCAGCGACTATTGCAATAATTGGCTGGATACCTGCCAGGTATCCAAATCCCTGAAAAAGATTAGATAGTAATTCCATATAAATAGCCGCTCCTTAACCGAAGATCCACTCTATTAAACGACCTCTGGGCAGAGGTACATAGAGAAGACGATAAAATGCAAAGTAAGAAAAAAGGATCCATCCTGCAGAGAGGGTAATCATAACTCTCCACCGTCTGTACGAAAGAAAATACATACTTCCGATAATATAGATAACAGTCGCCAGGCTATATCCTATTATCTGCATGATATATATATAAAAGATAGTCATTCCAATGATGATTGCGACTTTACCTGTATGACCCCAGCCTGGATCTTCCTGTTCATGACCCAGTAAACCCCTTATGAATAAAAAAGTGCTTAACCCGAATATGCCAAAAAGCCATAAAGCCGGGACAACCCCCGGCCCCACCACATCTCCCTTATCCGGAAATCCAAGAACCATTATCCCAAATATCAGGGCAGCTTCCATAAAAAAGAGGGGGAGAAGTATCCTTCCTGCAAATTTTCTTTTTGATGATCTAATTATAATAAATAAGGATACAAGGAAAATAACGGCCATTACTGCTGTTATAATCCACAACCCGGCACCTTTTCCGAAAAATTTAATTAATTCCATAAAATTCCTGCTGTATCGAAAATCTTAGATTCCTGTAAAACAGAACAAGATGGAAAATACTGAGATTTTCCATCGAGTGCTGTTTTCTTAAAATTATAAGGACGTATTAACGAGCGGCTTTGTAGGCATCATAATCATTCTGCACAAGCTCGTTGAATTCGTCTCTGGTTTTATGAACTATCATATTCCCCATCGGCTCATATGCTGCAATCCAATCGGGATCATTTGTTACTTTTTCGAAAATATCATCATACCATTCAATGATGTTGTCGGGAGTTCCCCTCTTAACAGCAAAACCTCTCCACATAACCTCGTTCTCTAAACCATCCAATCCGAGTTCTTTAAAGGTTGGTACATCAGGGAATTGAGGAAGTCTTTCTTCTGTACAAATTCCGGCAATCATGAAATCGGGTTTTCCGATGATTTCTCCGGGATTTCCCGTATAGGTTATACCCTGCTCTCCCAGGAGTGCTGCTTTGGCTTTTCCTCCGCTCGAAAAAGGGACCCAGCTTGCTTCAATACCGGCAGCTTTCCAGATAGCCTGGGCTGTAACATGGTCAAGTCCACCTGCGGCAGGCCCGAGCCACAACTGAGAGCCTCCTTTGGCTTTAGCATCGGCTACTACCTGTTCCCAGGTGTGAACAGGATTGTTGATATTTGTAATAACACATTCGGGATCTATCTGCATCAGTGATATCCAGTCGAAGGTCATGGGATCCAGTTCGGAATCTGTTGTTACAAGCTTGGATATGTTTGATTTTGTCATATACATTAAGGTGTATCCATCCGGATTAGTAGTGGCTACATACTCCATAGCGACAATCCCGCCTGCACCGGGTTTGTTTTCTACTACAAAGGTTGCATCTGTATATTTGCTGGCAATATCTGTGAATTTTCTGGCAAGAATATCACCGGCTCCACCTGGATCCAGATATACAACTAACTTAATAGGTTTTGATGGAAATGCAGCTCCATCATCCGATTGTCCTCCAGAGTAAACTGCAAGAGATATAATACCTAACAGTACGAAAATAAATAACGCTTTTTTCATCACAAACTCCTTGTTTATTTTTTAACTGAGCAAATTGGATTGGCTCAGTTTAATTGCACTTGTATAACTTTTATTCTCCCTTCCTTCAATTCCCAGATGTATAAGTGTTTTTTTTATGAGCTGGGCATCCGGATCTTTTACTGCTATTGAAACAATACTTTCTCCATCTATCCGTAAATCAGCCTTTTCTACAATACAATCCCTGATATCATAAATATGGATTACTTTATCTATTTTAGAGAGTATAAGTCTGCTGTTCCTTTTTACTATCTGAATAAACTCTTCTTTTTTATACTCTTTTTCTGTTAGACTCGGCATTGAAAGCCTGAAAAGCTTATATACACTTTTTATTTCTTCGATATTTATGGGGAATTCAAATTTAGACTCTGGTAACCACTGTTCTAAACCATCCGCATTTACCTGATGAAGGCGATCTATTATCAGTATACCCTCCTGAATCCTGAAACAATCTTCTGCAATGGTTGAAATGATATATATATCGGAACTTTCTATTCTGATAGTCCTTTGCCAAATATTCAGATCTACCTTTAAAGGAATTTCTTTACCGAAAGTTCTCCATTCCCAATCTGGTATTATACCACTCATAAAATTTTCCTTATAAATATAATGCGGTAAATACTCTGACCTGTACAATCAAACTTAATTATATATTGCATAAAAAGGTTTGATAGTTAATTCACTTTCCTAAACTCATGATTGAGATGATAATGATTCAGAGGAGAAATAAATGAGTAAGGATATGATTTCGTTCCTTGAGGAACTAAAAAGCAATTTTTCATATGATAAGCCTGTTACTGTTGTTATGGGTAATGAAGCCGCAGATTTGGACTCAATGGTCTCTGCCGTCACCTGTGCATGGTACTTATATTTAAGTGATGCCTCGTCGAATCCTTTTCCACTTATAAATATTCCCAGAGCTGATTTTAAGCTGAGAACGGAAGCGGTATTCCTTTTTAATGAGGCCGGAGTGAATCTTGATCTGTTGATGTTTGCAGAAGATATAGATCTTTTACGACTGAAAGAGTCGGGTAACCTGAAGTTGGTTCTCGTAGATCATAATAAAATTGGCAGTGATCAGGAAAATCTGATAGATACTGTTACCGGAATAATTGATCATCATGCGGATGAGAAAACTTATCCTTCGAGCGCAGATGTAGATATAAGACCCGTCGGTTCGGCTTCAACTATTATTGCAGAATCTTTTCTGAAAAACCAAAGCAATTCTATCACAACCCCTTTGTGCACCCTTCTTCTTGGAACAATTTTACTTGACACTGTTAATCTGGATCCTGCGGCCGGAAGAGTTACGGATGACGATGAGAAGGCTGCGGCAGCAATTGTTAAAATTACTGGTCTTGATCAGAAGATACTCTTTGATAAGCTTCAGTTTGAAAAATTTAATGTGTCTTCCCTGGGGAGCTATGATTTACTTCGAAAAGATTATAAGGAGTGGCAGTTTGGTTCCGTAAAATGCGGGATAGGCGCTGTACTTCAACCGATAGAGAAATGGATCCAGAAAGATCCTGATATATCCAAAGCCTGTGATCGGTACCTTTCCGAACGAAATCTTGATATTCTCTTTGCAATGAATGCTTTTACAGCACCTGAGTTTACACGGCAGTTGGTGGTTTATATTAAGGATGAAGCTCTTCGTTCCCGTACCATTGACTTTCTTGAGACTACAGAGATGGGGCTTGAAAAGCTGGATATTGATAATGAAGGAAGTTGTCTGTTCTATAATCAGAAAAATCTCGGGATTTCAAGAAAGAAACTTCAACCACTTTTAAAAGATTTCTTTGAAAAATAACTATATCAGTACCGGGCTTAAGTCCGGTACAATTTAATTGAGTCTTTCAAATGCAATCAGGACCATTTTCTCTTATAAACTCTTCCTGTTTTTCAGGGTTAAAAATAAAATTATGGAAGGCTTTAACTGTCGGGGATAAATCACGATTTTTGTGATGAATAACAATTATGTATCTATGAAAAGGAACATCTTCAATTTCGAGAGAATGAATCCAGTTGGAATTAACTTCCCTTTGCACATCAAGGGTACTGAAAAAAGCTACTCCCAGGTTTCTCTCCACCATTGATTTTGTCATGATTGTACTGTCGATTTCATATTCAATATTAAATGGAATAGAGAATTTTCGGAATAATTTATCCAGGCCTTGTCGTGATACCGTGTTTTTAAGAGAAACGATGAGGGGTAAATTTGATAATTCACTGACGCTTATACTTTTCTTTTTGGCTAATGGGTGGTTTTTACTTACACCGATTACAATTTTATCCTTGTAAAGGATGTGTTCAATTAATTCGGGTTTATTAATTTTGGAATCGCTGTTAACCACAATGCCCAGATCAAACTTATTCTGTTTTATAGAGTCTATGATCTCAGCTGATTTTAGCACCTGCATGGAAAAGGAAACCTCAGGAAATTCGGTTTTGAATTTAGATACATAGGATGGCAGAACCCTGGACCCGGAGAGGCCACTGACTCCGATTTTTACAATACCATCTTTAGCGTCTTTGAGCATATCAACTGCAAAATGAGACTCATCATATGTATCGAGAATGTTTTTGGCGAAGGTTAACAGGACCTCTCCTGATTGGGTTAACTTTGTTTTTCTGCCGACCCTGTCGAATAGTTTTGTTTTATACTCATATTCGAGTTCCTTGACCTGAGCACTTACTGCCGGCTGAGTTAAAAATAAAATTTCGGCCGCTCTGCTGAAGCTTCCGAGTTTGGCAACAGTATAGAAAGATTTAAGTTTATATAAATCCATTTCATGTTTCCCCGAGGTAAGAAGTTTATCCTATATAAAGATAGATTATACCTTCAATAACTATATTTGATTAGACTAAATGTTTCAACGATTTTATGATTATATAACCGTCAAGAGATTCAGGAGAAGTACCATGTTATTTAACCGGGCAAAATCCATTGAAAACAATATTGATAAGTACTTAGAAAATCTTATTAAAGCGAATTTGATTTTTGAAAAATCGATAACTGCTTATTTTGAATTAAAACAGGAATATTTCGAACAAAGAACACTTGAAATTGAAAAACTTGAAAGTGAAAGTGATGAAATCAGGAGGGATATAAAATACACCCTTTATAAAGAGCTCCTGATTCCGGATGCTCGAGGGGATGTTCTCGGCCTTCTTGAAACCCTGGATAATGTCTTCGATACAATTGAAAAGGTCATGGTTAGATTCTCCATCGAGAAACCAATAGTGTGGCCGGAGTTAAGTGATGATTTTATAGAGCTTACCAAAGCATCGTCCCAATGTGTCTCTGAATTGGTCTCCGCATCGAGAGCATTTTTCAGAGAGATTTCGAAAGTTCCGGATTGTCTTGTGAAGGTCCATTTTTGGGAGCATGAAGCCGATAAAATCGAAGAACGCATAATGCGCAAGGCTTTTGATGGGGATTTTATTGATAAGTTCAGCCTGAAGGTACATATGAGATATTTTGCAGAAAGAATTTCAATGCTAGCGGATGAGGCGGAAGACGTGGCCGATCGTCTCGATATTTACACCATAAAAAGAAGTATATAAGCAGGGAGCTGATGATAAGTGTAATAATCTTTCTTTCAAGTGGACTGTTTTTAGGCTGGTCTCTGGGGGCTAATGACGCCGCAAACGTATGGGGTACGGCTGTTGGAACTCGAATGGTCAGCTTTAGGAAAGCCGCGGCCTTATGCAGTGTTTTTGTAATTCTCGGAGCGGTGATCAGCGGAAGCGGTGCTTCTCATACCCTTGGAAAGCTAGGAGCAATCAGTGAGCTGGCAGGGGCCTTTACGGTCGCCCTTTCTGCGGCTCTATCGGTATTCTGGATGACAAAAGCCGCCCTCCCGGTCTCAACTTCTCAGGCAATAGTAGGATCTATCATTGGCTGGAATCTATTTTCCGGATCTGAAATAGATTATAGAGCATTAACAAAGGTTGTGGGAACCTGGGTCTTTTCTCCTGTACTATCCGCCGTCTTTGCTATAATTCTGTATTTCATAATTACCGGCATCTTAAAAAGATCAAAGATACATCTTATTCGCCTGGATGGATTAACAAGAGCACTATTGCTGGCTGCGGGGGCATTTGGCTCATACAGTCTTGGTGCCAATAACATTGCTAATGTTATGGGTGTTTTTGTTAATAGTGCCTCCGGTTTGTTTACTGATATATCCATGGGTAATCTTGTGAAATTTACAGGAGTTCAACAACTCTTCCTGTTGGGAGGAGCGGCAATTGCTATTGGTGTTTTTACATATTCCAAAAGGGTTATGATGACTGTTGGTTCCGGCATATACCAGCTTTCGCCTATTACGGCATTCATTGTTGTATTGTCAAGTTCAATTGTATTATTCCTTTTCGCGTCCAAGGGACTCCAGGGTTTTTTAGTCTCTCGCAATCTACCCTCTTTTCCTCTTGTCCCGGTTTCCAGTTCTCAATCGATTGTAGGGGCTGTAATTGGTATTGGTATAGCCAAAGGAGGAAGAAATCTTAATCTAAAAATATTGGGAAGGATTAGTATCGGATGGGTCGCCACTCCAGTAATTTCAGCAGTGGTTACTTTTATCGCATTATTCATAGTCCAGAATGTGTTCAGTCAGGTTGTATATTAAATAAATACTAAGGAGATAATATGAGCAAGCCAAATTTAGAAGTCGGGGCAATTTCTGATCCCCGTTTTGAGTTCAGAACATTTGGAAGGGAGTTTGACGCTGCCTCTGAAAGGATGGCAAGATTATCAGTACCCGTTCCAGAGAAGGTCTGGGAACGAAGTTCAGAAGAGATCTATATTGTTTCTGCTACAAACGACAAAAACAATACAAAGATTCGTGGTGGAAAAATGGATATAAAAACATTCATTCAGGAAAAGGATGGTCTTGAGCAGTGGAACCCCCTGATGAAAGGTGAGTTTCCAATCTCCAGAGATGTTCTTGAGAATGAGGTTTTTCCTGCCTTCGCTGTGGATATGCCCGCCCTGGAAAAAGAGACATATACTCTGGATGAGTTTTTAACGATGGTCAGATCGAATGATTTGTTAAAGGCTGTTCGTGTGGAAAAACAGAGATTTGGATACATGGTTAATGACACAATTTGTGAAGTGGCCAATGTGTGGATAAATGGCGCAAAACTGGTATCAATCAATTCAGAATCGACAGTACTCGAAGATATTCTTAAAACAATGAAAGATGTCGGTGTGGATAACTTTGAGAATATCAATTACCTGCAAGCTGTAAAACGGGTTATTGGGATGATTGATAAACCCTTTGCCACATAGGCAGATAAAGAGTGCTTTTGAAATTTTAGTAATAAAGGGCAGCCTGTTGGCTGTCCTTTTTTGTCCTACCCGATTATCTGTTCAATGAATTCGTCCCAGAATTCTGAGGAGTCCATCCAGGATTGTCAGGGGGTTGGGAGGACAGCCCGGGATGAAGAGGTCCACCGGAATAATCGTATCCACTCCGCTTCCTGTTTCATCATGATCTGAAAATAATCCACCCGAAACAGCACAGCTACCCACGGCAATGACTATCTTTGGTGAGGGTATGGCTTCATAGGTTTTTAAGAGGGCCTCTCGCATATTATTTGTGACGGGTCCCGTGACCACAAGGCCGTCGGCATGTCGCGGTGACGCCACAAACTTTATTCCGAACCGGTCAAGATCCCATCCTATTGTTCCCAGGACATTAATATCCGCCTCGCAGGCGTTACAGCCTCCGGCGCTCACTTGCCTCAGTTTTAAAGACCGTTTGAAAATTCTCAAAATTTCCGCCCTGAGTTTTTCAGCACGTTTTAACTCTTCAGATTCACAGATAATAAGCCCTTTACGATCTGTGGCCGCCATCCGGAAATCTTTTGTGAAGACAAGAGAATCATGTTCGCAGGCTTCCGCACATTTTCCGCAGAATATGCATTTTCCAAGATCAATCAGGAGTCCTGTGTTTTTGGCGTCTGAATTTTTTATGCCTGATTTTTTATTTTGAGATATGGCATCCACCGGACAGATCTCCATGCAGGCTGTGCAGCCGGAAACACATTTAGATCGATCGATTTTCGGTACCCCTAAATACCTTTCCGGAAGGGGGGGAATGGTTTTGGGAAATTTTATGGTTCTGTGTTTCTGAAAAAATCTTGCTCTTAATGCCTTTATCATAACTCTCAATAATCCTCAATAAAATTTATAGATCAAAACCGCAGTATGAAAGATTAAAACTTTTATTGCATACCGGGAAATCAGATATCTCTTCACCTCTCAACGCCAGGGATAAGCCCAGCCAGTTGTGAAAAGAGGGGTCGACTATTTTGTACTGCTTAAAACGACCGGAACTCTCTGTGACAGCCGCATGGCAGACCTCTCCCCGCCACCCTTCAATAAAGGATATGGCCAGAGAATCGGGTGCGAGACTTTTATTAATGGTTTTCAGGGTTTCACCTTCAGGGAGTTCCTTTAGGAGTTTTTCAATAAATTTGATCGACTCCTGAACTTCGAGCCACCTTACATAGGCTCTGGAATTAACGTCACCCCTCTCGGCTGTGGATACGGGGATGAAGGAGAGGTGGTAATATCCCGAGGGGTGATCCTTGCGGATATCCCTTTGGCAACCACTGGCCCTGGCAGCAGGACCCACCATACCAATCCTGTTGGCGGTTTCCCCGGATACTGTTCCGGTGGCATCAAACCTGGCCAAAACCGAAGGGGAGTCCCAGAGCAGGGCGGCGGCGTTCAAAAAATCTTTCTTCCCCGCATCGAGCCGTTTAAGGAGTTCGGTTTTTATACCATCATCGATATCCATGCTGGTTCCCCCGGGGCAGACAAGATTCCTTCCAAATCTGTTTCCGCAAAGGAGGGCACTCATATTAAGAAACTCCCCTCTTATCCTTCCACAGTAAGAGGCTGTAGGCAGATAACCCACATCGCCCGAAAGGGCACCAAGATCGCCAATATGATTGGCACAGCGCTCGAGCTCCAGGGCGATGGCCCGGATAGCCTCCGCCCGGGCGCTGATCCTTGTTTCTGTGAATGTTTCAAATATCTGGCAGTAAGCCATGGTGTGAGCTATGGTGGAATCCCCGGCTGTTACCCCGATTTTTAAAAGGGTATTTTTCGCGGGTCCTGCCGCAATGGCTTTTTCGATCCCCCTATGCTGAAATCCGTGGGATGTCTCCAGGTGGTATACCGTTTCGCCATGGCATTGAAACCGGAAATGACCCGGTTCAATTATTCCTGCATGTACCGGACCTACGGCTACCTGGTGGACATCCGGGCCTTCCATTCTAAAGAAATCCATACTTTCCACTTGACCCCTGGGGAACCTGACGGGTTTAAGCCATGGGTGTCCCCCGGGCATGATACCGGATTGCTCGTATATTTCCCGTTCAAACAGGTGAAATTGCTCATCTTCCGTTGAAAGGGATCGGAATGTATTGTTTTCGACTTTCAGGCATAAAGCCCGGCTTACACCCTGGTGATCATCCGATAGGATCATCATGAGTCTTGATCCTGATCCCTTATTGATCATCGAAAAGAAGGCGTTACAACGCCAGCCCTCTTGCGTTAACTCCAGCACCGCATTGCGGAAATCTCCTTCCGCCAGAAGGGGAATCTCGCTTAGGGGGATCATCTTATTGTATTTTACGGTTATTCCTTTATTCAAATTCCTGCTCATATTCTAATCCCCTTTTCAACGATAACGGCCGCACCCTCAAGAAAATTCATCATCCCCGGTGGTACCCAGAACCCAAGAAGCAGGAAGGCGGCAATACAAATGTATATGATTAACCGATTGGAAAATCTAACCTTTTCCAGGCCTGTTGAATTATTAATGCCGGGTTTAAAAATCATATCAAGAACATATTTAAGCATGCTTATGAAGATGGCGATTGTTCCCATCATGAATAATGTGAACAGCACATATCTTTTTCCATTAAATGCCGTCTCAACGATCATGAACTCACTCATGAAAATAGAAAACGGGGCGACTCCCATGAGGACCAGCATGGAAATAAGGAATGCACCTCCCCATATGGGCATTCTGCGGAAGACCCCTGTTATCTTTCTCATATCCCGGGTTCCATAGGTGTGGATTATAGAACCCGATGAGAAGAAGGCCAGTATCTTCGACAGGGAGTGGTTCAGGCTGTGGAAGAGAGCTGCCGTGGTTCCTGCACCCCCGAGACCCAGTCCGATGGCGATAATTCCGATGTGCTCAACACTGCAGTATGCCAGGAGTCTTTTTACATCATGTTGAATCGGAATAAAGACCGCTGCAAATAGCAGGGAGAGGAACCCCAGGAGGATGAGGATCGAATGAGCATCACCGCTTTCCCCCATGGAACCTTCGACTATGGGAAGGTATCTCATAATTACAAAGAGGGCCACGTTCAACATGACTCCCGAGAAAACGGAGGATACGGGAGTCGGGGCCTGACTGTGAGCGTCCGGAAGCCAGGTATGCATGGGCGCAAGCCCCGCCTTGGTTCCAAAACCAACCACAATGAAAATAAAAGCAAAAAGCATCAAATCGGGGTTCAGGTGCGAAGCGTGGAGGCTTAAACCGCTGAAGGTATTCATGCTGGCAGTATCGGTAAATTCTCTCCCAGCTGCCGCCACAAGGATTGTTCCAATGAAGGCAAGGCCTATCCCGATGGAGCACACAAGAAGGTATTTCCACATGGCCTCCAGGGAGAGTGAATCTGATTCGGAAATAATAAGGAAGGTTGATAGAATCGTCGTCGCCTCAATGGCCACCCAGGTAAGACCGATATTATTGGATAAGATCACAATCATCAGCATCAGCTGAAAAGCCTGCCAGAGCATGGAGAACCTCTGGAAATGAAAAACCGACTGAACTCCTTTCGCCCGGGCTTTTTTAAAATAGTCCTGCATGTAGATTCCGGAGCTCAGGAAAACCAGGTTGATAAGGAAGAGGTGGTAGAGTGAAAGTTTATCAACAATGAAGGTTTCACCAAAAAACAGGAAAGCTCCATTTCTGTGAAGGGCGATGGTAAAGTATATTGAGAGGAGCGATACAAGCAGGGAGCTCCATAAAGGAATTCGGATCATTTTTTTCTGATCGATCAATTTAAGGGGAATTAAAATCCCTGTAAGGAAGGTTCCTGTAATTGCTATTGAAATAAGTTCTGTCGGAATCATTTATTCAACCTCTCCAGGGACTCTGAGTTCACCGAATCAAAATACAGATGAATGTGTGTTACAGCCACTACCATGATCACGATACCCGCCAGAAGATCCAGGAGTATCCCAATTTCAATGAAGAGGGGCTGTGATGATGCTATGGAAATTCCAAGGATAAACCCGGCATTCTCAAAAACAAGGTAGCCGATTATCTGGGCTATGATATTTCTCCTGGTGGCAATAATAAACATCCCGATGATTATCGAAGCAAAGGCTGCTGCCGTATTGAAAGAGGATACACTTAAATACATGAAGGGTAGTTTCTTTATAAAATAAAAGGATCCATAGGAAATGAGCAGGCCGAAAATAACCGACCATGAATATCCCACATAGGGGTGGAGTTCTTTTTTTGTCAGTACATTCCTTGTTACCTTTCGGAGATAATGAGGAATTATAAATCCCTTTATGGCGATGGATATGATTGCCAGGATCAGGAGTTCAACAATCTTTCCCGCCTCGCTCGGGATGAAGAGGGGGAGGAGACTTAAGACGACTCCCTGGAATGTGACCCCCCTTATCATGGCTCCGGTCCTGCTTGATCCAAGAAGAAAAATATTACTGAGTACGATTAATAATGATAGAAGAATGAGTATATTATATTGCATTTATTACCACACAAAAAAGTTACTGAAGGATAGAAAGAATCCCAGGAAAGCGATTATTCCCGAGCTGAAGAGAAGCTGGGGGACCTTTGGTAAAGACGAACGGGCCAGAACCGATTCTACGACGCCTACTATCATGGAGATAAGGAGTACCGATAGAATTGTCACTGCGAAATATATTCCCGGGGAAAGGGCTGTAACCGGAAGTAGGATTTTCACGATTATCAGCGAAAACAACCAGAGCTTTATAGCGGCCGCCCATTCAAGGAGGGCGAGCCCCGGACCGCTGTTATCCAGGATCATGACTTCGTGGATCATGGTCAGTTCCAGATGAGTGTTCGGGTCATCAAAAGGGAGCCTTGCATTTTCCGCCAGCATGACAATGAATAGGGGGATGGCGGTCAGGGCCAGTATTATCCAGTTTTTTCCTGTTTCCGTACTTATGGCTTCCGTAAAACTCTCTGCGCCATTCAGTCTTAATATCGTCAGCATGGCAATGAAGATAACCGGTTCGGCCATGGCAGAGAAGAAGACCTCTCTGCTTGCTCCCATTCCCTCAAAGGGTGAACCCGTATCCAGGGCGGAGATGACCAGGAAAAATCGCCCCAGTCCAAGAAGGTAGAAGAGGAGGATGAAATCTCCGGTGAAGGATATATATCCGCCCCCGGGGAGTATGGGGACAAAGATTACCGCCGAAAGGCTTGTTACAAATATTATGACCGGGCTTATTAGAAAAACAAGGGTTGTTGTCCTGCTTACCAAGGTCTGTTTCCTGAACAAGCGGTAAAGATCAAAATACATCTGCAGGAGGGGCGCCCCCTTTCTCCCCGCAAAGAGGGCTTTTATTCTGTTTATGATGCCGCAGAGGAGGGGGGAAAACAGGAGGGCAACAGCCAGAGAGAATAGTAAATTTATAATCATATTAAGAACTTCCATATAATGAGTATCAGGACTGTCAGGGCGATGTACAGGACATAAATTCCCGCTTTTCCACACTGAAACCATCTGAGTAAGGCCAGTCCTTTATCTAAAACCTGAATGATTTTGATAAAAACGCCCGATAAAAACCAGTCTTCAACCCGGGTTTTCAGGTGCCACGATTTCTGTGGAAATATTTTTTCATCCGCGTGCAGCTCTTTCCGGGCTGCCAATAAGGAGCCGAACCTCTCTGTTATGGGGGCCGTGAAGGAGGACCCGGTGTACTGAACAGATGCATCACCCCCGGAGATACCACAACCCCAGGTTTCCGATTGTACAACCGCCTTACCCCTGACTTTCAGCCTGTAGATGAAAAAACAGATAATCATGGCCCCCAGTATAAATCCAAGGATGAGGCTGAGGGTTGAAGTGATATCCTTTAATTGAAGAAAGGCCGGCAGGATCGCTTCTCCTGTAAGAAGGAGGATTGGTCTCTCCAGGAATGACAGTACAAGGAAGCTTGCCATACCGATGAGTACAATGAGTGGTATCAGAAAAATCATCCCCGTCTTCATCATCCCCGGGACAGGAAGTATTTCGGTCAAGGACTCTGTTCTTCCTCTTCCCAGGAAAACAGTACCGAACAGCTTGGTAAAACCTGCGGCGGCGAGTCCGCCGGTGAGGGCCAGGGATAATATTGCCAGGGCAGAAACCATGGGCAGGATAGCCCCTTCCGAACTGACCGCGCCGATTATAGCTCCTGCGTAAATGAAGAGTTCACTTATAAAACCGTTGAAGAGGGGAAGACCGGAGATTGCCAGAGAACCAAGGAGAAACAGGGTCCCTGTTAAGGGCATTTTTTTTAAGAGGCCACCCAGTTTATCTATTTCTCCGGTTCCCGTCTCTCTTATGATCGCCCCGGCTCCCAGGAAGAGGAGACCCTTGAAAAGGGCATGATTCAGAACATGGAGGAGTGCCCCGGCAAAACCGAACAAGGCGATTCGAGGATAATCGAAGGATACTCCTGCCACACCGAGACCCATGCCGATCATGATGATCCCTATATTCTCCACACTGCAGTAAGCCAGGAGTTTCTTTATATCTTTCTGTCCTATTGAAAAAAGAATGTAACTACTCAGCACCAACCATGAATGGGTTTCCGGCAAAGACTCTTAAAAGCGCTTCCATTGCATGAACATCGT
>JAEINK010000036.1 GCA_016342585.1 Spirochaetales bacterium
GGTTTTTCAAACCTCAGGCGCAAAGGGCGTATGACTTCGAAGCAGAAAGCCCGCAGGGCGGAGCTTGAAAACCAGGGCAAGGCCAGTCCCTCAGCCATACAGAAATCTTTCCGAATCTGTACTGACAAAATCCTGCAACTTATTAAGAGTAAAGAAGTTAGTACATCCTTTGAAAAGAATATACTCTATACGGATGAACATAAAGCCTATCCTTTGGCTTTCAGAAAACTTGATGGATTTGAGGAAGCCTTCGACCATGTTCAGATATCATCGAAAAAACCAAGGACAGTGTATAACAATCTCTTTCCTTCCAACTACTTTCACCGTTTTCTGCGTATGGATCTCTCGGATCATACCCGTGAAACCCTGCAATGGGCGAAATGTCCCAGTGCCTTGATGGCACGAATGGAAGCCTTTCGTTTTGCTTACAACTGTTTCAACCCCAGAAGGGTGAAGGCCAGTCGGGCCGGGGATTGGACCACCCATGCGGAAGCTGCCGGTATTCCACGAGCGGTTCTATCAGATACAATTAATGAGTTTTGGGGCTATTAAAAGTATAATAGACGAACAGGCCACAATAGCATAAGATTAAATCAATTTTAGATACAATCTCATTAAGCGGAGTTCTATCACTTATGAAATATTCCAACAGAATCAGACTGGTTTTTTTCCTGGGCTTGCTTTTTTCAGCCTTTTCCCTCTCCGCTCAGCATGCAGTTTATAACGAACCCTTCGGTCCGGAAGCCATAGAATCGGCCTCTGCCTATTCCTCTCCCATGGAGAACAATTTCAGCTATTACGGGGAATTTCTACAGGCCAAAGGGTATTATGAAGCAGGCAGCCTGCAGGAGGCCATTTTTTTATTAACCCTGATACTGCAGTTCGATCCCCATCCTGATGTTTACTTTTTATTAGGTGAATTTCTGTATGAACAGGGTGATTTCCCTTGGGCAGCGGAAACCTATATCGCCGCGGCCCAATCCGGTTATGAAAAGTCCGACTACGCCTGGTATAAAGCGGCCTGCTGTTTATCCAGGAGTATGATTGCAAGAAAAAAAGCACCGGTTTCACAGATTAAAATCCTGTTCAGGGAATATATGAAGACATTCAGGATGTAATAAAAAAGCCCGACTTTACAAGTTTCTGTTTTACCTGGTTCCGTTTATCCTTTTTAATAAGGATATGAAAATCTTCGGCCCTTAATATATTCTTTTTCAGGTAAGGATCCTCGGTAATCAATTTTATCAGCAGGGGATCTTCCTTTATCTTATACAGAACATAACCGCCTTTTTCTTCCATGGGGTTGAAGCGTGAAAGAACCTCCCTGAAAAAGGATTCAAATCTCAGGGGCGGGGCTTTTTCGATTTTCTCCCGGAACAGGGCAATTTTATCTTCCACATCTTTTCTATCTTTACAGTTTGCCAAAAAGGAGTTAAAGGTAATCAGGTATTTTCCGGGTTTTATCGTTTCAGCAATATCGTTAAGTATGAACTCCATTACCCGGTCGGAACCCTTTGTCTGGATCAATAGAAACTGACTATCCAGTTGAATTTGAAAAGGCTCTTCCCTGGCCGACACCTCGGGGATGTTTTTGGAGAGCCCCAGAACATAGGCACCAAGCGGGGTCACCCTTGCGGCCTCCAGGCCGTCATAAAGGGTTAAATAATCATACTTATTCTGGTGAAATAAATTGTTGCGCGGTTCGGATCCCGCTAAATCAGCCATGCCCAGAGCAGCCAGAAAATGAAAAAATGCTTTCATAAAGGGGATAAACAGTGCTTCAAGATAATTTTCTTCAGAAATAAATATTCGATCCCGCTGGTTGTAATAGTCTGTATGCGTTTGGTTGAAGTAAAACATACCTTCATGGTATTCGACAGGAATAAGGTAAAATAATTCATCATTATAATCCATACTGAGCAGTAGCTCATCTATGGTAAACCATTTCCCCACCTTTAGAGCCGCAAGGAGTTTAGTCATTGCTTTATACATCTTTTTACTGAACCGCTTGTTCTCTTTTTTAAGGTAGTAATTGTAATCGGCAGGATCATATTTCAGATAGGTTAGAAAAGTTTTGATCATAAAAAAGTTAAAATCGTCGGAAAGATTTATTTTATTGTATATCTCTTTAATAATTTCAGGTGAATCCGCCTTCTTTGTTTTGCCTGTGCGGTTTAAAATCCTGATAAGGATTTCCGTCCGGATAAATTGAAACTCCTTTTTTGTCGGATTAATAAAAAACTCCTGAACCTCACAGCGTTTATTAAAATCCTTGATGTATTTTACCGATATCTTCCCTGTAGTCGTAAACGAGACAGGATTATGTTCAAGGTACTGGATCATAACCTCTATCCCTTCAAGAATACTCCTCTCATTTTCAGAGATGTTCGAAGCTGTAAAGGTCTCCTGAAATTTCAGTGCACTCCATTCCGGGGCTGGAAAAAATCCTTTTACCGCTTTTCTTAATATCCTGTTAATGTAAAGAGAGTAAACAACCTCTCCTCCATAGGACCAATCCTTGTCATACTGGAATATAGAGTAATCATCCTTTAACTCTTCATGGGACCACAAATAGGTGTCGGAAGAGTTCTTGAAATATTTTTTATTGTACTTTTTTTCCAGTTTCTTTAAATCCAGTTTTTGATTCCGCCATACAAGGGTCCTGAAAATCTCCTGCGCATCCCCGGAAAGGAGTTGGAAAAAGAGGTCGAAAACTTCTTTATTGCTGAAGGTAACAGCAAACATCCCCGCGATTTCGCTTTTTGTCATTGCCTTTTTTCTGCCGGGAGAGCCGCCCTGGCCTGGAATAATAAAAATCCGGGAGAAGTAGGTCTTCAGGAAAGACTTAAGTTTTGTCAGATCATAGGCTTCCAGGATGAACTCATACAGCTTCTTCGATACCACAGTATCAAGGGAGTAGACTTTATTCTCCTGGGTGGTAGTAAAACTCATATTCACAGTTTTCAGAACCTCCAGGGCCTTCTTATCCACTGACCGATGATAGATTCCAAAATCTGACCTTTTAAAAACATTCTGAATAAAGGTGCGGATATTCTCATCCTCGTGGTCCCAGGCCCTGTTCAGCTCCTTTTGAACGTCCTTATCTGTCGGTTCAATAATGCCTGCCGCCATTAACGTATTGCAGTAAAACTGCCACATGGAGGTATTAAATTGCTTTTTGCAATAAGGGACAATCTCCATTCCTGTAACCTCGCAGAGATTAAAGGCTAATTGCCGTATATGCTGTGAAAGAGGATGCCCCCCATACCCCAGGAGAGAGACAATATTTTCAAGAAGAGCTGGATAGTGTTCATCTCCCGAATCATAACCGTATATCCTTTCCGGCAGGGTTATCAATGAAAAGATCAGATCGGAGACCTTTTCCCGATCCTGAAGGTTTTGTATATCCGTATCGATATCCCCATTATATGCATAATCGGAAAAATGGTTTACCGCTTCTATTCGAAGCTCCTCTTTAATGCAGCCGATGCATGAAACATGGCCATCGGAAAAGTGGAAATAATCACCCGGTAAAAAATCCTGACAGTGGGAACAGACACACCGCTCTTTTTCCGAATTTATCCATTGTTCAGGGTGGTTTATCTCTTTAAGAGTTGATTTTTTCATACTGTTTATTCCTTGAAAATATAATCGATATCTTCTTCATCAAGTTTTTTGATTGCCTCGCCTTCACTGGAGAGGAGGTCGTCAAAGAGTTCTCTCTTTTTTTCCTGGAGTTGTAAAATCTTCTCTTCTATTGTTCCGCTGGTTATAAGCTTGTAACTGAAAACCGTATTCTTCTGACCAATCCTGTGAGTCCTGTCAACCGCCTGGTTTTCGGCGGCTTGATTCCACCAGGGATCAAATATAAAAACATAATCCGCCGCGGTCAGATTTAAACCTACCCCGCCAGTTTTCAGGGTTATTATAAATACCTTTATATGTTCGTTATTCTGAAATTCATTTACCAGATCCCCCCGGTTTCGGGTAGATCCGGACATGGTCAGAAACTCAATTCCCTCCTGTTCCAGCCTCTCTCCAATAAGAGATATGGCATCGAGATAGTTCACAAAAACCAGGGATTTATGGCCGCTCCCGGAGGTATCTATAAGCTGATCAATAAGCAGATCCAGTTTGGGAGATGTCATTTGACCATCGGTCTGACGTTCCGGAATACTGGCTATCTGCCTGAGTTCCGACAGGGCCTGCAGAATAAAAAACTTACTTTTATTCAATCCCTCTGAACCTATTTTGTTTCGAATGGCATCGTAATACATACGTCGCCGATCCTCGTAGTACAGGGTCAACTCCCTGTCCATCTCGGTGTACAGTACCTGTTCAATCTTGTCGGGAAGCTCTTTCAGAACCGCCTTTTTTGTCCGGCGCAGAATGAATGGATAGATTTTTTTCCGGAGTTCTCTCATTGCATTTTTGTCATTCTCTTTCTGAACAGGAGCCGCAAATTTTTTAGAAAAGTTCTCCAGTGATCCGAACATGGACGGATTTAAAAACCGGAAAAGGGCATATAATTCAAAAAGGTTGTTCTCTATCGGTGTCCCGCTCAGGGCCAGGCGGCATTCGGCTGAAAGCAGCATAACAGCCTTCGATATCCCGGAAGAGATATTTTTTATTTTTTGGGATTCATCGAGGATCACAGCATGAAAACTGTAATCCTTTAAAGTACGGATATCGTTTCGAACTGTGCCGTAGGTTGTCAGGATAACCGAGTGGCGGCAGGCCAGAGGAAAATCCCGCTTTAAACCGTGATACACATAGAAGGACAGGCCCGGGCTGAACTTTTCTATCTCCCTTTTCCAGTTATCCAGAAGGGTGGTGGGCATGATTATAAGGGAAGGCTGCCCCTCTTCCGGATATATTTTATTCAGCAGGGCAATCGCCTGTATCGTTTTCCCCAGCCCCATATCATCCGCTAAACACCCACCCAGCTTATTGCTGTGCAGGTAATCCATCCAAACGAAACCATACTTCTGATACTCCCGGAGTGTTCCCTTCAATTCCGGGAATTCGGGTTTTGCATTTTTAAGCTCATTAAATCCCCGGAAGATCTCCCGGGCTTTGGGAAAAACAGCCTCGGCAATACGATCTCCGATGAGTTCCTCCACCAGGGGAAGATCAAAAAACGATATTTTAACAGCATCATTATTCAGCAGGAAAAGTCTATGCAGTTTATCAAGATAGGACTTGTTGATAATCCCATGAGATCCGTCACTCAAGGGAATGTAGGACTGCTTCTTAATCTCTTTAAAAAGATCGGATAAAGAAAAAAGAGACCCTTCAATGTCCAGCTCGATCGATCCTTCCAGAAAATCAATACCGTGGGATAGTGAAAGATTTAATTCAGGCTCTACGGTTCTAACATTGAATATTTTCAGTTTCTCCTCGCCAAGAACGGAAAATCCGGACATAAGCTCCGTCAAATGTTCATAAATCAGAAGCCGGGCAATCTCTTTATCAATTATAAAAAGATTCTCGGAACTATAATAATCCCCACTCCCGTCCGCTTGAGACTTCAGCTTTTTTAATAATTTTTCCATCTCTCTTATCTTTAAGGAGAGATCAATATAAAGGAGCTCATGAAGGACGATCTTCTTTTCGATTTCATCCACAGAGACAATGGAGTGAATATCATAATGAATAAGAAAATCATCCGGAAAATCGGGAAGGAGTGCCTTTATTTCCAACTGGAGGGTTTTATCCTCATCCACGTCACGGATGATCAAAGTGGGAAGGGTATTTCGTTTCTCCCCTTTTTCAAATATATACCCCGGGAGACAGGCTTCGATTTGATCAAAATTGGAATAAAAAAGAGACAGAAATGGTTCGATCTGGGTTTTCAGGATCTTTGTATTAAAAAGTTCCAGGAGATGATAATTGTTTCCCAAATCCATTGCCGGATAGATTGTATTATCGATCATAACGTACTGCCGGGACAGGAGCTTGAAATCCTTGTGGGTATTTCCCCGTATATGGAACAATATCCGGGCCGCAAAGGTCTTCTCTGTTTCTTCAAGATGCAGTCTGAACTCACCCTCCACATCTTCCAGGATAAGGGGTTCGCCTGTGTGATTAATAAGATTTTTCAAACCTTTAAAAAGAGGAATCAGATAATCGTGTTCTTCCGTATACAGATGGTTATCTTTACCTTCCCAGTCGATAGCCATGCTGTTTTTCTCTTTCAGCTGTTTTATCAGTTGAAGCAGCTGCCGTTCCCGGGCTGAGTAAAGATAGGGAGAGGGATCAACCTCATGGAATTTCGAATCCACAATACGGATATAGGGACCGCTTTCTCCTTCGGATATCTGGAAGAAAAACTTTATTATAGAACTCCCCTTCAGAAGAGAAGTTTCCTGCCGTTTCAAGGCCTCGAAGATTGTTTTTGCCATAGAAGAATTATAATTTAATTGAATTATTTTGCATACCGAAACCCGAGCCTGATCTTCATGGAGTCTGTGGCTATTTACGCAAGAAAAACTACTCTACGACGATTTTAATTCCTAATTCCTGGCATAAAGATATAAGAGTTTCATACTCTTTTTCTGCAATCTGCCTTAGTACATCCATATTCAGATCCTGGTACTGATGGATAGCCACATTTCTGAATCCGGTCATTCCAATCATTGCCTTTGATGTTGCTTCTCTTAGAATATTATTTTGAAACAAAAAGATAAACGAATCAGCACTCGTTTGAGGAACACCGTAATG
Organism: Spirochaetales bacterium; assembly: GCA_016342585.1. Classification (GTDB taxonomy): domain Bacteria; phylum Spirochaetota; class Spirochaetia; order UBA9216; family UBA9216; genus JAEINK01. Next base: position 6,724 of record JAEINK010000036.1, read on the forward strand.
GTTTACCGCTACAATGTGAAAAGCCAGATCGATTGCCGCCTGACAAGCCCTTTCTATATTAAGGATCATGGCATCAATGTGGGTAAAATCAGTAAGCTCTGGATTAGCAGCATACTCCTGTCGCATTCTTTTGAGAGAACGCTCTATAATAGCGGCTTTATTGATAATTATATTGTCAATTTCTATAGGCATTCAGAAGCTCCTGTCGATCAAAGTTATAATTATCATACATTCCCAGTAAGTTAGCACGCATCAAATTAACGCGATCTAAAGACTTTTTGCATAGCAGTTTACCAAAGAAAAAGGCTTCTCTTGAATATACCAAATTTTTTGAACTAATCTCTCCAAGATCAACGGAACGCTTCAAAGTAAAGGATAATTCGGAGATCATCTTTATTTTCTCCAGTTCCGTAATCTTCTTTCCCGGTTCAAGCATTAAAGCTAAATCTATATCACTATCTTCACGCATTTTACCAGATGCAAAACTTCCAAGAAGATAGACAGCAAGAATACGGCTATCTTTGAGCATGAGATTTTCAGCTTCTTTGGATATTAACTCCCGATATTCCATATTGCTCCATTCATATAATAGTACCACACCCAAAGACTCTATTACCAGATGAAGAAGAAGAAATGCCCGCTTATCTCCTGAAAAATTCAGTTACTCAGAATGTACCCTTCAGGACTAATAAGCTGATCATAAAAAACCGGATCCAGGTACTTTTCCTATCTTTCCCCGATCATTATACTAATATGGAAGATTATTGATTTTTAATGGGGGCTGTTATGCCGGATAAGATAGATGTGTATGGAATAGGGAATGTCCTGATGGATATCCTTGTCAGAGTCGAGGAGCAGGACATAGTCGATCTCGGCCTTTCCAAGGGAACCATGCACCTGACCGACGGAGAAGAGCGGGATAAAATCGTAGAGTTCGTCCGGAACCATGAAGCCGTTTATAGCTGTGGAGGCTCCGCCCCCAATACCACCATAACACTCTCATCCCTGGGCATACCCTCAGGGCTCTCCGGAAAGATAGGACACGATGATTTCGGGCGTAAATATAATGCCCGCCTGGCAGAACATGGCGTATCCTCCTTCCTTGCTGAAGGGAATGGAGATACTGGAAGTTCTGTTATCATGGTTACCCCCGATTCGGAACGCACCATGAACACCAGCCTGTGCATAAACAGTGAATACTCTGTGGATAACATAAATCCTGAAGCCATCCGGCAGGCCGATTATTTTTTCTTTACCGGCTATATGTGGGACACCCCCAGCCAGAAAGCCGCCCTTTTAAAGGCCATCGAAATCGCCAAGGAGGCGGGAACAAAAATCGTCTTCGACGCCGCCGACCCCTTTGCCGTCCGAAGGGCGGAGGGCGAGTTTCATAAACTGATAGAAGAGCATTTCGATATTGTCCTTGCCAATGCGGAAGAGGCCCGGATTATGTTTAACGGAGAGGATCCCCAGACCGCGGTCGATCACCTGGCAGGAATCTGCGATATTGCCATAGTAAAAGACGGCAGCCGCGGCTCAATCGTAAAATCCGGATCAGAAAAATATATAATCCCGGTTAACAGGGTGGAAGCAGTGGATACAACAGGTGCCGGCGATATCTACGCCGCGGGTTTTATCTATGGTTTATGTAAAAAATGGGATCTGCAGAAGTCCGGCCTCTTCGCCTCCTACCTTGCCAGTCAGATAGTAACATTTACCGGAGCCCAGTTCTCCACTGACGCCGCCAGCCGAATAAACGCGGCTTTAGCCGATGGAAGCTGGGATTTTACAAAATAAATTAATAGTGCCCCAAAGCCTGTTGATCTGAAGCAGGAGCACAAATTCCCCGGTATTCCTTATTAAGAAACAAATTACTAAGGAGTATCGTATGGAAATCCCCTGTTGTCCTAACCCAAAATGCACACATTTTCACAATCCTGATAAGGATTCCTGGTATGTTAAGCATGGAACCTACCCTTCAAGAGCCTTTGGTACAGTCCATCGTTACCGCTGCAAAGCCTGCGGCATGACTTTTTCTTCCCAGACCTTCTCAATCGATTATTATGCAAAAAAGAGAGTCAGTTATGTTCGGCTTCTGCAGCATCTCAATTCAGCTTCAGGCCTGGGCGATATTAGCCGCTTCTTCAATCTGCGGGTGGAAACACTGGAAAACAGGTTGGAACGAGTTGCCCGTGTTGGTCTGGCGATTGAGGCGGCCCTTGAAAAACACCTTCCCTGTACAGAAAACATGACTGCCGATGGTTTTGAGACCTTTTCCTACTCACAATACTATCCTTGTCATGTAAACACCTTCGTCGGCTCTGATTCCGAGTATGTTTACACCATGGGTTTTTCAAACCTCAGGCGTAAAGGGCGTATGACATCGAAACAGAAAGCCCGCAGGACTGAGCTTGAAAACCAGGGCAAGGCCAGCCCTTCCGCCATACAGAAATCCTTCCGAATCTGTACTGACAAGATCCTGCAACTTATTAAGAGTAAAGAAATTAGTACATCCGCTGAAAAGAATATACTCTATACGGATGAACATAAAGCCTATCCTTTGGCTTTCAGAAAGCTGGACGGATTTGAGGAAGCCTTCGACCATGTTCAGATATCATCGAAAAAACCAAGGACTGTGTATAACAATCTCTTTCCTTCCAACTACTTTCACCGTTTTCTGCGTATGGACCTTTCGGATCATACCCGTGAAACCCTGCAATGGGCGAAATGTCCCAGTGCCTTGATGGCACGAATGGAAGCCTTTCGTTTTGCTTACAACTGTTTCAACCCCAGAAGGGTGAAGGCCAGTCGGGCCGGGGATTGGACCACCCATGCGGAAGCTGCCGGTATTCCACGAGCGGTTCTATCAGATACAATTAATGAGTTTTGGGGAAAGAGACCTTTTCTGGGTAAAACCAATTTAAGTGAAGATGAGGTAAAAACCTGGACGTGTCAGTGGACTAATCCAGGCAGGACAGTAGGCCGGAGGATTCCAAATTATATCTTTCTGTGAGTTGGAAGAGATCAACAGGCTTTGGGGCACTATTAAAAACTTAAAGAGTGTAACAAGGGTCCCAAGGAAGAGGAAACCTACTGTAATAAGGGTCGTAATCCGGCTGAATTTCTGATCAACCATCTCAAATCTCTTATCGACCTGTTCAAATCTCTTATCGACCCTTTCAAAACGTTTATCGATCATATCGAACTTTTTCTCTACCATCTCAAACTGCAGCTGCATGATAGAAAGGGTCTGCTGTTGAAGCTCTCCTAAATGCTTAATCCCCTCTTCAACACGGACCACCCTCTCGGAAAGAAAAATATCCCGATCTTCGATGGGTGATCGTTCACGGAACGGAGGCTCAGGATTCTCTTCCTGGATCCACTCCTTGATGTGTGATTTAACGTACTCACCGATAGCGGCAAGTTCATTCTCATTCATTACCGGGTCTCCCATAAAACTCTCCTTCATTATAGATTCATCTATTACTAAAGACAAGGTTTTCATCAATTCTGATTCAATTCTGAATCAGATCAGGCTTACATCTTAACAACTATTTTCGGTGGAGAACTTGTGGATAACTTCCGTATAAGCCTGTGGAAAAATCAAATATTTTCAGGCTGATCCTGTTCATAAGCTGGTGACAAGGCCCCTCTTTCCATGGCATAACCTGTGGATAAGATAAAACTTGGCCTGTTGGAAAATACCGAAATATCGATCAGTGATGACTTTAAAATGACCGAAGAAGGACTTTTTGAATTATGAAATATCTGATTCAGTAAGAAATATCCTTATAGATGAAGATAAAGAAAAGTATGTTTCGACAATTAGTCTCTGGGAGATTTCAATGAAGTATGGACTTGGAAAACTTGTTATTAAGAATAAAACCCCGGAAGATCTATATGAATCAATTTTAGAATCCGGATTTGAAATCCTTAAAATCGAAGACAGGCTCTATTCAACCTATTATAAACTGCCAAAAAAAGAGGATCATAGAGAGCCGTTTGACCGAATGCTGATTTGGCAGGCTATTAACCATGATATTGTACTGCTCTCAGCGGATAAGAAACTGGATCTATACAAAGAAGATGGGCTGAGACTGGCATAAAAAAAGCCGATCCAAAATTAATTGAACCGGCTTTGCCCTCGCTATTTTCAAACTACATGAGTTTCTGCAGTTCTTTCACCTTGTCGATCTTCTCCCAGGAGAATATCTCACGGCCGAAGTGTCCATAGGCGGCTGTCTCCTGATAGATTGGCTTTTTAAGATCCAGGCTGGTGATGATCCCCGCAGGGGAGAGATCGAAAACTCTGGAAACGGCTGCTTCGATCTTTTCTTCGGGAACAACCGCCGTTCCAAAACTGTCCACCATTACCGAAACGGGATAGGGAACACCAATGGCATAGGCCAGCTCTACTTCACACCTTTCACATAGACCGGCAGCAACGATATTCTTGGCCACATACCGGGCCATATAGGCGGCAGAACGGTCCACCTTGGAGGGATCCTTTCCGGAGAAGGCTCCCCCGCCATGTCTTCCCATACCGCCATAGGTATCCACGATGATTTTACGCCCGGTAAGACCGGAATCGCCGTGGGGACCGCCGATCACAAACCGGCCGGTGGGGTTTATAAAATATTTCGTATCACCATTTAAAAGTCCTGTGGGTTCAAGGACGGGTTTTACTATCTGATCAATTATAGATCTTTCGATCTCATCATGGTCTATCCCATCATCATGCTGATGACTGATAACAACCGTCTCTATGTGTTTGGGTTTTCCATCTTCATACTTAATGGTCACCTGACTTTTGGAGTCGGGCCGCAGCCAGGAGAGTTTACCTGTTTTACGAATATCCGCGGCATGCATAAGGAGTTTATGGCTGTACATAACCGGGGCGGGCATTAACTCTGCCGTCTCTTTACAGGCATAGCCGAACATCATTCCCTGATCTCCTGCCCCCTGCTGTTTAAAAAGCCCCTCGCCGGAGGTAACCCCCTGGGAGATATCCGGTGACTGGGAGTGAATGGTATTCAAAACAGCCATGGATTCAAAATCCAGACCGTATTCCGGTTTTGTATATCCTATCTTTTTGGCCACCCCACGGGCAACCTCCTGAACATCCACATATGTTTCGGTTGTAATTTCACCGCCAACCAGGATCATTCCCGTTGTCGCAAAGGTCTCACAGGCTACCCGGCTCTCCGGATCGGCCGCAAGACAGGCATCGAGGATGGCATCCGAAACCTGATCACAGAGTTTATCCGGGTGCCCTTCGGAAACAGACTCTGATGTAAAAAGATAATCTCTTTTTTCCATTTATATAGAACTCCTTCAAATTAACTTCGCCATAACTAACAGTTCGAAGGTATATATTATTTAACCCTCCGTCAAGATATTAAGTATAATACATTTTAATAACGGTAGTGATCCGGTTTATAGGGACCATCCGCGGATATACCCAGGTACTCTTCCTGATCGGGGCGGAGCCTGGTCAGTCGAACGCCGACCCTCTCCAGGTGGAGCCTGGCCACCTCTTCATCAAGCTTCTTGGAGAGCCTGTAGACTTCCGGTTTGTATTTATCCCTGTTCATCCATAGATCCATCTGGGCGAGCACCTGGTTTGTGAAGGAGTTGGACATGACAAAACTGGGGTGGCCCGTGGCGCACCCAAGGTTTACAAGCCGTCCTTCAGCCAGGATAAAAATCTCATGCCCGTCGGGAAAGGTATATTTATCCACCTGAGGTTTGATATTGAGCTTTTTGACTTCCGGATCCGCTTCCAGTTCCGCCATTTGAATCTCGTTATCAAAGTGACCGATATTACAGACGATAGCCTGATCCCGCATCTTCTTCATATGCTCAAGGCTTATGACAGCCCGGTTTCCCGTGGTCGTCACATAGATATCCCCAATCCCCAGGGTCTCCTCCACGGTGGTTACTTCATAACCGGCCATGGAGGCCTGGAGGGCACAGATGGGATCGATCTCCGTAACAATTACCCGGGCACCCATCCCCCGCAGGCTGGCGGCGGAGCCTTTGCCCACATCCCCGTAACCGCAGACAACCGCCACCTTTCCGGCAGTCATAATATCGGTTGCCCGCTTAATTCCATCCACCAGGGACTCCCGGCAGCCATAATAGTTATCAAACTTGGATTTTGTAACCGAATCGTTCACATTGATGGCGGGGACAAGGAGCTCTCCGGATTCCATCATCTGGTAGAGCCTGTGGACACCCGTGGTTGTCTCTTCCGAGACACCCTTCCACCCTTCCACTACCTTTACCCAGCGGCCCGGCGTTTCTATCAATATTCGCTTTAATGCCTTTAGAAGCTGCCTTTCATCTTCACCTGCGGCAGGGGAATCGAGCAGGGCGGCATCTTTCCCGGCGGCGAATCCCCTGTGAATCATAAGGGTGGCATCCCCGCCGTCATCGACGACAAGCTGGGGACCAAGGCCATCCCCGAAATCCAGGGCCCGGTCGGTACACCACCAGTACTCCTTAAGAGTTTCACCCTTCCAGGCGAAAACAGGCACCCCGGCAGGCTTCTCCCCGGTTCCTTCCCCGACGACAACAGCGGCGGCGGCATGGTCCTGGGTAGAGAAAATATTGCAGCTGCACCAGCGCACAACGGCTCCTAATTTTGTAAGGGTTTCTATCAACACGGCTGTCTGAACGGTCATGTGAAGCGATCCGGTTATCCTTACCCCGTCTAAAGGTTTCTCAATTCCATACTTCTCTCGAAGCGCCATGAGACCCGGCATTTCACGCTCAGCAATATCAAGTTCTTTTCGCCCCCATGAGGCCAGAGAAATATCTTTGATCCTGAAATCCATAATATTACTCCTTGAGTACCTGGTACGCCATGACCCGGGTACTAGCTTCAAACTTAATTTTAACATAAGTTGACAACTGGGGTATAGATGATTATGCTGTTAGAAAACCAATTCCAAGTGTGGTATAATTAACAATATGAATTTAACAATTTTAATTCCGGCATTTCTGATCGCCACAGCAGTATCGGCAGTGCTTATTCCTATAATCATAAAAGTAAGCCATCGCAAAGGGTGGTACGACTCGACAGATCCCCGTAAAATTCACGATGGAGATATTCCCAGGCTTGGCGGTATGGGTATTTTTCTTGGATTCCTGGCGGGTTTATTCGTTCTCATCTTTGCGGGCCTGAAAACCTGTGAGACTTATAGCTGCCCGCCCCTCTTTCAGTTTCTTGTTTTTGTTTTTGCTGCCGGCGGGATTCATATTACCGGCCTTATCGATGATTTTACAGATATGCGACCCAGAAACAAGTTCATTATCCAGATTCTCGCGGCCGTTCTGGCGACCGCATCGGGCTTGCGTTTCTATGGGCTCAATCTGATCTTTACAAATATTACCATCGATATTCCGGTCATCTCCTGGATTATCACGATCGTATGGATTGTGGGTGTGTGTAATGCGGTCAATCTTATAGACGGCCTGGACGGCCTTTCGTCCACCGTCAGTATTATTGCCACCATTTCATTCGGAATAATCGCCATTGCTACCGGATCCTGGCTTACGGCAATTATTGCCTTCTCCCTGGCTGGCGGTATTCTGGGTTTCCTTTTTTATAATAAACCCAAAGCAAAGATATTTATGGGAGACTCGGGAAGCCTCTTCCTGGGTTTTACCCTGGCTATCATGCCCCTTATAGAAATATCAAGCAGGCAACCAAAGGCCCTGATCTTCGCAATCACGATCCTTTTAATTCCCATTACCGACACCCTTTTCGCTATTGCCAGAAGGGTAGCCAGGAAACAGGCTATATCATCCCCCGACAGGGAACATATCCACCATACTTTACTCGATCTGAACTTTTCAAATGTAAAAATCCTGTTCCTGGTAGGATCCTATGCTCTCCTGCTCGGAGCCCTCCCGTTTATTGTTCAGAAGGTTGATCATATATGGGCAATAGGTCTCCTGGTTGTTCTCTGGGCGTTTTCATTCTGGTTATTCTACTGGCTCCACAAGCTTGTCCGGACCAGAAGCGCGAAATAGTTTGTAATCACTCTACTTTCGCCGCCTCTCCTTCTTGGCATTCATCATATCCGCCAGGGTAAAACCACCGCTCTCTTCCGCCTCATTATTCACCTTTTTAATCATGGAGCGGGCGATGGACTGCTCCCGTCTGGAGGGTTTCTTCGTACCATAGAGGTTTCGGTTATCTTCCCCCTCATCCTCATAACCGCAGGATCTGGATTGACAGACAAGCAGCTCCCGCCCTTTTTTATCATGAACCTTCATCATCCTCTTGCCGCAGAGGGGGCAGGGTTTTGTGGTCAGGTTATCCGGTTTATATTCAAGCTTACTGGTTTTTACCTCGTTCACAAGCTTTTTCGCATATTCCCTTATATCCACAATGAAAACACTGCTCTTCTCTCGCCCCTTTGCTATCCCGTCGAGGCGGGCCTCCCAGCGGGCGGTAAGTTCCGGCGAGGTCATCTCTTCAGGGACAAGCTTCAACAGCTGCATCCCCGCCCCGGTGGGCACCAGCTCCTTCCCCCGACGCTCTATATAGTAGTTGGCAATGAGCTTTTCAATAATATCCGCCCGGGTGGCGGGAGTTCCCAGGCCGAAACCGGGGGCACCCTCTTTTATTTCCTTGTCCTTAACAAACCTTCCGGGGTTTTCCATGACAGAGAGAAGGGTCCCTTCGGTGTAGCGTGCCGGTGGTTTTGTCATCCCCTGCTTCACCTTCACCGAATCGATGGCAAGCGTCTCTCCTTCCTTATGCTCTTTTAACCTCTGATCGGAGAGGTCTGCATCATCATCCTCTCCCCGGGAGAAGCCGTGCTCCACGGCCCGCCAGCCCCGATCAAGAACCCGGGAACCCCTTGTTATAAATTTATCATCCCCCACAGCCGTCACGATCTCCACCTTCTCGGAAATTTCAGGTGTGGAGAGTACAGCCAGGTATCGCATGGCGATCAGGTTCCAGAGGGATTTTTCCTCACCGTCAAGACGGTCCATCCGTACCGGTTCCTCGGTGGGGATAATCGCATGGTGGTCCGAGACGCCGGCGTCATTAATAAGCCGTTTCCCCGGCTTTAAACTCTTCTTGGCAAGTTCCAGGGCCGGCTTTTCAAAGGGGGTCCCCTTCAAAGCATAAAGCCTCTCTTTTAAGGTGGCCTCCATGTCGGAGGTAATATACCGTGAATCGGTTCGGGGGTAGGAGACAATCTTATGCCGTTCATACAGACCCTGGAGAACCTGAAGGGTTTTTTTCGCAGACCAGCCAAGCCGCCGGTTTGCCTCCCGCTGAAGGTCTGTCAGATCGTAGGCTAGAGGGGGCGGAACAGATTTATTCTTTTTCTTGATACTGACGATCTTTCCGGTTTTCCCTTCACACCTTCCGGCTATCTCCCTGGCCTTATTCTGATCCGAAAAACGGGTTAAGCCCTTTTCTCCCTGCCAGAGACCGGTATAGGGGCCGAAGTCGGCGGTAATCGTCCAGTACCCCCTGGGTTTGAAGTTTTCAATCTCTTTCTCCCTGCCGGCCATGATGGCCAGGGTGGGGGTTTGGACTCGGCCGGCAGAAAGCCGGGCATCCCATTTGCAGGATAGGGCCCGGGTCAGGTTTAAACCCACAACCCAGTCCGATTCGGCCCGGCATTCCGCCGCCCGGAAGAGGTTTTCATAATCCTTTCCGGGTTTCAGGTTTTTAAAACCCTGCTTTATGGCCGTATCGGTCTGGCTGGAAATCCAGAGCCGTTCGGTTTTACCCTTCCAGCCGGAGAGTTTCATGATCCACCGGGCAACAAGTTCGCCCTCCCTTCCGGCATCGGTGGCTATAATCAGATGGTTCACATCATTGCGTTTTAACAGGCTTTTTACCATGTTGAACTGCCGGGAAGTCCTTCCTATAACCTTATGCTTCATCCTTTCGGGGAGCATGGGAAGGTAATCCATCTTCCAGCTTTTGTATTTTTCATCATAGGCGGAGGGGTCGGCCAGTTCCACCAGATGACCCATGGCCCAGGTGACAATGTAATCCTTCCCTTCCATATGGGTTTTTCCCCTGGCCGAACAACCAAGAACCCTCCCGAGTTCCCTTCCCACCGAGGGTTTTTCCGCAAGTACAAGTGATTTCATATTACCTCTCCAAAAGTAGATTACCTTATCGAGTGAATATTACCTCATTATTGTAAATTGGGGAAAGGGTGTTTATCCTCACCCCCTATTTACGGAAACATCCGGTACAGTCAGATCATTGGCCCACTTCCCCGAAAGAAGCCGGGGAAGACCGATTATCATTTTAACAGCCTCCTCGGACCCGGCCAGGAAATAGACCAGGGGAACGGCGAGACCCAGATGCAGGCCGCCTATAAGGGTTATGGGTATACCGATGGCCCAGACACCGAAGAGATCCAGAAAGAGGCCGAATTTTGTATCCCCCCCACCCCGGAATATCCCGACAACCAGATGGATGGTAAAGGCTTTAAAGGGTATCCAGACGGCAGTGAGCCCCATTATGGCCGCCGCGGAAGCTTTCACATTCGCAGGGACATTGAAAAATCCGGTAACAGGCCGGGCTATAAGCAGGAGACCGATGGAAATCAGGACCCCCATGGCCGGACCGAGAATGGACAGTCTAAGGGAGTACTCCCGGGCCTTCTTTATATCCCCCTGGCCTATCACCTTTCCTATCATTACGGCAGTGGCGTTTGAAGAGCCTATTAATAGAACAAAAAAGAGATTTATAACCGTTTCCGCAATATTTATGGAGGCCAGGGCCTCGGTACCCACCCGGGCATAGATGGCTTTGTATACGGTCATCCCCCCGCCCCAGGCTATCTCATTCATGATGACCGGGGCTGCCGTCTTGAAATAGCGGCCTATGAAGGATCGATCAAAACTGAGCAGCTCCCGGAAGGAAGCCGCGGCAGGCCCCCGCAAAGGGATGGGTAATGCTCCCTTTTTTCCGTTGAACGGTTTGTATACGAGGAAAAGGAGAAGGATCATCTCTATCCCCCGGGAGATGGTTGTGCCCAGGGCGGCACCGGAGACCCCCAGTGGCGGGAGGGGCCCCATGCCGAAAATAAAAATGTAGTTCAGTACCACGTTAAAGGCCAGAGAGACGGCGGTCACATAGAGGGGCAGCCGTGCCTGTTCCACCGATCGGAGTACAATGGCATAGGTGAAAGAGATGGCCGTAAAGATATAACTGATGGCGGTGATCCTCTGATAGGCCGCGCCAAGGCGGATAACTTCCGGATCCGGTGAAAAAAGTCCGATGAGTCCCTCGGGGATAATCAGTGAAAGGAGACCGAAAAGGAGTGCCACCCCGGAGGCCAGAACCAGGCAGATCCCCTGGGAACGACGGATATTGGTAATATCCTGTTTCCCCCAGTACTGGGAGACAAAAATGGCCCCGCCGCTTCCCACACCGAAGAGTATGAGTATGAACATAAAGAACACCTGATTACCCAGACCGACCGCCGCAATTTCCGGAGCCCCGAGTCTTCCTATCATCACCGTATCGACGAAGGAGAGAGAGTTTATCAGTAGATTCTGAAGGGCGATGGGGAGGGCCAGCTGAATAAGGGTAGCAAAAAAGATCCTGTCCTTGAAAAAGGCAGACCAGAAGTTTTTCATGGTGTTTTTCATGGTGTTTTTCATCATTACTGTATAGAATAATAGTAGAGAACAAACAAGCCCGAATAACCGGGGAAATATATTCGACAAAAAGTTTAAGGCCCGCTTTGTCATATAAAAGATACATATAAAAAATTCATCTTACAGTTTCACGGAGGAAATGATGACTAATATGGAAGAAAAATCCTGGTGGCAGGAGGACTGGTTCTGGGATGCCTACAGGCCCCTCATGTTTGATCCGGATAGAATGGAAGATACTCCTTTAGAGGTTGATAGAATACTGGCCCTGACGGGTCTTAAGGCAGGGGATCGTTTCCTCGACTCCTGCTGCGGTTTTGGAAGGCATGCCCTGGAGATGGCCCGGCGGGGGATTATTGTGACCGGTGTGGACAGACAGGAGGATTATATTCTGGAGGCAAAGGACGCCGCAAGGAAAGAGGGGCTTGATGCTGCTTTTGTAAATCAGAATACCCTGTCCTATCGAAACCCCGGAGCCTTTGACGGGGCCATGAACTTCTTCACCTCCTTCGGCTATTTCGAAGATGAAGAAGAGGAGGAGCAGGCTGTTAGAAATGTTTATGATTCCCTGAAACCGGGAGGTTTCTTTCTGATAGATATTCAAGGCAAAGAGCTCCTGGCCCGAAACTTCAAGGAGAGGGACTGGTTCGAGAGAAACGGCTATAAAATCTTCCTGGAGTATAAAATCGTGGATGCCTGGACAAAGCTGGAGAACCGGTGGATGTTCATCCCCATGGGGGGGGGCAAGCTTACGGAGATCTCTTTCACCCACCGGATCTACTCGGCCCTGGAACTGGCCTCCCTGCTGGGACGGTGCGGCTTCGAAGAGGTTGAACTCTATGGGAGCCTACTCGGCACCCCCTATGACGATAAGGCTGAACGTTTGATCGCTGTCGGGCGGAAGTAGTTATTCTGGTTTCATGCCCGGCTTGATCCCACAGATTGATGTTAGGGCTTTAAGCCCGGGTCGATCCCGGATTTTACTGTGATTTATTTCTTAGGCCTGTTATGCGGCCTGTTCCCTGGCTTAACACCGGATTTAAAGCCCGGTCGGTTGCCGTTTTTACTGGCCGGCCTGTTCCCTGCACCCTTCCGCTCATAGGGAACAAGACCATTATTTCCCCCAATCAAATCTTCACGGCCGGCTTTTATCAGGGCTTTCCTGGCCATATTAAAATTTTCAGGTTTATGAAAATGGATGAGGGCCCGCTGCATGGCCTTCTCCTCGGGAGTTCTGGGAACATACACCTCTTCCATGGTAAGGGGATCAAGCCCCGTATAGTACATGCAGGTGGAGCGGGTTCCCGGTGTGGGATAGAAATCCTGTACCTGGTCGGGGATAAACCTCTCCTTTTTCAGGAACTCGGCCAGGACGATCGCCTCCTTCAGGGTGGAGCCGGGGTGGCCGGAAATCAGGTAGGGGATTATATACTGTTTCTTTCCAAGCCTTTCATTCTCGGCCATGAACCTTTTACGGAAAGAGGTGAAGACGCCGATGGGGGGTTTGCCCATGAGTTTCAGGACCCGGGGGGAGGCATGTTCCGGGGCGACTTTCAGCTGGCCGCTCACATGATGGGCGGTTAACTCTTTTAAAAACTCATCCGAACTCTCACCCATCATGTAATCATAGCGAATCCCCGAACGAATGAAGACTTTTTTGATTCCCGGTAATTTCCGGAGCCGTCTTAACAGGCGAATATAATCGGAGTGATCCGTATCCAGGTTTTTACAGGGACCGGGGAAGAGGCACTCCCTGTCGGCACAGGCTCCGGATTTCTCCTGTTTTTTACAGGCCGGGTGGAAGAAGTTTGCCGTGGGTCCGCCCACATCGTGAATATACCCCTTGAAATCCGGGTGGGAGATCATCTCAGTGGCCTCTTTCACCAGGGAGTCGGGGGTTCGGCCTGTAACGGTCCGCCCCTGATGAAAGGTGAGGGCGCAGAAACTGCAGGAACCGAAACACCCCCTGGACGATGCCAGGCTGAACCGAACCTCCTCCAGGGCGGGAACGGGCAGGGTTTTATTCCCATCCTTACTCACAGCATAGCCGTCATAGACGGGGTGGGCTTTTTTCACATAGGGGAGCTGGTAGATCCTGTCCAGGGCGGTGCCGTCCAGAGGATAGGCGGGAGGGTTGCAGACAACAGCCAGGCCTTCAGCCGCCTGACACAGGGCCCTCGCATTATGGGGGTTTGTATTATCATGCATGATTTTAAAAGCCCGGGCGAAATCTTTTCCATCGTCCTGGCAGTCACCGAAGGAGGGAAGTCCCAGAGCTCCGGCCACCCCTTCTATTTTAGAGAGTTCTGCAGCCTCTTCGGAGGAGCACCTGTAACAGGTCCCCCGGACAGACCGAATCTCCCGGACAGCAACTCCGGAAGCGAGCAGACCTGCCGTTTCAATTATAGCGGATTCTCCCATCCCATAGATCAGGAGGTCCGCCTTGGCATCCAGGAGTATGGGACGGCGCAGTTTATTGGACCAGTAGTCATAGTGGGTAAACCGGCGCAGGGAACCTTCGATTCCCCCCAGAATAACGGCCACACCTTTATAAGCCTGGCGAACCAGGGAGGTATACACGATGAGGGCCCGATCCGGCCGTTTTCCCGTTTCACCGCCCGGAGAGTAGGCATCCTTACGCCTGGGCTTTTTCGATGATGAGTATGCAGAGACCATGGAATCCATATTTCCAGCCGTCACAAGAAACCCATACTTCGGCTTTCCCAGGACCTTTACAGATTCAGGATTTTTCCAGTCGGGCTGAGCTATGATCCCCACCCGATAACCTTCGGCCTCCAGGACACGGGAGATAACAGCGGCACCGAACGAGGGGTGATCCACATAAGCATCTCCTGTTACAAGGATGAAATCACAGGAATCCCAGCGGCGATCTTTTAAGTCTTTATCGTTTATTGGAAGGAAGGTGTTCACACATCTTTTCTATCAGTTTTATCAAAAACAATCCATATAGGTAAGGTATGTGTATTTTTCCCCTTCTGAAATTCGTAGTTCGTAAATTAAGGAAAAAATATATCATTATTTTGTATAAACTTGCTTGTCTTGAGATTCTATTACCGTTATACTAAATTATACCAGCGTAGGATCTCATGAACTCATCGTTAATACATAATTGAGATTAAAATTTGACTACTCATTCTTTAAGTAATATCCTTACCTAACGTGGATTGTAGTTTTAACCCTAGAGGAGCTATTTTGATTAAGAAAGGATTTCCGGTTGTTCATTTTTACGACCAGGATTTTGTGGACCTTTATGACAGAACCTGGGCCTGGATTCAGGATTTCTGGAAAAAGGGAACCCCAGAAAACGGTCTGGATACCAGATACTTCAATTACCCGGAAAACACAACTATCAATCAGTTCGAGGCCTGTTTATCAACATTTTTCCTCGTTTATTCCAATGGAATTTTCCCCGCCATCCCCCTTCTGGATAATTTTTATAATAAGCAGGAAGAGAACGGCGCAATAAGAAGTGAATATAGTGAAACCGACGGTTCCCCCGTCTTAACCCCCGAAAATCCGGAAGGTGTATCCCCCCCCCTCTTTTCCTGGGCGGAATATAATCTCTATCATAAGATCGGTAACAAAAAACGGCTGAAAGAGATTATGCCTATTCTGGAAAAACACTTTTCATGGATTGAAGCAACCTTCAAGCAGGAAAATGGTCTGTATTCAGTACCTTTTGAAGCCCTTCAGATGCCGAATGCACCAAGAGAAGAGGCATTCTACCCCGTTGATTTCAACTCCCAAATGGCTGTAAATGCCCTCTATATGTCTGAAATCGGAGATATCCTGAACGATAAGGAGCTCAGCTTTCGATATAAAAGGGCCTACTTCTCCCTGAAGACAAGGATTTCCAGTCAAATGTGGGATGAAGAGACAGGTCTTTATCTGGATCTTGATAAAAACGGTGAAAAACTGAAGGTAAAAACGATAGCTTCATTCTGGCCCCTCCTTGCGGAGATCCCCAACGAAGCCCGTGCCAATGCCATGATCGATCATTTGAGAAATCCCGAAACATTCGGTATTGATAATCCTTTTCCCAGCCTGGCCGCCGATGAACCCCTCTTTGATGAGATGGGTCATGGTTGCAGAGGGTCTGTTTATCCCCATTTTAATTTTATTATTATTAAAGGTCTTGAAAAATATGCCCAGTATGAACTGGCAAGAGAGTGTGCCATCCGCCACCTCTACTTCATGCTTGATACCCTCCATCCGGAAAAAGTAAAAGGGAATATTTATGAGGCATACCTTCCCCTGAAGGATGGTCCCGCCCAGTGGCCCGAAAATAAGAATTTTCCAAGGCCCCTGTTTCTCCCTTTTGCCGCTCTCGCTAGTATCACCCTGATTATTGAAAACGTAATCGGTCTTTATATCAGTCTTCCCCGAAAAACGGTGGATTGGCTTATGCCTTCACTGGAGATAATGGGTATAGAGGATCTCTCTCTCAAGCGGAATATGATCACAATCCTCTCAAACAAGAGTGGTCGTGGTTGGGAAATCCGGCTTGAATCGGAGAAGCTCTACTATTTTACCATCAATATTCTCGGAGAACATAAGAAAAAAACACTCCCCATCCCATCGGGTAAGTGTTCCATGCTGATAGACAAGCTTTAAGAGAGGACATCATGAGTTGTTTGGGTACCCTTATAGGAGCGACCATTGGAATGGTCCTTGGCGGACCTATAGGTGCTATTGCAGGAGCCGCCTTCGGCTCCTTTGCTACATCCTTCCGCGGTTCAGGAAACGGAGCCGGATCCACATACAGCACAATGTACAACCAGCGCATGCGGCCCACAGAACATGCGCAGATGACCTTCTTTGTCGGTGCCTTCTCCATGCTAGGAAAACTGGCAGCCGTAGATGGTCAGGTATCCCGGGAAGAGAGACAGAAACTTAATGAGTTCATGAATAGCGATCTCAATCTTGATCAGCAGGCAAAAGAGTCGGCCACCAGAATTTTTGATGCTGCTATAACCTCTTCTGAATCGTTTCACAGCCTGGCGAACCAGTTCTACCGTGAATTCCGAACACAACCCCAGTTTTTTGAGCTCCTTATCGATATGATGCTCCGTATTTCCGCCGCCGACTCCAGGGGCCTTACCCATGACGAGGAGACTCTCATTGTGGATGCGGTTCATATCTTCCGTTTTTCGGAAGCCCGGTATCAGCAATTGAAATCCCGTTATGTTCAACACACATCTTCGGCCTACTCTGTCCTTGGGTGTGCGCACTCATCCTCTACCGATGATATAAAAAGGGCCTACAGAAAACTTGTTTCCGAATACCACCCGGATAAAATCGCCTCCAAGGGACTCCCCGAGGAGTTTCAACAGATGGCCGCCGGAAAGTTTCGCGATATTCAGAATGCCTACGACGAGGTACGAAAGGAACGGGGCTTTTAGAGGTTTCTAAAAGAATTTCCCGCTATACTCTAAAATGAATAAATTTATACAAACATACTTCACTCTTTTTATTACCGTCTCCATGGTTCTTGGTTTTGTTTTCCCTGATTTTTTTATTTTATTCGGAAAATACACCCTGCAGCTCCTGGCCGGCCTCATGCTTTCATCCTTCCTGGGGATGGATTTTAAACGATTCATTCGGAGGATAAAAAAACCGGGACCCTATCTCCTGGTATTCCTGTTTATCAAAATTGTTCTGGCAGCCCTTCTCTTTTTCCTGATAAAACCCTTCGATGAAACCATCGCTGTTGGTGTTCTCCTGTTAGTTGCTGCCCCCTCGGCGGGTGTTTCTCCCACCCTAACCCGTATCTGTAAGGGTGATGTGGAGTTTATTATCGGCTTTCTGATTTTTACAACGATAGTTTCTCCCTTCTCGCTTCCTATTACCATGAACGTCCTGGCGGGAACAGAGATGGATATAGATATGATGGGTATGATAGAAACAATGGTCAGCCTGATCATCATCCCCATGACGATTTCGGTACTGGCCAAACGGTTTTTAAGGAAACAGGTGGAAAAGGTTCAGCCCTATTTGAGTTCGACGGCAGTTATCATCCTCTCCCTCATGCTGCTTGGGCTTACAAGTCTGGGTGCCCCTATGGTTAAAGCCAATATGGATATCATCCCCCTCTACGGCGGAGCGGCCCTGGTTCTGGGTATAATTCTATCCTTAAGTGGATACTTTTTCTTCGGATTCATGGATAGAAAGAAGAGAATTGGCCTATCCCTCTCTACCCTCTATATTAACGTAGGATTGATTGTCGTACTCGCCTCGCGTTATTTCCCGGAAAGGGTAATGATCTTCACCCTCTGTTATATGATACCTGCCAACTTCTTCCCCTGGGTCATCAAAAAAATAACCGCAGAAACGAAGGATTTAACCGGTACTCCCGGTAGAAACAATTCTTAAAAACTAGGGAAGTGATATCTCGGTTCTGCCCCGCAACGATCTGGCCAGGGTAAGTTTATCCGCATACTCTAAATCACCACCCACAGGTATCCCCGAGGCAAGGCGTGAGACTTTTATTCCCGATCCTTTCAGCATATTCACAAGATAGAGGGCCGTGGTGTCCCCCTCCACAGTAGGGTTCGTCGCAAGGATGAGTTCTACAATGCCGCCGGCCTTAATGCGCTTCATCAGCTTATTGATTGTCAGGTCCTCGGGTCCAACGCCATCCAGTGGTGAAAGGACCCCCTGAAGCACGTGAAACACCCCCTGGTACTCATTTGTACTCATGATGGGGTGAACATCCTGGGCCTGCTCCACAACGCAGATAACCGAGTGATCCCGCCGGTTGTCACTGCAGATGGGACAGGGATCATCCTCGGTGTAGTTCCCGCAGATGGAGCAGCTTACGATCCTCTCCTTAAGGTACTGAATCTGATCGGCAAGACTCTCATTAAAGCTTTTATCCGAATCCAGGAGAAAATAGGCCATCCTGGCCGCTGATTTACGGCCAATGCCGGGTAGACGTGAAAGGTTGGCAATGAGGGATTCGAGGGTATTCATTGTGTATTCTAAACTCCCGGGAACCCGGGAGGAAGGTTCATTCCTCCGGCTAAAGCACCCAGTTCGGCCTGGATTTTATCCTTTACATTAGCCTGAGCGGCATTGAAGGCGGCCACAATGAGGTCCTCGAGCATCCCCACATCCCGGGGATCTACGGCGATGGGATCAATATGAACATCCTGAACCTCCATCTGACCATTGATGGTTACCCGGACAATATCGCCTCCCGAAGAACCTTCCGCTTTTATATCATTCAGTTTACTCTGAATATCCCCCATCTGCCCCTGCAGGTTCTGAAGGTTTTTCATCATATCAAAAGGATTCACTACTCTCCTCCTATTACTTCGCCCCGGAAGACCTTCTTCACATTTTCAATGGATTCATCCTTGAAAACCGAAGATTCCTCTTCACGGGCTTCTTCAACTTTTATACTCAATTTTACCCGGTGTCCGGATATTTCAAATATCTGGTCCTCGATCACACGCTTTTCAGCCCGTACCAACTGGGCGGTAAAGTCATGGTCAAAAACCATGAGAAGATCCTCATCCTCCTTTTTCCATTGAGTTGATTTCTCCAGGGCGGAAAAGAGGGTGAGCTTCTTCTTTTTCATAAAATTCAGGAGTTCATCCCGAACCGCTTCATTATCGAAGGGAGGAGGTCCTGTCTCTTCGGGAACCTCCGCCTCGGATTCTCCGGCTGACGCCGCGGGGACTCCCCAGGCTCCATTTTTAAGATCATCCTTGAGGGTGTGAATCTGTTCATACATCTCGGCGGGTGTCAGATAGGATGAAAGTCCGGAGATGCGGCTCAGGAGAAGCTCAAGTTCATACCTCTGGTTGAGTGAAAACCGGATATCCCGGAAAAGCTTTAACAGGAGTTCCACAGCAAGTTCCAGCTGGCTTACCGTGAAGGCTTCTATCACCCTAGTTGAAAATCGTGAAACAGATTGTCCCAGAAGGGCCTCCCGGGTTATACCGTGACGAATGAACAGAATGTTCCGGAAGTATTCGGTCAGGTCGACAATAAACTGTTCCACAGGAACACCCTGGGAAAGTACGCCGTCCAGCTTTTCCATCACACCCGCAATATTGTTATCGATTAAATCTTCAAGCAGTTCGTTCAGATTATCGATACCCACGAGACCGAGTTTTTCCCTGATCTTCTCTGTGGTGATATGACCATCAGAAAAGGCGGCCACCTGATCGAAAAGGGTGTAGGCATCACGCTGAGAACCGGTAGCCTCCCGGGCTATCCAGAAAAGGGCATCATCCTCTGCTGTAATACCAAACTCTTCACAGACATTTTTAAGGAGATCCCGGATAACTTCCACGGGAATCAACCGAAAATTAAACTGCTGACATCTTGATCTAATAGTAGCCGGGACTTTGTGAATCTCGGTGGTTGCGAAGATAAAGATAATATAGGGAGGGGGCTCTTCAATGGTTTTCAAAAGGGCATTAAAGGCCGAGTTGGAAAGCATGTGAACCTCATCGATGATATAGACCTTATATCTGGATGCATTGGGTGCGAAAAGTACCTCGTCTCTGATCTCCCGTATATCATTTACCGATGTATTGGAAGCTCCATCAATCTCGATCACATCCAGGGAGTTTCCCCTGGATATCTCCACACAAGAGGAACAGACCCCGCAGGGTGAAGAGGTAGGCCCCTCCTGACAGTTCACAGCCCGGGCCAGTATTCTGGCTGCCGAAGTCTTACCGACTCCTCTGGGGCCGGAAAAGAGGTAGGCATGGGCGAGACGATCCGAGTTGATCGAGTTTTTCAGAGTTGATACAACAAAATCCTGGCCAGCCACATCATCAAAGAGGTGGGGGCGTTTTTTAGTAGCTGTTACTTCATATGCCATGAGAACATGATTCTACTTAATTTCAGGGGTGTGTATCAAGGTTAAAAACGGGAATTATACATTTTTAAAAAAAACGCCAACCAAGCTGACTGCGGCTCAGCGGCATACCACTTACCGCTGCTACCTTCCGGTCCTGACGGAGTTGGGCGGCAGCCACTAGCGCAGGGCCTGGCTGGCGAAAATACGGAGAGGGAGGGATTCGAACCCTCGGTACCCGGTTAGAGTACACACGCTTTCCAAGCGTGCTCCTTCGGCCTCTCGGACACCTCTCCAAAATCGACGCACAACTATACCGAATGAATCCGGCAAGTACGGAGAAAGAGGGATTCGAACCCTCGGTACAGCACGCTGTACAACGGCTTTCGAGGCCGCCCGATTCAACCACTCTCGCATCTCTCCAATATCAGAAAAAGACAAAACCTATAAAAGGAGATGCCGTTAATTCTCAAAAAAGAAACCAGTAATCCTTTATAAGACCCCATCGGGGCCTTATTCAGAATCGTATACCCAAGAGGATTCGAACCTCCGACCTTTAGGTCCGCAACCTAACGCTCTATCCAACTGAGCTATGGGTACATAAAAATCCTTAGGGCTGATGATACAATGTAAGGAAAAGCCGTCCCTAAGAAAAATAATCGGAGAAGGAGGGATTCGAACCCTCGGTGCCGTTACCAGCACAACTCCTTAGCAGGGAGCCCGATTCAACCGCTCTCGCACCTCTCCAAATATAAAAAAAAAGAAAAACCGGAGAAGGTGGGATTCGAACCCACGGAACCTTGCGGTTCAACGGTTTTCAAGACCGCCTCCTTCGACCACTCGGACACCTCTCCAGGTCCCCGAACATTTCAGGGACTTCAATATATATAAGGGGATTTTCTTTGTCAATAGGTTCCGGAAAAGATAAAAAAGCATTCTTTCGCCGAAAGCCTTCGCAACTGCTTAGAATACGCTTTTCATCTTTCCTTTATAAAATAGAAAAAATATTTAGATAAATAAATATCTAAAAAGGCAGGCCGAATGATTAACCGATTATATCAACAATCCTTTCAAGATCATCCATGGAAAGGTAGGAAATTTCGATCTG
Organism: Spirochaetales bacterium; assembly: GCA_016342585.1. Classification (GTDB taxonomy): domain Bacteria; phylum Spirochaetota; class Spirochaetia; order UBA9216; family UBA9216; genus JAEINK01. The sequence continues at coordinate 28,323 of JAEINK010000036.1, forward strand.
CCCTTTATTGTTGCTCCCTTTGATCTTAACCTTGGTGCCAAATACATCGATGAATCTCTGTTCAATTTCCCGTAGCTCGGGAGTCTGTGTTCTTAATGGCGCCTCTTTACGAGCCGGGCTTTTACGCTGGCCTCTGGATAGTTCTCCGGCCATTTTCTCTGCTTCGCGTACGGACATACCGCCATTTAATATTCTGGAAAAGAGAATTCGCCTGTCCGCCGGATTCTCCAGGGAGAGTATGGATCGGGCATGGCCGGGGGACAAATCCCCTTCAGCCACCGAATTCTGCATATCCTTCTCCAGCCGTAAGAGGCGAAGGGAGTTTGCAACGGTTGGTCTTTTCTTACCAACCTTGGTGGCCACCTCCTCCTGAGAGAGCTGACCGGCATCCATGATGGCTTTGTAGGCAATGGCCTCTTCCATGGGATTCAAATCTTCCCTCTGAATGTTCTCTATAAGAGCAACCTCAAGCCTCTCGGCCTCGGTGAGGTTTTTGATGATAACGGGCACCTCTGTTATTCCCGCAAGCTGAGAGGCTCTGAAGCGCCTCTCACCGGCAATAATTCTGTACCTGCTGCCCGCCGCCTCTACAAGGATGGGTTGAAGGATACCCTGCTCTCTGATGGAGTCAGCCAATTCACCAAGGGCTTCATCAGAGAATGTTTTTCTGGGCTGATTTGAATTGGCGTCGAGCTTACCGATGGCAACAAAGCGCAGGCCGGAACCGGTACTATCTATTTTCTCATTAAGGTTTTCAGTTTCAGATACCTGAGCATTCTGATTATCACCACCAAAAAGGGCATCAAGGCCTTTCCCTAAAGCCGGTTTATTTGACACGATTCATTACCTCTTTCGCAAGATTTGCATAACTCAGAGCACCAATACAATTTGCGTCATACTCAGATATTGGTTTAGCATGGGAGGGCGCCTCGGAAAGTTTTACATTTCTTGGTATTACCGTTCGAAAAACTTTCTCCTTAAAATACCCTGTTACCTGCTGAACAACTTCATTGGCTAATTTCGTCCTGGAATCAAACATGGTGAAAAGTATCCCGCATATAGTAATACGGGGATTAAGTTTCGCTTGAACTGTCTGAACGGTCTTCAAAAGAAGACTTAAACCTTCCAGCGCATAATATTCACATTGAAGAGGAATAATAATACTGTCGGCAGCCGTTAAGCCATTCAGGGTCAGAAGGCCAAGTGAAGGGGGACAATCGATAAAAATAAAATCCCATTCATCCTTAATAACATCCAGGGTCCGTTTTAAATAGTATTCACGATCCTCATATTCAACGAGCTCAATCGTTGCCCCGGTAAGATTGATATTTGATGTTATGATATGAAGGTCCTTCACAATAGTAGGCTGCACTACCTTTTTTACATCTACCTTACCAGTTATGGCCTCATAAATACCTGGGAGATTCTTATCGGCACCAACACTGCTTGACAGATTTCCCTGTGAATCAAAATCTACCAGCAAGACTTTGTTACCGGCCTTGGCAAGATAGGAACCCAAATTTACTGTAGTGGTTGTCTTACCGACACCACCCTTCTGATTTGCAAAAACGATAGAATATCCCATAATGGCTGCATTATAACGAATAATATAATATCTGTCATTCAAAACTATAAGGTTAAACTAAATCTTGACCAATTCTATAACTATTATTACATTAGGAAGGTATAATCTATGAAGGAGATAATAATGATCGAAGAAGTACAGAGTGCTATAAACGATGTTCGTCCCTCACTTCAGGCTGACGGTGGTGACATTGAACTTGTGAGTGTAGATGATAACGGTCTTGTAACTGTAAAACTTAAAGGTGCCTGTAATGGATGTCCCATGGCTCAGCAAACTTTGAAACAGGGTGTTGAAAGGTATCTCAAAGAGAAGGTGCCTGGGGTAACAGAGGTAGTTGGATCTTAATTTCTTACGAAAAAAGAAAAATCTAATACATTTTCTTATTTAAACCGCCTTTTATAGGGCGGTTTTTTTAATTTTCTTTGTAATAAAAAATTTCTGTGATAACATAGTTAATTAATATATACTTCTTGCCGTTAATATTAAGGTCTGGAGTTTCTAACACAAATATACATCTGTCAAGGCAGAGTTTTCTAATTAAGGAGAGCTGTCATACATCAGAATATTGAGAGTATACAATATGAATAAGTCTAAGACCGAAAATGCGCAATTCAGAGAGTTTCTCCTCAATCTGCCGAAAACTGAGATTCACCTGCATCTTGAGGGTCTTGCTACGGTAGATACAATCTGGTCCCTGATTCAAGTTAATAAATTAAATTATCCTGATATCAATTCCAAAGAAGATTTAAAAAAGGAATTTCTTGTTAATAGTCTTAATGAATTTATTTCCCTGTTTATTAATATCATTCAGAATTCCTTCATAAAAGAGGATGATATAAAATACCTTATAAAAGATGCAAAAGAGTATCTGGTACGTAATAATATTTTTCATGCGGAAATTTTCTTTGCTCCCACAAAATTCCTTCAGAATGGATTCGATTTCCAAAAAATGGTTACTATACTCGATGAAGGTGCCAAAGAAATTTTTAAAACCGAAAAAAGGACCGTTAAGTTCTTTATAGATGTTTCTAGAAGTTTCGGTCCTGAAAATGCTATGAATAATCTTGATTTAGTCCTGAACAACCCAAAAGAGAGTATTATTGGTATAGGTCTTGGCGGCGCCGAGATTCAGGGACCAGCCAGAGATTATATCCAGGTTTTCAAGAAAGCAAAAGAAAACAACCTCCACGTTGTTGCCCATGCCGGTGAGGATGTGGATGCCTACTCAATATGGGATTCCGTAAGATTATTAAATATTGAAAGGGTTGGACACGGAATAAGTGCCATTCAGGATCCTGAATTGATGGATTATCTTAAAGATAAGAATATCCCCATGGAAGTTTGTCCTACGAGTAACCTTTTCACCCAGCATTTTGTAAAGGTGATCGAAAAGCACCCTATAAAAGCATTCTTAGATCATGGAATGAATGTCACCTTAAACACTGATGATCCTACCCTTTTTGGTTCAGAATTAATCAACGAGTATATGATCCTTCTTGAAAACGGTATTTTCACACCTGGCGAATTACTCAAGTTGTTAAAAAATACCCACTTTGCCTGTATCATGGATGAACAACAGAAAAAAGCTACCTGGAAACAGATAGAAGCCATCATCCAAAAGAGTCAGTGGTCAATTGCTGAATAGATAACTGTTTCCTGTGAAACATTGATAAAAAACCTGCCTTTTTTTCTCCGGCAGGTTTTTTTATACCCGGATAGTGTATCAGCTTTGAAAGATAAGGGCTTTACACCCCATAGATAGTGTATTGATACCTGCTCCTGATAAATTGTTTCACGTGAAACAATTCTATGTATATCTATAAGAGACATTCATATCGAGCCATTCCAATAATCATCACATAAATGCAGGCATAAAAAAACCTGCCCATAAAAGGCAGGTCTTCATCTCATTGTTTTAATAATGTTTCACGTGAAACAATTAGTTTTAATCTTCTGTATTTTCCGGTATTTCTACAGGTTCAACAGGTTTTTCTTCTACATTTACAACATCATCTGCAGAATTACCCTCTTTTTTCTCATCATCACTGGCGACTCTTGCTACACCAATCAGGAAGTCAGGCTTATCGATTGTTACAACCCTTACACCCTGAGCGGCCTTACCCATCTGAGGAATACCTTTAAGTTCAAGTTTAACAGTATTTCCCTGTGAAGTTATACACATCATATCATCATTCACATTAACAGAGAGTGCATTAACCATCTCTCCTGTCTTTTCACTGGTTTTATAGGTAATCTGTCCTCTTGTTCCTCTTCCATGGGGTGAAAAGTTATCAAACATGGTTCGTTTACCATATCCATACTCTGTAATGAGGAACATCTCTTCTTCTTCCTTTACAGCCATAACTCCACATAATTCATCACCCTGCTGGAGTCGTATTCCTGTAACTCCCCTGGTAGCTCTTCCCATGGCTCGTACATTTTCCTCATGGAATCTTAAAGCAAAACCGTATTTTGAAACAAGGACAACCTCATTTTCGCCGGTTGTAAGTAAAGCACTTACAAGTCGGTCACCGGAATCAAGTTTAATGGCAATAATTCCCCTTGTTTTCGCGTTTACGAAATCACTGGTGGAGACTTTCTTTATAACACCCTTTCTCGTAGCCATAAAGATAAACTGGTTTTTATCAAACCCTTCGAGAGAAACTGTCTCTGTAATCTCTTCATTAGCCGAAATATTCAGAAGAACCTTAACCTGAACACCACGGGAGGCTCTGGAACCTTCAGGTATCTCGTGAACCTTTATCCAGTACGCCTTTCCTTCACTTGTAACAAAGAGGATGTAATTATGAGTAGAAGCTATAAAAAGGTGCTCTAAAAAGTCTTCATTCTTCAGTTTTGCCGAAGAAGAACCTTTTCCACCCCTACCTTGATTTTTATAGGCATTTACAGGAACCCTTTTGATGAAACCCTTATTGGATATGAGAACAACCATATCTTCCTTGGTAATCATATCCTCAACATCTATCTTCTCTATCTCATCAAGAACTATCTCTGTTGATCTTATATCACTATGCTTTGCCGCTATTTCCTGTGTCTCTTCCTTGATAACACCCATGAGTTTTCCCTCATCGGCTAAAAGTGATTCCAGATAAGAGATCATAGCCCTGATTTCCTTCAATTCATCAAGGATCTTCTGGGTTTCAAGACTGGTTAGCTTTTGAAGGCGCATATCCAGGATAGCCTGAGCCTGTTTCTCGGATAAGGAGAATTTATCCATAAGGTTTTTACGGGCAATATCAACAGTTCCGGAGGCTTTAATAGTCTGAATAACATCATCTATATTATCCAGGGCAATTTTCAATCCTTCCAGGATGTGAGCCCTTTCTTTCGCCTTATTCAGATCAAATAGGGTTCTTCTGGTTACAACATCCTTTCTATGCATAAGGAAGGCATGGAGCATATCCTTGAGAGTTACCAGTTTTGGTATCCCGTCTACAAGGGCAAGAGCATTCACATTAAAATTCTGCTGCAGGGAAGTATGTGTAAAAAGCTGATTAAGAACGACCTTAGGGATAGCTCCCTTTTTCAAGGCAATAACAATCCTCATACCGTTTCGGTCAGATTCATCCCGAAGATCGGAAATACCATCTATCTTCTTGTCTCTGACGAGATCTGCCATCTTTATGATGAGGTTCGCCTTATTTACAGCATAGGGAAGCTCTGTAACAATGATTACATCCCTTCCTGATTTTGTTGTTTCAAGATTTACCCTGGAACGAATGGTGACTTTGCCACGTCCCGTCTTATAGGCGTTCCTTATTCCCCTTTTACCGAAAATAATACCCCCGGTAGGAAAGTCAGGACCGGATACATGTTCCATAAGTTCATCAATGGTTATATCCGGATTTTCAATAAGGGCTACTGCTGCATTTGATACTTCCACCAGGTTATGAGGAGGAATATTTGTGGCCATTCCTACGGCAATTCCTGTTGCGCCATTGATTAAGAGGTAGGGGATCGCCGCTGGCAGAACCAGGGGTTCCAGCATGGAGTCATCATAGTTGGGACCGAAATCAACGGTCTCCTTCTTGATGTCCCGAAGCATCTCATCAGCAATCTTCATGAGTTTTGCTTCGGTATATCTCATTGCCGCGGCAGGATCGCCATCGACAGATCCAAAGTTTCCCTGACCGTTAACCATGGGATAACGCATGGAGAAATCCTGGGCTAATCTAACTAATGCATCATAGACCGACTGATCACCATGAGGGTGAAATTTACCAAGAACATCACCTACAATTCTTGCACACTTCTTATTCGTTCTATCATGACGCAAACCCATCTCGCTCATTCCATAAAGAATTCGCCTGTGAACGGGTTTTAATCCATCTCTAATGTCTGGTAGAGCCCTACTTACAATTACCGACATTGCATAATTTAAATAGGACTCACGTATTTCTTCCTCAATGGCTATGGGTATAACCTTCCCACCTGTTTCCACTGGTTAACTCCTTTAATCCTGCCTAACTTTATTACCTATGTTAAACATCAAGATTTGAAACATAAAGAGCGTTATCTTCAATAAATTTTCTTCTCGGCTCGACATGTTCACCCATGAGGGTGGTAAACATTTCATCTGCTTCTACCATATCCTCAAGTGTTACCTGCTTCATCATTCTTGTCTCGGGACACATGGTAGTCTCCCAGAGCTGATCCGGATTCATCTCACCAAGACCTTTGTAACGCTGAATATTTACCTTATCTTCCTTACCCTCTCCCCACTGGGCGAGTATCGAATCCCTTTCACTATCATCAAAGGCATACTCAAATTTCTTTCCATAACTGAGTTTGTACAGAGGAGGCATGGCAATATAGACGTGTCCCGCTTCAACGAGTTCCTGCATATATCTGAAAAAGAAGGTTAAAAGCAGAGTTCGTATATGGGATCCATCCACATCGGCATCAGCCATGATAATGACTTTATGATACCTTAATTTTTCAAGATTGAAGGTGGTTCCTGCACTGGTACCAAGGGAGGAGATAATGGGCTGAAGTTTTTCATTGGTCAAAACCTTATCCACTCTGGTTTTTTCTACATTAAGCATCTTTCCCCATAGGGGAAGGATTGCCTGAAACTCCCTGTCACGACCCTGCTTGGCACTACCACCCGCAGAGTCTCCCTCCACAATATAAACCTCACATTTGGTCGGATCTTTCTCGCTGCAGTCGGCAAGTTTCCCCGGAAGTCCAGAACTCTCAAGAAAGTTCTTTCTTCGTGTAAGGTCCCTCGCCTTTCGTGCGGCATTCCTTGCCTTGGCAGCTGTTATCGTTTTTTCCAGAATCTTGTCACATATATCCGGATTCAATTCGAAATATTCGGTCAGATTTTCAAATATTAAGGATTCAACTAAACCCTTAACTTCAGAATTACCAAGTTTTCCTTTGGTCTGTCCTTCAAACTGGGGATTGGGAATCTTTATAGATACAACAGCTGTAATTCCCTCACGGACATCATCACCGGAAAGATTTTCATCCATTTTTTTAGCTAACTTAGATTTCTTCAGAAAATCATTGAATACCCTTGTCAGGGCCGACTTAAAACCGACAAGGTGAGTTCCACCTTCTCGTGTATTTATATTATTTACAAATGAAAATATATTTTCGGAATAACCATCGTTATACTCAAAGGCTATTTCAACTTCCATATTATCTCTACCGGCCTCTATATAGATGGGTTCGGAATGGATGGGAGTCTTATTTTTATTCAAATACGTGATAAAAGATTTTACACCACCCTCAAAGATAAACTCTTTTACCTTTGGTTGTGGAATCCTTTCATCGGTAAGAATGATTTTTATACCTTTATTCAGGAAGGCCAGCTCTCTCAAGCGTCCTGCCAAGACATCAAAACTGAAATTCAGTGTTTCAAAGATAGTCTCATCAGGATGAAATTTAATAACAGTACCATTGATTTCCGTCTCTCCAATAACTTCGACAGGTCCCTGGGGTACTCCGATTTTATAGCTCTGATAGTATATTTTTCCTTCTTTATGTACAGTTGCCTCACACAGTTGTGAAAGTGCATTTACAACAGAAACACCAACACCATGAAGACCACCAGATACCTTATAACTGTTCTTATCGAACTTTCCACCCGCATGAAGTTTGGTCATAACAATTTCCATTGCACTGACCTTCTCTATAGGGTGAATGTCTACGGGTATACCTCGACCATTGTCTGTTACTTCGATGATGTTGCCCTTGGCAATTACGACTTTAATTTCATCGCAATGGCCAGCCAGTGCCTCATCTATACTGTTATCGACAATTTCGTATACCAGATGATGAAGTCCATCGATTCCGGTCGAGCCGATATACATTCCAGGCCTTTTACGAACGGCCTCCAGACCTTTTAAGATCTGAATATCCTGGGCTGAATAGTTATCTTGCATGTGCCTACCTGTGAAAGTGGTTAAAACGTTATTATTATGACTCAGTATTATACATCAAATAAGATATCTGGTAAAGGAGGACCAGAGATTCAAATTCAATATTTCAGACCCTTATAAAAAAATGAATCATTTTTTGTAAAGTCTGCCATTATTCTATTGTCAACTGGATTTCTTTGCAGTAAAATATTCAGTTACCGACACTGAACCAAAGTTTATATATAGAATTATCAATGTGAACAACTTGTGGATAACTTTTGTATAATTCACAAGTTAAAAAATTTTACCAGAATTATGTCTATTTTATTCTTTGTCTCAGTTTAAGATTTTTAAATCTTTATGTTATATATATTTAATATTTCACAATATGTGCAGATTTTGATTTTTCATATGATTATCTTGTGATCTTCAGTTTTTGTATATGTTCAGGTTGTTAATAAGTTGTTGACAACCCCTGATAAGGAACTTTGAATGAGTGAGCAACAGTGGGATTATAGTATTTTCTGGAAGGAAGCTGCTAATCAGATAAAAGAACAATTATCCGAACAGGAATGGGTAATGTGGTTCGATAATATCAGTTACAATTCAAGCAACGAGTCTTCCGTAATACTGAATGTTCCATCTTCTTTCTATAGGGATCAGGTAAAACAGAGATATCAAAAACTGATCCAGTCAAAATTGCTTGAATTATCAGGCCATAACCTTGGAATTGATTTTAATATAATTAAATTGGAGAATAAGGAGATCAAACCTGCTGACGCAGATCCTTCTGATTCTGGTATAATTGAATCAAAAAGAGATAACGACAGGTCACCATTTGAAATCCAGAGACCCTCTCCTATTAAGTCAAATGTTATCAGGAGTTCCGGTTTGAATGAAGTTTACAATTTTGATCGATACGTTATTGGAGAAAACAACTCATTCGCCGCCAATGCTGCCTATGCTATTTCCAGAAACCCGGGAACAGCATACAACCCATGTCTTATCTACGGTGGTGTAGGTCTTGGAAAAACACACCTTCTCCAGGCAATAGGAAATTCAGCATCCACTGCCAATTCAGATCTGAAAGTATCCTATGTAACAGCAGAAACCTTCACCAATGAGTTTATTAAGGCAATTGGAGATAAAAAGGCTCATATCTTTAAAAACAAGTATAGAAACGTGGATATCCTCCTGATTGACGATATTCACTTTATTCAGGGAAAGGATGCTACCCAGGAGGAACTTTTCCATACCTTCAATGCCCTTTATGATGCCAATAAACAGATGGTCTTTACATGTGACCGTCCTGTATCTGAACTAAAAAAACTGACTGACAGACTTAGAAACCGGTTTGAACGTGGATTGAATGTAGATCTTCAGCCTCCAAATTTTGAAACAAGATTTGCTATCCTTAAAAAGAAGATAGAACAGAAGAAAGTTCCATTATCCGATGAAATCATAAGCTTTGTATGTAAAAACATTACAACCAATGTCAGAGACTTAGAGGCGGCCCTTATGCGTCTAATAGCTTATGCAGAACTGGTAAACAAAGAAATAACCATGGAGATTGCTCAGCAGCAGCTTAAGGATACATTTTCCACTCAAAAGCAGGGTAATATATCAATTGAACTTATCCAGAGAGTCGTTTCCGATTATTTCAATATGTCTCAGAGTGATCTCAAAGGAAAAAGACGGAACAAAGCAATTGTTCTTCCAAGACAGGTTGCCATGTATATTGTACGGGATCTAACCGAGTTTTCTACTACCGAGATAGGTCTTGAGTTTGGCGGAAGGGATCATACCACCGTGATGCATGCCTGTCAGAGGATTGAAATTCATATGAATACCAACCCCACCCTGGAACCAACCATCAGAAATCTTATAAGAACAATTCAGGAACAGAGTAGAATGTGATAACTCATATTCTAATTTTTCTACTATATATAACTAAATTCTTTGATCATAAAAATCTTTTACGGTTCATATAAGCTGATTCTCAAATAAATAAAATATTCTTTTTCATAAAATTTATTGTATATAAATTTACTTTCTATCTATATATTATTATGATAAGTATCTGTATAAAGTGTTAATAACTGTGGGATGAATTTGTATAAGCTGAAAATAAAAAGAATATGTTAACAAAACCTTAATAACCAGTTATACTTATCCAGAACGGCAAGCTACGGTAATATATGGAGTTAAAGCGGTTATCCACATATTAAGTGTGCTTATTATTACTGTTATTAAATTAATATAATATAACTAGGGAGAACAAGATGAAGTTCAAATGCGACAGAAACACGATACTTAAAGAGGTATCCATTGCTCAGGACATAATTTCTTCTAGAAATGCACTCTCCATACTTTCCAATGTACTTATAGAAGCTGATAACAATACTCTTTTAATCAGAGCTACAGATCTTAAGGTTGGTTTTGAAACCAGGATTCCTGTAGAAGTAACAGTTCCTGGAACAACAACGATATTTTGTGAAAAGCTTCTTGGTATTCTTCGCTCCCTTCCTGATGAACAGATCAACTTTGAACTGGATGGTGAAAGGCTTAAAATTTCACCAGAAATCAAAAAAGTAAAATTTCAACTTAAATCTATTGCTGCCGATCAGTATCCTGAAATCAAGGATATTAATGATGAGGCATATTTTGAAATTCCCCAGAAGGATTTCATTGAAATGATATCTCAAACCATTTTTGCTGTTTCTGATGATGAAACCAGATACTTTATGAATGGTGTTTATCTGGAGAATGACGAAGGTAACCTGATAATGGTTGCTACTGACGGTAGACGACTCTCTTTTATTAAGAAAAACTTTGATGGAGTTATTGGAGATTTTAAGGGAATTATTATTCCTCCAAAAGTACTGCTCCTTATAAGAAAACTGTCCAGTGGTGAAGGAAACTTTTTTCTTGCTATTTCCGATAAGAATATTTTTATCAAATTCGATAATCAGAAGATATCTTCAAACCTTATTGAAGGTCAATTTCCCAATTATCATCGTGTTATTCCAGAAAAGCAGGAGTATGAGATGATAATGGACAAAAATGAACTCTCATCCGCTCTTATGCGTGTTTCTCTTCTTGTTGAAAATAAATCCAAAAGGATTTATTTTGCTTTAAGCGAAGATGTCCTTACCTTAAGTTCGGAAGAGAGTGAAATTGGTGTTGCCAAGGAAGAAATTGCTTGTAAATATAATGGTCCCGAAAGTAGCATTGCCCTTAACTACTCCTACATCAGTGATCCTCTTAAAGTCATAAAAGATGAAGAGGTTTGTATCAGATATTCTGAACCTAACAAGGCTATTACCATACTTCCTTCACCCGAGACGGACTATTTTCACATTGTAATGCCTATGCAAATTGACTGATGGGGTTCAGGTTTCTAAAAACCTATAACTTCAGAAATCTAAAGGATGCAAAAATTCCTCTCCCGGCCCGTACTATTTACCTTGTAGGTGAGAATGGGCAGGGAAAGAGTAATTTTCTTGAAGCTATTCATCTCCTCTGCTTTGGCTCATCTTTTCGAACAAAGGTTGATAAATTAATCATTACTCATGAAAAAAAAGAGATGGCTATTATTGGTCTTTTAGAAAAAGAACAGGAAAATGTAAGGATAAATTTTAAATTTTCCGGTAAAAAACAGATTGAAGTAAATGGCAAAAAGATAAAGGACAGAAAAGAGCTTCTTTACAACACTCCCTGTATCCTTTTTTGTCATGAAGATATTGGATTTGTAAAAGGATCTCCTGATCGAAAACGCTGGTTTATGAATCAGACCATAGGTCTTTATGATCCTCTTTTTATCGATGACCTTAGAAAATATTCCCATCTGCTTAAAATGCGGAATTCTGCTTTAAAAGAGGGCAAGATAGATATCTTGAGTGTTATTGATATCCAACTGGTGCCCCAGGCCCTTACAATCATGGAAAAAAGGACTAAACTCATGGAGGAGTTTCAGGAACCTTTTTCTAAAGTATTTTCGACTATTTCCGGATTCAAGGAGAAGGTGGAACTTGAATATATCCCTTCCTGGAAAGGGGTATCCACTTTTGACGATGGAATGAAAGCTCTGGAGATCACAAAAAAGAGGGATTTAAAGTTTGGAATTTCTAATTCCGGGCCTCACAGGGATAATATAGGATTCAAGGCTGAAGGACGTGATTTTACGAAAGAGGCTTCCACAGGACAGCTTCGCCTTATAAGTCTGATAATGCGGGTTGCCCAGGGGAATTTTTATACGGGTAAGGTGAATAAGAAACCTATCCTCCTCCTTGATGATGTTCTTCTGGAACTGGATCCCATGAGGAGAAAAAAGTTTATTTCTTCCCTTCCTGAATATGAACAGGCATTTTTTACCTTTCTGCCGGAAGAGAATATTTTGAACTCCAGGGATGATTCAGTTCTTGTGTATAATGTTACAGATGGAGTTATAAGTTAATCATGAAAAAAGCCGATGATATTCTGAAAGGACTGCTATCGAATTATAATATCGAACTGGGAAATACCTACTCTTCGTTTTTTAAGAGTTGGCCCACCATTGCCGGACAGGATTTGGCTGCCCATTCTAAAGTTAAAGATATTGAGGGAACCACCTTGATCATTGAGGTAGACCATTCGGGCTGGATTCAAATCCTTCAAATGAAAAAAAAATATATTTTGGGAGCTGTAAAAAAACAGTATCCGGAGCTTTCAATTACGGATATCAGAATATATCTTGGTTGACATCATGTTCTGAAATACGTATACTGCACCCCCAAAAGATATAGACTTATAACGTATCAAGGAGATACTTAATATGAAAAGAACATTCCAACCCAGTAGAACTAAGAGGGTCAGGAAAATGGGTTTTCGTGCCCGAATGAAGACAAAAGCTGGAAGAGATATTCTTTCCAGAAGAAGAAGAAAAGGAAGAGCTAAATTATCAGCTTCCGATGAGAACAAACCTTACTAAAAAGGAAATCATCCGGAAAAAAAAGGATATAGATAGTTTATTCCGTTACGGGAAGAGGATTTCCGCACCGGGTTTACGGATAGTTTTCCGAAAAAATGAACTTGGATATACCAGGGGTTTTTTTACCCTGGTGCGGAAATTTGGTAATTCAATTCAGAGAAACAGAGCAAAACGGTTAATCAAAGAGGTTTTCCGTATACAAAAGCATGAACTCGAGCCGGGTTGGGATCTTGCTTTCATCCTATTCCCCGGCAATACTGACTTTCATGATCTGAATCAACAGGTTTCAAAATTGTTTTCCAGAGCCGGGCTCTTCTTCAATCATTAGATTTTATAATAAGAGATCTTTATGAAGCTTGGTAAATCAAATGTAATTATTTCTCTTCTTTCAAAGGGATTTTCCCTTATTCTAATCGGAATAATAAAATTCTATAGAATTTTTATATCTCCGCTTCTCCCCAGGAGCTGCAGATACTATCCCACTTGTTCAGCATACGCCTTACAGGCGATACAAAAGTATGGTCCGGCAAAGGGTTCACTTCTGGCAGCAAAAAGGATAGGACGCTGCCATCCATTCCATTCGGGTGGATATGATCCCCTTCCCTAATTAGACCCAGGAGTACACATGGATAAGAATTCATTATTAGCTGTAATTCTATCAGTAGTAGTAATTACAGCAGGTTTTATGATTCAGGCTAAATTTTTCCCAGCCCCCGAGCCTGTTCAGACTGAAGTTTCAGCATCTACTGTTGAAGAGTCAGTGCCTCAGACAGCAGCACCGGCAACAACGACATCTGATTCAACTGTATCTGGTAATTCAGATATTCTGCCAGCATCAGTAGCAGTCGAAGCTGAAGAGCAGATTCCTCACCAGGAAGTCAGGTGGGAAACGAATCTTTTTGACATTGTTTTTTCCAATAAAGGTGGCGTTATCACCTCTCTCAAGCTGAAAAAACATCTTGAAAATGGAGAGCCTCTGGAAATGCTTCTTAAAGGAGCAGAAGATCAGAATGCTTTTAATATCCTTTTTGGTGGCCCCACAGGGGCACCAATTACGGAGAACTTTCATTACAGAAGAATTAATGATGAAACTTTTGAGTTTTACAGAACTTTTATCGCTTCCGATGGGAATCCCTTTATTCTTCGAAAAACTTATATTTTTAAGCCGAATGATTATCTCATGGAGCTTGATATAACCATCGAGAACTCTGTCAGTGCAGCACCGGCCCTAAATAACGGGGGATATGCTTATACTCTGGAATTTGGTCCACAGATTGGCCCCTCTTTTACAAAACTTGATGGTCGTTATGCTTACAGAAATTACTATACCTTTACCGAAAAGAAGGCAAATAAACTTAAAGTAAAAGATGGTATTGCTCAGGTTGAAGGTAGAGTTCAGTGGGCTGGTATTGCGGGAAAATATTTTACGGTGGTTGGAATCCCCGATCAAACGGATTATGATATCGCGTTTAATCAGTATCCCAAGCAGGATCTACTTCAATCTTCAGTAATGACTTTTTCAAGGCCTGTTATTACCAATGTAAGTAAATCTGTTGATGTTTTCAGATTTTATATCGGACCTAAGAATAATAAAGCTCTTGCGGCATACGATAAGGCTGAAGATAATGGCTTTAGTCTTGGAAATCTTGAACTCGATAACATTGTCGATACAAGTTCTATTCTTGGTTGGCTTGAGTGGATTCTTAAGCAGATGCTTTTTATAGCTTATAAACTGATACATAACTATGGAATTGCCATAATCCTTGTGACAGTTGTTGTTAAGGCTGTAATGTTTCCTTTTACAAGAAAGTCATATCAGTCCACCTCCAAGATGCAGGCCCTGGCTCCGCAGATGGAAGAACTTAAGAAAAAATTTAAGGATAAGCCGGAAAAACTGAACAAGGAGACTGCCGCTCTTTACAAAAAAGAGGGTGTGAATCCCTTAGGCGGTTGTTTGCCAATGCTTATACAGATGCCTATCTTTATTGCCATGTATGGTCTGTTCAATAAACTTTTTGAACTGAGGGGAGCAGCATTCATCCCCGGTTGGATTTCAGACCTCTCAGCTCCTGAAGCTGTATATACTTTTAATAATTTTACCCTGCCAATACTTGGTTGGGATGCTATAAGACTGTTACCGATTCTGTTTGTTTTAACTCAGCTCCTTTATGGAAAGCTTATGCAGACCGGTAGTCAGGGAAGTAATTCCCAGATGAAAATGATGAATACACTCATGCCTGTGATGTTCTTTTTCATTCTCTATAATGCTCCCTCCGGATTGCTGCTTTACTGGATTGCCTCCAACATCATTACCGCAATTCAGCAGGTGGTAACGAACAAGGTTCTGAACAGGGATAAGGGAGAGGCTTAATGATTAAAGAATTTGAAGGAAAGACCGAGAAAGAGGCAATTGATTTAGCGGTTGCTGAACTTGGTCTTGAGCGTGAAGATTTTGACGTGGAAATTGTGGAAACTACCCGTAAAGCAGGTTTTTTTCGAAAAGGAACTGTAAAGATCAGGGTTCATGCTGGTGAGGATGATGAAGTTGTTGAAACAGTTACTGCAAAGTCCGCTCCTAAAGCATCAACCGTTCCTGCTGACGCAGAACTGGAAGAGAAGCTGGTTACCTATTTAGAGACAGTTCTTGAAAAAATGAGTCTTCCTGGAAAGGTTTCAGTAAGTAGCCGGGAAGAGAGAAAGATATGTCTGGATATTGTATCTGAGCACTCAAACATTCTGATAGGAAAGAAGGGTAAGAACTTAGATGCGCTTCAGCTTATTATCAATGTTTATGCCGGCCGAATCGGAACCGATCGACGAATCATCCTCGATATGGAAAATTATCGATTACGTCGTGAAGAAAACCTTGTGAAGCTTGCCCATAAGGCTGCTGAGCAGGTTCAGAGATCAGGGAATTCCAAATTATTGGAACCCATGAACCCCTTCGAAAGGAGGCTGATTCATACAGCTCTTAATGAAATGGATGATATTGATACAAAAAGTGAAGGTGAAGGCCTTTACAAGCAGGTTCGGATTATCTACCGGGGTTTCTGATATTTTGATAGAGATTTATACAAGCCGTCCTTTTTCAGGGGCGGTTTTTTTTGCTCTTTTGATTCGATCTGGGTTTTATATGTCGAAGCTTGCTCCGGGTGGATTAATTTTCTTCCCCATTATTCTCTTTAATTTTGAATTTAAGGTGAGAATAAGGCAGCAATGGAAATTTCTTCTTATTTCAAAACTTGACCTTTGATTAAAATGGTTCTAAACTGAAAAATATGAAAAAACATATTGTCTGTATATTACTTCTGACTCTGATTCTTCTGCCTGTTATCGGGCAGAGTGACGTGGATTTCCATAATCTGGTGGATTACAATGCCAAACTGGAAGATCTCTGCGGATTTGTGGCTTCACAGCCCTCTGAGGTAGTAGATTCTGTTGTTCAGCAGAATCGAATATTTCTGGTTACCGGTTCTATCTCTTCAAGATTGGTCCTTGATGCAGACCAGGAGACTTATGCCGGTGAATTTGAAATTGTTTCAGGCCAGTGGATTGGCCTTGAAGATGTCCAAATGTACAGGGCGGTTATTCAGTTTCACGGACCTCAATATTCACAGATGATTCCCGCCAGAAGATCCCGAAATGCTAACCCCAATGAGGTTCCCCTTAACTCTTTTGTGATGGTACCTGTACTTTTAACCGGGGTACGAGAGTATGAAGGCGTTATTATTCCAGTTCTCGAAGGTATTGGAATGAGGATTATTGAATAAGCTCAATTCTATTCAGGATCTTAAAAGAAAATAATCTCTGATGAATTGATTTTTTCTGTGACACTTGTTGCTTTTGCTCTTTTAATTACATTCCTAAGTTCTCTTATATTCCCCGGCCAATTATGTTCATAGAGTTTTTCCATGGCATTCAGGGATAACTCCTTTGGATATTTTTTATCTTCCAGAAACTTATGGGCAAGTATAGGTATATCATCCTTTCTTTTCCTTAAGGGAGGAATATTCAAATAGAGGGTGTTAATCCTGTATAGAAGATCTGCCCTGAAACTCTTATCCTTTACTGCTTTTTTCAGATCTTTATTAGTGGCTGTTATTATTTTTGCATTAATGGGTTTTTCGTGTTCGCCGCCGAGTCTGGTTACGGTATTGCTTTCAAGGATTCTTAATAGTTTTACCTGTGTATAGCAGGGCAGTTCACCAATTTCATTCAGGAAAATGGTCCCCTTGCCTGCCTGTTCAAATTTACCCGGCATAGTTTTCGCATCGGTAAAAGCTCCTTTTTCCATACCGAAAAGTTCTGATTCTATGAGGGTCGGCGGAATGGCACCACAATTTATATTCAGGTATGGATATTCAAAGCGGTTGGACATTCGATGAATACAGGAGGCGGCCAGATCCTTACCGGTACCGCTCTCTCCGAGCAGGATAATAGGTTCATCCTGTTGAGAGTAGTTTAGTACATTAAGTCTGAATTTGGATATTTCATTACTGCAGCCAAGTATCTCTTTCAGAATCTCAAGTTTATCATAACAATCACCATTTTTTTCGATCTTCAGGGCTTCATTGACCGTCTCTACCAGAATATCAATATTTGATGATTTTCTGATATATTCCCAGACACCTGCTTTTTTAAATTGCTTGCAATGTTTGGTCGTATAACTCTGTTCAACCACAATGATAATTTTGGATGGTGAGACAATCTTAAGCTGTCTGACAAATTTAAGGGTGTCCAGGTCTCCAATGTTGGTCCCCAGAATGATAATTTCAGGATTAGCCTGACAAATTCTCATGAGTGCCTGGTGACTTCGATTTGCAGTAAAGAATTGGGTGTTTTTTTCAAATGCTGTTTTTACTTTCTTTACATATTCCTCACTTCTTTCTAATATCAATATTTTTTTCATAATAATTAATTATTTATAATATAATTTCAAAAAGCAAATTTTTTTCATAAGTTTTTATAAATTTGAGTTCTTGCGGGATAATCTTTACTATGCTAATCTCTTTTTTATGTTCAATATTAAAGTTCTTCTGAATTTTTTCGATCTGAATTTCATAAAAAAGAATCTTCTCCTGTTTCTTCTTTTTGCTTTGGTTCCATTTGGTGAACTCCTCTTCATTCTTTATGTTGGTGAGCACTTTGGCAGATATCTGGTTTTTGCTTTGGCTGTTACAACCGGATTAGTAGGATTTTTCCTTTCCTATAACCTTATTCAGGGAGTCATAATCAGGATAAAACGAAAAATAAAAAATGATGAATATCCAGGTCAGGATTTTCTAGGCCTTGCCGGTGCTGTTGTTGCGGCAATTTTGCTCATATCACCCGGTTTTCTAACAGATATAGTTGGAATTCTACTTTTTATACCTGGTATCAGGAATGGTGTCGGGAAATTGGTTGTCTCCAGAATGGAAATACAGCTTAAAGAACTGTATGAGTACCTTAAGCTGTATGAGTATTAAATTTGTTACTTAAGAGTTCAGTCCTTTATAATCCAGGGTGGAAAAGTAGTCATTTACTGTTTCAGCTCTTCTTATAAGTTTAGTAGATCCATCTTCTTTTAGAAGAACTTCCGCACTCCTTAATTTTCCATTGTAGTTAAATCCCATGGCGTGTCCGTGGGCACCTGTATCGTGTATAACAACAAGGTCGCCGGGTATCATAACCGGAACTTTTCTATCAATAGCAAACTTATCATTGTTCTCACATAGTGAACCTGTGATATCGGCTACTTCCAGATTATCAGAGTCCTCTTTACCAGGAACGGTTATATGGTGATAGGCTCCATAGATTCCCGGACGCATGAGGTTCGCCATGCTGGCATCTGTTCCGATGAATGTTTTATATGTCTCTTTTCTGTGGATAACCGCTGTTACAAGGTATCCGTAAGGGCCTGTTACCATCCTTCCGCATTCGGTTACTATCTGCAGAGGGGGGAGTGAATTCGCTTCTATTTTTTCCTGATAGAGCTTCTGTATACCCCTGGATATTCTATCAAGATCTACATCTTTTTCTTCGGGTTTGTAGGGGATTCCAATTCCACCACCAAGGTTTATGAAGTCGATATTGATACCAAGTTCCTGTGATAGTTCTACGACAAGATCCAGGAGGATGTGAGCAGTCTCAATGAAATAATCCGCATCCAGTTCATTAGAAGCAACCATGGTATGAAGTCCAAATCTTTTTACTCCCTTCTCCTTAAGATTTTTATATCCTTCGAAGAGCTGAGCCCGGGTAAACCCGTATTTGGCCTCCTCGGGAGTACCTATTATGGTATTTCCCTCTTTCAGCGGACCTGGATTGTATCTGAAACAGATTGTTTCAGGAATTCCTGCGTGTTTTTCCAGGTAGGGAATATGAGAAATATCATCCAGGTTTATGATAACGCCGGAGTTTTTTGCCCTGATATACTCCGAGGCGGGTGTATCATTGGATGTAAAAATCACATTTTCCGGTTCTATACCGACCGCATCGGCCAGGAGGAGTTCCGGAAGAGAGGAGCAATCCGCTCCCATTCCCTCTTCTTTTAATATTTCCATAATATAGGGATTTGGAAGGGCTTTTACGGCGAAGTAATTCTTAAAACCTCCAGGTACCCATGAAAATGCCTTGTAAAAGGCCCTTGCTTTCTCTCTTATGGCCTTTTCATCATAAATGTGAAAGGGAGTGGGATATTTTTTAATGATCATATCAAGCTGATCTTTGGTAAAGGGTAATCTTTTATTTTCCATTGCTATTCCTTATGCCTATTAAGGCTTTGAAAATGTTTCTATAAGTTACGAAAGTCATCTTAAAAGATCAAGTACAGAATAGTTGTTTTACACAACTTTATTTGAAAAATTGCAAAAGAAACGAAAAATGAATATAATTCTGCCCATGTCGATTAAAGAAATTTTCAAACAAGAGGATATTCTCTTTTCAGATCAGGATTTTATTGTTGTAAACAAGAAATCATTTCAGCCTGTGGTTCCGGATAAAACGGGAGATCCCTCTCTCCTGGAGGATCTTATAAAATCAGGATTGATAGAAAAGAGTGCCGCTCCGGTTCACAGGCTGGATAGACCTGTCAGGGGAGTTGTACTTTTCGCCCGGACTGCCAGAGGATTGACTGAAGCGAACCGGATGCTTAAAGGGCGTTTTATTAAAAAGACCTACCTTGCAGTGCTGGAAAACAGACCTGCCGAAAAGAGTGGAACTTTAAAAAATCACCTTCTGAAGAGCAGGAGTGGAAATAAATCGAAAATACTCCCCGAGCAAGGGCCTGATACCCGGGAAGCGATCCTTGATTATGTGATTATTGGGAATACAGAACGTTATACAATGGTCCGGATTAATTTGATCACCGGGAGGCATCATCAGATCAGAGCACAGTTTTCCCATATCGGCTGTCCGATAAAGGGGGATATCAAATATGGCTCAAAGCGAACTAATCGGGAGGGAGGAATAATGCTTTTTGCAGGATCCCTTTCCTTTACCCATCCTTTCAATGGCAGTAATCTGTTGATTAAGGCACCACTGCCGGAGGGGGCTTTGTGGGGCTGCTTTCCGGACAATGTATTATAATTTTCAGGATAACTGATAGAAAAGCGGGACGAGAAGAGGTACCAGGAGTGATAGAATCGCTCCGCTCGCGATGGCCAGGGGTACTGCTTTGGGACCGCAGCTTCTTTCGATGAGCGGCAGAGTGACATCCATGGATGTGGCGCCGCCCAAACCTATGGCCAGATTGGGGAATCGGCTGGCAGCCGCGAAGGGGATTGTGACAAGGGCGATTGTCTCTCTTAATATATTGGACATGAAGGCGGCAGAACCCAGCATGGGGTTTCCAAGGTCTGTGATAATCACACCCGACAGGGAGTACCAGCCGAAACCGGCGGCTACCGCGAGGGAGCGGGCAGGAGCCAGAGAGAAGAACATACCGGCGCAGAGTCCGCCAAGCAGGGAACCTATGGCTGTTCCTACCGGAAGTATCAGGGTCTCCTTATGTGAGAGGACAGCCTTGAAACTCACTCCGCTTAAGGTGAGATCAATACCCACAGAAAGAAGGAGCAGTCTCAGCATCCAGGTTGAAACCGCCGCTCCGGTAAATTCTCTGAAGGGAAGGAGTAGTCCCAGGATAAAACCGAAGGCGACGAAGGAGAAGAGAGAAAGGGGATCTTTTAAATGAGAAAAGATCTCGTGGATATCCTGACTTTTGACCCTCCTGCTTTTATCTTTTATCATTTTTTCGGATTCAGATGTGAATTGATCCTTATTTGCCTGTTTTGCTCTCTTTTTCTTGAAATTTTCAATAAAACTGAATATCAAAAATAGTACAATAACTGTACCTGTCGTTGTTCCCAGGGCAAAAGCGAGGGAGATTAATCCAATCTCTGCCAATTGCACAGCTCCTTCGGTGGTTCTACCCATCCGGAAACCCATGAAAAACAGGAGTCCATAGAGAATAACCCCTGATAATTTGGGTATCAGGGGTGAATTTTTTATAAGAGGGAGCCTTGCGAGGATCATTCCGGCAAAGAGAAAAATAAACAGAGTGGCAAGAGAGATTAGTGCTTCCATAGGGAAATACTCTATAGATTTTATGATTTTTGCTCAACCTCGGTTAAATCTAAAAGAAATTTTGATAATTTTGGTCAGAATCATGGATTTTGGCTTAATAAATTACTACTTTTAAAGGGATTATTCTTATTTAGGAGAGGCAGATGAAAAAGTATCTTATTGTTTTATTCGTATTATTGATTATTTTTACAGGATGTTCCAGAAAAACTGAAGAGACGACAGATGTTATTCCTCTTAAAGTCGGGATGGAGCTTGCCTACCCGCCCTTTGAAATGACCGATACGGATGGAAATCCCACGGGTATCAGTGTGGATATCGTAAAGGCTTTCGGTGAGTACCTTGGCAGACCTGTGGAAATTCAGAATATTGCCTGGGATGGGCTAATACCATCTCTTAAAACCGGTAAAGTTGATATGGTTCTCTCTTCCATGACCATTACCGAAGAGAGAAAAGGTTCTGTTGATTTTTCCGATCCCTACAGTAAATCGTTTCTTACCATGCTGATATCAAAAGACTCCCCTGTTACGGATTTTACTACCCTTAATGTGGAGGGAAGGTCTGTTGCTGTTCGAAAAGGAACTTCCGCACACCTCTATGCCAGGGAAAATCTTCCCAATACGGAGATAATGGTATTCGATAAGGAGTCTGCCTGTGTTCTTGAGGTTGTCGGGGGAAAGGCGGATGCCTTCCTTTATGATCAGCTTTCCAATTTCAGGAACTGGGAGAAAAACCAGGAGACCACCAGGTTGAACCTGACCCCATTTCAGAGTGAATTTGAATACTGGGGTGCCGCTTTCAAGAAAGGAAATACCGAACTTCAAGAAGAGATGAATGCCTTCATACCGGAATTCAAGAAAAATGGCGGGTTCGATGAACTGGCTGTAAAGTATCTGAAAGAGGTCAAAGAAGTTTTTGATGCTCAGGGTGTTCCCTTTTTCTTTTAGGTTTATACTTACTTTATCCTAAACTGAGCGATTCCTATAAGGCCGCCGGTTTACCAGTGGTTTTCTTCGGCCTGCGGGGCTCAAGCTGATAGGTTTTATAAACTTTTTATCCAGTTGAGTGGAATTCAACAAGGTTCATATCAT
>JAEINK010000037.1 GCA_016342585.1 Spirochaetales bacterium
CTAATTTGTTTCTTAATAAGGAATACCGGGGAATTTGTGCTCCTGCTTCAGATCAACAGGCTTTGGGGCACTAATTATTTAATAGTAAACCCCCCTTTTGTTGAACAGTGTCCAACAAAAGGGGTTCATATCAGTTTTCATGTCATCCGTGACCTATAAACTGAACTGTCGCATAGTTCAGCGGACGGATAAACTATTTGGTCATAGCCTGTTCAACGGCAACAGCGATAGCAACGGATGCTCCAACCATGGGGTTGTTACCCATTCCGATAAGTCCCATCATTTCCACGTGGGCGGGAACGGATGATGAACCGGCAAACTGTGCGTCCGAGTGCATTCTTCCCATGGTGTCGGTCATACCGTAGGAGGCGGGACCGGCGGCCATATTATCCGGGTGGAGGGTTCTACCAGTTCCACCACCGGAGGCTACTGAAAAGTAGGATTTTCCATTCTGGATACACTCTTTCTTGTAGGTTCCTGCAACGGGATGCTGGAATCTTGTAGGGTTTGTAGAGTTTCCGGTGATGGAAACATCAACTCCTTCGGATGCGAGGATGGCAACACCCTCTCTTACATCATCGGCTCCGTAGGATCGAACCTCGGCTCTTTCTCCATCGGAGAAGGCTGTTTCCTTAACAATTTCGAGCTTGCTTGTGGCATAATCGAACTTGGTCTGAACATGGGTAAATCCATTTATTCGGGCGATAAGGTAGGCAGCATCCTTTCCAAGACCGTTCAGGATAACCCTTAAGGGTTCCTTTCTTGCCTTGTTGGCGGATTTTGCAAGACCAATTGCCCCTTCAGCGGCGGCAAAGGATTCGTGACCGGCCAGGAATGCAAAACATTTAGTCTCTTCCTTAAGAAGCATGGCAGCCAGGTTTCCGTGACCGATTCCAACTTTTCTGTCGTCAGCTACTGATCCGGGGATACAGAAAGCCTGAAGGCCTTCACCCAGAGTTACGGCAACATCGGCAGCCTTGGTCTGTCCCTTTTTAATTGCAACGGCTGCGCCGAGGATGTATGCCCAGGGGGCATTCTCGAAAACGATGGGCTGGATGTCTTTAACGATCTGGTAGGCATCTACCCCTTTCTCTTCACATATAGATCTTGCTTCTTCAATATTCTTGATACCGTGCTGAGCACAGAGAGCATCGATCTGCTTAATTCTTCTGTCGTATCCTTCAAAAAGTGCCATTCTCTCTCTACTCCTCTCTCGGGTTGATGTATTTTACTGCATCATCATACCGGCCGTAGCTTCCGCTGGCCTTTTTCAGGGCTTCGTCTGCTGAATCACCATTGGTGATGAACTCCATCATTCTTCCAAGGTTTACAAAAGAATAACCGATGATTTCATCATTCTTATCAAGGGCAAGCTTGGTGGTATAACCTTCTGTTGTTTCCAGGTATCTGGCACCCTTGGCCTGTGTGCTGTAGACTGTTCCTGTAACGGATCTCAAACCTTTTCCAAGGTCCTCAAGTCCGGCACCGATGGGAAGTCCGCCTTCGCTGAATGCGGACTGGCTTCTTCCATAAACGATCTGAAGGAAAAGCTCTCGCATTGCTGTGTTGATGGCGTCACAGACAAGGTCGGTATTCATTGCTTCGAGAAGTGTTTTTCCCGCAAGAATTTCTCCTGCCATGGCGGCAGAGTGTGTCATTCCGGTACATCCCAGAGTCTCTACAAGAGCTTCTACAATGATTCCCTCTTTGATGTTTAATGTAAGCTTACATGCTCCCTGCTGGGGTGCACACCAGCCAACTCCATGGGTAAAACCGGAGATGTCTTTGATTTCCTTTGCCTGAACCCATTTTCCCTCTTCGGGTATGGGAGCCGGACCGTGGTCGCAGCCTTTTTTCACGCAAACCATATTTTCGACTTCGTGAGTATAATTCACCTTATGAACTCCTTATGAGTATAATTTTCTGTTTCGCCTATAATAGAAAATATGAGAGGTAATGTATAGATATTACCCCTCACGGGAAAATTAAAGATTTGTTTATAGGCTTTCTCTTATAAAAATCTGAGATATATGTATGCCGATGATATTATCAGAGTAATGAATGTAATACCGGCACCATATTTGGTAAATTCCAGGAAAGATATCTTATAACCGCTCTTTCCGGATATTCCGCAGCTGACTACATTTGCCGAGGCTCCTATCAGTGTTCCATTACCACCAAGACAGGATCCCAGGGCCAATGACCACCATACCGGGAGGATGGCATCACTTCCCAGGACATGCCCCATGTTTTCCACCAGGGGTATCATGGTTGCCACATAGGGGATATTATCGACAAAGGCCGAAAACAGTCCGGAAAACCAGACCATGACGATGGATGTTTTTGCAATATTACCACTTGTGATTTGCAGTACAAGCTGGGCCGCCTTGGATAGAATCCCGGTATGTACCAGACCGCCAACCATCATGAACAGGCCGATGAAAAAGAAAATAGTTCCCCACTCGACATCGTGAAAGTATTCGTCGACCTCCTCATTCCCGGCCAGCAGCATGAGAAGGGCGGCACCTGCCAAAGCAATGGTGGCCGGCTCAAGGTGGAATGTTCCGTGAACAAGGAAGCCGGTGATTACCATAAAGAGAACAGCCAGAGATTTCTTCAGCAGAGCGGGGTCTTCTATAGAGAGTTTTTCATCAAATTCCATGATCCTGGCTCTACGTTCAAGTGATACATTCAGCTGTTTTCGAAAAACCAGGAAGGTAAAGAGGTTCAGAACAATCAGGTTGATTAAAACTACCGGCCCCAGGGCAACCACAAAATCCATAAAGCTGAATCCTACGGCACTTCCTATCATAAGGTTGGGCGGGTCTCCGATAAGGGTCGCCGTACCCCCGATGTTGGATGCCAGAGCGTTGGTAATGACAAAAGGCAGGGGAGAGACGCCAAGCTCTACTGCTATAAGGATGGAGACGGGCGTCAGGATTAGTACGGTTGTTACATTGTCGAGAAGTGCTGAAAATACCGCCGTCAGGAGGGAGAGGAGGATAAGTATCTTTACGGGACTTCCCCCTGCTGCCTTGGCGGCCTTGATGGCCAGATACTGAAACAGTCCTGATTTCTTCGTGATCCCGACGATTATCATCATCCCTATCAGGAGGAAGACAACATTCCAGTCAATCTCGCCGAAGGCCTGTTCCTGGGTCATTACACCCATAAAGAGGAAAACCGCCGCCCCTATTAGGACTGTCACTGTTTTATTAATGAGTTCAAGGGATATTAGAATAAAGGTACCAATAAAAATTATAAGGGTGAGGAGTGTTAATAGTGTCATTGTTCGTTAACCCCTGATAACCTTTTTGATAAAATCCTTGATATGGAGAATACCCACCAGTTGCTCCCCTTCCATGACGGCAAGATGCCTCTTCTTGTGCTGGGTCATTTTGAGGGCTGCTTCGATTACCGATGATGAGGGGGAAAGGAGTATTTTCGGTTTATGCATTATTGATTCAACCAGGAGTTCATTCTCTTTTCTGAGAAGATCTTCGAATGGTTCAAGGGTTTTCAAGAACCTGAGGTTCTCCATTTTTCTTGCGTAATCGGGTATGCCTACCTCCAGCAGATCGGAGGAAGTAACTTCTCCCACAACTTTCCCTTCACCATTAACCACGGGGAAGTAGCTGGTTCCATCCTGATAGAACCTGTCGGCCAGTTCTCCCAGGGTTGCATCGGCGGAGATCGTCTCCATTTCTGTGGCCATGATGTCTTCAACCATCAGTTCCCTTTTAACACGAATTTCCTGGAGTTGTTTCAGGAGTTCATCCGGTTTGGTCGATTTACACATCTGATCAAAAAAGGGTTCATCCTGACTTAATTTCATCAGTACCGAAAGGGTCTGAAGATAGATATTCGAAACATTCACCGACGTAAGCATCACAACAATGCACCGGATCAGGGTTCCGTTTTCCTCGAAGGGGGTTTTGGGGATACAGATCCCGATAATCAGATCATCAAATCCTGTCATCCTGGCATGAGGAATGGTAATGCCCGTGGGGAATACGGTTCCACCGAGTTTACATCTCTCTTTTATGGCGGTGGATATATCCCCACTTGAGAGTTTTACCCGCTTCTGCTGTTCAAACAGAGCACTCATTAAATCAACAGCCCCATCTATGGAGGATATCTCTGCCTTCTGGATGATCAGATCCCTGTCCAGTATGGTTACTAACTTCATTTGAGTCTTCTCCTTCTTAGCCCAGTTCCCGGGCAATATTCTGCTTTTCCAATATCTTTTGACTTAAGAGCCGGCTGACAGCCCTTTGCTCTATCATTCCCTCAACTTTTCCTTCGGGATTTACTACCGGGATGTAATCAACACTCTTCTTTTTCATCAGGCTGTAAATTTCCGGAAGAGGTGTCTCTATACCGCATGTGCAGGGTGGGGGGAACATTATATCATGTGCCAGTATGAACTGTGAGAATTCGGAGGCCATGAAGGTGTCCTTCAGGATATCCATGGTGATAACTCCAAGGAGTTTGTCTTCGCTGGAGACAACAGGATAAACATAATTATCGTTTTCACTGTAAAGTTTCAGGATAGATTCTATATTCTGATTTTCCTTAATCGCTGTGACACCACTATTAATAATGTCCTCAGCCCGGGAGGAGCGGATTAGATCCTCTTCTGTGATATTCAGCCCAATTTCGCCCCCCTTTTTAACAGCATATTTTACGAAAATCGGTCCGAAAATCTGAACGACAAAGGTCGTTGTGGTGACAAGGATAACGATGAGATCACCAATCCCCTCCGAGAATGTCTCTCCGGCGACAATGGATAATCCCACGGCCACACCGGCTTGACTGAGCAGGCAGAAGGGGAGGTATTTTTGAACGGTTTTGGGAGCACCCGAAATCCTGGCACCCAGAAAGGCCCCCAGGAACTTACCGCTGGTCCTTCCTACCAGAAATATCCCAGCCAGGATTGCCACTATGGTTGTTAACTGGCTGATATCTAGTTTGGCACCGACAAGGACGAAGAAGAGGACATATATGGGTGGGGCGAAGTTTTTGATCAGTCTGAAGGTAGCTTTACTTTTTCTTGGTGCATAGTTTGCCATGAAAAATCCCATGGCCATGGCCCCGAGGATCATATCCAGGGATAAAAGCAGGGAAAGGCCGATAAGCAGGAGAAGGGAGCCCAGGGAGAAAGCCAGAATTTTTTCCTCTTCCAGGTATTCCCGAATTATGGTTGAAAGACCATACCCCATGACCGACCCCAGTATGACCGAACCGCCGATCTCATAGACAAGGTGGAGGATGTTCATTCCAAGGGTTTGGGTTGTTTGTCCCAGGAGTACGCCGGCAATGCTTGTGGCCAGGGCAAAAAGGATTAAGGCAATGCCGTCATCCAGGGCAACAATTCCCAGGATGGTGGAGGTCAGAGGGCCCTTCGTTTTATTTTCCCAGAGGACATCCGTTGTAGCTGCCGGGGCTGTTGCCGACGAAATAGCCCCTAAAAGCAGACCCAGAGCAAGGGCTTTGGGAAGATCATGAAAAATCATCCACGCGCCGAAAGTTGAAAAGGCTGCGACCACAATAAATGATGAGAGGGCTTCAAAGAGCAGGATGGTAATAAAGCTTTTACCGTACTTCTTCAGTATCTTGAACTGCAGTTCTCCCCCGATCATTATTCCGATAATTGCCAGGGCAAAGGAGTTGAACGGCTGCAGGCTGCTGACCGTCTCTTTATTAATAAACCCGATACCAGACTGACCCAGGATAATTCCTACCACAATATAGCCTACGACCTGAGGTATCTTCAGTTTCTGGAAAATCCGGCCACCAGCAGTACCTAAAAAGAGGACTATCCCCAGAAGCAGGAGCACACTCATCTGCTGAGGCTCTATGAAATTAGTGATTGAATCGAGGATCCCCATTATTTTTCTACCATCAGTGAGTACAGGGTCTCCGCATCGGGGGCTTCTATCAGCTTATTCCTGAAGGCGCTATCCTTTAATTTGGTCATAAGTTGTGAGAGGAGGCGGATATGGAGTTTATGCTGTTCGGCACCAACAATGATCATCACGACGATCTTTATAGGTTCACCGTCCAGGCTTTCATAATCGGGAACGCCGTCAGGCTGAACACCAATGGCAATGGCGGGCTGGTCAATTCCCCCGAATCTGACATGGGGGATGGCTATACCCAGGCTCATCCCTGTGCTCATAAGCTGTTCCCTGTAAAAAATATCGGTTTTCAGGGCGTCTAGATCTTTTATGATATCCGCCCTATGAAGGCTTTCCATTAGTTCGATGAGTACTTCGGTTTTTCCTGTGCTTTCCAGGATGTGACAGCAATCTTTCTTTATCGTGCTTTCAATGTTCATCTTTTTTCTCCTATCAAGAAAACTATAGTCCTAATTATGGAGTAAATCAACAGAGTTTGGCTTAAATAGGGATAAAAAGTCTATTAATGTCCATCTTTGGGTATTGTTGGGTGGGGTGTGTAAAGTTTCGCTTTCTGTTTACTCTTCAACTTCGCTTACAGGTGAATAGCCCATCGGTTTTTTGAATCGAATAAAGAGGAATCCTATGAAGAGGGTGTTTACTACCGAGACGGCAGCAAAGGTGTTCCATACGGGACTTCCGGAACCGAGGTTCCCTACATAACTGTAGAGTTTCAGGCTGATTGTGTAGAGGGCTTCATCATTCAGGAAGAGAAGGGGGGCCTGGAAGCCGTTCCAACCTGCAATGAAGGCTGTCATGACGGCGGTAATCAGGGGAGGCAGGGAGAGGGGGAGGAGTATTTTGAATCCATAAGTCAGATCACCCATCCCTTCAAGTTTGGCGAGGTCCCGGAAGGAGGCCGGGAGGCTCTCCAGATAGGCCGTCAGGATGAAGAGGGCGAAGGGGATCGAGTGATAGAGGTAGATCAGGATGAGAGGAATGTAGGTGTTGATCAGTCCCAGATTTCTGAAGAGTGAGTAGAGGGGGATGAGGGTATGCATTCCTCCGGCTATCCCAATTATCTGGATGAATCCCAGGAAGGTCAGGGTTCTCTTTTTCCCCCATTTGCTTAGTCTGACCGCCCCGGGAAATATTATGAAGGGGAGAAAAATGGCTGTTACCCCGGCCACAATGAAGGTATTCAAAAAGTATTTCAGGATAGACTCTTCGACGAAGATCCTTCTGAAATTATCCATAGTTGCCATGCCGGGAAGTAGGGAGTCCATGTAGCAGGCGCTTATTCGCGAAAGACTCATCCAGATAAGCATATAGAGGATGATCAAGCTTATCCCGATGAAGGAAATCGATACCAGGTTTGCCCCCCCTCCCACACCCCTCACGGGGATGAATTTGCGGAACCCTAAGCCTTTCCATCTATATTCAGGTATGGATTGAAAGGGTTTAGTCCGCCGCCTCTCGGCGCTGCGGAAGAGGAGGGTCAGGATTGGAATCAGTATACCCGGATGAAAACCGGTCAGAAATCCATGGATGGCTATCTCAATAATTGTATAGATCAGGTGAACCAGGGTGAGCCAGCCGAACCCGATGTGGATTTTGATCCTGACCCGGCCTGCTTTTTTATCTATCACACCTCCCGCAATCCCGAAGAGAAGATAGGCCCCTGCAAAGCTCCAGAGAACCGGATTGCCTCCCGGGAGAAGGAGAAGGGCGGAGATGAAGAGGAAGAACCGTACGGATGCCCTCCTTTTTATGAAAATCCAGATAAGCATGATGAAGATCACAAGGCCGGCCATGATCAGGGCGTATGCCGCATTTATCCCCCAGTCGTTGGTTTGAAGGAAGACCTCGTAGAGGAATACCCCCAGGGTTGTGGTCGCACCCACGATATGCCTTTCGGTAATCCCGCTGATCAGGGGGGGGCCGCCGGCGGTCATCATGAAGACAAGGGTAAACTCCTTGAATGCTTTAATAAAATTCAGGACTCCCATGGCCAGGAGGGATTCTCTGATTTCCGGAATATAGATATGGATGGCAATTTCCCCCATCCCTGCACCGTCAATCCGGGCGGCTTCGATTACCTGGCGGCTGACTTTTCGCATATGCCCGGCGAAAACGAAGGCTGAAAGGGGGATGGAGAGCCAGAGGCTGACCATGAGTGCCCCCAGGAAACCGGACAGGGGATCGGTCATCAGGTTTATCTGTAAGCCCGTAAGCCTCGTTATAACCGATTCGCCCCCATTCCCATGGAGAAAGGCCCGCCAGAGGGGAATAGCTATATAGACTGGAATGCCCCAGGGTATCAAAAGGAAGTGGTGGAGCATGTCTCGTTTTTTACTCCCCTCTCCTGAACCCACCAGCTTCAGGGCGAGAAGAAATCCAAAAAACAGGCTCAAAACTACATTGAGGAGGGCCCAGATGACAGTTATGTTCAGGCTGTAGGTGAATGCCGTATCCCCCAGGATAAATCTGAAGTTTTCAAGTCCGGCAAAGGAGCGCTCACCATAGTAGTCATGAAAAAAACTGTCCCCGAAGGCTGTTATGAAGGGGGCTATCCCGATGAGAAGGATTAAGAGCAGGATAGGAATTATGGGAATTTTGTCATTGATCCTGAATAGCGGCTTACGCTTCATAGGTCCTGAAATACAGGAGCCGGTCTCTTTTGAAAAACCGGCTTCATTTCCTTTCGATTCGTCTCTCGTTATTAATAAACGAGGGTTATCCTGACTACATTCCGAACGGCTTTGATTCCGTCGGGAAGTGTTGAGGCATCCTTATCCCAGACAAGTCGTAAGGGCCACTCTTTTTCACTGAGCAGTGAATCGTCGGAACCTGTATACATGGCGATGATAATCTCATCGTTTCCCTCAACCTGGGTGTTGTCCAGGGTGACGGAAAAACCATCGGTAGCCTCAACCTGAATGGCCGAGTACCCTTCGAGCCTTTCGAGGAGTCTCCAGAGGGCAATCCCCATATATGCGATGTCCGCATCATCTTTGCGGTCGTAGTAGGTCACCCTGTTTTTATTGGTGATCACACCGCTCTGCATGGTCTGCCGATCAAAGATCTCTGATGTTCCCTCTTCAACGATTGTCAGGATGAAATCCTGGAAAGGTTCACCTTCGGTTACGATCTTTTTGATCATCCTGGCGGAGACATGGCCTGTAATATTGGGATTCCGGGGGCCCACTTTAACTAGCCGGATGTATCCGGGATCCTCGGGCATATACTCTCCGTTCTCCTTGAAGGCAAGGATCCACTCTCCATCAGCCTGATCCAGGAGCATATCCCCCCCATAACTCATTTCATAACCATCCATGGCGACAACTTTTATAGCCGATTCGGTGGTCACTTCCATGGATTTTGAAAGGAGGGGGAGGAGCTTAACACCGCCGTAGACAGCATCGGTGGTGTTGCCATAACTGTTGGTAAAACTCCCTGTATCCTCTATATAGATATCCATAGCCTCCAGTTCACTGATTGTATAAGAGGATGTCTCTCCATTTATGTCAAGGATGAACTCAAAACTGTTCTCGGCAAGGTCTACCGGTGCAAGACTCAGTTCGATCGACGCCAGGTCCCGAACCCAGGCTTTTCCTGTTATATTTCCGACTATTTGCGGGGATACTTTTTCTCCATTTATGGTATCTACCAGGAGGATTTCCTCTGCAGAGACATCGGATGTCGAGAAGGTTGCCGCATAGCCGTCTGCGGCGGTCAGGGTTATATCGTAGCCTTCCATCCAGAGGTCATCCTGGAAAACATAGGGCATTCCCCCTGCCGGGTCATCAATAATTGCTATAACGTCCTTCAGGAGGATTCCGCCATAAAGGTTAGTCTCTCCCTTTTTCTCCAGGTTCATCTCTACGAATACACCCTCTTCTGAACCCTTCCAGGATTCGAAATGGCTTTGCCATATCTCATCATTCCGAACACCCGTAAGGCTTATCATCCAGCCTTCTCCCTTTGGTGTTGCTCCGGAAACATCATCCACCTCATCACTTGCTGCTGTGCTCCCTGTGCTTTCAGACTGGGGCTCTTTGCTTTCACCCGTTGATACCGTCCCGCCTCCTGTGGCACAGCCTGTCATAAGTAAAACCAGGACGAGGAATAAAATCCAAATTACCTTTTTCATGAAAAACTCCATTTATTGTATTTTAATTTCCAGTTGTATTATCCATCAGGGTTTGCCCCTGCTCCAGGGTCTCCTGGACAGTCATTTTCCCTGAAAGGGCGAACCTTAATAGTTTCCACATGTTGTTCTTATATATGCTGTAAATATGCTGGGGGGGTGTAACTTCACCGGTGTCCACCGTCTCTTCTAGGATATTCAGGTATCCGTAGGGGAGCCCCGGGATTCCCAGAACATCCCGCCGCGCCGGCAGCTTGGCCAGGGGTGGGCAGAATCTCTGCTGTACACCCGGGGCGGCCAGATACTGGAGGAGTCTCCTGGCAAGGAGCGGGGCCCTCGTCTGTCGCGTCATGCAGAAGGCCTTGAAATCCAGAAGGGGCGCGAGGTTTCTTCCTGTCTCCTGGTTCATAGGGAAGGGCAGGACACCAAAATCGAGTCCCAGGGATTCATAGTAGGGGATGGAGTAGGAACCGGACATTATCATCCCTACTTTTCCGGCAATGAAGAGGGCATCCATGGCATCCCTCTCCATAGGGGTCAAAAGCCCTTCGGATTGGAGGTTGATGAGGTATTCAAGAGCCTTTTCGGTGGGGGTATCGTTGACCGTAATTTTCTCCCGGGAGTCCAGGAGTGAATCTTTTCCAAACGCCATCTGAAAGGGGATGAGCCAGTTTGAGGAGTAGGCGTTCCACACCAGAGGATAGGTATTTCGATTGTTTATGGATCTGGCGATGGATTCCATCTCTTCGAGGGTCCAGACGCCCACAGGCGGCCGTGTTATCAGTCTTTTATTGAAAAACATGACTTGGGTATCAAAATAGAAGGGAACACCCCATAATTTTCCATTCAGAGTGAACGCCTTAAGGCCTGAATCTATGAGATCCGGTAGTTCAATGTAATCGATATTCTGGACGGACCTGGAGAGAACAAGGTTCTCCACCCCACTGGATTGGAGCATGACCAGGTCCGGAACTTCTCCCCGTGCCCGTACAATGGAGATCAGTTTCGATTCAGGGTTGGGCACTTCGACGGTCTTTATTTCCAGATTGTGATGTCTGGCAAACCGGTTTATCTCTGCTTTAAGCTCCCGTATTCCTTCCCAGGATAGCCATACTTCGAGGGATCTGGATTCCATGCGAGTCCCCGAAAAACGTATTTCATTGATATCGCGATACAGCTCATCCTTAAATATCAGGCTCAGATTCCCCCTCTCCTCCACAAGGTAGGATTCCGCCCAGTACTCGGCCAGGTCATCCTCTTCCTGTATGAAGCTCTCTCCCTCGGTGACAATCTCAAACCTATACACATCCTCCATCAGAGGAAAAATTTCGAGCAGGGAGGCGCCTCTGTACCATCGGGATTCATGAGAAACAGAGGATTGATCAACCGTTCTTGATTGTGTGAGATCTGAGAGGGCACGGGATGTGAATGTGAAATTTTCGGCATATAAAAAAACAGAAAAAATGAGGAAAAATAGTTTGAGGCATAATTTATTCAAGTGTAAAATTCCTTTCCAAATACGGGAGGCTGAACTGTTTCCGGTGCAACCCTTCGGTTTAATCTCCCTGGAATATTGGTAAAATTCTTTAGGAGAAGAAACTCGGAATATTAATTAAACTATCATTATTTTATATTCCACACCCAAAAGGGTCAAGAAGAATCATAAAAAATCAGTAATTCCTATTCTGAACTCAGGATAACTCCCTCTATCTCCTTCACATCCCCTGTTCTGCCCCCTTTTTACATGTTAATCTCTATTTATGAAACTTGAACGTTTATTAGTAGACCTGAAAGGACGATGTCGTTCCAGGAAAAGAGAGTTTGAGGTTGTTGTTGCAGAACTTAAGAAGATGAAGCCCCGGGAAGCTGAAGACCTTTTAACGGAACTGGATGAAAAGATCTTCTCTCAAATTGACTGTCTTGAATGCGGGAATTGTTGCCGGGCCCTTGGTCCCCGGTTGATAGATCGGGATCTGAGGAGCCTTGGGGCTGAGTTGGGGTTGAAACCGGGATCTTTCCGGAAATCCTATGTTGTTCTGGATGAGGATGGCGATATGGTGTTCAGTAAGATGCCGTGTCCCTTTCTGGAAGATGATAACAAGTGTGCCGTGTATGAAGGGCGGCCGAAGGCCTGCGCCGAGTATCCTCATACCTCCGGTCGTCAGGTACAGGGGCGATTGGGTCTGCTGATGAAGAATGCGGAGACCTGTCCCGCTGTATTTCTGATGTTGGATGAGCTTAGGAAGAAAGGGTTTGACCATTTTATTCAATAAAGACGAAATGGGGCTGGATTTTCGCAGTAAAAAAACAAGTATTGATAATTGATTACTTCTATAGTAAACTTTATATGAAGATTATGTGAAGATTTTTTGTGGAACTTGTGTGCGTATTGTTTTGATCTTGTAAAAGTTCCCGGGGGTATACCCTCAAAAGTCCTGCCGGACCTTCACTTTTCTTCAGGTTGAACAGAAAGCGGTTGATCTTAAGGTATAGTCTCCTATGAAATCACAGCTTTCTGCCTTTCCCAAACTCAACCGGGCCGCTTCATCTGAAGCGGTTTTTTTTATCTACAATTGCAATTCATAGCATAGCTTAAGATTTCGGTGGTAATCCCGTGGTATCATGCCTAAAAATCTCATCTCCTTTCGTAAGGAAGAATTTTCCGACAAGTTTTCTCAATCTTTTTCCCAGAACTTCAAGGGCATCTTGGTTGATGGAATAGAATTCCTTCATCAGAAAGAGCGTACGGCCCTGACATCCCTAAGATTAATCTTACTCAGGTATTGCTGCCAGCTGTAGGTGGGGCTGTATTGACATTCCCATGCATTGCCATTGTTGTATTCGCTCGAAGACCAGCAGGTTTTTTGAATTATCGAAGCAATCTGAAGGGCCAATTGCAGCTCCTCTTTGGATGGTAGATACCAGTCAGAATAACCGTTAAGGCTCAGGTCGTAACAGTAGCCGGCGGCACTGGCAGTTCCTATACGGCTGATTATTCTTGTCGTATTGGTACTGCCGCTGCCAAAGGCGGTTGATGTCTCTCCAACTAAAATTCCTTCCGAAATATCAATTGGTATTCCGTTTTCGTCATAAGTTGCGGTTTGTCCGCCCCATAATACATCCTCAGCTTGGTTTTCTTCCGCCACTACCATACCACCACCGTTACCGTCAATGTAGAAGACAATTCCTCCGGCATAGGAAGATCCCAAATGAATAATTTCCATTGGGGCCGCTTCAGCCGAAATGGACCAGTTTCCCGCTTCGTCACGGACCTGTACGTAGAGGGTATAGATACCATCTGCTAAAATTGTTCCAGGTGCGTAGGCTTGTGCTGTTGTCAGGGTCCAGCCGGATATACCATTGAAGCTGTAACGGGATTCTACAGCGTCAGAATCCATAATCCAGGACCAAATCGGTGAATCGATGGGCGACGATCCTCTTGTGATATTAGGGGATGACGGAGCCGTTGAATCGATTTCTATTTCAAGGATAAAACTGTCTGTCCAGTTATCTGAACCGTCTCCTGCTTGAACATAGAGGGTGTGGCTGCCGTCAGTCAAAATATCTGTGTGTAAATAAAAATTTTCTTGAGTTTCTGACCATCCGGAACCATCTGTAAAACTGAATCTGAATTTTGCGGCATCACTTATTCCACTCCAACTCCACCGGGGTTCAGAGACTGTAGATTTTTCGAGGCTCAGAGATCCGGAAGGTGGTGTGGTATCTATCAGAACGGTTCCGGTACCGCTTACGGACCAGTTTGATAAAATATCTCGAGCTTGTACATATAGTGTATATTCTCCATCAGCCAAAGGGTTTGGAGGAGTAAAAGCTCTATCGGTTAGGGGCGTCCAATCAGAATTCTCCAAATAACTGTACCGGTATTCCTGAACTCCATCCGGAGCCGACCAGCTCCATGTGGGTGACGGATTATTAGTTTGAGATTCAACAGAAACAACAGGTGCTTCGATTCCTATTCTGACATTGCAGGAGCCAGAGGTCGACCAGTTTCCTGCTTCATCCTGTGCCTGTACATAAAGGGTATACAGCTGTGGAGATAGTTCTTGTAAGCTAGTAAATGACGTCTCTACTGTTTCGGTCCAACCAATTACACCTGATAAACTGTAGCGGAAAGATGTTACCCCTTCGGAGCCTGTCCACTGCCAGGATGGTGTAGTATCGGTGGAGGGTGAATCTGATGTCACAAGGGGAACGTCGGGAGGTCTCGTATCGACCTCTGTTGTTGCGCTTCCACTTTCAGTCCATTCTCCGGAGATGTCCTGTCCCTGTACATAGAGAGTGTGAAATCCATCATCCAGTGGTTCAGAAGGAGTATAGGATGTTTCTGTTGGTGTTAACCAGTCGGAATCAGGAATGAAGCGAATCCGGTAAGTCTCGACACCGGGAATATCATTCCAGGTCCATTCGGGGGAGTTTTCTGATGTAAGGGGTGATACGGCAACAGTTGGACTGGTTGGTTTCAGGCTGTTACAGATCCGGTAAAAATCCAGATCGTATACTCCCAGATAACCCTGATACTCCTCTGCCCAGAAAGCTCCTGTTCCCTGAGTCTCATCATTATTCGGTTCGTTGATTCTTGTAGACGTCAGACTTGAACCGTTGCCTAGGGGGGCGCTGTTGATCTTCAGGGCGTACCTTGTTTCGGTATTGTATCCTGCTCCGCTTAAGGCCAGGACATAACCGGATTCCCGGGCGGGCAGGGTTATAGAGCCGGAAAGACCGGACGTCTGGAGGGGAAAGGAGCGGGCGTCGGGGCTTATGACTACCCCCTGAACCTCCTGTGTTTCACTTTTTACATGGAGGCTCATGGTTTCCCGGAAAACCCTCAGAGAGATCTGATCATCCCACTGGTGTTCTCCGTCCACACTATAGATGGATATGGGGATGTCAAAATCTTTATAGTCTTCCGTAAAGGGGTTAATATATAATGAAAAAACCAGACTCTCTTCCCCGCCATTGGCCTGTACTGTCCCCAGAATGTCAGCCAGCCGGGTTCCTGTCAGGCTGATGCCGTCGGGCGGGGTAACCTCGTAATCGGCACTGAGCATATCTTCTGTCCCGATATTTTTAATCGTGAGCTCAAGGTTGTAGGATTCTCCTGTGTAGTGATAACCCCATTCATCTCCTGCACTTAATGAATAGCTTACTTTGAAGTTCTGATCGGCATCGGTCAGGGTGATAAATCCGATATTTTCACCGTCGTAGACCGGTGTTACGGGAACTATGACCGTTTCGGATACCCCCGTCTGAACCGGGATTTCCAGGCTGTATTCATCCCGGGGGATAACACTGTCGAAGAGAAGTTCGCCTTCGGTTCCGGTAATTGTTTCAATGGAATTGGCAGAGTTTGATTTATTTTTCATGATCACACTGATGCCGCCCATGCCTGAAAGGCCGCCGAGGGCCCGGCTGATGCTGCCCGAAGCAGAATCACCAAGGACTCCACAGGAAATTTCTGTGGTAGCTCCGGATTTCCGGAAGAGGTAGTATTCGGATGGCCCCGGATTGACCGTGACCATATTGTCGGTCTTTTTTTCGATGTCGTGGGATGATGTTTCCAGAAGGGTGGATGTACAGTTATCGGCACTGTAACCATTACCGTTGATGGTGACTGTCGAATCGGATATACCACTCTTCGTTGACCCCGTCCATTCTTACCCAGGAACCCCAGAAGTAGGATTCCACCAACCCCGGTGTACCGGTTCCACCGGAACCGGGTAGTATTGAACCGCCGCCAATCGGGCAGGCGGTGAGGAAAGTAATGATTATTAAAGGCAGAATGATTTTGTCAATTCCTGATTTTATAAGTCTAAAATTTAGTCGCTTCATATCGGCTCCGGGAGCAATGATCTCCTTGCCGAAATCAGTTTTGTCATTGTTGAGCTCTCCTTGATGGTCTTTGCATTGATGATATAAATACTCATGCTTGCAAGGTATTCGCTGGAGGTGTCAACTTTCTTATTAAAACGAAGAGCTTTGGTATTCTTTATAGTTTTGGTCTCTCTGATTTGTTTATTCCATAAGGAAGCCTGAATTTAAAGAGTTATTTCATTTTTTAATTAATCATAAGAAAGTTCATAATTCCTTGAAATGGAGTGATAGGTATTCCACCACTGTGCCTCCTTCGATTTAAAGCGAATATTGTTATATGCTGAATCCCTGGCTGAGGACTTTCTCCTCGATCTACAGCACAGGCAGTTCGTATTTACCATTCCGAATATACTTCGGCTATAC
Source organism: Spirochaetales bacterium (assembly GCA_016342585.1). Classification (GTDB taxonomy): domain Bacteria; phylum Spirochaetota; class Spirochaetia; order UBA9216; family UBA9216; genus JAEINK01. The sequence continues at coordinate 16,306 of JAEINK010000037.1, forward strand.
TTTAGGTCCGATGGATTTTTGTTTGGCGAATATGCCCGTTTCCACCCACATTGGCATGCTCTGGTTCTGGATGTTGTTTGAGGCACTACATGTGCTGAGAAAATCCAGTATGATCCAGCTAACGATACCGTTATTGGGGCATCCACCAAGAGATCCTGCAAAGGCATGTCTGAAACTTTCCAAGATTTTGAGTTTATTGACAACTGTAGCCTATTTGCCGCCACACGGAGTCCAATTATTACCCCATTATTGAGTGAAAGCCTGTAAAGTTTCGCAAACAGTGGCAAGAGCGGTCGTATGGGTTGCGAAAATTACAGTTCCCATCATATATTCATTTTTCTACAATTCCAATTCATAGCATAGCTTAAGATTTCGGTGGTAATCCATTTCAATAAAATCGGAAGGATTCACACGGGTGGCTTTTGTCTTGAAATAGTGGGCCCCGGATTTTCGTAAGACCGAGTAGACGAACTGAGAGCAGAACATGATATTCTGTTTTATAGATATTTTAAAAACCAGACCCAGCATATTGTATGCACTGCCTTCTCTGTTGATCCTCCTGATTTCATCGATCATTGATGCTTTCTGTTCTCTTGTGGCCTGCAGACGGTAGACCAGTATAGAGGCTTCTTTTCCCCTCTTAAAGCTTTCAATGTTTTCGGGATTAAGGCCCGGGGGGTAAATGTTATTCCCTCCATTGTAGCTGACTGCCGTGTTTAGATCATAGTCAAAGCTTAAGGAGACATGATTGAACTCCTGTTTTGTGAAAAGGGCGATGATCCTGCTTGAAGCACTTCCTGTACGGGATAAGATGATATAAACCCCCTCATCTTCAAGTGTGGATGTTGCCTCCTGAAAATATTCTTCGGTGAGAACCCCCGGGTTGATATACTGAAAAGATGAGTGATTGGACAGATCCCCCAGGAGTTCTCGTATCTCTTTCATGGACAGGGCTGTTGTTCCATTTTGAAGGTTCTCAAGAACTCCGAACAGAGGAGGCAGACTCAGGCTTAAAATAAATCCCAATATCAGACCCGTCCAAAAAAGGCGCTCTCTTTTAACCTGGATTAGTGTATTCACATTATCCTTCCAGGGACTTAAGGCCAACAATGAGTGCATTGACAGTCTTTCTTCCATTGTTTCGTATTTCTCCATGATTTTGGGTATTAAACCAGCCATGTTCTCCTTTGCTCAGGACAGTTTGCCGGTTATTTACCGTTATTGCAGCCGACCCCTGAATCAGAATTATCAGCCCCGGGAAGTTTCCGAAAGGATGTGGTGTACTCTGTCCCGGGCTTAATATCAGGCTGTATACGTTAAAAATCTCTGCTTTCATCTCTAACCTATAACAAGTCCCGGGCAGATAAATGTCATTACCGGACCCTTTTTTTTCTAATATTTCTATCCCGAACAGTTCCAGAACCCCTTTGTTCCTTTTTGAAGCCGATGCCTTATGAATAACAGGGCAGGATAGGTTTTTTTTCATGAGTACAGTTGCTACAGCACCCCCTTTTAATACTATATAGAGAGTATCTTCGGAGTGTTTATGGAATTGAGTTTCCTCTCCGGCTGTTAAAATTGCATGATATGCCCGGATATATGATTTTTCAAACTCCTGAATATGCAGGGGTTCCGGTTTTACCGCAAGCCAACTTTTTTTATCCAGCTTCTTCATCCGTAGTTTATTCAATCAGAAATCCTGCCTTCCTTTCTCAGCCAATCACGGCAGTCCGATAGCATTTCACCGATAGAAGTGGTTGTAAAGTTAAGCTCCATCCGGGCTTTTGAATCATCACAGAAAAGATTTCCAGTCAGCCGTTTATACTTTGGCCAGGTTATCAGCGGCTCTTTTCCATTATACAGGGCTTTGATCCGCATCCCGTACATGGCTGTCCTTAATTTTCCTGCTGATAGAACCTTTAATGAGAGCCTCTTGTTGAGAAGTTTGTAGATCTCGACAAAGATCTCCCTGAAACTGGCCTCTACACCTCTCAGGAGATAATTTACAGCCTTTTTAACTTCCTGCTCTGCCAGATACTTCGTCTTGTTGTAATTCATTTTTGAGGTCAGGGCGTTGGAAACTGTCCTTTCGCATATCTGTTCGGAATGGAATCCGAAGGCTGAACTTGATGGCGTATGGATCAGCCTCCCTATTCCCCTTTCCATGGAGGCCCGGCAGATATCAGCCGTTCCAAGAACATTGATACGATACTGCCGTTCCGCCTGCCTGGGCCACATGGTGGTATCTCCCGCCAGATGGAAAACGATAACAACCTCACCACCGGGCATAGCCTTCAGCAGTGATTCGTAATCAAGTATATCCCCTGCAGTACAAACTATATTAAAATGGGATAGTTCCTGCGGATCATCTCCGGGAAGGTGACGGATCGTTATTTCCCACTCCTTTTCTGCCAGCTCTTCTATCAGATTAATCCCAAGAAAACCGGTTCCTCCGGTTATAAATGCTTTTTTCATATTCAAATCCTCCACGCATGACTTCCTTTTTATACAAGCAGGATAGAGGAGGAGGCGTTTGATGTAATTAACCTATGTAAATTGATCCGTCTTTTATGTTTTTTTCAGATCTGAACGGATTCTGCTGAGGGAGACCGGTGAAATTCCCAGATAGGAGGCAATGTAGAATTGAGGTATGCTTTTTTCGAGTTCCGGTAGATTTTTCCTGAACTGCAAATACCTGGTTTTTGCATCCTCAAGCAGGAAGGAGCGCTCCCTGTTCTCCTTTTCAAAGAAAAGCTCCAGTATGTAATTCTTTACCACCGTCTCCCAGCAGGAGTGACTTGTCAGCAGGGTCGTGTAATCCTCCAGTGAGAAGTAGATAATTTCTCCATCGCTGAGAGCCTGGATGGAATACCAGGTCTCCTGATTTGCCAGGAAAGGGGAGTAGGCGGCCAGAAATTGTCCCTTTGTACGGAAGGAGAGGGTTTTTTCATCCCCCGACTCGGTATTGCAGAAGACCCTGAAGATCCCTGAGCAGATCATAGCCAGGCGAAGGGGTTTATCACCCTGGCGTAGAAAGTATTCATCCTTACGCAGGGATAGAAGGTGAGTCCTTTCGATAAGTTTTGCCCTCTCTTCAACGGGAATCGTTGCGTATTTTTCCAATTCGCTGAAAAGGAAATGAGCGGCCGAGCTGTGATTGATTTCCTTCTTGTTCATTTTAGTTTCCTTTCCTGCATTTTTTTCTATCTGTAACCGGAATTCAGATCCCGTGTGACCTTGGTCTCAAGCTCCGGATCGGCATTCTTTATCAGCGTCGGGAGCTTTCCTGCCATGCCAATCTTGTCTCCCATGATAATCAATACTCCCTCAATCCCGGGAATGGTGGAGATCTTTTCCAGGGTCGGTTGAATATCATCCTCTGTTTTCACCAGATTGCAGGCCAGGGTGGCTCCGCTGTCAGCTGTGAATCCGTCCTGACCGACAACTACGGCGAGATCACATTTTCCAAAACTTAAAGAGTGGCCCATGGTGGATGATGATGAGCATATGGCCATTGGTTTTTCCGTGGGGGGGATCCTGAAGGCCAGTCTGTTTTTGAGCTTCCCAGAACCTGGATAGATCCCGAGGATTATCTCGTTTTTTGAAAAGAGGACAATATCACCACCGTTTTCCACGACAATCCGATCTGAATCTTCAGCATGTACTGTTTCCTCGGCCGCCTCTGTCTGGGCCGCTTCCACCGCCATCTGGGCAAAGCCTCCAGCGACTGAAGCCATGGGGCCCAGGCCGGTGAGCAGGGAGGCTTTATGCATTCGTTCGGCTATTTCGGGAATATGTAAGAAGCTTGAGGAGCCTGTTGACCCATTTTTCAGTACTGAATCCATAAGCGGAGAGAGGGCTTCTGCAAAATCCGGAACCTCAATGATAAACCTGTCCAGGAGTTTTCTGTTTTTAATGATGGATGATATTAAAACTGCCTCTCCTGGTGTGGAGAGGCGGAAGTTTGCTTCTTTATGATTAAAGCTTACATATTTTTTCATTTCCATCCCTTTCACCCGGGGTCGTCCTTAAATAAGAGAGGAGCAGGCGCCGAAGGGGCAGTTGTCGATACAGTTCAGGCACTCTACGCATTTATCCGACCGGTAATCTACCTTCATGGTGGAACGATCCGGAATGTAGAGGGCGTTTGTGGGGCAGTGATTCAGGCAGTTTCCACAGGATGTGCAGCGGGTTTCATCCCACTGAAGGCCTATGTCCGCATCGTGAATCTCGATTCTCAGTGACTTAAGGTATTCAAGACCATTTGCGATCTCCTGATCTGAACCTGTCAGATCAAGCATCATGAATCCCTCTTCCTTCTGGTTTACCCGTGCATGGAAGATATTTACATCAAGATTGTAATCCCGGACCAGGTGAGTCACAACCGGCTGGGATGCCGCCTTTGCCGGGAATTTGAAGTGTATGCGTTTTGTTGTCATCTATTTCTCCCTGATCTCCAGGGGGGTCATCCCCTGTTCTGTGGGCAGCATCGTATGGGGTTCAGACAGGAGGAAATCACCCCTCTTGATCTCATCCTTAAGGAGTCCGGCAATCTTCAAGGCCTTTGAATAGGATGATAGCCCACTCGTAGGGATTTTCTTTCCCCCAATTTCGACTTCACCGGATTTCAGATCCGCATAGCTGACCTTTGCTACAACATTTCCCCTTCGCTCGGGATAATCCGAGGAATAATCGATAACACAAGCCTGAATTTCGCTGTCCCGGACTGTAGTCGCCTTGAGGATTTCCTTGTTCAGGATAGGGATGGGAACGCCGATACCCAGGGCGAGGGATACTCCGTATCCTTTAAGGGAAACACCCCTTACGAACTCGGGGTTCATCTTTTTCATATTTCCTGTCAGGGCCAGGGTTCCCGCACCTTCGGAAGGTACATTGTTTTCGCCCCTTTCACAGGTGGGGGAGTGCTGTGTGCCTTCTGAGTACACATGCCCCTGAGCTCCCGCCAGCCAGACCTTCGTTCCTACGCCTATGGTCCTGTACCACGGATCATTTAAGAGGGGAGAGAGCTGGCCCGCACTGGAGTAGGTCATATTCCCCATATTGGGTTTAAGCTGACCAAGGTAGGTATATATCGGTTTATCCGAGCAATTTATGGCCACGTTGTAGTTTTGATAACAGTTTCTTGGGTTTACCATGATCGCCTGGTTTAGATCATCAATTGTTACCCAGGTTCGAATCTCTTTCCTCGGGTACTCATCGGTACCATAGGAGAGTCCGAAGAGCTGGACCTTTTCCCCGGCGATCAATTTTTCAATGACATGGCCGCCGCCAAAGCTGAACTCTCCGGGATAGTTCATGTTGGCCGGGTCTCTGTGCCGGAGCTGGGTTGCCCCGAGGAAGAGATCTACCGCGGCAATTCCCGAATAGGCAAGAACATCATCAAGCCATGCCTCGGTGATGCGCATTTTAGGTTTACTGTGGCCGAAATTCAGAAAACAACCCGAAGAACACATGGCTCCGAAGGTTGCCGTGGTTACGACATCCACATCATCCGCAGCTTTTTCAAGCCCGACTTCTTCTACATAGTCAATAATTTCTTCTGCGGTAAAGACTACAGCATTACCCGACTTAATTTTTTCGTTGATTTCCTGATATGTTTTCATTTCCAGCTATGGTAGCCGTTTAAAGTGGATATTTCAAGTCAAACACGGTTCTCATTTGCGGAGTTTAATTGTAAATTATATACTTAAGATAGAATAACGAATTACAAAGGAATGCAGAAAAATATATGAGTGACAAAAGCGTCTCACGAGGGATGAAGCCGGATGGAACACCATTTAAGGTTCTTCTCGTAGATGATTCCATGTTTGTGACAAAACAGCTTAGCCGGATTCTTGAGGCCGAAGGTTTTGAAATTCTCTCCACAGCCTCGCATGGGCGGGAGGGGGTCGAAAAATATCTGGCCTATCACCCGGAAGTTGATCTGGTGACTATGGATATAACCATGCCCGGTATGGACGGTGTTTCCGCTCTGGAGAAGATCATTGATTTCGACAGTTCAGCCAATGTTATCATGCTGACCGCATTGGGAAATAAGGATTTAATCAAACGGGCTATCCTTTCCGGTGCTGAAGCCTACCTTACGAAACCTCTCGATAGTGAAAAGGTGCTTGGTTGTGTAAGCAATGTGCTTCAACGTAAATTTAACTGAACAGAGGGCGCTTCTATCAACCTGTTAACGGCAAATCTTTCTTGTTATTGAAGTTGAATTTCAGGAATAATGTCTCTGCAACCATGGCTGAGGTCAGGGCCAGGGCCGCAATTATGGCTCCCGGTAAATGGGAAACCAGAGGTCCTGCCAGGATGATCGGCATAAGAATAAGGCTGTTTATGATAGTTCCTTTGGCAATGGTTCCTGTCCTGTTGTTATGAATCAGACTCCCCCTGTACCAGGAGATCAGGGCGGATAGTCCGGGGATGAGGGTGACAATTATGGTTGGGATCCGGGTGAAACCTGTCAATTCGCTGTCGAGACCTGCTGCATATCTGTAGAGAAGGGGGCTGCCCGGAGAGATGGCGAGGATAATAAGACCCGCCGTAAGGGTTATCCCCAGGAGCCGTGCAAAGTAGTTGAGACGCTCTTCTGCTTCTTCACTCTGCTCACTGTTTAAAAGTGAAACAACCACCTCCTGATAGGCCATAGCCATGGATCTGAAGAGGAACATAAGGCTGATTATGACCGGCCAGACAGCCAGGGATTCTATGGGATAGGCGGCCCTGGCCAGGCCGAAACTCATCACCGGACGAACAATGAACGTAACCAGGCTTGTCAGAAACAATGGATAATAGAACTTCAGGAGTTTATGCCAGCCCAGTTCTGGGATATCCGGATTGTCGTCAAGGTCATCTTTTATAATTGATCGGGTATAGTACCAGCCGCTGATTGCTCCGATTATAACCCCGAATCCCAGGGCGGCTCCCCCCAGTTCAGCCCCCTCCAGTTCAAGAAAAAAGTATCCTGTAAAAAGGACCAGGCATGTGGCTGCCAGCCTGATTATCATGGTCAGGGGGACCAGTTTGGTTTTCTCATACCGGATCAGGATCCCCTGCCACAGTCTTCGATAACCGATGGCGGCGGCCCAGGGGGTCATCAGGAGGAAGGATCTTCTACTCAAGGGGATAATCTCTTCTGGAATTCCGATCACATGTTTTAACAGGAGGGTGTAGGCCGGGGTGAGCCCCAGAAGGAGGTGGATCAATGTTAGTCCTATCGCCAGGATATGCATGAAGTTGAGCAGCCTCTTATAGTTTTTCCTTGAATTCGTCAGGGCTGTACCAGCCACAAAAAGTTGAATGACGGGCGCTTCGATAATGAGGGCTATGGAAAATGTTATACCGAAGGCTGCCAGATTTTCCTTAACATTCCCAAGTCTGGCCATTACGCCGTTTATAATAGGGAGTTCAATTCCCATTACCAGCCACATGGCTGCCAGGGGAAGCCAGAGGGTAAATATCCGCTTGTTGGTGATCATTGTGCTTACTTAATCGTTTTTTTCCATATTGATCAACACAGGAGCGGCCGGTTATTGAACCGAAAAATTAAATGTCCTGTTTCTATTTGAAATGCAGGTGGAAATTAGAAGTTTCGGGGTATATAATATGTAAATGTTAATGAATGTTATTTAAAGAGAGAAAATAAAATGAAAATGAAAATGAAGTTTTCAGCTATTCTTGTTTCTTCTATTCTTTTGCTCATACTGATTTCCGGATGTGCCACCATTGGAATTTCCAGAGAAGAAGAGGTACAGGGTGCTATACGGTTAATAGATGCAGGGGATGCCGATGCTCTGAAGGCCTCCTCAAGGCTGCCCTTTTTGCTGGATGGTGAGGTTATTCTTGGGGAGTCCGAGTTAAATCTTCTCTGGGAGGGGCTTTCGGCTGCAGGGTTCTCCTTTCACAATCCTGTAATCGATGAGGTCTTTCCTGCCGAACCTGAACATTACACCCTCTTTGGAGACTCGATGGATGTGGAAGTATACTTTAAGAAATACCTCCAGGCGAAAGATGCTATTGTCTTGTTTCACGCGGAAGAGGGTGCTTTTGTTCTCATCTTAAGCTCACGGAAGACGGGGAGTAAAATCGCGGCATTGGGTGGAGGAGTGTGAGCATGATAAAAACAGATTCTCTGAAAATGCGGGGATATACACAACTATTTATCCAACCTAAAGCGTGGATATATACAAAACTTCAGATCCAGCCAATAGGGCAGATATATACAAAACTATTTATCTGCCTTGTTTTCATCTGTTTTGCAGTTCCGATTTTTGCCCAGAGTTCTGATGTCGATTATATTGAAGGCTGGGTCGATATTAAGGATAGTTCCGGTGAGATTTTTGAGCTGTTCATTGGTGATGTAGTCTCCAATGGGGAAACAGTAATAACCGGAGATGATGGCCTTGCGGAACTCATTCCAGAGTCGGGAAGCCGGATTGTGATTAAACCCGGTACGGTCTTCACTGTTGGGACACGGACCGTTAATGGCAGGAAGCAGTCAGTCCTTTCCTGTGCTCTTGGACAGGTTTCCTACAAATTTGACCGAATGACCGGGGCTGAGCCGACAATCGCGACACCTTCCATGGTGTGCGGTATCCGGGGGACCGAGTTTACCGTCCTTGCTGCGGCAGATGGCTCCAGCCTTATTGTTGTCGATTCCGGAGCCGTTGAGGTGGAATCCCAGGGTGCCACCGTAATGCTCGGGGCTCAGGAGGGAGTGGAGGTTAAATCCGGGCAGGTCCCCGGTGAAAAGTTTGAAGTCCTCCGTGGAAAGATGGATTTTGACCAGTGGAATGAAGGGCGTATTGAAGAGATGCTTGCGGATCCTCTGGGTTCCCTTGCCAGGATTGGCATGCAGATGGCTGAACTGATAATCCAGATGGAAGAGTATCGTGGCTTTTATGAGGAACGGCTTGTGATTCTTGAAGAGTATGATCAGAAGCTTGATGAACTTATTACCGGTGGAAATGAAGAAGAGTACCAGGCATATTTTAAGGATACTTTACGTCCTATGCAGGTCGAGGCTGCTGACCTCGTTCTAAACTACCGCTATTATGCCCTTTCGGCGTTGGCCCTGAGGCGTCATGTTATGACCGGTCTCTATGTAAGAATGAAGGGCCAGTTCCTCGGGTTTTCCGGAGATCCCATGTATGATCAGTTTATCAGAGATTATCAGGCTTTACTTGATGAGTATGAAACCAGGGTTGTACCCCTGCTGAATGAAGATGATATTTAAAGGAGAAAAATGATGAAAAAGAAAATTATGATGATTACTGTCCTGGTGACGGTAACAGTACTTTGTCTGGGAGGATGTGATCTTCTCGGTTTACTCGGCGGTACTTCAGCCCTGTCTGCCGTTGAGAGAATACAGGCTTTTGAGGATGATCTGAATGCATCTTACAGATCTTCCTCTACTTTAAACAGTCATTTCAGTGACAGTACTGCTCAGTTAGAGGATATGGATTTGGATTGGTGGAACCTGTATTTCTCCACTGATTATGAATATGAATTTACAAATATTTTATCCACCAGAGCTACCTTGACTGTTACTGATCGTGATTCAGGTGCAGAATTGAGTTCTGTGACTGTGACTTATGAAATGGATGTAGAAACTGATGGAAATAATCTGATTTTATCGTTCTCTGGCTATGGAACGCCAATCCTGATTGTAAGACCCGCCTTCTAAACCCAAAAACACCTGATTTACCATCCTCCCTTAACCGGGAGGATTTTTTTCATTCAAACTGTGTTGATGGCAGTTTGTCAGTGAAGATGCCACCTGATGCGATTTCTCAGGAAGCTTACAATCATGGCAAATTCATAATGGGTGGAAAACTTTTTCTTCTACCTATTCTTCATCAAAACGGAAGTTTGCCAGCCTGCCTTCGGCCTCTTCGGGTATTCTTGCGGTGATCTTTGTCCCCGCATGGGAATGTTCCTCACTGATTATTGTTCCCGATCTATGGATGTAGGCGGCAAGATCGTATCGGTCCGGCGGGAGCAGGTAGGTGGCGACGCCCCGGCTTTCTCTGATTATTTTCTCAATGGCGGTTTTAAGCTCCTCCATGCCCGAGCCTGTTTCGGTTGAGATCACATGAGCTTCGGGAAATCTTTCGATCAGATCCGCGGCGATTCCTTCTTCCCTTAGAAGATCCTCCTTATTGAATACGGTCAGGATCTCCTTCTCTTCTATTCCTATCTCTTCGAGAACCTTCAAGGTTGTCACCGCCTGATCCAGGGCTTCCGGACTTGAAGCATCTACCACATGAATCAGAAAATCGGAATGGAGGGTCTCTTCCAGGGTAGAACGGAAGGCCTCAACCAGACCATGGGGCAATTTCCGGACAAATCCAACCGTATCGGTCATGAGTATCTCATCCCCTTCGGATAGTTCCACCCGGCGGGTGGTCGGATCCAGGGTCGCAAAGAGTTTGTCTTCCACGAAAATCTCTCCACCTGCCAGGGCTTTTAAGAGGGACGATTTTCCTGCATTGGTATAGCCGACAAGACCCGCCGCCGGAACACCCCGGGTTTCCCTTCGTTTCCTCATGGTGGACCTCTGTTTTCGAATTTTGATCAATTCTTTCTTCAATTTGGAGATCTTGCGGAGGACAATACGTCTGTCCACCTCTAACTGAGTTTCACCTTCCCCTCGTGTTCCCTTGGTTCCACCCTTCTGTCGCGAAAGGTGGGTCCAGGCCCGGGTAAGCCGCGGGAGTGAATACTCCATCCTGGCCAGGGCTACCTGGAGTACAGCCTCGCGGGTGGATGCCCGGGCGGCGAAGATATCGAGGATTACCTCCTGCCGGTCGATGACGCATCTGCCGGTAATCTCTTCCCAGTTTCTCTGTTGGGAGGGGCTTAGGGGATCATCGAAAATAATACAATCCGCGTCTAACTCCTCGGCCATTTCAGATATCTCTTCGGCTTTTCCTGTTCCTGTGTAGAGTCGTGCCTGTGGTCTGTCTATCTTTATCAGAATCTTTCCGAGAACTTCCAATCCCATGGTGGTCACAAGGCTCTCCAGCTCATCGAGGAGGGCCTCTGCTTCCTGGAGTGAAGTACCTTTATGGTGGAATCCTGCTAAGAGTGCGGTTTCGGCGGGTTGCCGTTCATCTTGTTCAATCATTAAAACAGATGATAGAGGCAGAAGAGGAGTATATCAATAGAGGAGTATAACAATTCATTAATTATTTGAAAAATCTCTTCGTATAATAAAAGAACTCATACTATACTGATATTTGTCCGGAGGTAAAAATGCTTGGTTGTGCAAAGGGTTCTATTGAATATCTTATAGGTGATAAAAAGATCATTAAGACCTGGAAGGGGTTCGATTTTCCGGAATTGGAAGGTCTTAAGATCACCGGTAAGATTCAAGGGTATACCTCTATGCTCACTCTGACGCCATCAGATACAGATAATCCACCCATCATCAACCATCTTGATTGGGAGATTCCCTTCACCTTTACCCCCAAAGATCGAATTTTTCTTAATGGGTATCAATCCTGGACCGATTCGAGGGAGAGATTTCCCAATGAAGCGTTTCGATCCGTACCTCCTCTTGGGAGGCTATTGAATCCGATTTTTAAATTCGCCATATCCGGTGATTATGATTTCCTTAAGACCTCCCCCCGGAAAGGGGACTTTCATGGTTTTACCTACGGTTATGTTCGGCCTGCCGGGAGTGACCGGATTATTTTCCTTGGTTCTCTCTCGGAGAAAGAGGGATTTACGATTATTCGAACCTCGGTTATCGATAGCTGCATTCGTATATCCTGGGATTGTGGTGGGCTTGTCCTTAATCGGAGTCGGCAGGTTCTTGAACTCTTCACTGATCAGGGGGAAGAGGAGGAGGTTTTTAATACCTGGTTTAAGGCTATGGATATTGAACCGCCGGAGGCTCGTCCTTCAATCGGGTGGACCAGTTGGTATAACTATTATCAGAATATAAATGAAGAGATAATTCTTAAAAATTTAGAGGGTTTTGGTGATAGAAACCTGACCATCGACACCTTTCAGATCGATGATGGTTTTCAGACCAGGGTGGGAGATTGGCTCTCCATTGATCATGATAAATTCCCCCGGGAACTCTCACCTCTGGTTAAGCAGATTCATGGGGCAGGACTTAAAGCGGGACTCTGGCTTGCTCCCTTCGGGGCAGAGAAGAGATCGGAGCTTGTGAAAAATCATCCCGACTGGATCCTGAAGAACCGAAACGGAAAGAGGGTCTGGGGTGGTGGAAACTGGGGCGGGTTCTATGCTCTGGATATTTATAATAAAGGGTTCCGTTCCTATCTTAAAGAAGTCTTCTCTACAATTCTGGACCGTTGGCATTTTGATATGGTTAAACTCGATTTCCTTTATGCTGCCTGCCTGGCCCCGCCACCGGATAAAACCCGGGGAGAGGTCATGGCTGACGGGATGAAACTTCTAAGAGAGCTTGTCGGATCCAAATCGATTCTGGGTTGTGGTGTTCCTCTGGGTTCTGCCTTCGGCATGGTCGAGTATTGCCGGATCGGCTGTGATATAAGCCTCGACTGGGATAACCGAATGGCAAAGCCCTATGACAGCCGTGAGGGGGTCTCCACGAGGAATGGTCTGGGGAACGCCCTAGGTCGGCGTCACCTTGACGGACGTGCCTTTTTAAACGATCCCGATGTCTTTCTGCTCCGGGAAGATAATATAAAAATGACAGCCAGGGAGAAGAATACCCTTTTTCAGGTAAACTCTTTAACAGGCTCCCTTATCTTTACTTCTGATGAAGTTGCTGTCTATGATGATGACAAAATATCAGCTTTTAATGCCCTTTCCACTTCAAGGGAGATCCTTCATCTTAAACAGGAAGGGGATATTTATAAACTCAAATTTCTTGAGGGGCGAAAGGAAAAACTCATGGTTGTAAATCTTTCCGATGAAGAGTATCGTGATGGAGATATCCTCCTGGCCCCCCGGGAGACAAAAGTAATTTAACCGGAAGAATAATGAAAATATTACATACATCCGACTGGCATCTTGGTAAGAAGCTGGGCACTTTCTCCAGAATTTCCGAACAGAGAGCTGTGTTAGATGAACTGATAGAGCTTTGTATCGTTCAGTCTCCTGATCTGATACTCATATCGGGAGACCTGTTTGACGCCTTCAATCCACCGAATGAGGCCGTGGAGCTTCTTTATCGCTCCCTTAAAAGATTGACCCGGGGAGGCTCCTGTCCTGTTGTCGCCCTGGCGGGGAATCATGACTCTCCTGAACGGGTCGAGGCTCCTGATCCCCTGGCCCGGGAGTGCGGGATTTTCTTTCTGGGATATCCCGATTCTCTTCCCGGTTCGGTCTCGCTGGATTCGGGCGTGGAAGCGGATTTTCCCGCACCGGGACTCCTCGAGCTGCGGTTTCCTCATCTTAAGGCACCTGCCCGGATAATCTATGCCCCCTATGCCAACGAAAGCCGGCTCCGGAAATATCTGGGTGAATCGGATCGTGATGAAGCGCTTCGGCGAATTCTCCAGGACTCCTGGAACTCCCTTGCTGATGAGTTTTGTACGGATGAAAGTGTTAACCTTTTTGCCGGCCATTTTTTCATGGGGAAAAGGGATGAGCTTTTTCAGGATGAGCAGGAGCCAGAAGGGGAGAGGCCTATTCTCTTTCCCGGCGGCCTTGAGATGATTTATACGGATAATCTGCCTCGAACAATTCAATATGCCGCCCTTGGTCATCTTCATCGATACCAGATGGTGGCAAAGACCCCCATCCCTGTCTGCTATTCCGGAAGTCCTCTTGCCTACTCTCTGAGTGAGGCCGGTCAAACCAAGGGTGTGGTCATGGTAGAGGTTGAACAGGGGAAGAAAGCCTCCTATGAATTCTTTCCCCTGAAATCCGGAAAGCCTCTCCTTAGGAAGGTCTTCAATGGGGTGGAGAAGTTAAAATCCTGGTTATCCGAAAATCCGGGGTGCTATGTGGAGGTTACCCTGAAAACCGATGATTACATAAGCGGATCGGTAAAGCAGGAACTCCTTGAAATGCACGATGGTATACTTGCCATCATTCCCCAGGTTGAACAGGGTGTCGATGACTCTTCCAGCGGACGCCAGGTTGATCTTGGCCGGAGTGTCGAGGAGCTCTTTACCGACTATTTTACCGAACAAACCGGGGGAACACCGCCGGATGGGGAGCTGCTTACCCTCTTTCGTGAAATTGTTTCTTCAGGAGGTGAAGAATGAAACCCCTCCTCCTTGAAGTCGAAGGGCTCTACTCTTACCGGGAGCGAACCTCCATAGATTTTGAAAAACTCACCAGGGCCGGCCTCTTCGGGATCTTCGGTTCAGTCGGAAGCGGCAAATCGGCCATCCTGGAAGCAATAACCTTCGCCCTCTACGGTGAGACAGCCCGGATGAACAGGAATGAACGCGCCTACAATATGATGAATCTCCGATCCGATAAGCTCATGCTCGATTTCAGGTTTCAGGTCCGGGGAGAGGTCTATCGGTTTACCGCCTCTTCTACCCGTAATTCAAAGGATTTCAATGATATAAAAAATCCGAAACGGGGAGCGTATAAGGATGTTTCTGGGGAGTGGGTACCCCTGGATGGCGGGGTCTCCGAAAATGCCGAGCGGATCCTTGGCCTTAATTATCTGAACTTCCGGAGAACGATTATTATCCCGCAGGGGAAATTCCAGGAGTTTCTTCAGCTTACAAAGAGTGAACGGACTACCATGCTTGAAGAGCTTTTTAATCTTGAAAAGTTTAATCTTCAGCAGAAAACCTCAAGTCTTATTAAAAAGACCCAGCTGGATCTTGAGGGGATCAATGGTCAGCTTTTGCAAATGGAAGAAATAAACAGAGAGAAGATTTCTGAACTTCAAACCATCGCCCGGGAGCTGGAAGCAAGCCAGTTGAAAAAGCGTGAGCAGATTGACCTTCTTGATGTTAAAGAGAAAGAGCTCTCCAGAAAAGGGGGCCTTGCCCGGGAGTTAAGCGAACTTCAGGTTGAGTTTGCCGAGGCTGATATAAAGCGCAAAGAGGCGGACCTTCGGGAGGCGGCGGCCAACAGGCTTGAAGAGATAAGGAATTTTTTTGCCGTTCCGATCAGGACCTTGAAAGACAGCCGGAAAAAACTCATCCAGAGAGAGGCTGAATTTTCCGAATCTCTGGCCGAAGAGGGAGCGTTAACCGAAAGGAGGAGAGGTAAGGATGAAGCGTTTCTATCCTTTTCTAATGCCTTCGCCTTAAAAGATGAATATACCGGGATGGTCGAGAACCTGGATAAACTCATTAAACTGAAGGTCAGGGATGGGGAGCTTGCAGAGAAAAATAAGCTGAGGACCGAAGGGGAAGGTGAGATAAAGGATTTAGCTTTCCGGGAAACGGAACTTACTGAAACCGTAAACGGGATTAGATCAAAGATCGAAGGTGATAGAAAAACCCTTCCTCCCGTAGCGGAGAGGATAGCCCTTCAGCGATGGCTGGATGATCAGGCCCGGTATGCCGGAGAACTTGAAAAAGCAAGGGGCGAGGTTGAAAATCTTAAGGCGGATGTTCGGGCGCTCGAACTTAAATATTCCGACAAGATGGAAATATCACCCTTCGCCCTTAACTTCTCCCCCTTCTTCCGGGAGGGCAAAATTTCTACAGATGGATTACGCGATGCCCTCGAGGTGTTTGAAAATAGAATCCGAACTCAAAGGGATGAACTCCGGGAGGTTC
Organism: Spirochaetales bacterium; assembly: GCA_016342585.1. GTDB lineage: Bacteria > Spirochaetota > Spirochaetia > UBA9216 > UBA9216 > JAEINK01. The sequence goes on from JAEINK010000037.1 coordinate 32,019, forward strand.
AAAGCCGTCTGATTTTACAGGAGAGGCTTGCCGACCTTGCCGGAGGACTTGTGGATGGTCTCCCCTGTCCTCTCTGTGGTTCTCCGGACCACCCCGGGTTGGCCCTGGAATCAGATGTTGATAAAGCCGGGGAGACAAAGGGAGAATCTACCGTAGAGGCAGAAAATCCGGATGAATCCTGGGAAGCTTTTGGTGCGCTTAAGAGTGAACTTCTGATTTTTTTGGATCTCAGTGAATCTCTTGAAAAGAGAGTTTCAAATCGAAGTGATGATCTATCCGCCCTGGAGCGGGAGGCATCATCCCATGCTTCCGCATTCAAGTGGGAGGCCTTTGCTTCCGGTCAGCTTGAAGAGGACCAAAAAATTATAGAAGGCTTTCACTCGCTTGAAGAGGTTATTCGTCAAGACGAGGGGCGACTCCCTGAATTGGAGAGGACCCTTAAAACCATCACAGCAACGAGTGAGGCTTTGAAAGAGGCTGCCGTCAGGCAGGGGGAGGAGATTGCCGGTCTTGCCGCCCTGGCTGACTCTCTTCGAAGAGAGATCCCTGAAGATTTCATAGAAGAACATAAGGAACTCTCCTCGGAGGAGCTTCAGAAAAAGGCCGGGGAGATTCGCTTTAAGCTCGAAGGTCTTGAGGCTGAACGGACAAGGCTTGAAGCCGAGGAGACTCTTCTCTTGAAGGAAGAGGCACGGTTATACCAGAAACTTGAGATTGGCAGGAGTTTGACCGCCGAAGCAGAAGAGGAGATCCAGGATCTGGAGGACGTACTGCAGGTGCTTTTGGATAAATCGGAATATGGTAATCGGGCGGAGATCGAAGAGAGCCTCAAGTCCGAGGTTTCTCTTAAGGATGAAAGGCGCGAAATTCAGCTTATTCGTCAGGAGGCTTCCCGTCTTGAAAACCGGATCCTGGACCTGAAAAAAGAACTTGGTGATTTTGAGTATAGGAAAGAAGCGCATGATACCCTCCTGGCGGACCTCCTTCAGCTTAAGTCTGAGTGGGAAGAGGGCGTCAGGCGAGTCGGAGAGATTAATAAAGGGATTCAGGATGTCACGGAGAAGCTTCAAGAGAAGGACCTCCTTTTAGGTGATAGAAACAGACTCCTCTCCCGTGAAGAGAATCTTAAAACCCTTTTTTCCATGTTCAAGGCCCGGGGATTTGTGAACTATGTTTCCACCCTCTATCTTCGGGAGCTTGTAGAGGGGGCGAACAGAAGGTTTGAAACCCTTTGCAGTCGCAGCATGAAGCTGGAACTCCGGGATGACAACTCCTTCGCTGTGCGGGATTTCTTAAACGGCGGGAAGCTTCGGTCTGTAAAAACCCTTTCGGGCGGGCAGACCTTTCTTGCCTCCCTCTCCCTGGCCCTGGCCCTGGCCGATTCGGTGAACGCGGGAAACAGGCAAACCGGCGAGGAGGGCTTTTTCTTTCTGGATGAAGGGTTCGGCTCCCTGGATAAAGATTCCCTGCGGATTGTAATGGAAGCCCTCTGGAGTCTTGGAAAGGAGAAACGGGTTGTCGGTGTCATCTCGCATGTGGAAGAGATGAAGGAGGAGATCCCATCCTTCATTCTGGTAAGCAAGGATGAGGAGCGGGGCAGCTCTGTTACTCCTGGCTGGACGCTCTGAGTTATCCTTTTACCGCTCCGGCAGTCAGTCCTTTAATAAATTGTTTTGACATCACAAGGTAGAGGATGATAACGGGTACAGCTGAAAGTGTAAGAGCTGCTAATATTTTTGACCAATCGGTCTGATACTGACCAAAAAGCCGGGTTACACCCAGAATCAGAGTTTTATTTTCTTCCTTGTTAATAAATATCAGGGGAAACCATAGATCATTCCAGAGGGGAACAAGGTTAAAGATTGCTACAGTACCCAATGCAGGTCTCATCAATCTGATTATTATTGTGAAGAAGATTCTTAATCTGGTGGCGCCATCGATAATCGCCGCTTCGGTAATTTCAATCGGTATCGTCCGGATAAAATCGGTTAATATAAGAATGGCAATCGGCAATCCCATGGCACTGTAGATTGGGAAGAGACTGCCAAGTGAATTTAAAAGTCCAAGGGATTTTACCATTCCGAGAAGTCTGATGCTTCCAATCTTTATAGGCAGCATCATGCCGGCTATAAAGAAAAAATAGACCCATTTAACCCATTTTCCCCTAGCGTTCGCCAGGGCATAGGCTGCAAGGGAGCCAAAGAAAAGAATGATCAGGATAGACCCAATCGTCACAAAAAAACTATTCTGAAAATATCGTAGAAAGTTGCTGTCCTTGAAAACCACCGCATAACTATTGAAATTCCATTTTAAGGGTAAACCGAATGGATCCTTGTAGATATCCAGCCGCATTTTAAAGGAGTTTATCAGCATAGTCCAAAGTGGAAAAAGTACTAAAAGAGACCAAAAGCCCAGAACAATATGTGAGGCTATACTGCTTGCTTTGCTTCTCATTGGATTGGCCATTATCGAGCCTCCCTGGATCTGGTAAATCTCTGGATAAGCTGAACGCCCAGGATTAGAATAAAAAAGGTTATCGTTGCGATTGCCGCACCCATCCCCCGATCGGGTATCCCTACCGGATGCTGGCCTGCTATTCCGACCCTGTAAAAGAGGGTTCCAAGGAGATCAGTTGAATACATGGGTGCACCATTGACATTCTCCATGGCAAAGACCACATCGAAGGCATTGAAATTATTTACAAAGGTAAGAACCGAAACAATTCCGACTATGGGAAGCAGAAGCGGAAGCTTTATATTCCACAGTAACTGCTTACCATTGGCTCCGTCGATTCTCGCGGCTTCAAATAAATCCTCAGGGATTGTCTGAAGGCCCGCTAAAAATATCATGGTTGGCATTCCGACCCACTGCCAGGAGGATACCAGACTGATAACTGTCAACGCTATTTCAGGCTCTCCCAGCCATGCGAAGGCAACAGCATCTAATCCGAGGTTCTTAAGAAGCATATTAACGGCTCCCCATTGGGGGTTCAGGATCAGCTTCCATAGATACCCTGTGACAAGGACGGCCAGGGTGGCCGGGATAAAGATGATGGTTCTGTATACACTGCTTCCCTTCTGGTAGGGAGATGAAAGAAGAAGGGCGAAGAGAAGTCCCAGGATATTCTGAATAACCATATGAATAAGGAAGAAGTAGAAGGTATTTCCCAGAGCTCCCCAATACCGGACAGCGTGTTCACCCTGTGAAAAAAGCTTTATATAGTTATCAAAACCGACAAAGGTTGATCCATCGACTCCATTGGCTGAGAAAAGACTCATCCCTATCGATGAAATCAGGGGATATGCCATAAATACAGAATATATCAGGAGGGCGGGAAGAATATATCCGATCCAGGGGAAAACTTCTTTTCGAATTGTTGAAAATCCCCGGGTTTTTTGAATAGCAGAGGATCTCCTCTGTGATGAAGTCATAGTATAACCCTCCATAAATTTTGCTGGTTTAAACAAACCCCCGGAAAAGTTTTTTATCCGGGGGCTATGATACAAAGGTCTTAACGTTTAATACCAGGTAGCAAGGCCTTCAGCCAAAGCATCGGCAGCCTCTTGAGGAGTAGACTCCCCGGTTATTACCTTTATAGAACCATACATCATCAGTTCATATCCGCTGGGACTTCCTCCAAATAGTTTAGGCCAGGGAAGTCTTACATCGGTTCCCCGTCCATTATTCATGGCCAGAAAGGCATTTGCATGAGGATCGGAAATTGTAACCGATTTGTTTGACATTGGGAAAAATCCTGTCGGCAGGGTATTGGCAAGGGTTTCAGCACCCTTGGCAGAGCCAAGCCATTCGAGGAAGATTTTGGCCTCTTCGGGATGTTCTGTCGCTGCGTTCATTGCCATTCCTGCATCAACATGAAAACAAACATATCCAGGCTGTCCGGAAGGAGGAGGTACTGCAAAAACACTCCATTCAAAATCCACATCTTTAAAGGTTCCTATAGACCAGGAGCCGTCAAAATACATGGCCGCCTGACCGGTCGCAAAGAGAGCGTTGCTGTCGTTGTAGGACAATGCCTGGTATCCACCGGGCAGGTATGGTTCAAGATCTCCCATGGCTGCGAAGGCTGCAACCATTGCCTTGTCATTCCAGGGGCGGTCTCCGGACTCATAGGCTAATCGTCCTTCCATGCCACCAATATAGTTGGGTGCGAGACTCATAAAAACAACTTCGGCGATATCCCATTCGTCTCCAAGACTATTGGCTATGGGGATAATTTTGGCATCCTTGATTTTTTCACAGACCGACATAAATTCCGCCCAGGTTTCGGGAATTGAAAGTCCGAGTTTTGAAAAAATGTCTTTGTTATAGTAAATACCATGTGAAACCGCTACAAAAGGGACGGCAAAGGGAGTCCCGTTATCGGTTGACCACGGTGCTTTTGCTCCTGCACTATAGGATGTGTTCATGGTTTTAAGTCCTGAGAGATCTGCAAAATATCCATCTTCATAAAGCTGTACACCAGTTGCGTAGGAGCGGGCATACATAAGATCGGGTCCTGTTTCACTTTCAAGCTGAAGTCTTAAGGTGGCATTATAATCAGGAGGATTCGTCGGCTGGAAAATTACCTTTATATTCGGATATTCCTCGCTGAATGCATCCAGTAATGCATTTATCTGAGCAACATCATCGGTTCTCCAGGAACCCAATGTAAGCTCCACCTGATCTCCACTGTCTTTCTGTCCTCCGGAAAATGCCATTGGAACAACCATTATTAAAACCAGTATCACAGTTATTAATTTGAACTTGTTCATAAGTCCTCCTTTTCGTTTTATTTAAATTATTGCGTCTGCTGTTTATGCGCAAGTTACAGATGTACTCTCACAGTACTTTTTATTTGGTGGGGTGATACTCTTTACTCATAATAGACTGAATCTATGGTCGCCGCCTTGTTAATAGCATCTCTCCGATCATCTACTTCCAGAAGAGAATATATTCGGCTGATATAATTTCTAATTGTCTGGGGTGCCACATGGATTTCTTCGGCAATTTCACTATTATTAAACCCCTGAATCATAAGTTTCAGAATATGTCTGTCACGGCCTTTCAATTCCTGATACCAGAAGGGCAACTCCTCTTTAATCTTTTTTCGAATAGAAGGATTGGTTCCGGATAGAATCTCCATTAATTTTCCGGCAACACCGGGACTCATGAGGATTGAACCGGTATTTACAGCGTCAATTGACGCAAAGAGCACTTCGGGTGAAATGCTCTTCAGCAGAAATCCGGCAGCTCCCATTGCCAGAGCATCCTGAACCAGCTGCTGCTCATCGTGGGTAGTGAGCATGATGATTTTTATTCCGGGATATTTGGATTTAACCAGTCTGGTTGCCTGTACTCCATCCATTATCGGCATCTGGATATCCATCAATATCACATCTACCTTTTCAAGCTCCAGTATCTCGAGGACTTCTTTTCCGTTTGAGGCTGTAGCAACAACCTTGAAATCGTCCCGGCAGTTTTCTATCACCATTTTAAGGCTTTCGATAAAGAGGTTCTGATCGTCGGCAATCATTATTCTAGTCATCATGTTCTCCTTTGGGAAGCCGGCATTTTAGAAGGAACCCGTTCTTCACCGCTGTTGCGGAAAAATCACCGCCAAGAGCTTCGATCCTCTCTTTCATACCCTTCATACCGATACCATCCTCGAAATTTACCGCCCCAAGACCATTGTCGCGGATCATACATTCATAATAATCCTGCTCTTCTCCAAGAATTATCTGTATCTTGTCTGCATGGCCATGGCGAAATGAGTTTGTCAAACCCTCCTGTATAAACCTGTAAAGGGTTTTTTCTTCCTTCTGGGAAAGATCTTCGCTTAAAGTTGAAAATTCAAGATTCACTTCAATTCCAGTCACTTCCTGAAAGGTCCTGGAAAGCTTGAGAAATAGACCCAGCCCATGTGCCCTAGGACGGTATTCGGCCCGAAGCTGCCGCAGGGCTGCCCGGGCATCATCAAGACTCTCTCTGATATTGACCTCAGATTTTTTAAGCAAAGTATTTAAGATAGATCTATCCTCCTGTTTAAAGGATAGTGCTGCCTGGGTTATCATTAATTGATTCGTCAGGGTATAGCCGATAATATCATGCAGCTCTCTGGAGACCCGTTTTCTCTCCTCCGCCAGAGTCTTATCTCTGACTGATGAAGCGTAGGTTTGATAATCAAGATTTGTATCAACAACTTTTCTTAAAGCCCTGTTCAGCTGCTCCTTCTGCTCTAGTACAAGTTTTAGCTGACTATTCTGATATTTATATCTCGATAGGAAAAGTATGAGCAGAATCTGGAATAGAAAGGTAAAAGCCTTTTCCCAGATGGAACTTCCCGGGAGAATTTCTCCCCAGGCAGAGACTGTTCCTGGTCCGAATAAATTGATAAAAAGACTTGCAGAGGCAATAAGGCTCCCCCAAGGCATTTTAAGGTAGAGGATCGACTCAAGAAGCACTGGTGTTTGAAACATAACTTTTAAATAGATATTATGATTTAACGGGTAATTTAAAATAAATATCAAAAGTATTTTCAGAGCTATAAGTCCGAAAATGATGGTTTTCCCCTTGATAAATGGAAAGACAGCAGACATCAGCCAGGTTAGAAGGATGATGATATACCCCTGGGATCTCCATGGATCCGGGATGTCGATGGCGCTTGAAAAAAGTGATATAGTAACGATATACCAGCAGCTTAAAAAAATGATATTTAAAAATAGTTCAAAGAGCCGTCCTTTGGAATACAGGGAGGAAATCTGTTTTTTTAGATTGGTATATTTATTCGATAAAATCATATTTTTCCGATCACAGCTTACACTTTGATGAACGTATTGTCAAAAAAGAATAATATTGAATTATTATAGAATCCGGGTGTGGACGCCTGCCGCCGTAATCATGGATTTTAACATGATTGCTTCTGGATTTGTGGTAAAGAATCAGGAAAACCTCCCGTGACAGGGGGAGGGTATTTTATTATAGTTCATATATTGTCCTTTTATAAACAGGAAAGAGAGGGCTTTCCGTTTTTAAGGGGGGAACCGACTCTTTGGTGATGGAAACAGGCTCCTCTCCGCAGAAGAGGATCTTAATTTTTTATGTTTAAGGTCCAGGGCATTAATAAAGGGAAATGATATGTTTGAAAATAAATTGAAGAGGAATATCCCTCTTGATTATCTTTTTATTTTTTCAAGTAATCTTAATTTTACTCATGGCATATGGATGATATTTCTCGCAGCAAAAGGGTTTACCCTGTTTCAATTGGGGATCATGGAGTCTGTGTTCCATATCACTTCATTTCTGATGGAAGTTCCTACCGGAATTGTTGCGGATATCTGGGGCCGGAAGATCAGCAGGTTGTGGGGGCGAATTTTCTTTTTCCTTAGTCTGGGGATCATGTTTTTTGCCTCAAGTTTTTGGATTCAGCTTTTCGGGTTCATTTTAACAGCCCTGGGGTATAACCTTGAGTCTGGTGCGGGTGAAGCCCTAATTTATGATTCCCTCGTCTTAGGGGGGGAGAAAGATCGATTTATGAAAGTGAAGGGGGTTCAGGAATTTCTCTTTCAACTCTCCTTTATCTTCTCTTTTCTTGCCGGCGGCTATCTTGCTGTTACCAGCTATGGAACAGTCTTTGGGATCACCGGGGTTACGGTGATCATCTCATTGATTGTCGCGTTATTCTTTCGAGAGGCCAGGGTTTCAAAGAATGAGCCAGGCGAAGAATCAGAACGAGGGGGCGATGCTCAGACCAGGGGCGGTGCCAAAGGTTTTCTTTTTCTTGCCGGCCGCTCGATAAAGGAGCAGGTTTTAGGCAGTATGAAGGTCCTGAAGGAGCGTCCCCGCATAGGACTTCTTATCCTTTTTTCTGAAATAATATTTGTTTTTTATACGACCGAGTTTTTCTATCTTCAGAATTTCTGGAAGGGAGAAGGGTTAAACGAGTGGGGCATCGGGATCATCTATGCTATACAGTGCGGTGTTTCCGGAATAACAGGTCTTCTTGCTCCGAAGATTGAAAAAAAGATTGGCGAGAAGGGAATCCTTATGGCTGGACCGGTGTTTCTGGCCCTGGGAATGTGGGGAATAGCCCTCACGCCCTATTCTGCAGCTTTCTTTGTCGCCAGCGGCATACTTGAGGGGATTCTTGTGGTTGCTATCAGTGATTATGTGAACAAACTTATACCTTCCGAATATCGGGCTACGATTTTATCCCTCCAAAGTATGTGCTTCAGTATGGGGATGATATTTCTATTTCCCCTTTTCGGGTTTATCTCCGACACCGTATCAATGAAGGTCTCCTTCCTGGCCACTGCTGTGCTGGCAACCCTGGGTGGTGGAATCTTTATCTTTCGAATATTTTTGAAAAACCCCGGTTCCGGGAATGCCTCGGAGAGTAAAGGTAAGGTATAGCTTGAAACTATAGACAGCTCTCTTTTTATGTCGTTTGGCTGTGTTGGAATGGTGGAAGCTGTCACATCATGATACAATGGTTTTTTTATAACAGCGAATGGCTTACGGTCTTCGGTGAAGGGAGATTATATGAGCTTGAACTATGAAGAACTTGATTTTCAAAAAACACCAATTGGTGATCTGATGCTGCGGCGGCGAAAGATGCTTCAACTCGGCGATTTTGATATTTTTGAGGTGAAACTGGGAGAGGATTTTCTAATGACAAGCCTCTTTCATGAATCTGAATCTCAGCTTTCCTATATTGGATTAGCTCAAACCGATAAAAAAGAGTTGGATGTTATTGTTGGTGGACTCGGTCTTGGATACACGGCTTCTGCTGCATTAGAAGACCCGCGGGTGAAATCACTTGTCGTGGTCGAATATCTTCCCCCTGTAATCCGATGGCATAATGAATTCCTTGTTCCATTGGGGCAGAGTCTGACAGAAGATCCCCGTTGTCGTTTTGTTCAGGCCGATTTTTTTGCCTGTTCAAAGGATGTTACGAAAGGTTTTGATCCGGTTTATCCATCAAAAAAACATGATGTTATTTTATTGGATATTGATCATACACCAACCAACCATTTAAATCAGACGAATAAGCATTTTTACACCGAACAGGGGTTGAAAGAACTTTCCAGCCATTTAAATCCAGGTGGTGTTTTTGCTCTCTGGTCAGATGGATCTCCCGAAGAATATTTTACAGATCATTTGAGTAAGATCTTTGATCAGGTTAAGTCTCATCACATTGAATTCGAAAATCCCATTACCTGCGGTATGTCTGAGGGAACTGTCTACGTGGGTGTTAGAAAATAGATAATCGATTAATCAGCCTGTTAAATGTAATTCCATGGTTTAAATATTTATAAAAAACCCCGGCTCCGGGAAGGGGCTGGGGTTTAGGGTCACATACTATCCTGAAAACTAAGACCGGTTATCTGTCTTTTTTATGCCCTCCTGAAGAGCGTTTTTCTGCATGTTTTTCATATAGAAGCTAATGAGGTAGATAATGCCCAGGGGCCAGAACACAAGAAAAAGTATAATAAGGAGAACCGGGTTCGGGCGGAGTTTCTTCCCGTCCGATCCTGTCTGAGCTGTATAGGCTGGTATGGAGCTGTTTCCTGTTGTTCTCTGCTCCGCCCTTATCCTCTCGAATTTATCCTTGAGATCTTCGGGCTTAACGCCCACTTTTTTAAGAACATCGGGGAAATCTTCGGGAAATCCATCTTCATCGATTGAGGAATCCTCAGAATAATCGTCTTCGGCGGAATTGTCGGACATGGAAAATTCACCATTCATCATCCGATCCTTGTCTCTTGCATATTCGTCATCTGCCGTTTTTGATTCACCCCGATCTATTTTGACGTATTTCCCGTCATAGCTGACCCCTGCTCCGGGAATAGCCGCCAGCTGTTTTATGATTTTTTCCAGACTTTCTGCGTCTCTTCCCAGTTCGGAAGCAAGACCTTCCACAGAGGCTCTGCTTCTGTAGCTGATCGCATCGATAACTTCCATGCTGATAATCTCTTTTTTTCGTACTACTCGGCCTACGATCTGTAAGAAAATTGCCGAGAAGAGGAGCCCTCCCATCTTTATGGGGCTGGCAAGTATTATGTTTTTTGCCACATCGAGGAGGAGGTTGAAATCAGATCCCTTAAAATATGGTAAGAGAGGCCGGAACTGGAATAAAAATATAAGAAAGGTGATTACAGATAAAAACAGACATATATCGTCCATCTTATAAAGATTTTTTCGTTTTGCCATATTTCATCTCCTCCAAAGCTTTTTTTAAATTATGGGTTAAGCCGCGTGAAAGGTCAATCTTTATTCACCGGAAAATTCTTCTCCTGGAAAGGGCGAATATTATGACACCCAGAATTATATGATAGAAAAGCCCTCCGGTAAAAAATATCCAGAAATTCACTCCTTCCTGTTCGGCGTACCGGAAGGTTTGAAGGATCCAGTAGGGCGGGGATATGGCAGATAGGTGGATCAGGGGGTGATCGATGAAATAGATCAGCAGGGGGGGCATCATGATGAGGCTCATTGTTTTTCCCATGGTCATCCCCTGAACTTTGTCTCTGGCTGCGGCGGCGATGGCCAGGGTGAGAAAAGGGGCTTCCAGGGCTGCCAGGATAGCCAGGAGGATGTACCTCGGATGAAAGGGGGCCACCAGACCACAAAGTGCCAGTTGAATCAGGACACCCGGCAGGGTAATGAGCATGGGGATTATTGTTTTCTCAAAGACCCAGAGGGAGTCGCTGACGGGGGTTACTTTCAGTACAGGAAGGAGCCCCTGATCCTTTTCATCCAGAAAGAGAAAACCGCCTGTAAATCCAAAGAGCATGGGGCCCATCATGATAAGCAGCCCGGCCCAGAACGGTTCCAGTCCGGACATGTCGAGCCAGGGGGTAAGGAAGCGGGTTAGAGGGGGGATTCCTAATCGGAAAATTACAGCTATGAGGAACGGCAAAACTCCTATTAAGATAGTCATTGGATCTGTGAAAAACTGGCGAACCTCCTTTTTCAGGATAATGGATAAGATATTATTCATTTTGATCTCCCGGGAGGAGGGTGAACTCCCTTTCTATACTGTGATAGGCACCTTTATAGGCAATAAAAATCCAGATGAGAAGAATCAGGCTTCCAGCCAGGAATTTCAAGGGTGTCTGAGGTGTGCCTGCAGCCCCCTCAAGGAAAACAAGGGTCCCCCGGGTGGGGAGCAGGAAGAGGAGGGGCGAATCCCATACCCCGATGGTTGAGAGGATGGGGAGGATGATAGGGATATCTATTCCACCGGAGAGAACGAGAAAGCTGCCCACATTCTTGAACTTGAGGGCAATCCATATACCCAGAAGGGTGAAGAGAGCGGCCGTAAGGGCCGTTCCAATTATCAGGAGGGGGTAATTCAGGTTTAAGCCCATAACAGCCATCCCGATTATCAGGCTGGTCCCTGTGGCTATGGCCGTAAGGCTGATAACCTTGGAGAAAAGGTACTCCATAATCGTGACAGGAGTGATCGAAAGGAGGGGGAAAAGCCCCTGATCCCGCTCGAAGAAGAGGATAGCTCCTATGAAGAGGAATCCCATCAGGGCGGGGTCGGTCAGGATCACCGCCGGAAAAAGTATCTTCATCCACCCTGCCGGCAGGAGCTTCAGGATAATGATGTAGAAAGCAGAGACGGCCAGATAGATGGGGTGGATCCTGGATCTGAATTGAAACCGGAAATCCTGAACGATTAAGGTTTTTCCTCTCATTCCAGCCCCCTTCCTGTTAACTTTATAAAAACATCTTCCAGGGTCGCCTCTCGAGAATGGATTGACCGGACCTCCCGGGTATTTATCAGTTTCAAAAATGCATTGTTTCGCCCAAGGCCCGAAAGAGGGAAGTCGGCAGCATCCTTGCCCTCTTCTCCTTCAAGTTCTATTCGTACCTCCGGTACACCATGGGCAAACATCAGGTTTTTGGGAGTATCAACAACTTCCAGTTTTCCGTCATTCAGAAAGGCCACCCTGTCGCAGAGTTCTGTTGCGACCTCCATATTGTGGGTGGTCAGGAAAATGGTTCTCCCCTCCAGAGCTTCCGCTTTTATCATACGCCTGATGTTCCGTGATGTTACCGGGTCCAATCCCGAGGTTGGTTCATCCAGATAGAGTATCTTTGGCGCGTGGAGCAGCGCCCGGCATAGATTAAGCCGCATTTTCATTCCCTTTGAATACTCTCCAGCCTGTTTGTCTCCATCCTCACCGAGGCCGGTTTCTTCCAATAGATGAGATATCCTTTTGTTGAGCTCAATTTTCCCGTTTTTTGCAACTTTTGTATAAAGCTGACCAAAAAATCTCAGATTCTCTCTGCCTGTGAATTTCTGGTAGAAATGGGGGAACTCGAAGGCCACACCGATATCCTGAAAATACCCATTCCCCAATTTTTTTAAATCCTGGTCCTGAATTTTTACATCGCCCTTCCAGCCTGAAAGGAGGCCTGTTAATATCTTTTGAATTGTGGATTTTCCCGCTCCTGATGGTCCCAGGAATCCGAAAATTTCACCGGGTTTGATCGAAAAGGATACACCGTCTACTGCTGTTGATTTCCCCGCGGGGTAGGTGTAGGTCAGGTTCATTACTTTTATCACACTGTCTCTCCTTTCACATAGAGGCTTTCCATGCCAGCCGCCAATATTTTTGAAAGCAAACCCATGCTCTCCGGGAAGATATCCTTTCCCACTTCATTTTTATGAAGATTCAACATTACCAAAGCCTGGAAGAGTCCATTAAGGACTTCCGGTTTTTCATTAACCACAATCCCCATATTTTGCCAGAGATCCATAAAGCCGGCCATCTCTCGCATATCTTTTGTGCGATGTGATTCAATTGTCTCTTCGGGAAGACCCCTGAGAAGCGTGTCATACTCCTCTTTTGCTATCATATTAATAATAAGAGGATATTCCGCAGGCAGTTCAAACATCAGTTTAAAGAGTTTATTGAACATTTCTGAGGAGTTTTCACTTTTTGTCAGGATAGGGATCAGGTATTTCTCCTGCATGGCCAGCTCCTGGAATTCCATGCAGATAAAAAACAGGTCCTCTTTTGATTTGAAAAATTTATAAAAGGAACCTTTTGCTATTCCAGCGGCTTTTACGATTTCATCGATGGATGTTTTTTTTAGTCCATATTGACCGAAAAGCACCGACCCCTTTTCTATCAATGTACTTCGAATACTCAGTTTTTCATTCTCGCTGAAACTTCTGGGCATGCTCTTCTCCTTAGATTATTGGGATCTCGATATTCTCTTTTTGGTTTGACTATATGACTAATATAATTGTAATAGTCATACATTAGTTTGTCAAGAAAAATCTGAATTCCCCCAATTCCTTGCCTATATGGCTAATGATTATGTTGACCACTTTTTTATAAAATGCTATATTGTCCTTACTTGGGTTTCGGCTTAGGTATGATCTTTTTAATCTTGAATCTTTTTTGGTTTTCTTTGGACAACGTTTCTCTAATTATGTTAAAGTCCTTTTGGGTATTCTTCTTTAGTTAAATATTTCCAGAACAGAGATTAAAACACAGACAATCTAAACCGAGCTTAGGATAAATTTAACCGGATTAAATCCGGAAAACAAGGATGATTTTATATGTCAAAGAAAGTCTATGTGGGAAACATGAACTATGCTACCACCGGAGATCAGCTGGAGGATCTTTTTGCCCAGTATGGAACTGTAAGCGGAGTTAACGTTATTACAGATCGAGAAACTAACAGGCCCAAAGGATTTGCTTTTGTTGAAATGGAAGATGATTCAGCAGCAGAAGCAGCTATCTCTGCTCTCAATAACGCTGAGATGGACGGAAGAAACCTCAGGGTAAATGAGGCTCACGAGAGAAAACCTCGTAGAGATAATTACGGTTACTAAATATCTACTGATATTCAATATCTACTGATATTTTTAGTTACTAACAAAAAAAGCCGGTTGAAGTGGGTTTTCCCCTCTCAAACCGGCTTTTTTTTTGGTTTATCAGAACCGGATTTAATACCCGGTTAGGAATTAAAACTCCTCAAAGCCTGAATCGACCTCACCACTTTCATCATTAATCCTTGCTTTTTCTCTTTTATCCGGTATAGACCGTGTAGATCCTGATCCTGATTTCAATGATGTTCCGGCAGAACTCTCCGGAAGAGATTTGGTACCTCCACTCCTTCTATCCATAGACCATGATTCGCCGGAGGTTCCCTGCATCGAATCTTTCTTCAATTTAAAAAATCCGATCATTCCCCTCAACTGCTCCGCCTGGGATGTCAATTGTTCGGACATGGCGGAGGCCTCTTCCGCGGAAGCGGCATTTTGCTGGATAACCTGATCAAGCTGCTGCATAGCATCATTGATCTGGTTGGCACCAATATTCTGTTCCTGGCTTGAGGCGCTGATTTCGGAAACAAGCTCGGCCGTTCTTCTTATGTCCGGGACGATGGCCTGGATCCTTTCTCCGGCACTGTTCGCCTTACTTACACTTACATTGGCAAGTTCCAGTATTTCCGAGGCTGCCTGCTGGCTTACATTGGCAAGCTTTCCAACCTCGGAGGCGACAACAGCGAAGCCTTTACCGTGTTCGCCTGCCCGTGCCGCCTCGATGGCTGCATTCAGGGAGAGCATATTCGTCTGTCGGGCGATATCCCCGATAATGCTGATTTTATTGGCAATTTCATTCATGGACTGAACAGCCTCAAGGACGGCGGTGCCTCCCTCCTCAGCATCCATTGCTGTTCGTGTGGAAATCTTTGATGTCTGCGCCGCATTTTCGGTATTCTGATGTATGTTTGCCCCCATCTGTTCAACCGATGCTGAAACCTCTTCAGCACTGGCAGCCTGCTCTGTTGCACCCTGTGAAAGCTGCACGGAATTCTCTGAAAGCTGACCGCTTCCGTCGGTCACCTGAATGGATGCATCATAGACATTCGAGACGACATCTCTCAGTTTTTCCTTCATATCTTTTAGTGCTTCGGCCAGGATCCCAATCTCATCCTTCTGGTTAACATCAATATCCGTATAGAGCTTGCCCTCGCTAATCTCTTTTGCAAACTGAACACCCTTTTTTATCGGTAATGTCAGGGCTCTGGCAAAAATGATAAAAATCAGGAGAGAGACCAGGAATCCGATGGCGGCCACTAGGAACACAGCATTCCGAACAGCATAGGCCGGGGCCATATACTCCTCGTCCGAGATGGTAAGGAATACTCCCCAGCCTGTTTCGGGTACAGGAGCAAAGCCCGCTGTTTTGGGAACACCATTATAAATATAATTCTGATACCCTTTCTCACCGTTTTTAAACCTCTGGGTGATAACCTCCATTCCTACCAGGTCTTCGATGCTCACCTCGAAGATCAGGGATGTGTCCGGATGAGCTATGATCAGGCTGCTGGCATCTGTTATAAAGGTGTACCCGGTCTGACCGATGGTTGAATCTTTAATTATGGACCATAAGAAATCAAGTTTTATGATTATGGCGGCCGCTCCGATATTTGTTCCATCCTTCGCATATACAGGTGCTGCTATGGGGATGAATGGCTGGCCATTGGCCCTGCTGATCCCCGGGTCACCCACATTTACCTCTCCATTAATAGCGTTTTGGAAATATGTTCGTGAGAAGAGATCCAGGCCTATCCTGTCTTCAGAGGAGGCAGCAATGACGATCCCCTGTCTGTTTATGATATTAATCCCCATATAATCATCACCAAGCCCCCGGGTGGCCATAAATTCAGCAAGGATACTATTTATCTCATAATCCTCTGTCCTGTTTTCATTTTTCATGGCATCTTCAAGAGCGGCTTTAGTCTCTCTGCGGCCGGCAATATCAAGAGCGATTTTTTTCTCGGTGATAAGGACATTGTGGATTGATAGTGAAATCTCCGATGTTCGGTTCTCCATCTGCTCATATTCGAGGTTCTGCAGTCCTTCAGAAGCTTTTTGGGTGGAGATTATCCCCAGGGCTATTATCGGGAGTAGTAGGACTATCGCTCCTATTGCGATTAATTTTATTCCAATTTTAATGTTTTTCAGCATTGTCATGCTCCTTAAGGATGTGTCTGTTAATATTGTAGTAAATCCAGCCTGTAAAATCAAATGATAGAATCAAATCTATTCTCAATATCGGGTGAATATTTATGAGTTTGTAACAAAAAAGCTGAAGGCCAGTTCGTGCGACCTGAGGTATGAACAGAGAGTGATCCTTCAGCCTGCTATCGGGTAGGGTAGGAGTATGGCATACATGAAAATATAATGAATAATGGCAGCGGCAAGTACGAAAATATGCCAGATTTCGTGGAAGCCGAATTTGCCCGGAACCGGATTTGGTTTTTCTATATAGAAGATAATTGCTCCGATGGAGTAGATTACCCCCCCGGTCAGGAGCAGAATGAATCCTGTTGGTCCTATTGATGGAATTGTACGGTATATTTGAACGACGCCCACCCACCCCATACATAAGTAGAGGGTATTGGTCATCCATTTAGGAAGGTTGGGGAATACCGATTTAAGTGTGATCCCGACTGCGGCAATTATCCAGATAACACCTAAAATACTCCAGCTCCAGGCATCTCGAGCCACAATAAGGCAGAGGGGGGTGTAGGTTCCGGCGATTAAAAAGAAGATCGCCAGATAGTCGAAGAGTCTGAAAAAATCATTCCCTTTTTCCGACAATTCAAGACCGTGATGAAAGGTACTGGCCAGGAAGAGGAGGAAGAGGCTTAATCCATAAACGGAAAAACCAATTATATGCCAGGTTTTACCACTCTGGACGGAGAGTACTATCAATATTACCATGCCTAAAAATGAAAAAATGGCACCACTCATATGAGTGATTGTATTAATTACTTCATCAGTAACATGTATACTCCCATCCTTACTGAAAGGAGGAAGGGGTTTTTTTTCTTCTGGTTTATTCATTGGAACAGCCTACAGGATTAAGGTCCTTTCATCAATATTAAAATACTGATAGAATCGTCCTCATGAATATCGGGATATACGGCTTAGGACGATTTGGCAGTTTCTGGGGAAGAGAAATCGCCCATTATGGCAGTCAAAATGGATGGCAGGTGAAGGGCTTTTCGAGGAACCCGGAAAGAGGGACCCCCGAAGGAGTTATCCGTGTGGAGGAGGAGGAACTCCTCTCTTCAGATGTGATTATTCTATGTAACGCCATCTCCTCGATGGAATCTGTACTTGGAAAAATCTCAACCTTCATAAAACCGGGGACTCTTGTTATGGATACCTGTTCTGTAAAAGTACACCCGACCTCTCTTATGAATGATCTCCTTGCTGAGGGGGTGAATATTCTGGGAACCCACCCTATGTTTGGACCTGATTCCGGCAAAAATGGAATTGCCGGACTGCCGATAGTTGTTTCTCCTGTTCGTGCTCCCCTTAAGGTTCAGAGTCAGTGGAAAGAGATTTTTCGTGATATGAAGTTGGACGTTAAGGTTATGACTCCCGATGAACATGACCTTGAGGCCGCATTTACTCAAGGGATTACTCACTTCATAGGCCGTGTCCTTGGCCGGCTGGATTTGAAACCAAGTCCTATCGGGACCATGGGATACCGGGAGCTTATAAAGATTGTAGAGCAGACCTGTAATGATCCGGAACAGCTTTTTCTTGATCTTCAGAAGTTTAATCCTCATACTGAAGAGATGCGCCTTCAGCTTAAGTATGCCCTGAACGATACTCTCGGGCAGCTATAGAACCTTTTTATTAAAAATGGACCGCCTGGAACTATAGTCCTAAGCAGTCCTTTTTAATATTGCTATGAGAAAGAGACTCTTCAGTGTAATTACAAAAACACCGAGGGCGTACATTCCAATTTCTCAGAATCCAACGACTCCAAAAATTACTATACCTGTTATTTCGAACTGGAGATGTAAAATCGTTGCCAATCCAATAAATATTACTATGAATAATGTTCAGATAAAAATTTATTCCATGCCTTAAGTTAAAAAATTCAGCTATGTATGCTCCCGGGGTAATATTTTCTGAGTATGCAACATTTATGAAACCGCTAAGTATAGTAGATCAGGGTGAAGCCGTCGTCGCCAAAACAAGGCGGGGGCAGCTTTTATCAGCCCGAGCATAATAGAATCTATAATAAATTCCATGCTGACAAATAAAATTTGAATGAGCTTTACTTGACAGCAGTCGGTCTGGATGTTATTATTCAACTATCGATTATCGATAATAGATTTAAATTGCTGTTGTCTGACGGAGAGTAATATGAAGATAATCCATGAAACTGAAGTGGAAGAGAAAAAGGTTCCTGGCAGATTTATCCGCTGGATAGCTGATGAAAAGACCCTACAACCCGAATTCCTATCGAGTTGTGTTATTAGAGTTATGCCGGGAGAAGCTGTAAAACCCGCACATTCACACCCGGATGGCGAAGAAATGATTTATATAATAAGCGGGAAAGGCGAAGCCTGGGTTGATGGAGATATACAAGCGATGAAATCCGGAACAGCAGTTCTTTTCGAAAGAAACTCTGTTCATATGATTCGTAATGGTAACTACTCAGGACGACGTATAAAAAACTAGACATAAAGGGAAATTTCTTGTAGACTGTTTCTATGAAAGATCG
>JAEINK010000038.1 GCA_016342585.1 Spirochaetales bacterium
ATTTTTTCTCACAGGTATCTTGGGTATCGGAATGGATCTTTTTTATTGCAGCTACGCTAAGACTTCTATATGTTATATTTGATCCATCACTGAAAACAATTGAAGAATACCAGAAAAACAGGTTTATACTCCTGTTATTGCGCAGAGCCATTAAAAGAAATTATATTACTCCCTATTTCCAACCAATTTACGATATATCAAGAAAAGAAATTACCAGATATGAGTGTTTAGTCAGGTTAGTCGATTCTAATCAGGTGTATACTCCCCATGCTTTCCTGAAGATTTCATAGAGAGCAAAGGTATATCCTTCGATTACGCAAATCATGATAAGGAAATCTTTTTCTTTTTTCCATGATAAAGATTTTGATTTCTCTGTCAATCTATGCCGGGAAGATCTTTTTAATCAGGATACAGTCAGCCTGATTTATAAGGAGATAGATTTATTTCCTGATCCTCGAAAAATAACCTTCGAATTATTAGAAACAGAAAAAATTGATAAGTCGGAAGAGGTCCTTTCATTCATTTCGAAAGTTAAAGAAAATGGGTGTAAAATTGCAATAGATGATTTTGGATCAGGATATTCGAATTTCAATTATATTCTGGCTCTCAGCATCGATATAATAAAAATTGATGCAAGTCTTATAAAAGATATTCATCAGGACCCCAATTCAATGACGATTACAAAAAACATTGTAAATTTTGCCAAAGAGATGAATATCAAAACCATTGCCGAATATGTTCATAATAGCGAAGTGTTCTCGGTGGTCGAGTATTTGGGTATAGATTATGTTCAAGGATACTTTATAGGGAAACCCTCACCAGATATAACAAAGTCCTCAGTGATCACCTTAGATGAGCGCTTTTTATTACAAACAATCACTTAGTTGTTAAATAGGGACCATTTCTCCAAAGTGGTACGAATATCCTTTTCACTACCTGTTTTCCCCGGTGAATTCCCCGGCAAGGCGATTGATCCATCTACGGTACCACCCGCATCCTCTACGCGCCTGGTATAATGGGCAATAACCTGACCGGATGAGCGTAAATTTGGATCCGCCTGTAGAGTAAAAAGGTAAACGTGTTTTCCTGATAGATCAATCTTGTCAAGAAAACCATTCATGGCGGGAATCCCTTTCCCAGCCCAGATGGGAGCTCCCAGTATAAGTGTGTTGCAAGAGGCAATTTCCGCCCATGGATCTCCGGAAAGGGCGGCATGTTTCCTGGTCGAAGCACGAAAACCGGACATAAGAAAATTCCGGTTCGGTTTTTCTTCCTGTAATTCAATCAATTCAGCACCAATCTTTTCTGCAATTATATTGGCAGCAATTCGTGTGGAACCATCTCGTGAAAAAAATACAACAGCTTTATCATTCATCTTTAAATTATAATCAATCGTTAATTCAAAGAACAGCTTTATCGACATAAATTTAAAAAAGCACCTGAAATCATTGATTCCGGGTGCTTGAAGTCTGTAGCTGCTAACCCATTCAGGTTTTCTTCTGATTAGTAATCTACACCAGCGGCCTGCACATTGGCAGGATCAAAGGCGTGACAGGGGGTAACACCATAGATCATGTTACAATGTGGACATTTGGCCTCAAAAGTCTCCATTTCAAACTCCTTGTCACACTCCACACATTTTATTTCCAGGGGTACAGGCATGTATTGCTCCGAAAAACCCATCATCCTTACCTTCTCTACGACCTCTTTCCCATTCTCAAAAGTTCCACTGCATCCATCGTGCATTTTATTCCTCCAATCCTGTTTCTAAGTTTCAAATTTAAATTATTTACAGCTTGGTGAGGATCTCACCCTGCCTTAGTTTTGTTCGATAAGCCAGCAATTTTGAATCCATCTCTTCAAGGACGGCCAGTATGTCCCGTTCACTGGCGGTAGTTTCGATGATTTTATGAATACCGCCATTCTTTATGACTATCCTCTTATCGCCCATAAGGGCAAGTATGGGATCGTGGGTGGCCATGAGGACAACCTTGTCCTCCGATAGAAGAAGGTCCAATGCCTGTTTTCTATCAATTCCAGCATTTTCAATCTCATCGATAAGGATAATCGGAGACTTACTTAAGATGGCTGTGTCTGCAATCATGAGAGCTCTCGACTGCCCCCCGCTTAAAGAGGTAATTGGCGTGTCCGGAGTGAATTTCTCACCCGCTAAACCATTGGCGCTGTCGATAATCCTCTGAATAATCTCCTCTTTGTTCTCTACGAGCCTGCTTTCGGCATGAAGTTCTACAAATTCATACACACTAAGATCCATTACGAAGTTCATATTCTGAGATATCTGGGCCACCAGTTTGTCAGAAGTAGAAAAACGCCATTTCTTATCGGGAATATCGTTATTTATTAATATCTTCCTGGAAGTAGGTGTATCCTCCTGGGCAACCCATTCGATGTCCCCAAGCAGACGGGATTTACCCGAGCCGGTGGGACCAACAATACAGATAATCTCCCCCTGCTTAATTTCCATCCTTTCAAAGTTTTCGCGATTACCCGATTTATCGGTTCCGGGAAGTATGGTAACCGACTGCACCTTATCTTCATCCCTTCCGAGAAAAACGTTCATCTGCTTTACAAACTCGGCAATTTGTTTGTAATGAAGCTCAACATCAATCGCACTTTCTTCGATCTCATCCTCATCAAAACCGGCAAAATAATCTTCCAGGCTTAAGTGATCATACCCCTCGATCTCAAGGTTGTTGTCGTTGAAATAGGAGATCAAAAAGGGGTAATTTTTAAGGAGCACTTCTATCTTTTCAGATCTGATATCCATAGTAATTGTTTTCATCCTTCTTCTCCTAACCTTCCATCTTCATTTTGCGAACATTACCCATCTGAAACTCATCACCAATTCTGGTTTCACCAAGGCAATAGGAACAGAGGGCTGAAGGCATGGGGAACCTGAGTTCCTTACCCACAAGAGTTTTCACATTGTCTTTCTCGTCATAGAGAAGAGTCGATAATTCATAGCTCCCCTGACCAGTTAAACCATTCACATGCATGATAACAGCCCCGGGGTTCACAGTATTCACACGGGAAGCAAAAACTTCCCTTTCGGCCTGGGAGACAATGTCACCCTTGGTAATAACGACAATATCCGCACTCTTGAGCATGGGCCCGATTTTTTTAGGTGTATTTATACCGCTTAAGTTATCGATCACACAGATTGCTTTTATACCTTTAACATAGGGTGAGCAGCGGTTACACAAGCCGGCAGACTCACTTATAAGGATGTCATACTCGTTTTCCACACCCCATTTGGTTACCTCTTCGATATTGCTGATAAAATAATGATCCGGACAGAGCGCTCCGGAGAGTCCCTTCTTCACGGGTATACCCGCTTTCTTATAAAGGAGATCATCATCAGTATAGAGGCAGTCAAACTTGGCGACTGCTGTTTTCATACCCCGCTTTGTGAGGGATTCAATTGTCTTAAGTATGACTGCTGTTTTTCCCGACGAGGGAGGTCCTGATATTGTTACAAGATTCATTGTTTCGCATTTCTCCTATGACAGTGCACTTTTAAAAACGTTTTCACAGTGGGAAATCAGGGCGCTAATATCATGCTCATAGATATAATCCCAACCCAGCCACATGAACTTATTCTCTTCGGGGATATGATTGTCTATTTCCGGATTTATGCTTGGGAACAACCCGTTATGTGATAAAACCTTGGCCACTTCAACCCCCGAAAAAAAGTCAATAACAGGCTGGAGCTTTTCCTGCTTCTCCTTCTTTGAGAGCATGAAGATGGGACTTATAATAGCACCATCCGAGGGCCACACAGCCTTCATGATGCCCCCCTCCTTAGCCATTTTGGTAAAAAAGTAAGGCATGATTGTTACAATGGGTCTGTCCTGCTTTTTTCTATCAGACTTAACCATCTGAGAAGGATGAAGGGATTCAAGCAGATTCTTACCGAGACGCTCCACCCCTTCATCACCATATTTCTTATGGATGTTCAAAAGGATTCCATTAAAAAGGTCAAAGTCTCCAACAGGAAGGGAGATCCTCTTTTCATAGAAAGGGTCCAGAACATCCTCCCAGCTTTGAGGAACAGGATGGTCTCCCAACTCTTTTGTATTGATAAGGAAGACAGCGGGCACCACACCTATCATGGAGTAATGCTTTTTGGGATCCTTTAAGGCAATATCCTTGAACGAGTCATTAAAACGGGAAAAGTTTGTGGTGTCCTCAAAGACATCCTGTTTCTTGAACTTTCCAATCATCTCTTCATCGAAAAACATATCAAAACCTGCGGAAATAAAAAGGTCCGGAAGGTCTGCCGCATCATCAACACCCTTTATATTATTTTCAACCCAGTCGAGGCCCATGGAGGCCGCCTTAAGTTCATGATTGATTTCAACATTCCCGGACAAGGTATACCCTTTGATAAAATTATTAAACTCTTCAAGCAGGGGCAGTCTTACAGGACAGGGAAGAAGGCCTACAATATTTAATGCCTCTTTATCAGCCACCTTAGTGTTAGCGGTCAGGGTCAAATCGGTTTCATTATCCTTAGACTCAATAGCTTCTACCAGGAAACGAGCAAAAAGATCATAATCCATCTGTTTCAGCATGAGGGACATCCCCAGGGTAACAGACTTGGCAAACTGTTCCCTCTTAGCCTTATCCTCCATATGTCCAAACCCGTTGGAGGTAAATACGGGGATTGTTTCGGGATACTTATCAGCGATTTCCAATAGAGTGGTGTCTTTATCAAAATATGTCATGGTCTATACTCCTATTCTGGTACTCTTATACCTTATTTTAAGCAAAAAATATCATTGCAAAATTACTCAGAGTTATCTCAGTTAAAATTGGAAAGTTTGATTTTATCGTAGGTGTTGTAGATATCTTTGGATATCCTATTAAAATCATCATTAAAGATACACATATTAAAGGAACAGCGGCTCTTGCCAAGGGGACAATCTCCAAGATTAACCTTCCCTTCGATTATCTCGTAGATGTCGAGAAATGATATATCTTCGGCCGGTTTATCCAGGATAAAACCCCCGGAAGGCCCCCTGACAGATTTTACCAGCCCAGCCTTACTAATCTTCTGAAAAACCTTAGCTAAATGGGCCTGGGAAGCATTGAGCTCCTCCGCAAGATTCTTTACCGAAAGCCTTTCAGGCTGTTTACTGGCTATTAACGCCAGGCTGTGCATGGCAAGATACGCCCCTTCGGATATATTCAGTAGATTCATTTCCCTTCCTTTATCTATTGTGGTACTACAATACCTCAATAGATAAACGATGTCAATAGTTTTTTATCAATTATATATAGGCCCAGATTTTTGGCTATTTTATGACTAATATACCAAATGTAGAAAACAACAAATTTCTGGGCACCATATATTCATTATTATAGATTTTGTTGTACTCTAATAGATGACAGAATGGAAAGTGCTGATGTAAGTCCTTCAACCCCTGGAAAGACCTCACCGGAATCCCCCTGTACAGCTCCTGTCCCCAGAGGTACAAGATCTATTTCTCCGGCGTCCTGATCCAGAGCGACCTCTGCATAATAGATAAGGGAAGGCTGACCGTTTACATCACCCTCGGTTTCCGGATAAGTATTGTTGTAGTCAAATGAGGAATTTACCTCAGCGAAAACAATATACCGTCCCTCAGAGAGTGACTCCCCAGAAGCTGCACAAAATACTTTATTACCCTTTGGTGTGGCGGAGGTAACGCTGTCTAATTCAGTAGACTTATTTTTGTGAGTAAAAACCGGCAGTGCTTCAGGTCGCCCTTCATCTGCACCTCTCCAGCTGCCCTCACCCCCTCGCCGGGAAACCAGAAGAGTTTGGATAATCTCACCCTCTTCATTTTCAACCCAAACCGCAATCTGGGGAGTAAGTTTTACTGGAAGTATTCCGAACCATTTCCAATGGCTGTAATTTACTCCGGGTTCGATAAAGACCTCCAAGCCAAGCCCCTGTGCTCCCAAGGGTATCAGTCCAAAAATCAGTATTAGTAAAAAAATGACTATACATTTTTTATAAATTTTCATTTTCATTTTCTTTTTCCTTTATTGTAAAAGGTATCCTATCCAGAATACCGTCCATGGCCGCATATAGTCGTTCCTGTCCTTCGGGCTCTCCAAGAGGAACTCCATTAAACACATCCACCCTGTCTGAAATGAGGGTAAGGTAGTAGCTTCCCCCAATAAGAATAGCCGTAATAGCATCAATATCCTCGGCTGTATCTATTTTGTCCTTGTAGGAGTGGCTTATTTCCCTTCCCCTGGTTTCTATTCGCTCCAGTGCATCTCTGCTAATAGGATTCTCCTCTGCTATAAACCATCGAAGAAGCTCCCTCCGTAAAGGTTCATCCAGCAAGCCCTTCCATTGGTCCCGGAACATCTTTTTCATCGTATCACGGTAGACAAAGGCTTCCCGTGGAAGATTTTCCAACTCCTTTTCCAGGCTCCCGGTATCCTCCATCCAATAACTATTTTCAAGAATCCAGGTACCAATCAAACCTTCAAGCCCGTCGAAATACCTGTAGATCAGCATCTTGGAAACCCCAGCCTGCTTGGCCACAGCATTAACTCCCACTCCTGAAAAACCTTTTGTTTTGACAATTTGCCCGACAGCTGCAAGAAGAATCTCCTCAGTTGCCTTTCTATTTTTCTCCAAATAACACCCCTAAACAATTTGTATTTACAGTGTTACCATTTGGTAACATAAAGATCAAGAGTTTCAAATCAAAAATATATAAATTAATTACATAGTGCCCCAAAGCCTGTTGATCTGAAGCAACAGCACAAATTCCCCGGTATTCCTTATAAAGAAACAAATTAGTAAGGAGTATCGTATGGAAATCCCCTGTTGTCCTAACCCAAAATGCACACATTTTCACAATCCTGATAAGGATTCCTGGTATGTTAAGTATGGAACCTACCGTTCAAGAGCCTTTGGTACAGTTCATCGTTACCGCTGCAAAGCCTGCGGCATTACTTTTTCTTCCCAGACCTTCTCAATCGATTATTATGCAAAAAAGAGAATCAGTTACGTCAGGCTTCTGCAGCACCTCAATTCAGCTTCAGGCCTGGACGATATAAGCCGCTTCTTCAATCTGCGGGTGGAAACACTCGAAAACAGGTTGGAACGGGTTGCCCGTGTTGGTCTGGCGATTGAGGCGGCCCTGGAACAACACCTTCCCTGTACAGAAAACATGACGGCCGATGGTTTTGAGACCTTTTCCTACTCCCAATACTATCCTTGTCATGTAAACACCTTTGTCGGTTCTGACTCCGAGTATGTTTACACCATGGGTTTTTCAAACCTCAGGCGCAAAGGGCGTATGACGGCGAAACAGAAAGCCCGCAGGGCGGAGCTTGAAAACCAGGGCAAAGCCAGTCCAACAGCCATACAGAAATCATTCCGAATCTGTACTGATAAAATCCTGCAACTTATTAAGAGTAAAGAAGTTAGTACATTCTCTGAAAGGAATAAACTCTATACGGATGAACATAAAGCTTATCCTTTGGCTTTCAGAAAACTGGACGGATTTGAGGAAACCTTCGACCATGTTCAGATATCATCGAAAAAACCAAGGACTGTTTACAACAACCTCTTTCCTTCCAACTACTTTCACCGTTTTCTGCGTATGGACCTTTCGGATCATACCCGTGAAACCCTGCAATGGGCGAAATGTCCCAGTGCCTTGATGGCACGAATGGAAGCCTTTCGTTTTGCTTACAACTGTTTCAACCCCAGAAGGGTGAAGGCCAGTCGGGCCGGGGATTGGACCACCCATGCGGAAGCTGCCGGTATTCCACGAGCGGTTCTATCAGATACAATTAATGAGTTTTGGGGAAAGAGGCCCTTTCTGGGTAAAACCAATTTAAGTGAAGATGAGATAAAAACCTGGACGTGTCAGTGGACTAATCCAGGCAGGACAGTAGGCCGGAGGATTCCAAATTATATTTTTCTGTGAGTTGGAAGAGATCAACAGGCTTTCGGGCACTGTTAAAAGATTTCGGAGTGAATGCTTACATCCTGGAGGCGTCCATCCACCTCATCCTCAACAAAATTGATGATTTTATTCATTACTTCTTCCCCGAAGGTTTTCGAGTTGGAAACAAGAGCGGCTCCCAGTTGGGAGAATTTCAGGGAGTCCTGGAGATCAACCTCTGCAATTGAGACCCTGAACTTCCTGAATATCCTATCTTTAGCCGATTTTATGACCTTGCGCTTATCTTTTATAGAAGTTACATCGGGGATCTCCAGGATGAACTGAACCATGGATACAACCATCAGCCCAATATATCTCCTAAATCACCCAGATCTTCCATCTTTAATTCGAGGGTATCCGGATCATCGGAGTCTCCCGCCTGTTGATTCTGAAGATCCTTCATGGCCAGAAAGACCTCATTGTAACTTTCACCAAGTCGGAAAACATCATCATCTTTGAACTTATCAAGAATCTTCACCTGGAAGTTGTATCCCTTCTCATCAAGCCCACGTCGCATAACATGAATGGGATCCGAAATCGTCATGGCAAAATGCGGACTGTAAACAAACATTAAAATCACAGTAATTATTACAATGATAAGGAAATACATCAGATTATTTCTTGATTCAAGCCGGTTAACTTCCCGCATATCGAAAAAGAAAGAATAATCCCCCTCTTCGAAGTAGATATAATCGCCTGTTCCGAAAAAAGTATAAAAGTAACTGTTATTGTGTTTTGAAAAAACAGTTATACCACCCTTCTTTATGATAAGAAGTGCATCATCGGATAAAGTTGTTGATTCCAGGGCGACCCTTTCATCTGCACCGCTTATTGCTCTTGTAAAAGCCCTTACAGTCTGCTGGCATGATTTATCGAATGCTGTATCACTCTGGGGGAACCCAAGAAAACCACTGAATAGAGAGAAGACAAAAACTGTAAACACAAAAGTAGTAATGACCATGGCTGTAACTTTTTGAATATGCCGCTGAGCCATGACTGAATTTGTATTTTTTATCTGTTTAAAAATTTTAAGTACACGCAGTAACCTCAAAATTCTGGCAATTCTGACGGTTTTAACGATTTTTAGTATATTTAAAATACCACCGACAGAAAAAAGAACGCCGGAACCGGCCATCAAAGCCACGAAAGCCGGACCTGAGTTTAGAATAACAAGAGGAACAGAAGCAATTAGATCGATCCACCCCTGTCTCCTTCCCATATACTCTTTCAGATCACCCATCGAAAGGGCAACATAAAACCGTGTAAGGAATTCCAGAGTGAAAAACAGGTCAAAAACAAAACCTGACACTATAAGAATCTTTCTAAAGGACCATGTAAAACCTAAAAGTACCGCTAAATCCTCCACAAAGGTTTGAACAAGTACCAGCACAATCATTACAATTACAAGTCCCTCAAGAAAAGAGATGAACTTTTTTGACATATATCCCCCTACCACCCGTTCTCGGCAGCAATCTTGTAAAACTCATCGATGATCTTGATATCAAAACCGTAAAAACGGAAATTTCTCCTCGCCACAGCGAGCCAGCTCTTCTGGGCTGTATCAGCCCCTTTATCCTGCTTCATATCAGGTCTGATGTTTTTACACATCATGTTTATAATTGAAGAAATTCTTGCGGTAGCCTCAAGTCTGTTGTTATCAAGAAAGGATAGATTACTATTCACAGCAGAAGATATTACAGGATCCGGAAAACCGACAACCTTTTTCTGAATTGTCTGAAAAACACGTTCTGTGAAATTGGGTTGTTTGAAACTGTTAAAAAAATCACCACCGCCTCCCCTTGGTGCAACGACAAATTGAAATACAGCCGGTTTCAAAAGCAGAGAGGTTTTTATCATATTTTTTACTTCATCAGAGCCCATCTTCAATTTCTGTACTTTCGAAATCTCAAAATGCACATAGGATTTTCGTTCAAAACACTGATCAACATACTTATCCGGTATACGGTAGGTAAGACCAGTATAAACACCGGAAAATTCCCTTCTGGCACTATCGTTTTTAAGGATATCCTTTAGATACTTGAAAAGGTCTGTCTTCAGATTTTCACTTGAAATATTCTGCTGACGCAACAAACCTATGAAAGACAAATCCAGGTTCCCGACGATGTTCTCAAGTCCCGGATAAAGGGTTTCATTAACCCGGCCATATAATGCCTGGATTAGCAATTGATAAATCTTATCCCAGCTCGTGCCAGGGAAAAAAGACTGTGAAGCAAGGGTCGGATATAATTGACGACTGTTTACTCCCAGAAACTGAATTATCTGTTCTTCCCGTTGCAGAGGTGTGTTCTGCTGAAGAGCTGGATTGCTGAGAAGCCGGTCAATAAACGCTGTTGCCTTTTGTAATTCTACACTCATCTTTAATAACTATCGTCTATAGAAGTTAAAAAATCAATCCAATTTTTATTGATAGAAATGAATTTATAAATACTGTATATTTTTGTATAAGTGGAAAGAAAAATATTTCGTCGCTCAATTTTACTATTAATCTCATTACTGTTTCTTCCTTTTATTTATGCCTACGATGTCCCTCTACCCGAAAATGAAGCCCCGGCTTCTTTATTTGATCTGGATATGGAAAATGAAGATGTAGAGCTATTCATCAAAGGAAACTGGGATGCGAAGATGAGCGCCTCCTGGGGGTTCGGGTATAGTAAAGAGCGGGGTCTTTTTCAGGATTCATCCCATGCATCCATCCCTGTCGGCTTTGACTTTGAACAGCAACCGGACATTACCCTCTCATTATGGCTTTTTGATAGGTATTTTATTGAAACAAACTTTGGTAATGATTGGGAATCCAACACCTACCTTGTCGGTTATAAGGGTGATGAGAATGAATTCCTTCAATCAGTACAAATCGGGAATACCCGGATTTCCATGGATGATTACGCCTATTGGAAGGTTCCCGCCATACCGGAAAATGGTTTTGGTGGTTCGGCAGCCTTCCTTTCAGGGATCTCCACCCATGAGATGTTACTAAGGCTTGATCCAGCCGAAAGTCAGTCCGTCATATACCAGGGATCCAACCTTCTTGAAGAGGAGTTTATAAATCCGGGGGGATACATAAAGAACAGGTTCTTCATCCTGCCGACAAGACCTGTGTCGGATCTCCTTATCCTTACAGAAGATCCTGATGCCTCCATTAATTCAGTGACATATACTGGAGATGATGGTAAAGGGTATTATCTGATGGATGATTCTAATTACAATTTTGATTCAGTCAATGGGGTGTTGATCCTGGAGGCAGAACCATCCGGTAATATTTTGATTTCGTATCCGGAGATGGATACGGAGATGACATTTGATGATAACCTGCCCTGGGACTCTTCAACTGAAAGTTATACTCCAGAGACAGTTTCAGTTGATGGGATAGAGCGACTTATCCTGTTTTCTCCCGGAGAGTTTTCGATTTTCGAAACGAATAGATATTATACCACCGGCCTCAGCCTCCCCGAGGATGAGGCCTGGAGAATGAAGGGATACCTCGTATCCGGCGGGAACCTGAATGATCTCACGAACACGTTAAACATAAGTTTCGAGGAAAATGGGGTATTTGCCCTTGAGTCCTCAGGGTATACCCCCGGAACCATACTTAACTCATACCCTCTCTCCGATTTAACAGAAAACATGATCTACGGTCCTAATCGAACCATTGGAGATGATGAACAGAACCAGAAGATTCTTCTCCAGGTAGTCACACCGGTTACTTCCTATCAGTTGAATAACCCCATGGCCGGTTCTGTTACAGTAATGATAAATGATATTCAGACCACCGCTTTTACCCTTTCAGATTCGGGAGAACTCATATTTCCAGGTTATATTCATCCCAGTGACAGGATCGAAATTTCATACAGGACCGAATCATCAACCGATTCAGGCGGAGATATTCTTTTTGGGATGGGGAACAGATTTACGATTCTGCCGGATCTTTCTCTTGAAATCGGTACCGGGTTAAGGTGGAACCTGTACTCTGGTGAATTCACAACTGAAATAAATGAGAGTCAGGGGTCTCTTTTAACCTCTTTCAAGGCTGAGTATGCACGAGAACATTTAAATATTGAACTTGAAGGAGGGATTTCCCTCTCTACCGGCGACACAACAGGCATTTTTAAAGCCCTTGGTATGGATGATGGCGGGATTGTTTTTTCGATACCTGAATTTGGGATTCTGCCTTCCGCTCTACCCGCCGATCGGGAAGAAGATAAACGGGGGCCACTCTATTTCAAGGATTATCATATTTATTCAAACCTGGGAGCATCCTATCTGCAGGATTATACGTGGGATATCCCGGATTCCCGGATTTTTCCCTATGAACAGGGGGCGAGAACCGGACCATACACAGCCCTGGCCAGCTCGGATGGCCGTTCCGGAAATATCCTGGTATTAGATTACCTCCTCCCGGAGACAAACTCCTGGGCGGGTGCACAGATTCCCTGGAGTACAGAAGACGAACTCCTTGATCTCTCATCCTATAAAGCTTTAAATCTTGCCTGGAAGTGGGATGGGGATATCCCGGAAGATGTAACTGTTTATCTGGAGATAGGAACCCTGGGAGAGGATGTGGATGGAGACGGCATCCTGGATGAAGAGTCAAGCGGATACGCGAATGGATTTACGTTCAACGATGGTGGATCGGATATAAGCCTCGACTTTGGTGGTTCCGAAAATGATTCTGCCGGAGAAACCCAGACAAGCGACGGGTACAGACATACCGAGGATATAAATGGCAATTCCTATTTAAATGCGGAAAATCCCGGCAAGGTCGTTTGCTTTGCTTTCAATTCAGGAGATTTGAACTATCCTTCCGGGGGTTGGGAGTATATTAGGGTTCCATTAACTGCCGAAAACAAGGCAAAACTTACCGGAGTATCGGGGGCCCGGATCTATGTGGTAAATAATGGTGCATCGGCTGTGGAAGGCAGACTGCTTACAGGGGATTTCTTTTTTGAAGGTTCCTCCATGATCCCTGCTCAGCCGGAGCTATCGGATGCTTTTCAGCCGGGCGATACCTGGGAAGGACAGCTCCCGGAGGAAGAACTCCCCGTAAAGAGTCTCGAGTCCTCATTTTCTGAAGTTTCCACAGTATTTCACTCTTCTGGCAGCACCCAAAAGATATTCAGACTAGGATGGGATTCTTCACTTGCCGATGCAGATTGGAATAATGAATGGGAAATCAGAGCATTCACCAATGCTGTATATCTATCGTCGTATTCAAAGCTCTCCTTTTATATCCGGATCCCCGAACTCACCGCTGGAGATGATAACAGATTCTACATCCAATATACTGATTCTGAAGGAAGGGGTGTTTCAGCCTCCTTCACCCCGCAAATCTTTTTCGAATGGGAAAAAATAACCATCGATCTTGAGACAGGAGAAATAGAAGGAGAAGCATTAGAGATAACGGCCCCCGAAGTTGATATAAGTCCGGGAAATTATACGGTTACTAAAGTGAAATTCGGGATGACCGACACAAGTGCAGGACTTCTATTCTTAGATGAAATCCATCTTTCCGGTAGTAAATCCGGTCTTACCGCCGGTGGCCGTGGAAATCTTACCTATTCAAACCCGGAAGCCAGATTGACTATAGGGGGTTTCCCCATTTTTGAGAACATCAGCATAAAGGGAGATGGCTTTTATCAGGGAAGTTCTTTTGCTGCCGGGATCGATTCCACCGCGACAGCCGGGGAGCTGAATGCCCTTGGTGGAAACATTACAACAGCCTTTAACCTTATAGCCGGCTCCTTTGTTTTAAATGGCGATATTGTCTCCTTTGGGGATGAGATAAGTCATTCGGAATCCCATGAAGTCACCCTTCCCGCAGCCGCCTTTCCTGTGAAAATCACGGATAGATATGGAGAAACCATCGACTCAGACGGAAAAGAATTTTCCAGGTCCAATACCTTGACGATTGCACCGTCCTCTGTTTTCATGCTGACTGCGGAGAACTATTCATCCCTTTACAATCAAGGGAGCGGGAATTCAATTCAGGGACTCCTTATAAGAGATTGGAACCTGACCCTCTCTTCCACACTGATTGAAATCGTAAGTCTGACAGGCTCTTTAAATCTTCAGCAATCCTGCCCGGACTGGGAACAGGAGAACCTTGACTATTTCAACCAATGGATTAATGGATTTGCACTTATAATGCCATCGACCGATTATCCGGATAATGACAGGAAAGGATCTGCTCTTGTTCGTTTCAATATTGATGCCCTGCCCATCGGGGGATGGCTGACAGCAATGGCTAATTATTCGACTGGAACCAGCCAGGGATTTGGCATAAAGAACTCGGGAGGAACATGGAGTGGAGGACTTTCTCTAAAAGGAAAGGGAAAACGGGTACGCAGCTGGAACCTCGCTTTGGATTATAACAGGAATTTCAGCTGGAAAAGGAGCTGGGATGAATATGATTTCCTTCATGATGGTAGCTCATATTTTGAAGAGATCAGTGAGATGCCTTATCTTTATCAAGGAATTCCTTTTGTCGAAATTTATTCAGACTCTTTCATCGATGATTTTTCGAGGATCAATGGTTTTTCATGGGAATTCACAGACAAAAGTTACTCCCCATGGTACACCTTCTCTCTTGTACGCTCATCCGGCTCCTATCTGACGGATCTTTTAATTCCCTCATCCCTGGCCTTTACACAAAAAAGAGAAACAAGTCTCGGCTCAGGTGAATATTCTGATATTCTTGGTACCGATTTATCCATACAGTTGGGCTCTATCAATCTATTTGGAAGCCGGGGGGCCTACCCGACCTTCTCAGAATATTATGAAACAGAGGAGCTTAGAATGATTCTCGCCTATGAACATGAAAAAGATTTATTATCAGACTCCACAGAAAAGAGTGAGCTTATTCTTCAGAATTATATTTTCTTTCGATTTTCTAAAATAAACTCCCTATGGTTAAACAATCGTTTTTCCATGGAATTCAGTGATCAATCATTTAAAAATTCGGGGACCCTCTCATGGACAAGAAGCCCGGAGGAGCTCCCCGGTTTTAACTTTTTTGAAAAACCCGTATTTGAAGAGGCATCCATACAACATTCCGAGGAGGCTGAGTTTTCATTGAATTCAGAGGAAGATACATTGGATGTCTCCATCCTTTACACCCACGATACAAGTATAATATTTCCTTTTGGTAGTATCGGAATATTTGGTTCTGCCGGAGTGGAAATTATCGACAATGAGGATGGTAAAACCTGGCTTTTCGGAATTTTGGCCGGTCTAAATGCAAAATTTTCTTATTGAGCTTTTAATTTAGATTAATGTGATCAATAATTATGTTATATGAGTTTAGATGATGTATCTTCATCTCTAAAGGGATATAATATATTCAGTAGGAGATTATAATTATGAGAAAACATAAAAGTATCAGAATCAGCCTTTTTCTGCTTCTGTTTCTTTCCCTGACCATTGGTTATGCCACGGCTCAGGACGCGGATGCGGCTCCGGAGTTCGGCTTTGGCCTTGGTATGGATTTAGGTGTTGCCACATTCCTGGATGATAGTAACAACGAAGTTACCTACCAGAGAGTCGGTTTTGTTCCTGACATTTCCTTTGGCAAGTTCGGACTTTCACTGGATCTTTCTTTCCATGTCAGATCGAACCCTTCGAATCCCGATATGCCCTTCGAATTCAGGACGGAAGACTGGGTACCCGATGATGAGACAAGTTTCCTGGAACTCTACCTTCCCAAATTTAACTATGTGAGATATGGGACAAAGGGTGAAAATCTCTTTGTAAAAATGGGTTCTATTGATGATGCCACACTGGGTGTGGGTTTTATAATGGGAAACTACAGCAATGCCATGATGCTCCCGAATGAAAAACTCTTCGGTTTGACCCTTGATATGGATGGCAAACTCTTTGGATTCCCCTATGTAGGGTTTGAATCTTTTGTTGGAAACCTCGCAGCACCGGATGTTATGGGGGGAAGACTTTACGGAAGGCCCATGGCCTGGTCCAGTATCCCCATCCTTGATATGATAGAAGTTGGTTTTACTGTGGCCGGTGATATATCACCTGATGCCAGACCAGAATATTTTACAGAATTATCCAGCCTTTATAGTGTTGATGTTGACGGTAACCTTGATGAAGACATTAATAGTGTGGCCATCTGGGGAATCGATGTGATTCAGCCCATCCTTTCCAACCCTGTCATTTCACTGGCGGCCTTTACATCGGTTGCATTTGAACCCATTTCCGATGGAACAACAGAAAGCACTTCTTCAGGTATGATGATCGGAGCCGGTGGAAGGCTTATCTCCTTCATCCCTTTCATGGCACAGCTTCGTTTCTTGGGTGAAAATTTCATCCCCTCCTATTTTGATACAACATATGATCTTTATAGGGCACAAAAATATGCGGTACTCAGTGGAAAGGTAGATAGTATTGATCCATTTGTAGGATGGCTTGCTTCCTCAGGTTTTTCTTTCCTCGAAGATAAGGTGGCTTTCAGTGTTTCCATTGATGGTCCTTTTGCGGCAGCTCCCAGTGGAGACATTTCGGAACACAGTGCTACGGAATACCCTCACCTGAAAGCAGCTTTCACATTAGCCGAGGATCTGATTCCCGGTGTTTTCTTTGATGCTTATTACGATAAACAGTATATCGCTGCTTTCAGCGATATTTTCGATGCCACAGGAGCTGTAATCGGTGCCAATATAAATTATAAAACCGGTCCTGCTGTGATCACGCTTAACTATGATGTCAAATACGATCCTGCAACCGGCGATTTTACAACAGCAGCCAAGCTTATGACATCACTCGATCTATTTTAAGGAGGGAACAATGGTATTAAACAGATTTTTTAACAAGAAAATAATTCTCAGTCTACTGATTATTTTCAGTCTAATTCCCGTGTTTGCCCAGGATACCGGTGGTGAACCGGCGGCAATTCTGGTATACGCGGATGATGAATACGAAATAGAGGTACTCGATGCGGATGGAATCGCAACAGATGCTTATATAGGAATGGATCTTCTGGAAGGAGATACAATCAAAACCTATAATTCCACAGTTGAACTTCAACTGGAACCCAATGGTTCTATTCTCAAACTCAGTGAATCAACAAATTTTCGAATTGATGGATTCCAGAAGGATATTAATTCATCCAATGATTTTTCACTCATTGCCGGAAAATTACGTGCTGTAGCAGCACGATCATCGACAGCCAGTCATAATTACAACATCTATACCCAATCGACAGTCTGTGGTGTCCGTGGTACCGACTTTTTGATCGGTGACAATGGAAAACTTGTTGTTGGTGAAGGTAGTGTTGAATTTATAAAAATGGATACCGGTGAATCGGTAATGGTAGAAACCGGAATGGCGGCAGATGCCTTCTCCGAAGCCTTTTCTGCTGTTATGCTTACGGCAGAACAAATTGCTCAGGAATTTCAGGCCTTCAGTTTTACAGCTCTTGATCCTTTTGCCGTAGAAGGTCATACACCTCCAGCCGCACCCGAACCGGAACCTGAAGATGAGCCCGTTGAGGAAGAACCTGTCGTCGAAGAAGAAAATACCGATGACGGCGGAGCCGCTCTGGAACCCGTTAATACAGGAATGGGAGAAGAGGCACCGGAAGGTGAATCAACCGGTGATGATGGTGGACTTCTTAAAGAACAGTCTCCTTTGGATAAGTTCCTTGAACCCCTTGGCGAATTCCTTGGAATGGAAATCGGTTCAATGACTATTGATGGGGTAACATACTCCAAGATGCTGCTTCAGCCTGAGTTCTCTATTGGTGACCTGCAGATGTCACTCTATCTTCCGATTATCTATCAGAATGATATCTTCGATCCCATAGATGACTGGTATCACCCCGCAGGAAACGATGAATGGTCCTTTGGTACCGATCAGGGTGATGATATTGGCGCTATCGCTTCGGATGTATTAAGCGATCTTTTCCTGAAGATTAAATACGTTAAATGGGGTCAGCATAGAGATCCTTTCTACTTTAAACTCGGAAATGTTGCTGATATGACCATTGGCCATGGTATCCTTATGGAAAACTATGCCAATGATGCGGACTTCCCTTCCATCCGAAAAATAGGATTAAACATGGGGATTAACAGAGAAAAAATGGGTGTTGAGTTTGTGGGTGATAACCTGGCAGACCTTTCAATCGTGGGTGGCAGAATAGCCTTCGGCAAAAAGCTCAAGTTTGGAATATCCAGTGTTATTGATATAAATGCTGATGCTTCGGCTCCAGCGGAGACCACAATAGAAGATCCCCTCAATGCAGGAACCAATCTTGCCTTTGAAGATAGTCTTTTTATAAACCTTGCCCTGGATCTCGATTTTCCCATAATTGAAACAGATCTTCTCTCCTTTGTTCTTTTTGCCGATGCGGCCACCATGGTCCCCGTTATAGATGGTCAGCCTCAGGTCAACTTTTTCCTCGACCTGAATATAGAGGATGATAATTTCCTTAATAAATTGAGGAACTATGGTTTTGCCGGTGGTCTTCTTGGTAATATCCTGGGTGCCCAGTATAAAGTTCAGTATATGTACTCTACCGACCTTTTCCGTCATGGTCTCTATAATTCAACCTATGATCGAACAAAGACCGATTATCTTGAAGAGGTTGTAGGTTATCTCTCTGCAAAGAAAGATATCGACACCACAACCAAAGGAGCCTTTTACTCCTCCACCGACTATGCTTATTATGAACCCCTTAAGAATCAGGGTGTATACGGTGCTTTAAGCTGGGATATCCTGAAGATGGTCGATGTTACCGGTGGATATAAATGGCCCTGGAATAATTCTGGAGAGCTCGATTTTGAAAATGATTACCTTCACTTCAGTGTAACTCTGCAGCCGGATGTCATCCCAGTTGTCGGTATTCATGGTTCACTCACCTATGACCGAACAGGTTTTGTAGGCAGCATGCTTGATGCTGATGACAATCTTGATTTTGGACAGTTCTCCTTTGTGGATGAGAATACAGTTCTCAAAGGTGAAATCATTGTACCTGTAGCCCCGACGCTGGATATGGCCGCAACACTGGCCAGCTCACTGGAGAGGGATTCAGACGGAAATGTTGTATACGATGAAGATGGAAGAACCAATCCATACTATGCTTTTACAATCGATACAAGGATCCATTTTTAATAGAGCAAATGAATAATAATGATAAAATTAAAGGACCCGAATTCGCAAGGATTCGGGTCCTTGTTGATTCTGTAGCACGCCGGATTGCCGCAGGAGAAGTGATCGACCGTCCCTATTCGGTTGTTCGTGAACTATTGGACAATGCCATAGACGCCGGAAGCAGCAAAATTAGACTCGATATTAAGCAGGGTGGCATTGAATCCATTACCTGCACAGATGACGGGACAGGGATGGTAGCCGAGGATTTAAAACTCGCCATTCTCCCTCATGCCACCAGTAAAATTCGCGAGTTCGACGATCTCTACAACCTGTCTACCCTGGGTTTCCGCGGAGAAGCCCTCTCCAGTATTGCCGCCTGTTCCCGGCTTGAAATTCTAAGCAGGGAAAGACAATCCGACAGGGCCTACAGGATTACGGTTCATGGTGGCAGGATTATTGAACAAACCGACGATCACGGTGCTCCGGGGACCCGGATTCACGTGGAAGATCTCTTCTACTCTCTTCCTGGTCGGAAAAAATTCCTGAAAACTCCCGGGGCGGAAGGAAATCTTTCCTATTCGGCCTTCCTTGAAAAGGCAATGCCCTTCCCGGAAATCGAATTCCGATACTTCAACAATGATAAAATGAAAATGTTTCTGCCAAAAGGAGATATTAAGGAGAGGGTGTGTGCTGCCTATCCTCGAATATTGAACTCATCACTGGTTAACAGTTGGGAATCCGACGAGGGGCCCTATAACTTTAAAATTGCAGGGGCTACCCCGTCACTCTACAGGAAGGACCGACGGTACATTCAGATCTATGTCAATAAAAGACGAATCAACGACTACTCCTTAACCCAGGCCGTTGAATATGGATATAGTGAATACCTGCCGGGAGGTTGTTTTCCCCTGGCCTTCGTTTTTATAACTATTCCACCGGATATCGTGGACTTTAATATCCACCCTTCCAAAAAAGAGGTCCGATTCCGGGACAGTCATACTCTTCACAGGTCCCTCGTGGCGGCCGTGAAAAACGGACTGGCAGCCTATGCAAGGGGGGCTGCTGAATCCTCAGCCTTCATAAAAGACAGACCCCTCTCCTTTTCAGGCTCCGATTTTAACAGATCAAAATTCTCTCCACAAACCCCATTTCCAAACAATACTGGAACTACGGGACAGGGTACGAATTTCAATAAGAGAGAAATACCAAGCTATCAGAATATTTCTTCCGGAAGTTCATCATATGCAGCAGAGAGGGTTTCACCTTCAGACTTACGGAAGACATTAGCCCCACGCCCCTTTCCTATTGAAAATGAGAATAATCAGGAGCCGCCTTATGATAAATATGCAGGCAAGCCCCATGAAGAGATAAATGATAGGAATCTGCCCCTACGATACATGGGACAAATCATGAATCTCTTTCTTGTTGTAGAACGAGGGAACTCTCTCTTTCTAATTGATCAACATGCCGCCCATGAACGGATCCTTTACAATAAATTTCTTTCTGATCCGGGTGGAAAGCAGGAACTTCTTGTCCCCATGCTCTTTGAGTTTGATCAGGAACGAGAACTTCTCCTGTCAGAAAATCAGCAAAAACTTGATGAGGCAGGCTTTACGGTAGAGAAGATTGAGGCTGGCCGATGGCAGCTCCTCTCCATGCCCTCCCGTTATTCGGGAATGGAAGATGAAATATCAGATTTTTTTACTGACCCGAAGGGTGACTTTTCGTTGCTTGAAAAAAAGCTGAATCATTCGACATCCTGCAGAAAAGCTGTTAAAGATGGAGATCTACTGGACGATCTTACGGCCATAAAACTTGCTGAAGAAGCGTTCAGGCTTCCCCAGCCAAGGTGTCCCCACGGGCGTCCCGTTTGGTTTGAACTAACCCGTGAAGACCTGTACAGACTTGTGGGACGAAGTTTTTAATACCTGACGTCAGGGCAGTATCAGAGGTTCAATAGAGGCTCTTTTGGAATAGTCTGGATTCTTCTGAAGAAGTTTTTTGAATATATCCGAAGCTCCCTGCTTGTCCCCCTCCTTGTACAGAAGGTTTCCAAGCCTGTAATATGCATCATAAAAATTAGGTGCAATCGTGATCAATTCCGTCAAGGTAGATTTTGCACTGTCATCCTGTTCGGTCTCTATATAGGCAATCGCCAGATTATATCGCATCAGAGTGTCGTCAGGGTTCCGTGAAAGGGCTTTTTCATAATGGGTGATAGCATTCTCATAAAGACCCGTGTGCAGATAGACATTCCCCAGGTTGTTATTCACCTTCACAGCATCAGGATCTACCCTGTATGCCGCCAGAAGATGCTCTAAAGCCTTATCATAGGTTTCCCGCTTATCATAAATATTCCCCAGGTTTATCCGCGGTAATGTATAGGACGTATCAAGGGCGGCCGCCTTTTCATAGGCGGCAATAGCGCCATCGATCATATCCAGAGCCTCGCTGATTTCCCCCATTGTATAAAGATAAGAAGCAGAATCAGACTTCAGTTGAACCGCTTTTACCGAATACTCGAGGGCTTCGGCAGGTTTTCCCTGTTTCATCAGGGTTAATGCCAGATTAAAGCTCGCTTCTGGTTTCTGCGGATCGATACCTATGGCCTTCCTGAAATGGGTCTCTGCTTCACCATAACGTCCAAGCTGGTACAAATTCGTTGCCAGTTTAAGAATATAATTGAAATTGTCTGGTGCAAGGGTAGCCGCCTTTCTATAAGCGCTGTCGGCCTCTACAAAATTCCCTTTTCTCCTTAAAACCTCCCCTATGCTGAAATGGGCCGCGGCGTAATCCGGATCGGCCTGTGCAGCTTTCCTGTAGGAAGCGAGAGCGGAATCTATATTTCCCAGCTGAAAATAGGTCGCCCCCAGATTGTAATAAGCCCTTGAATGGCCGGAATCAAGATGGACGCAACCTTCAAAGGATTGCCGGGCATCATTAAAATTTCTTGCCCGGTATTGTGCCTTTCCAAGGTTGAAAAGGAGGTCCGAATTTTCTGGATTCAGGCGTGAAGCTTCACGGAATTCGGTTACAGCATTATCCCAGTTCTTGGTCTGGGAGTATATTTTCCCAAGAGTATTATGGGGAACCCAGAGGTTTTGATCATTCTGTATCGCCTTATTAGCATTTTTTACAGCTTCCTGAATATTCATCTGGCTGGAAGAATCCTGTTGGAAAAAAGATTCACCCTTGTACGCATACGCAGGTGCTGCGGAGGAGTCCATGCCGAGAGCCCTGTCAAAGGTTGAAATCGCTTCAGAAAAACTGGACGACTCAAGGTATCGGATACCTTCATCAATGAGGCGCAGGACCTCTTCCGCTTTTTCCCGTTCAGCCTGACTGAGGGCTGCCAGCCTCGCCTCCTCAGCTAACCTTCGCTCTTCAGCGGCAGCGATCTGAGCCTGGAGAGCCGCCATCTCCTCTTGTCGCCGGAGTTCTTCCTGCTGCCGGCGGAGTTCTTCTTCCTGTCTCTGTCGCTCTAGTTCGGCAGGGTCGACCTGTTGAATAGTCTGTTCCGATATTGAGTTTCCCAGGCCTTCCAGGGACTCGACAAGGTCTTCCTGACTCTGCCGCTCCTCATCTTTTTCCGCTTCAAGAACTGTTTTCCGAGCCTCTATTATCCTGTTGCGCAGGTCTTTTGCCTCAGCGTCTGTGGCATCCTGAATCAAAAGGGTATCAAGGAGATCCAACGCCCGCTGATACTCACCCTGGTCAAGATAATCCTGGGCTAATATCAGGGTATTCTGTCGTGTATTATCTACCTTCTCGACCACAACAGGCTCGGGAGTTTTTTTATTGAAAAGAAGAAAACCACCAACGCCAAGAGCAAGTAATAGCAGCACGCCGCCGCCAATCAAGAATAATTTATTTCTGTCCATAGTTTGTTCTACAATCCTTTTAAACCGATATATCCGGTTTAGTCTTCAATATCAAGATCCATATCAAAAGATTCAATTTCTTCCGAATCGGCTCTCATGTTTACAGTATCATCATCGGCATTTTCCAGCGAACTTAAAACCGAGGCAAGCAAAGCCCTTTGCCTTTCCGCCTCGGCAGCCCTTCGTGCCTCCGCTTCCTGCTTTTCTAGCTCGACCTCCGCTAAATAGGCCTGAACCCTTAAAATCAGCTCCTCGATAGCCTCTCGCTGGGGAGAATTACTCTCCTGAAGAAGGTAAAGCCTGTAATCACCTATCGCAGTCACATACTTCTCCAGGCGCATCCTGGTATTAGCTCTGTTCAGAATGGCATCGGCAAAAGCACCATCCTCTTCTATTGCCTTTGAAAAAGCCCTCTCAGCCGCTTCATTCTCTTCAAGGAGAAAATAGTTATTACCCATATTGAAATATAGTCGCCCATAGGGAGGAAGTCCGTAATTAACCCCCATGGTCAAGACCTCAACAGCCCGTTGAAATCTCCCTAACTGCTGCAAGGCAATCCCAAGATACAAATAGACCTGGTTGTCAGAAACCTGCTCCTGAGTAAGGGGTTCAAGGAATGATACTGCCTGCTCAGGTTGGTTATTCAGGAAAGCCTCTTCCCCCTTTTTCCATAGTTCGCTTTCAGCACTATGGATTGGTAGAGGCATAATCAGGAGAAATAGTAAAAAAAACCCTTTATATTCGATTCCATTCTTCATTTTTTTTTCCACCTATTTGACAGCAAGCCATTTTCCCGGTAATCTTTTCCAAGGGAGTGTTTAATGTCAGCAATCATCTTTCTAATAATAATACTCGGCATAGCAATCGGTGCCATTACCTTTTTTATCGTCAGAACCGTAATAAATCCGAGGAAAATCGCCAGCCTGGAGACTCTCCTTAAACAGGGAAAGACGTCTACCGTTACCCGCACAGCTAAACAGATTCTTGCGAAGGAATCCAGTAACTGTGCCGCCCATTACATCCTGGGAAAAGCCTATCTCGCAGATAACAAACCCGAATTAGCCCTCATGGAACTCAAGGCCGTAAACAGACTGGCCGATTTCAATCACCACTGTCCCGAGCAGGAGTACCGTTTAACAATAGCCCAACTATA
This sequence comes from Spirochaetales bacterium, assembly GCA_016342585.1. GTDB lineage: Bacteria > Spirochaetota > Spirochaetia > UBA9216 > UBA9216 > JAEINK01. The sequence continues at coordinate 24,135 of JAEINK010000038.1, forward strand.
CGCGAATTTCAATCAACCTGAAGAAGCTTTAAAAGAATACCTCCTTCTCCTGAAAATGGAACCCGATAACGGTGATTATTACTACAAGGCTGGAAAACTTTTTGAGGATCGAAATAAGACCGAGAAAGCTGTACAGTTCTATCGAAAAACTCTGGAACTTGATAAACGGCATTCGGATGCCCATTTCTCATTGGGGAATATCCTTTATCGACAGAAAAAATATACTGAAGCCAGAGAAGAGTTGGAAATAGCCTTGCGTTTCCAGCCTGAGAATTATAAAGCTTACTATATTTTAGGAAAAATCCTCAAAGAGAGTCATGATTATGTAACAGCCCTTCATACCTTCGAGAAGGCCCAGAGAGACCCGGAATACAAGGTTAAGTCACTTATTGAAAGAGGCGGGTGTTATATCCAGACCGGTAGCCTCGATCGAGCCGTTACCGAGTTGGAGAGAGCGGTATCCCTCTCTACCAGTGATTCAGCCAGTGAAGTACTCTACGCCCGGTATTTTCTTGGTTTCTGTTATGAAAAGATGCGGAATATTGACAGGGCTGTGGAGCAATGGGAAAAAATATACACAAAAAAACCAACCTTCAAAGATGTGGCTGAAAAACTGAGTCAATACCAGGATATTCGCCAGGACGACATGATGAAGGAGTATTTAACCTGTGGTAAAGAAGATTTCATCATGCTTGCCATGGAAGTCGTGAAAAAAATGGGATTATCCGTCAGGGATTCCGGTATAATTCCCAATGGATGCCAGATAATCGCTGTAGATGGCGATTCTAAATGGGTTGGTACGAGAAAAATACCTAAACTGATATGGTTTCTGAGGGTTCCGGAACTCCTTTCTGAATCTACCCCCCGGGCACTTCATGAAGAGATGAAGAAACAGAGTCTGGGAAGGGGTATAATATTCTCCAGCTCAAACTTTTCACGAAAAGCCATTACCTTCGCAGAGAGCAGACCAATTGATATGATAGGAAAGGATAAACTCCAGACTATGCTGAAGGGAATTAACCTTCCTGCTCCTCCATCAAAGAGTAAAAGATAATAGACTCGATTAAGGCGGTTTAGGTTGAGGCAAGAAATCAGTATTGAAAGGGAAGGGATTGCAAAACCCACCCCTTAGAAACATCCTGGGCGGAAAGAACAAGCACATCACCCGAAGAGGGTTTAAGCTGCTCACGTAAAAATCTCTGAGTAAAATTTTTATTATCTATTTTAATCTGACCTTTCAGTATACTATCGCCGTTATAGAGTCGTATTATATGCTGATCATAGGGGCTTTGAATCTCCCAATCATCACCATTCCGGGATAATCTTGGAAAAACAAGCGGGTCAAGGACACGCTTAATGGAAATTGCAATTGAAGTTTCATCCCTTTGACCGCTTCTATCAATAACAAGGAGCCTGTAGCTACTTCTTGGAAAAGGCTCATCTTCCATCATGAGAAGAGAACTGCCACCAATCCATTTTTCACCTTGAAGTTCGATCTCTTCCCAGTTATCTTTATCGAGTTCCCAGAAAAGCTCCTCTTCATCCTGGATAAGAAAGACCGATTCTATCTCATCATCACCATCATCATCCCTCGATACGGTAAAAATAGAAAGTTCTTCTCTAAAGGTGACCAACTCTTCGGTTGAGTCAGGAGATTCAACAAGGGTGATTTCCCAGAAATTCTGTAGAATTTCCGGAGGACTGTTACTGCATGCCGATAAAATAAGGATTATCCCCATAAAAAGTACCGGCCGAAGGGATAAACGGTTCACCTATGCATCCCTTTCCATACTTATTTTCTTTTCCACGGCCTCGGCATAGGTACGAAGACCAATCTTCCTTACAGCTGAAGGGAGATGACGAAATCTTTTTAGAAACATGATCTTCTCCTCCTCTGTGTATTTATCTTTGAATCTATCTCCCTCATTCAGTGAGTCAAAGGCAATATAGTTGGTTGGCCAGATTTTGTAGTTATAGCAGATAAAATTATCAATGGCATCGGCTGCAGACTTATCGGAGGGAAAATTGCCTCTTAAAGGTTCTCCAAAATTAAGATGAACCCGGCCCTTCATGCCTTTAATACCGAAGTACATGCTGATAAGATCTTCATGTTTCCGTTTTGTGTGCTCTCCCCTCGTCTCTTTTCTGTAGATTTCCCAGGCTTTCAGGTTATCAAGAGGGTCCAGTTCATAGTTAATGGAAACAGGAACAAGATTCATACTGTTTATATACTCGGAAAAGTTTTTCTCACTTTTACGTTCTGAAAGGTAGAGCATCTTTAAAATCGCAGGGTTGGTAAGATCCTTACCATCCTTGGCACGCCCCTCTCTTTGAGCAATCCAGAGGGAATTCCCCTCCTTCATAGTATGGTTTATATATTTTGAAAGCTTAAGTGATGCCCCGATCTGTTCTCTTAAAGGCAGATTTCGTCTAACTATGAAGGAGCGGTTGATTCGGATCAAATCTTCCACAAACTGATTCATCAGAAGATTGTCACCAATGGCTATCTCAATAAATGGTAATTTCGCATCAACCATGGCACAGGTTATGAATGCCACATCAAGAACAATATCCCTGTGATTACTGATGTACAGGTAGGCAGTATCCCTATCCAGTTTTTCATGACCAGAAAAAGAGAGTCCATTTGTGGTATTTTCAATGATCCAATGCATAAATTTATCGATGATAAGCTTCTGCTGAAAATCTTCCCGTGTTTTTATCCCCCTCATCTGTTTTCTAATAAACTGCTTAATAACAAGATTCGCCACTCCTCTTAAAATCAGGGGGCATCCTGGCCATTTAATCTTTCTTAAGGTTTCATGCAAATAGGGGCTGTTAACTAATCTATGTAGTACTTCCGGAAACTCTTCTTCACTGTAGGGCCGGATATCATTAAATTCATTATTCATTTAGCAAGATTAACGCTTTTTTTTTCAAATGTAAACATGTATAATAAATACGATAAAAACAGTTTTATAAAAAGGAGAAACACTATGAAGAAACTTATCTTCACCCTGGTTGTTGCAGGTCTGATCTTATCTGCACTTCCCGTCTTTTCTGCAGCCCAGAAGGAAATCCCTCTCGGCTCCGAAGAAAATCCAATTATATGGTCCTTCGTACCCTCAGGAGAGATGGAACGAGTTTCATCCGGAGCTCAGGCTGTAGCCGACATGCTTCATGAAAAAACCGGATATTACTTCGATACAAACGTAGCTACCGAGTATGCTGGTGTAATTGAAGCAATGGGAAGCAATCCTCCCGAAGCCCACATGGCATCCATGGCAACTTTCGCCTATGTGCTTGCGGCAGAAAAAGGCGTTGCGGATGTTGCCCTTGTATCTGTACGATATGGAACTCCCACCTACAATGGTCAGCTTATTGCACGGGCCGACAGCGGCATAAATGGACCTGAAGATCTTGCCGGAAAAACCTTTGCACGCCCTGACCCCCTCTCTACAAGTGGTTGGATTATCCCCATGCTGACCATGAGAGCCGCTGGAGTTGATCCCCAGACAGATCTTAAGGGTATTGTAGATGCAGGAAGTCATGATGGTGTAGTAGCCGCCGTATTCAACGGTGATGTTGATGCAGGTGCTACCTATGTTGATGCCAGAACCAGAGTTGAAGGTGATTTTCCTACCGTAATGGATGAAGTCGTTGTTATTGGTGTAACCACCGATATCCCCAACGATGGTGTACAGTTCATTCCCGATTTCGATCCTGAAATGAAAGCTGCTATTGTAAAAGCCCTTCTTGAGATCGCAGCCAGTGAGGAAGGAAAAGAAGCATTAAGTACTGCTTATCAGTGGAATGCCCTCGAAGAGCATGATGATACTTTCTATGATCCATTCCGTCAGGTTCTACAGGCTGCAGGATTAAGTATCGAAGAGCTTAATAACTAATTCAGTTTTTAAGACCTTTTATAAGGAGTTCTTCGGGATTTTCCCGTAAGAACTCCTTTTTTAAGCCAAAACGATTTTCAGGAGTAGATATGCTTGAATATAAAAACTTGTCAAAAACCTATGATGATGGAACAGAAGCACTAAAAAAAGTAAGCTTCGAGGTAGAGGATGGTGACTTCCTCATAATAATCGGACTTTCCGGTTCCGGTAAATCAACCCTTTTAAGGTGCACAAATCGCCTTGTCGATGCTACGGACGGTCAGATTATCTGGGATGGTGAAGATATTGTCACCGCCCCGGCCAAAAACTTAAGACAAATACGAAGAAAGATCGGTATGATCTTTCAGCATTTTAATTTAGTGAAGCGTTCCTCTGTTCTTACAAACGTACTCGCCGGAAGGTTGGGATATGTTGATTCCTGGAAATCTCTTTTCAGGAATTTCCCGGCAGCGGATCGAAAAAAAGCCATGGACGCCCTGGCAATGGTAGGAATCACCGAGCAGGCTTTTAAAAGAGCTGATGAACTTTCCGGTGGACAGCAACAGAGGGTTGGTATAGCCCGTGCGCTCATGCAGGAACCGAAAATAATACTGGCCGATGAACCTGTTGCCAGTCTCGATCCCGTTCTCGCGCACTCAATCCTCGGATACCTCGAGAAACTTAACAAAGAGATGGGGATAACCATTATCTGCAGTCTTCATTACCTTGATTTGGTTCAGAGATATGCGACCAGGGTCGTTGGGCTCAAGGATGGGGAGGTTGTCTATAAGGGAACCGGAGATGATATAAAGAAGATGACAGACGAAGAGTTTAAGGATATCTACGGTCAGGAGGCCATCAGGGTCGGTGCCGCTTCAATTACAGGAGAATCCGAATGAGTATTAAAGTAGCCCCTATTGAAATCACCGGGAAAAAACCCATTGTTATGGGAATTCTTTCCTTCCTTATTCCAGGACTTGGTCAGATCCTTCAATTGAAAATAAGACGAGGATTACTGCTTCTCTTTTCCATGGTTACCATCGGCGGGCTTTCTGCCTGGCGGATACACCTCCTTGCTCATAGAGAGATAACCGCGATGGCTAAATTTTCCAAAGCCTTCTCACGAACACCAGCTTTCATCATTTTGATGTTGGCCGGACTGCTTTTATGCTGGCTGTGGAATGCCTGGGACTCATACAAATTGAGTAAAAAGAAAAATACAAGCGGAATGGGTCTCTTTTTTATGATCCTTTTTCTCTTCTTCAGCGTCGGCTGGCAGATAAGCGAAATTGACCTTGTGAAAATGGGTCGAGAATTCCCTGATGCCTGGCCTCCCCTTTCCAAAATTCTCTGGCCCTGGCAAGCGGCTGTCACACATGATGAAGCAATACTTGAGGCTCATGCAAATATCCTTGTGGATGATACCGAAAACCCACCCGTCAATCCCGAGAGAATCGAGGGAAAACCTTATCTTTATTCAACCCCGACCTTTGGAAAGATGACGACTCTTGATGAAAACAACAAACCCATCCCGGGAGATGTAATTCACCTGGTCGGGACCGGTTATGCACCGAATACATTCACAACAATCTGGTGGGCTGATTCGATAGGAAATGAATTCCGCCCCCGACAAAATGGTGAATATGTTAACCTTACAACCGATGCACAGGGGAACTTTGAATTTGATCTTATAATCCCCTATCGCCTTATTCCTCCTTCGGCTTTAGGACAGCAGATTCACAGAGTTCAGGCCCGGCAAACCTCTCAGGTGGGAGGCCCCAAGGCAAGTGAAGCTCTCAAGAAAACCATTGAACTCATGATTGAGACAATCTTTATGGGGATGATGGCGACCCTCTTTGGAATCATAATATCTATTCCTATCAGCTTCCTTGCTGCCAGAAACCTCATGTCCGGTTCCTGGCTTACCATGCTTATATACTGGTTCACAAGAACCATCCTCAATATCATCCGATCGATAGAACCAATGATCTGGGCTTTAATCGCTGTTGTCTGGGTTGGGCTTGGCCCCTTTGCCGGTATTCTTGCCCTCACCATCCACACCATAGCGGCTCTGGGCAAACTTTACTCGGAAGCTATAGAAAATATCGATCCGGGCCCCATTGAGGCCTTAGAAGCCGTTGGTGCAACAAAGCTCCAGATTATCGCCTATGCCGTCGTACCGCAGATGATACCTCCCTTCGTCTCCTTTACGATTTACAGATGGGATATCAATGTGCGAATGTCTACCGTCATAGGTATGGTCGGCGGAGGAGGAATCGGATTTCTGCTGGTTCAATACATCAGACTTCTTGATTACAAATCGGCTGGGATTGCCGTATGGTTCATCGCAATTACCGTTTCAATACTTGACTATGTAAGTGCTGAAATACGTCAAAAGTATGTCTAGGAGTATGGTATGACTAACAACTCCTTTGATGTTCTTTTCCTTTTGGCACGACCGGGAGCCGGAAAGAGTGAGGTTATAGATTTTCTGAAAAACCTGGCTCCTGATCGCAGACGGAGTGAATTCCACCTGGATAATCTTGGGGAGCTTGATGACTTTCCTATGCTCTGGACCTGGTTTGAAGAGGATGACATCCGTCAATCCATGGGCAAAGCCAGGGTGCATTCCACCCCGGAATACTATTTTAAAGAGCCCTATCAGTGGGATCTCCTTATTCGCCGTTTGGGATTAGATTACCAGAAAATCTTGCGGGATAATCAGGATTACCATAAAGATCACTCCCTTCTTGTGGAGTTTGCCAGGGGGTCTCAGCATGGTGGTTTTAAAAGAGCCTTCGAGCATCTGTCTAAGGATTTAATCAAACGCAGTGCTATACTCTATATTGATGTATCCTGGGAAGAATCTCTGAGGAAAAACCGTAAAAGATTTAACCCGGATAAACCGGATTCAATACTGGAGCATGGCCTTGAGGATGAAAAGCTGGAATTCCTTTATAAAGAGAGTGACTGGCAGGAGATCGCTCCGGGAGAATCGGGGACGATCGACATTCAAGGTGTAAAAGTACCCTATGCGGTAATGGATAATCATGATGATGTGACTTCTACCGGAGGAGAGGTGCTCGCAGAAAGGCTTAAATCTTCCATGGATGTACTATTCAATTTAATGGCTTAGTCGATAGAAGCACAGGTAAAGCAAAAACTGAAAAAAATAATGGGCCGTTTACTCATTGAGAGGAAACGGCCTTTTTTTCAATCCTTCTATTTCTAAAATAGAGAAGGATATCCACTGAAACCATAATCCCGTTCAAAGAGTACAGAAATATAATCCAGTCAAAATTAAAAAATATTTTATGCATTATCCCGAAGATATACCCACAACCAATAACAATCATAAACGGCAGACTTTTACCTGCCGTTGACTTCGCTATCGCTGATCGATAAATAGAAAATGGCCATGCGGCTCCAAAACAGAGGAGCATGAGAGCTTCAAATGGACTCATTATTCGATTCCGACAACAGCCTTTATATACTGGTTTCTTTCATATATCTCAGGATTATCACTGGATTCCTGACAAAGCTTTCCGTTGAAATCAGCAATCGATGAAAAACCTTTCTTATCCATCCAGCCTTCAAGTTCTGAAAGAATTTCAGGAATAATATGAAGACCGTTTTTAATGAGAGCACTGCACATCTGAATCGATTTGGCCCCAACTAATAACTGCTTAATTAGACCTTCTCCATCCCATACACCGGTGGTTGCACAAAAATCGCTCTCAATCTCTCCGGATAAAAGGGCAATCCACTGAAGAGCCAGATAGATCTCCTGGGGAGAGCTTAATATGGGGGCATGTTTCATTATGAGATTGTCAATATCAACATCAGGTCTATAAAATCTGTTGAACATTACAATGCCATCTATTCCTATATCCGCAAGTTTCTTTACAAAACCTGCCATATCCGTAAAATGGGGTGAAACTTTCATGGCAACTGGAATTTTCACCTGCTTTTTAATCTTACGTGCCAAATCCAGGTAAATTTCTTCAAAATATGATGCATTTTTTGAAACATCCGATGGAATAACAAATGTGTTTAATTCAAGCCCATCGGCGCCAACACTCTCGAACCTTTCGGCATATTCAATCCATTCTCCACCGGTAACACAGTTTACACTGGGGATGACAGGAATCGAAACCCTCTCTTTAGCCTGCATGACAAGTTCAACATAATCATCAAGGAAATGGCTCTTACCATACCCCATAAAAAAATCATAACCGTCAGCATATCCCATGTCAGAGGCACCCTCGAGCATTTTTGCCCTATCTATGTTGATCTGTTCTTCAAATAATGATTTCAGAATTACAGCACCTGCGCCAGCCTGCTCACATTTAACAATCTTATCCAGATTGGAGGTCAGGGTGGAAGAAGCCACAATAAGAGGGTTTTTAAGTTTAATTCCCATGTAGGTTGTTTGTAAATCAGCCATAATTTTCTCCTATTAATCCCTATTTAACCATTTTATAGATATTTTTACGAGTGTTTTTATCAATTATAGTGCTTTTTTAAGTTGATTTATAGATTATAAGGGACTCGGAATTCGAAAGTCTGATAGGCAATGTAGGTCTCAACTTCAACAACCTCTTCAATCTTGATGACCTCCTGGGTATAGAACTCGATCAAACCGAATTCAGGACCTAGGAGTACCTGAACGAAGAGATCATAACGTCCCGTTATGACACTGACATTTATCACACCATATAACTTACTCATTCGTTTTGCCACAGTGGCCAGATCCATAGTATTGAGCTTGACTCCAATTATGGCCAACTGATGCCCAGGTAGAGACTGGGGATCAACTAAGCCGGTAATATCAAGGACTCCCTCTTCCGTAAGTTTATTAACCCTGGCCCTCACTGTATTTTCGGTAATGGAAAGACTGTCCGCTATTGCCTTGAAAGATTTTCTTCCATCCTTTAAATGTTTTATAATGGAAATGTTGGTTTCATCAATCTTCATGGTTAATAACCCTTTATGTAAATTGCTGTATAAGTAAGCTAAGAATTATTTTAATTTATTCTTTCCGCAAATACAACAAAAATAACTGAGGAAAACAAAAAAAAAGACCTACAGAACACGTAATCCATGAAAATGGACTATTTGGCTGTAAGTCTTTGCTATTCCGGGAAAACTATTTCTAGTAACTTTTGCCGGCCTGAAGCTTTCGAATCTTCTTCATCTGCTTCCGCTGCATTGCTTTCTTCTTCCGGTTATTTATGGTTGAAGGTTTTTCGAAGTATTCTCGTTTTTTCCATTCGCGAATAATCCCTTCTTTTTCAACCATTCTCTTAAAACGCTTAATGGCCTTCTCTAAAGGTTCGCCTTCGTCAATTCGTACCTGAGCGATAGAACATCACCCCCTCTTTTGTTTATAGTGATTCTATAATACTGAAAATAGCGCTTTTGTCAATAAGAGAGGCCTCGATCAAGGAATCAGGTGCTACAGAAATACCGTTAACCCTCACTTCCCAGTGAAGGTGAGCCCCGGTAACCAGACCTGTTGCACCAATGGTTCCTATAAGCTGACTCTGTTCAACCATTTCCCCCTCTTCAACAAACCGGTTTGTAAGATGATAGTAGGAAGAGTACACACCGGGGAGGTGTTCGATGACCAAGGTCTCCCCTGTAAGGATCCTCACCCCGGAAAAAGCAACCCGGCCCCGACCGGCAGCCTCAACGGATGTTCCGGGAATTCCTGAAAAATCAATACCATGATGTATAGAGGAGGAGACGTTTCCATCTGTATAGATAAAACTTCTACGATCACCATAAAAACTTGTTCTTCTTAAATCTGCACTCACAGGAAGAATAAATCGATCTTCAAGAAAGAGGTCTTCCGGATTAAAAGTAGTTAAAATTCCATACAGGATTCGCCACTGCCTGGCCTTTTCAGGATCTGCACCCTGCCGCAAATCCGACATGGCTGTATTTAAAGGGATATCTTCATGTATAAAATTAAAAGATGTAATATTTACACCCCGCGACTCACTCAGATCCTCCTCTGGTATATCCAACGGAGATTCAAAATCAAATTTCACCCGCCCCTCACCTGTGGGAATAGTTGAGGGAACCCCAAGAATAATTAACCCCACCCATGGATTACCCTCTCCACGCTTATAAAGTGTGAAGGAGTCCCCCGAAGTGTAACTCTTGCCCTCAACCTCAAGATCACAGCTGATACGGCCCTGCGGGGCCTCTTCATCCCAGAGAAGCACCCTGAGGACCTCACCTTGTGCAGTTTCATCAGGTAAATAGATTGATAACGAAAATAGAGGAACCATTCCCAGGCTTAGGAGGAAAATAGCCGTTATTTTTTTCATTTTTTTATGTCCATCACTGTAAGTTGTATACTTTCTCTGTTCTGATAATAGTTTCTACCCATCCGGAAGACAACATCCACCTTGTCTCCAAGATTAAACTCCCGGGCCAGTTTTTCGGCCCCGTTCCAATATATGGCAGGCCATTTATGGGCCCCGGAATCCAACAGAAGCTTAAGATGCTGTGATTCTGTTTTTCCTACAACCTTGGCCTCCTGAATCGAGACGCCACGAGCTAAAAAGATGAGGGGAGGATTCCGCTCACCATAGGGTTCCATTCGTTCAACTATGTCCAAAAGCCCGGGGTTAAGGTGCTCGGGTCTTAATTCAGCATCGATTTCGATCTTTTCTTCCGGTATTTCCTGCTGTTTCAGCTCACCAATCATCCCTTTCAACCGTTTCTGGAACTCTGGCAACTTCTCCGGTATGAGACTGAAACCTGCGGCATAATCATGACCACCATAATCTATAAAGAGGTCAGAAGCTTTACCAAGGAAGTTTTTGGCATTAAAACCTTTAAAACTCCTCATGGATCCCACAGCCTTGTTCTCTAAAAGCGAGAGGGCAATCGAGGGTACGCCGAAGAATTTTACCAGTCTTGAAGCAATGATCCCGGTTATTCCCCGTTTCAGGTCTTTATCCGCGATGAAGACCAGTTTGGAATCATTATCCTGAAAAGATCTTTTCGCTTTAGGTAAGATTCGATCCCAACTCTTTTCACCAAGCTTCTTCCGGGCTTTATTCAGATCCACAACCTCATCAGCAAGTTTAATCATGACATTTGAATCGGTTGACAGAAACAGTTCGGCCGCTTTTTCGGGAACACCCATCCGTCCTGTGGCATTGATAACAGGCGTTATCTGCCAGCCCACATCTGTGGTCCCCAGCACCTTACCGGTCAGGTTCTGCCTGACCATGAGCTCGGTTAAAGGGGGTCGCACCCGTGAATTCAGGACGGTCATACCCTGTTTAATAAGGATCCTGTTTTCATTTCGCAAGGGCATTAAATCCGCAAGGGTCCCCAGAGCAACAAGGTCAAGTTCCTTTCGATATTCATCGGTAAGACCCCGCTCCTTCCTGAAAACATAGGAGGTAAAGAGGCTTATAAGGGTATCAAGTTCACTTAATGGTGTACTGCTGTATCTTGCCACCCTGCTTTTCTCTCTTAATTTCAGGAGACTTTTACCTTCAAGTGCCGGAAAGAGTGACCAGATTTCCGGACCGATATCCGTGAGGTTTATCTCCGTATTCTGACCAAAAATCTGCCTGAGCATGCCGGTCTGGGCCTTTGTCTGGTAGACAAGGACCTGGTTGGCAAAAAAGGCTGGCAGTCTGGTTCTTGATACATCGACAATCCCCGGAACAAGGGTTTCACGGATCCTTTCCACCTCAACCAGGTTAACCAGCCGTACTCCTTCAAGAATGAAAGCGTCGTTGGCCGGGACGATGTTCATAAGACAGACCGACTGATTATAAAAATCGGTTCTGGAAAACCTAAGAGCCCAGATGACCTTGGAGACAACGCCGCATCCCGCAAGGTCCCGAAAAGGGTATCCCGAATCATCCATCTTTGGATTGAGGATAGCATAGGCAGGTGGAAGCTCCTCAGGAGGATTATGATGATCGATAATAATCGTATCCAATCCAAGGGAAGCGGCATATTTAATCTCTTCAATATTGGATATTCCGCAATCCACAGTGATAAAGAGACTACCGTCTACCGCTGAAAACTCATCGACAGCCGCCTTCGTAAGACCATAGGGTTCATCACCACTGGGCAATCCCCAGCTGACATCCACACCAAGTTCGGTAAGGGCATTAACCATGAGAACCGTGGATGTTATCCCATCGGCGTCCCTGTCTCCGAAAATCTTTACCTTTTCACCCTCTTCGGCGGCGGCAGTAATCCGTTCGACGACATCTTCCATTTCAACAAAATCAAAGGGATTATTAAGGAAACGAAGATCTTTTTCCAGAAAAAACTGAATATCTCCCGGTTCTGTGATCTCACGCCTTAATAGAATGGAGGCGGTTATCAGATCTATTTCATAACGTGCTGCCATAGCACGGACATCATCGGCTTTAAGCTCTTTTTTATTCCACTTCATATTTCATCCTGTATATAATTTAACATGATTAATCTTTTTCGGACAGTAGTCCCTGGTCACACATCCATAAACTGATGATAATCCTGAGTCTTAAAATGTATATCCATTTCGGAAATCATCATCTCAAGGGGAATACTCTCCAAAGTTGTAAGGTCACCCTGTGGAGGAATGATTTTGATACTGGATAGAATATCCAACCCCTGAGTTCGGCTTAGATATTTAGCCGCACCGGGAGAGAGACTCTGTCTCTCATTAAATACACTCCGCCTTTTACAATTTTCGCAGAGAAAACCGATTTCACGGGAAGAGTATATGAGGGTTTCCCCCTCATCCAGTCCCCGCCCACAGGAGGAACAGGATGAAAAATCCATACTTAAACCGGAGAGAGCCAGGAATCTCCATAAAAACTGAATATTCAGATAGGGCAATTTCCTGGTTTCAATGGTTTCCAAGACTTCCAGGGCTTTTAAAAGTAAAAAATAGACTCTCTCCCCCTCTTCAAACCCGGCTCCAGCCCCCCGGGTTCTTATCATAAGCTCACTCCAGAGGGACGCCAGGTATATCTTTGGAAGAACAAGTCTGAGATTTTCGAATGAATTAATTATCTCTCCATCGGAAATTTTATAGGTATCTTTCACCGGGTCATGATACAGCAAAAAAGCCACCCGTCGAAAAGGTTCGGTCCCCCCGGCCATGCGGCTCTTCCCCTTGTATCCCCCGTGAAGTACGGCATTAAAAACGCCTCCTTCCCGGGAAAGGATCGTCACATCTTTGTGAAACTCCATAAACCTTCGACTGTGGAGAGTAATACCCTCAACCCTGATGTTTCTTCCCATGAAAGAACTATAGTTAAAAATCTTGAAACTGAACAGTATTCTTATTACATTAAGGGAGTAGTTTAATGAATGTTAGAAGGAAATACCATGACAGATAAACAGCTTATACCGGCAGATTTAATACTGCCAGAGACACTCAACATCATACCAATCATGGGAAATCCAGTTTTTCCCGGTATTTTTACACCGATGATGATTGAGTCCGCCAAAGACATCGAAATTGTTGATAAAGCCCTGGCTTCCGATTCAATTTTGGGATTATTACTTCTGAAAAATGATGAAACACAGAAACCTGAAGCGGATGATCTTTACAGGGTCGGGACACTGGCAAGAATCGTAAAGAAGATAAACCTCCCGGACGGCGGGATTAATATTTTTATTTCTACTCTTAAAAGATTTGAAGTCCAAAAATTTTTAACAGACACACCACCTATTACGGCACAGGTAAAATACCTGGATGATAAAAAGCCGGGTTCCATTGAAGTTAAAGCCCTCACCCGTTCACTGATTTCAGAGATGAAACAGCTTTCAGAAGGAAATCCCCTCTTCTCTGAGGAGATGAGGCTGAATATGGTCAACATTGATCAACCGGGGAAAATCGCTGATTTCATCATATCCATTCTCAGTATAGACAGGCATCAGCAGCAGCAGGTCCTCGAAGAGCTGGATATACAGAACAGGATGGAAAAAGTTCTGGTTCATATTAAAAAGGAACAGGAACTTCTTAAAATTCAAAAGAAGGTTCAGAATAACATTAATGAAAAGATAGAAAAGAACCAGCGGGACTATTTTCTCAAGGAAGAGCTCAAAGCCATTAAAAACGAATTAGGAATGCCCACGGACTCAAAGGCGGGAGAGTATCAAAGGTTTAAAACCGCGATTTCAAAACTCGATCTTGAAGGAGAAGTAAAGGAACAGGTTGAACAGGAACTTGAAAAGTTTTCCCTCATGGATCCTAATGCTTCCGAGTTTGTCGTAACCAGAAACTACCTTGATACGATTGTCTCCCTACCCTGGGAAGAACCAATCCCTGAAAATTTCGATATGGTTGAAGCTCAGAAGATCCTGGATGATGATCACTATGGTCTTGAAGATGTAAAGGAGCGGATCCTTGAATATCTTGCCGTGAGGAAACTTAAAAAAGATACAAAGGGATCGATAATCTGTCTTGTCGGTGCCCCGGGTGTCGGAAAAACCTCGGTAGGGAAATCCATCGCCAAGGCCCTGAATAAGAAATTCTTCCGTTTTTCAGTTGGTGGAATGCGAGATGAGGCGGAAATAAAAGGACACCGAAGGACCTATGTGGGTGCCATGCCCGGGAAAATTATGCAGGGCCTGAAAATAGTAAAAACAAAAGATCCTGTTTTCATGATTGACGAGATCGATAAACTGGGAACCTCCTATCAAGGAGATCCATCGTCTGCCCTTCTGGAAGTTTTAGATCCGGAACAGAATGTGGCCTTCAGGGATCACTATCTGGATCTTCCCTTTGATATTTCCCATATTCTGTTTATTGCAACAGCCAACTCCCTGGATTCCATACCCAGACCACTCCTGGATCGTATGGAGATTATCCGTCTTTCGGGTTATATCGAACAGGAAAAGATTGCCATAGCCAAAAAGTATCTCATCCCTAAAAGCCTTGAAAGATCAGGACTTAAAAAGAAAGAGGTAAAATACCCGGCGAAAACCCTTTCATCCATTGCAACCCAGTATGCCCGGGAAGCCGGGATGAGAAATTATGAGAAGGCCCTGGATAAAATCCACCGAAAAATAGCCAAGAAAATAGTTCTCCATGAGGAGAAAGCACCTTTCACTGTCAGTCCGGACACGTTGAATGGTTACCTCGGACAGCCGGTCTTCCGAGAGGATGAGATAAAGGCCGCCTCAATTCCAGGAACGGCCATAGGTCTTGCCTGGACAAATTTTGGCGGGGATACACTTGTTATTGAGGCAGTCAATAATCCCGGCAAGGGAGGATTACAGCTCACGGGCCAGATGGGAGATGTAATGAAAGAGTCGGCCTCAATCGCCTACACTTATGTGCGGCATATTGCCGCAAGGTATGGTATTGATGAATCTTATTTTGAGAAAAACGCTATTCATCTTCATATTCCAGAGGGGGCGACTCCCAAGGATGGCCCCTCAGCGGGTATCACCATGGCCTCCTGTCTCCTGTCGCTACTCCGGGGAAAACCCCTTAAGAAAAACCTGGCCATGACGGGAGAACTTTCACTGGTGGGTAATGTAATGCCGATTGGGGGTCTGAAAGAGAAAACCATTGCCGCCAGGAGAAACAAAATTAAAACTATTCTCATTCCCGGGGCAAACCTGAAGGATCTTGATGAAATTCCCGATAATGTTAAAAAAGGAATCACCTTCCACGCTGTAGAAACGATGGAAGATGTCCTGGAGAAGATATTTTAGATGATATTTTTCAAACAGCCGAAGCTGTCACCACCGCGATTGCCTTCGGGCATAAAAAAATTAATAGCTAAGGTGTTAATAGGAATTTTCCTGATATTTATCATACCGGGAGCGCTTCTATCAGCTCAGAACTCTCACGATCTAAGCTCTTCAGGAATAAATGCCTCTGATATTCAAAAAGAGGAGCTTATACTGACCTTCACCGGCGATCTCATGGCCCACTCCATAAATTATCGTATGACTGATTATTCGGACATCTATGCTCGTGTTAAGGATATTTTTCTAAAGGATGATCTGACCTTCACCAATGCCGAGTTTCCTATGGATCCCGAAAAACCCATGGCAAGTTTTCCCAGTTTCAACATCCATCCGATATACCTCCGGGCTTTTGTTGATGCAGGACTCGATGCCTTCTCTATTGCCAATAATCACTCGGGTGATATCGGCCTTGAATCCTTAAAGGCCACTTTTAGAGCCGCCGGGACCTTGGCGGAAGATGTCCGAAATGAGTTAAACCGTGAACTTTACTACTCCGGGGTTTCCGATGTTCCCCAGGATGAGTATACGATTACCGAGATTAATAAAAATGGATGGAAAATCGGGTTTCTTGCTGTAACGCAAAAGAGCAACAATCCTATGGATTCCCGATATCTCTATCAGGTTGATTATAATAAACGAGAAGAACGAGAATCATTTCTCCAATGGCTGGCTGTAAAGACGGATGCTTATGATCTTTTTATTATCTCCTATCATGGGGGAGTTGAATATAATTTCATTCCGGTTCAGCCGAAGCGTGACTTTTTCCATGCCCTGCTTGATGCGGGAGTGGATATTGTCTGGGGCCAACATCCTCATGTTATCCAGGAGATCGAAGTTGTTGAATCAAAAACCAGCCAGGGGGTCATCCTCTACTCCCTGGGAAATTTTCTATCCGGCCAGGGAAGAATAATTGATGAGGTTCTGCCCGAAGAGGAGTGGTCCTATACCGGAGATTCTGCGGCAATTCAACTGGTGATCGGTGCACTGGGGACCCAGGAGACGATGGATGATTCATCCCTCCAGAGTAAAAGGGGGGGGATTTCAGTGCGAAATATAATACCAATTCCCATGGCCAATTATATAACCCCCAACAGGGAGGTCATTATCTACCCGCTGGAAGATCTAGTTTTACACCCCCTTCCCTCGCCCTGGGATGAGTTTTACAGGGTAAGAAGCAGGATTATGAGTGGATATTTCCGGAATAATATTAAAAGGGTGTCGTCTCAGAAGCGGAATTAGATTCAGGGTCACTATCGATATCAATGTTACCATTGCCCCCATTGGTTACGCCAACGGGAGTTTGAGTTTCTATCGAATCTTCGGAATCAACAGTATCTTCGATGTTGGTTTCGAAATCGATATTGGCTTCGGCTTCGGGGAGAGACTCTCTATATGTGTAATTTCTGATATACCTTGATACCGGTCGAAAATAATTCCCAACCCGGCCTGGGATCATCTCACCAATCTGTTTTTCAATCCACAATCCCCTTTCATTTTCCCTGTAATAGAAATTCACCTCACGGAGTCTGTCTCCCGAAACATCGAAATACTCTTCAAGATCAACCCTGCCATCATTGCTATAACCAAAGCGGGTAATGGAAACAAGCTCCTTATTCACATCAAATTTCTTTTTTACAGCAAGCCTGTTTTCGGAATCCCATTCAAACTCGTCATACCAGCGAATGTTTTCATCCAACCCACCCCCTTCGGCAGAGACAACCCGGCCGGCCTCATCATAGCTGAATTTTTTCACCCACACGACCACATCCTTCCAGTATCGATCTATCTTCGTAACAACACTCAAACGATTAAATTCGTCATAGGTATATTCAAATCTCCAGCCATATTTTCCTGTGGTGTATACTCTTGCCACTGAAAAAAGCCGCCCCTGATTATCCCAGACATAATATTCACTATCCGGTATCCGGGCATCGGGATGATGAAACTCTTTTAATGAAAGCCTTCCCGCATCATCATAAAAATAAAGGATTTTACTCCCTTCTTTACCATTTTCATCGTAGAAGGTTTCCGATTCAACAACGCCCCCCCTGCTGAATTCCGAAATTCGGGAATATTCGAATCCCGCATCAGACCACCCTTCTTCATGAATGGTGGATATAAGCCGAAGAGTCTCGGATGAAAATTCAGACCTGACCAGGCCTGGAAAATTTATTACCTGTGCGGAAAGGGAGAAATACGTAAAAAAAAGAGTGATAGTTAGATACAGTAGATGCCTTATTCTCATGATGGTGCAACTATACCCCGTAACATCTTGATCATGCAATGGTTAATTGTTAATCTTCCCCTGCCTCAAAAGGGCTGAAATGAAGGAGTAAATATGGAACTGCTTTCACCTGCCGGGAATCTAGACAAACTAAAATATGCATACCTCTATGGAGCCGATGCAGCCTACATAGGGATAAGAAATTTTTCACTCAGACAGAAAGCTGATAACTTTCATCAGGATGAGTTTAACGAGGTTAAAAAACTGAAAGGTAATAAAAAGCTTTTTGGTGCTTTAAATATCTATTTTCATCAGAGAGATATTGAAAACCTAAAAAATAATATCGATTATCTGAAAGAGTACCCCTTCGATGCCTTCATAATCTCAGATATTGGTGTGGTCCCCATCCTGAAAGGACATTTCCCGGATACCCCCCTTCACCTCTCCACCCAGGCTAACTGTGTAAATGGCTCAGCCGCCCGGATGTATAGGGATATGGGATTCTCCCGGGTCATTCTGGGCAGAGAAACCCCCCTTGCGGAAATCGCCTCCATTAAAGAGAGTGTCCCTGATCTTGAAATTGAAACCTTTGTTCATGGCGCTATGTGTCTGGCCTATTCCGGCCGCTGTTTTATAAGCCGTTATATGGCCGATAGATCAGCAAACCAGGGGGCCTGTTCACATTCATGCCGGTGGAACTACAGGGTACTTGAAGAGGCTGAAAGACCGGGAGAGTACTATCCTGTCTATGAGGGTGACGGATTTACTTCTATATTATCATCCAAAGATCTCTGCATGATCGACTACCTCCTGGATTTAAAGAAAGCTGGAATTGATTCCCTCAAGATCGAAGGGCGGATGAAATCTCTTTATTATACAGCTGTAATAACCCGAGCCTATCGAAAACACCTCGATGCAGTTGAAGGATTTTCAAATGTATCGGAGAAGGAACTTGAAGAGTATAAGGAAGAACTCTTAAAAGTCAGTCACAGGGAGTTTTCCACCGGATTCTATTTTGATAAAGAAGATATTGAAGCCCCTACTACTAAAAGTTATGAACGAACCACCGTTTTTCTGGGCACTCTGGGAGAACCTGCAGAAAATGGAGCCTTTCATCTGGAGGTGAAAAACAAAATTGTATGTGGTGAGGAACTTGAATTCATCGGTCCGGATATTCTTTATATCAAGGATTGTGACTATAAGATCTATGATAAACATGGTCTTTCGGTAAATGAGGCAGATCATGGAAAAGAGTACACGATTAAAACCGACAAACCTCTGAAAACAGGTTACATCCTTCGAAGAAAAGTCAGGGGCTTGGAAAAATAGCATTTATTCAACGGGATTTGATAGTCTCAGACCTTTTAAAAACACAAATTCTCCACAACCTCTTCATATTTTGCCCTCCTGCTCCGATAATCAGAGCAGGAGAGACACTATGTTCGACGCGTTATCAAACTTTATCATCTTCCTGGAAGACAGCCTTCAGAAAACAAGTGATCCCGCTGAAACTCTCGAGATCATCAAGATCCTGAGAACAGCCCGCAGACTCCAGAGCAGAGAAAAATAAAACTAAATTTCATCTGAATCGTCAAGAACCCTCACAGCTCCCATATCGGCCGAGGCAGCAAACTTTGCATAGGCTTTTAAAGCTCTCGATACAACCCTCTCCCTTTTCACAGGTGTAAAAGCCGCTTTTCCTCGACCTTCCTGAACCTTACGCCTTTCGGCAAGGACAGAATCGGAAACCAGCACATTGAGCTTCCTCCCGGGGATATCAATTTCGATCTCATCTCCATCCTGAACAAGTCCAATATCACCACCGGAAGCGGCTTCAGGAGAGACATGCCCAATCGACAGCCCGGAAGTTCCCCCGGAGAATCTACCATCTGTTATCAGGGCACAGGCTTTTCCCAACCCCTTCGATTTAAGATAGGATGTAGGATAAAGCATCTCCTGCATTCCTGGACCACCTTTGGGGCCTTCGTATCGGATGATCACAACATCCCCTGCCTTTACACTGCCATTGAGAATCCCTTCACAGGAGTCCTCTTGAGATTCAAAAACTTTCGCAGGACCTTTAAACACATAAATCGAAGGGTCCACACCGGCAGTTTTTACGATACTACCCCTCTGCGAAATATTTCCAAAAAGGACAGCCAATCCACCATCCGGATAGTAACAATTCTCAATATTCCTGATACAACCTGATTTTCGATCAAGATCCAACTCTTTAAAACTGTTTCCCTGAGATCCGAGAACCAGATTTCGCTCTCCGTTTCCAGGAGCAGAAGACCACAATTCTGCGGCCTCGGGAATTGAGGTTTCGCGGATCACATCCCAGCAATCCAGAGCCTCTTTAAGGCTGTCAGCATCCACTCTGTTCACCGAGGTATCCAGCAGCCCGCCCCGGTCCAGTTCTCCAAGAATCCCCATGATTCCACCAGCCCTGTTCACATCCTGTATATGGTAATGGGAATTGGGAGCAACCTTTGAAATACAGGGAACCTTTCTGGAGAGACCATCAATATCCTCGATCGTAAAATCGACCTCAGCCTCCCGGGCAATAGCAAGAAGATGAAGAACTGTATTCGTGGATCCTCCCATGGCAATATCCAGACTCATGGAGTTCATGAAGGCGGCTTTAGTGGCAATTGAACGGGGAAGGACCGATTCATCGCCCTCCATATAGTATCTATTGGCCAGCTCAACTATCAATTTTCCTGCCTTATGAAACATCATCTTTCGATTTTCATGGGTGGATAAAACAGTTCCATTCCCGACCATGGCAAGCCCCAAGGCTTCATTCAGACAGTTCATACTGTTAGCTGTAAACATCCCCGAACATGAACCGCAGGAGGGACAGGCAGAAACTTCAAGATCGTTTAATTCCGAGTCGGAAACAGAAGGGTCAGCCCCCTTAACCATGACATCCACAAGATCTATCGGTCCTGAAGGAGATTTACCAGCCTCCATTGGACCTCCGGAAATGAAAACAGCAGGAATATTGAGTCTCATGGCAGCCATAAGCATTCCCGGGGTAATTTTATCACAGTTACTGATACAGATGATGGCATCAATCCTGTGGGCATTACACATATATTCAACGCTGTCTGCTATGAGTTCACGACTCGGCAGGGAATAGAGCATTCCGTCATGCCCCATGGCAATGCCATCATCAATGGCAATGGTATTAAATTCGGCGGCAAAACTTCCTGTCTCTTCGATTATTGCCTTTATCTCCTGACCGATAGTATGAAGATGCACATGGCCCGGTACCAGCTGGGTGAAGGAATTGACTATACCGATAATGGGTTTTCCCATCTGTTCGGGTTTCATACCGTTAGCACGCCAGAGGCTTCTCGCTCCAGCCATTCTTCGGCCTTTTGTTGAAATATCACTTCTTAAAGGTATCATAAATTATTCTCCTTATAATTGACCATTCTATACTGCTGTTCTGTTTTTGTTAATTCCTTTTATCAGGTTTATCATTGTAAAAATCGGGATACAATATTTCAATCTAAAATCGAGGTTATATGATTATTAATAGATTTTTCTCATACATCCCCTTGCAGCAAATCCGGTTAGGGTTGTATTCTTTCTGAATATTTCTTATGCAGAGGATGTGTTTTATGGAACTTAAAGAAAAACTTTCAAAAGTCGGAATTACCCTTCCGGAAATAATGCTTCCCGTTAAAGGTACAGATCTTCAAAAGTGGGCGGTAATCGCCTGTGATCAATACTCTTCAGAACCTGAATACTGGCAGGCTGTAACAGAACTTGTAGGCAATGAGCCATCCACTCTTAACCTCATATTTCCTGAATGTTATCTTGAAGACGGAGATGGCATTGATAGAATTAAAAACATCAACAGTACCATGAATTCTTATATTTCCAACGGAGTCTTATCCTCCTTGGGTGAGTCTTTTGTATTAATCCGCAGAACAACACCCGACTCTCCTGACAGGTGGGGACTCATCACAGCCCTGGATCTTGAAGCCTACGACTTCACAGAGGGCTCAAACAGCCTTATCCGGGCAACGGAAGGAACGATCCTTGATCGAATTCCCCCGCGGAAAGAGATCCGAAAAGATGCCCTCCTTGAGTTTCCCCACATCATGGTCCTCTTGAATGATCCCGCAGGTTTATGCATTGAACCTTTGGAAAAAAAGGCAGATAAGCTCCCAAAAATCTATGATTTTGAGCTCATGATGGGTTCCGGTCATTTAACCGGTTACCATATTAGCACACCACAGGATATTGAAGCCTTTGCCAATGGACTTTTAACCCTCCTCGATAAGGAGAATATGGATGATCCCATGCTTTATGCCATGGGAGATGGAAACCACTCACTGGCGACAGCAAAATCGATATGGGAAGATCTTAAAAAAGATCTTGATGATGCCTCCTTAAAGAACCATCCGGCACGATATGCCTTAGTCGAACTAGTAAACCTTTTTGATAAGGGTATTGTTTTCGAACCCATTCACAGACTAATTTTTGATACGGATCCCCAGGCATCACTGGCCGCCCTCCTTGAAGAGTGTAAAGGAGAGTTCATCGCCACCGATGATCTTGATTTGATATCTACCTCTGTTTCGGCGGATCCTCAAAAACCTGTTATAGGTATTATGGGAAATGGGATTAATGGCTATATAAAACTTATCCCCGAGGAAGGACTCCTACCAACCGGTCTTGTTCAGGACTGGATGGATAATTTTCTTCTCAAAAACCCGGGCAGCAGGGTTGATTATATTCACGGAACCGAGTCAACCAGAACACTCTCCTTCGAATCCGGAAATATGGGAATACTACTGCCTGCCATTGATAAGGGTAGTTTCTTTGAAGCAGTTAAAAGTCGAGGTGCGTTCCCAAGAAAGACATTCTCAATGGGAGAAGCACGAGAAAAGCGTTTTTATATGGAATCAAGAAAGATTCAGTAAAACAGAGTCGGGAATCACAATCTCGCCCTGACGAAGGATTTTATATGGCCTCTCTCTTATATCAACAAGAGTAGAGGCTTTTCCTTCAGACAGATCACCTTTATTAATTATCAGATCAACTTCATCCTCAAAAGTTGAGATAATTTCTCCAATTCGATCAAGATGCGACCTTCCACTCATGTTGACACTGGTAGAATATATAAAAAAATCTAATTTTGACAGAATGTCTTGAAGGAACTCGTCCGCCGGTACCCGGAGAGCGCGGCTTCTGTTATTCATATCATTGATTATCAGGGTGACTGGTCCTGGCCAGTAGGCACTAAGTGAAGAGGGAATATTGGTTTTTGATATATTTTTTACAGAATCCTCATCCGGAGCAAGCTGAAGAAAAGGATTGTTTTCGCCCCTTCCCTTTATCTCCCGGATTTTCCCTTCCGTATCGGGAACCCTGCCAACGATACCGTAAATTGTATCACAGGGAATAATGGCAATACCACCCGCAGACAGGCAGCTTCTCAATTCTAATCCTGTGTTTTCATCGTCGAACGAAATTATCATTTCTTTCACCTGGAAAAAACAAACTCATAAGCAGATAAATGATAATCCCAAAACTTAAAGAGAGCACCCTGAAAAGCGGCGTTTTAGTCACTATCTTTCTATTCCAGGCAAGCATCTTCCCCATTGAGTAGGTGCTTTGTTCTCGCTGCCTATCCTCCACGAGAATCACACCCTCATTTTGACGATAATAATCAAGGTTCCTGGCATATATCTGAAGTGTTTCGGCCTCTGTCCTCAGTGAAGCAGCCTTTTCATTTAGTGATTCATTTAGAATCTCAAGCTCATTGAGATTTTCGGTCAATACACCTCTGTAATCCTGAAGCCGTCTCTTCTCAGCTATTCCATAATCACCAAGGACCAGTATAAGAAGTATGTACAATAAAAATGATGCATAAAGGCCCGTAAGTACGCGCTTGAGAAAAGTCATATTTTCTTTACGGCCTGAAAGGTCAATTCCTTTAGTTTTCAGGGAATAAATGCACTTTTTTTTATTGTTAATGTATATCTAAATGAAGTATACTAGAATGATGCTTCATTTACAGTTTTTTTCTGCCGATATATTTGGTAGTGTGTATCTTACAGGAGAGTAAAATGGCTTCAAAAGACCAGATGGATGATAAGCAAGAATTTGAGAACATGGATGAGTTCTCTCCCAGCCCGGAAGATGCTGAACTCGAAAAATATGGGGTTTGGGTGAAAGTAGGACCTGAAGATATTCAGGATAGTTCTGATGACAGTGATGACTTTACTCTTGAAGATCTTGGTACCACCGATCCATCGATTGAAACAGAAGAAGAGTCCGATTTGCTCACTTCCGAAGAAGAAGAGCTTTTAGGGGACCTCGAAATGGATGATGACTCAAGCTCTGACTTATCCAATGATTTATCTGATGAAGATTTTTCATTGGAAGATGAACTTCCAGATCTTGAAATGGATGAGATAGAAGAATTTTCCTTCAATGAAGAAATAGACAATAGCGATATTTCCGAAGAATCTATGGAATCACTTTCAGATATGGATCTTCCCGATCTTGATACAGATGAGGATTTCGGTGAAATAGAAAAAATGGACTCTTTTGAATCCGATATAATAGTAGAGGATATTGAATCAGAAGAGGTTACATCTGAAGAATCGGAAACCAAAGAAATTGAGACTTTAGACGATTTTGAAGATCCGTCAGACTCTGATTTTGATCTGGATAAAATGACAGAGGATGTGGACCTGGAACTTTCCGATATCTCTATGGAAGATGAAAACGAACAACTTTTTGAAGATTTAGATATAGAGAAAGAACTTCAGGAGCTTGAAATTTCCTCGGATGATACTGAAACCATTCAGAATGCATTGGAAGAGGACTCCTACGGAGACGACAATATGAATTTGGATAATTTTGACAACATAGAATTAACAGATATGGATGATGACCTGGATTTTGATGATATAGCATCGCCTGCAGGTACTGATGCTTTAAGTTCCGAACAGGATCAAGATGAAATTGAAGCCCTTGAACTGGCCGCAGCAGATCTTCCGGAAGTTGAAATCGAAGAGATTGATTTAGATGCTGAATTAACTGATGAAGAGAAATCTTCTATAGAAGAAGAGTTTCTTGTAGAAGAGATACCCGATTTTGATGAAGAGATCATTGGCAATGAACTTGACGAAGACTCATCCCTCCTCCCCACTGCCGAGGAAGGACTTTCAGATATTGATGATGATGAGCTAAAACAAGCCGATTTTGGTGAAAACCTTCAAGAACTTGAACTTGACAGCGATTTTTCTGAAGAAGATGAAATTGATGACCTTGGCTCTCTCGAAGAGGATCTTCTTAAAACAGAGGAGGAAGTTATAAAAGTGGTGGAATCCGGCTCCCCTGAAACCAACTCTATACTTTTAAAAATTGAAAGTGAACTTTTATCTATTAAGGATGAATTAACATCACTGAAAACAGAACTTTCCAACCTCCGTGCAGAAGAAGCCGCCGACAGGGCAGAAAGGGATGATTCTCAGGTTGTAGGGTTCTTTGATGATGATGAAGACGAAACAATTGCCCTCACAGGAGATGAACTCGATAATATTCTAAACACAGCAGATATAACTGAATCTGCCGGTGAAGAGTCTGAAAACCCCAATGATGTAATCCTTGACGATATAGTTCCCGATGAAAAATCATTAGGTAATATCATCGATGAAGGTCCTGAAAGCAAAGATTCATCTGATTCAACCCTTGTTCAAGAAGAGATATCACTCGATGATGCTGCTTCAATCGATGAGGAAATAATTCTCGATGAAGTTCCCTCCTTTGATGAAATCGATTCCCGGGAGAGTGAAATTACCTTCGATGAAGCCCCTGAACTGGATGAAGAGCTTGTACTTGAAGATCCTCCGAACTTTGATGAAGAGATCATCCTTGATGAAGCTCCTGATTTTGATGAGGAAATCAACATTGAAGAGGCTCCTTCCTCTGATGATGACATAATACTTGAAGAGAGTTCTGAAGATGAAATTTCTGATGAGATTTCATTAGACGACGATGAGATTTCATTAGACGAAGAGATTTCATTAGACGAAGAGATTTCATTAGACGAAGAGATTTCATTAGACGATGAGATTTCATTAGACGATGAGATTTCATTAGACGAAGAGATTTCATTAGACGAAGAGATTTCATTAGACGAAGAGATTTCATTGGACGAAGAGATTTCATTGGACGAAGAGATTTCATTGGACGAAGAGATTTCATTGGACGA